>JAQXJB010000026.1 GCA_029008095.1 Clostridiales bacterium
ATGAAACGCTACTTACGGCGATCCAACCGGATTCCCATGTCTGTTCTAGGCTGGAAAACGCCTATGCAGAAGCGGCAGGAGCTGGAAGCCGCCCGATTTTGCTGACGCTGGTTGGGCTTCGCCCTCCCGCCGTCAGCAAAATCGCTCTTCTAAACTTGAAACTCTGTCGCGTTTTCGTGGTCTCACATCATTGACAAACCTACAGAAATATATCAGACCAGATAGGGGTTACTGTCCGTAAAAAAATGCTCGTCTACCTCCACAGGTGCGCCGTACTTGCCTATCATAACGAAGATGGGTCTGTCTTCTCCGTTGCTGGTCATAGTGCCGAAGCCACGTCCAACGCTGTACATTCTGTCCCAATTGTCAAGGAAGCAGAGTGTATCGCTGCGGAATCCGACTTTTTCGCCCAGGATCTTCTCCATGTTCTGTTCGGTAACGCTTACCAGATACATGCCTTCCTTTATTCTTACATAGTAGGCAGGCTCATCGGGACCGGGAAGAGCCTTCATCATTTCGTTAAACATTGTATTTGTGGCTTCCGCTTCCTTGCTTCTTATGTCATCCTTGGGATAGCCAATGCGGTACCAGTTGGGATGATAATAAACATGAACGGTAGAAAGCTCATGACCGTAGGTCCACTTAACGGCGGTTCCGGCGACCTCGTCAGTAAAGCCGTGTCTGCGGCGGTCAGTGTGTTCCTTGCCCTCGATTTTTATGTATCCGAAGCCAAAGTGGCTGTCGATGAGGTAGGGGTAATAGGGGTTCTCGCCAATGGGGCAGCGCAGGAAGGTGACAAGCTCCTGGTCAAGGTCGATGACCCAGGTGTGGTTGCTGCGCATATTGCCCTCAGTGGTGCAGTAGGTAACGAGATAGGTGCGGTCATCAGACTTGCGGCACTCATATTCAGCCTCGACCATCTCGCTGCCTCCGCGGATCGCCCATTCAACAGTTGTCTCGCCGGTAAAGTTCAGAACGGCGTCGCCGCATTCCTCATTGGTATCAATGACGAAGTGGAACGTCTTGCCTGCCAGCTCAAAGCACTTGGGGGGAGTATACTGTCCGATAGACTTCGAGCTTGCTATGGGAGCATATTTTTCGATAAGGTTCATAGCGGTTCCTCCTATGATGTATTTGCAAAAATTATACAATATTATTTATATTTGGTCAATTATATTTTATAGTTATGTCACAAGTGAAGCCTGCAATTTGCGATAACTTTGATTGCTATTTTTCTCATTTGGTTATATAATACTTTATCAGAAATTATTTGATGCCATATTTTTATATAAGGCATTTTCATTTCTATTTGTGCCGCCCGGTGCGGCGGAACGGGGGAAATTTATATGCAACTGCAGGAATATATCAGCGGTCTGAGCGGCAAACGAGTGGCCGTTATCGGCGTCGGGGTGAGCAATACGCCCCTTATAGAGCTGCTGCTGGATAACGGTGTTTCCGTAACAGCCTGCGACAGAAATACAAGAGATAAATTCGGCGCTCTGGCCGACAGACTTGAAGCAAAGGGCGCAGAGCTTCGCCTTGGAAATGATTATCTTTGCGGCCTCGACCATGACGTTATTTTCAAGACACCGGGTATGCGTCCGGATATCCCGGAGCTGCTGGCGGCGAGGGAGCGGGGAAGTGTGATCACCTCTGAAATGGAGGTCTTTTTCGAGGTCTGTCCCTGCAAAATCATTGCCGTGACCGGCAGCGACGGAAAGACAACGACCACCACCATAATTGCCAAGCTGCTGGAAGCCGCCAGATATAAGGTGCATCTGGGCGGAAATATCGGCAAGCCCCTTCTTGCCGAGGCGGACAGTATAGGCGTTCATGACTATGCCGTAGTGGAGCTTTCATCCTTCCAGCTTATGACCATGAAGCGCAGCGCGAATGTTGCCGTAGTCACAAATATTGCGCCCAACCACTTGGATTACCATACCTCCATGGACGAATATACCCAGTCCAAGAAGAATATTTACGCTTTTCAGGATCCCTCCGACCTGCTGGTGCTTAACGCGGACAATGAAGTTACTGCTGCGGCAATGGGCGAGGCAAAGGGGAAACTTCGCAGCTTCAGCCGCCGTAACAGCGTCAAAAACGGCTGCTGGTTCGATGGAGATAGTATATGGTACAGCAACGGTAAGTTTGATTTGAAGATAGTATCTCGCAAGAATATAAAGCTCCCCGGACTCCACAATGTGGAGAACTATATGGCCGCCTTCGCTGCGGTAATGGACATCGTCGGAGAGAATGTGTGCCGCAGGGTAGCCGCGGAGTTCGGCGGAGTTGAGCACCGCATTGAGCTTGTGCGTGAAAAGGACGGCGTACGCTATTATAACGATTCCATCGCTTCCAGCCCGAGCCGCAGTATCGCGGGGCTGAAGTCCTTCGATGAAAAGGTCATTCTCATAGCCGGCGGTTATGATAAGCACATTCCCTATGACGTTCTCGGACCGGTGATCTGCGAGCGGGTAAAAAAGCTGGTGCTGGTCGGTGCGACCTCGCCAAAGATAAAGGAGGCTGTTCTTGCCTGCGAGGATGAGCAGAAGCCGGAGATATACGAGCACGAGGATTTCGAGACTGCCATCCGTGCCGCCGCGGCTCTTGCCGAGGCGGGCGATGTGGTTATTCTTTCTCCTGCCAGCGCGTCATTTGATCTTTTCAAGAACTTTATGGAGCGCGGAGAGCGCTTTCGCGAGATAGTAAATTCACTTTGAATGGAGATATAAAAATGGAGCTTAGAAAAATTATTAAAGAATTTTCCGCTCTTTCCGCCCCTTCCGGCAGCGAAACTCCTGCTGCGGAGCGTATAAAGGAGCTGCTTGATCCTCTGGTGGACGAGATGAAAACAGACGCCATGGGCAACCTCATCGGAGTTAAGAAATGCGGAATTGAGGGTGCGCCGCGAGTGCTGCTGGATGCTCATATGGACGAGGTAGGTTTTATCGTAACAGAAGCTGTGGAGGGCTTTTTGAAGTTTGCCACCATTGGCGGAGTGGACGCGCGTATGCTGCCCGGCCGTGAGGTCACAGTTCTGGCTGATGAACCTCTTTACGGAGTTATTGCCTGCCTGCCGCCCCATGTGCTGAGCGCCGAAGAGAGGGAACAGGCCATAAAGGTGAAGGACCTTTATATTGATATCGGCTGCTCTCAGGAGGAAGCTGAGAAGCGCGTTCCTCCCGGCACCTACGGCGTGTTCCGTGGAGACGCATTCGACCTTGGCAGCGATTATATCTGCGGCAAGGCTATGGATGACCGCATGTGCGTTGCCATGCTGCTGAAGGTTATGGAGAATCTTAAGGATGTAAAGCTGAACTATGACCTTTATTTCATGGCCAGTGTTCAGGAGGAGCTGGGCTGCCGCGGCGCGGAGGCTGCCGCCTTTGGCATAGCTCCGGATTACTGCATTGCGGTGGACGTTACCTTTGCATCCACTCCGGACTATTCCGGAGCTGATACATTTAAGGCAGGCTGCGGCGCGGTAATAACCGTCGGCCCCAATGTAAACCGGCGCATGTCTGACGCGCTTATGAGCTACTGTAAAGAGAAAGAGATTGGATACAAGATAGAGGTTGCTCCAAGACATTCCGGTACCAACGCATGGCCCATTCAGGTGTCCCGGGAGGGAGTATGCACCGGTATTCTCTCCGTGCCGCTGAAGTATATGCACAGCCCTGTTGAGATTGTGAAGCTTTCAGACGCGGAGACCGGCGTCGAGCTGCTTACCGGATTCCTTAGGGACTATTTTGAAAGGGGTGTCATCCATGCTTAAAACGCTCAAAGAGCTCTGCGCCCTGCCCGGCGTCTCCGGACGCGAGGACAAGGTGCGCGAATATATTATTGCCACGGCTGAGCCCTACGCAGACGAGATAAAGACCGATGCTATGGGAAATGTGCTCGTGTTCAAAAAGGGTCTTGCGCGGCCTAAAAGCACCGTCATGCTCGCCGCTCATATGGACGAGGTTGGCGTTATCATCAACGAAATAACCGAGGATGGCTACCTGAAGTTCGATTTCATAGGAGGCATTGACCGCAGAGTTGTTATCGGCAAGAAGGTTTATATCGGCGAAGCCGCCGTACCCGGTATATTGGGTATAAAAGCTTTCCATTTGGTGGACAAGTCCGAGGAGGACCGCATCCCCAAGGTCAAGGAAATGTATATCGATATCGGCGCCAATAACCGCGAGGAAGCGGAAGCAAAGATAAACATAGGTGACGTGGGCTGCTTCGACCCTTCTGTTGTGGAATTCGGAGAAGGCTACCTTAAAGCCAAGGCCATCGATGACAGAATAGGCTGTACGGTAATGCTGGAGCTTATCGCCTCAGAGCTGCCTGTTGACACATGGTTTGCCTTCACTGTGCAGGAGGAGGTGGGCTGCCGCGGCGCGTTCGGCGCAGCATTTGCCCTGAAGCCCGAGATAGCGCTCGTTATCGAAGGCACTACCGCCGCTGACCTGCCGTCACAGAAGGGAGCTGCCAAGGTATGTATTCCAGGAAACGGACCGGTTGTACCCTTCATGGATGGCGGCGCTGTATATGACCGCAAGCTCTTTGAGCGCCTGCGCGACCTTGCCGTGGCTAACGATATACCCTGGCAGACCAAGACCTATATCTCCGGCGGTACCGACGCCCAGGCCATCCAGCGCTCGCGCGCAGGAGTACGCGTGGCAGCTATCTCCGCCGCCCTGAGATATATCCACTCTCCCTCAAGTGTGGGCTGTTTAAGAGACTTTGATAATATGCTCAGGCTGGCAAGGCTTTTCCTCGAAGATTTGAAGTAATACCGTACAAGCGGCATGACATAAAATGACACAGGAGGTGTAAGCCTGTGTCTAAGTTGATGTATGCCTTAAAGCGTAGAAAACGGCGGAGGCCTCGCGCAAGCCTGCGTCCGGTCGCTTTGCTGCTTGCAGGAATTGTTTTGCTGTGGCTTGGGATAGTGGTTTACCGTTATTTCACGCCGATAGTTATCCAACTGGCAACGGTTGAAGCGAATAATATGGTATCCGCCGTGATAAATAACACCATAGCCGCCAAGCTTGCTGACGGTGAGATGAAATATAATGACATAATAACCCTTGAAAAAGATGAAAGCGGCGCGGTAGCTGCAATAATAACCGATGTGGCGAAGATAAACCTGCTTAAAGCCGAGATAACAACGGACGTTATCAGCGCTCTCTCGGATGGCATAAGGGCGGATATAAGTATACCTCTTGGCAATATTACGGGTATCAAGCTGCTTTCAGGCAAGGGTCCGGATATCCCTGTGGAGATCGTAACCGCTGCACAGACTGATACGGAGTTTCTAAATCGGTTTTCTTCGGCAGGAATAAATCAGACCTGCCATCAGATAGTGGTGAGGGTGAAAGCGGGAGTTAGGGTGATTATACCCGGAAAAAGTGTTTACACCGAGACGAGCGCGGAAGTTCCCGTGGCTGAAACAGTTATAATCGGTGATGTGCCGGACAGCTATACCTATTTTGAGGGTGACGAAAATTGGGATGAAAATCTTGAAAGATTCGATATAACAACGTAAGGAGCAAACAAATGGACGCAAAAGCTGAAATCGAAAAGCTGAGAAAAGAACTCAACGAGCATAACCATAAGTATTATGTCCTGGATGAGCCCAGCATAAGCGATTTTGAATATGACGCGCTTATGCGCCGCCTTATAGAACTGGAGGAGGAGAATCCGGAGCTTGTTACCCCCGATTCTCCAACGCAGAGAGTTGGCGGCGCGGCTGTAAGCGGTTTCGAACAGGTCATTCATGAGGTTCCGCTGGAGAGCCTGAACGACGTTTTCTCTGATGATGAGCTGAAAGCTTTTTACGAAAAAATTGAGCAGTCCGTCGCTCAGCCTGAGTTTACCGTTGAACCTAAGATAGACGGCCTCTCAATGGCACTTATCTATGAAAACGGTGTGTTCGTCAGAGGCGCTACAAGAGGTGATGGCAGGGTAGGCGAGGATGTGACTGAGAACCTGCGGACGATCCGATCCATACCGCTCACGATACCCGATGCCCCCGAAACTCTCATAGTACGCGGTGAGGTATATATGCCCAGAAAGGTGTTTGAAGAGCTGAATGCGGAGCGCGAGGTTAGGGGAGAGAAGCTCTTCGCGAATCCGCGCAACGCAGCGGCCGGCACCATGCGTCAGCTGGACCCACAAGTGGTGTCAAGTCGAAAACTTGACATCCTTGTTTTCAACGTTCAATATGTAAAAGGAAAAGACTTTACAACTCATACAGAGACTTTAGAGTATCTGAAAGCATGTAATTTTAAGATAATACCCTATAAAATCGTGAGTAATTACGCCGATTGTGCCGATGTTATTCATAATATTGGTGAGCACCGCGATGAGTATGAGTATGGGATAGATGGAGCGGTTGTAAAGGTAAACAGCTTGCCAGAGCGCGGACGTCTTGGAAGCACGGCGAAAGCCCCGCGATGGGCGGCGGCGTATAAATATCCACCGGAAAAGAAGGAAACAGTGGTCAAGGACATCGTTGTTCAAGTTGGCAGAACGGGCGTGCTTACACCCAAGGCTGTGTTCGACCCGGTGCGCCTTGCGGGAACTACCGTGACCTATGCCACCCTCCACAATCAGGACGTAATAGACGCTCTTGACGTTCGGATCGGCGATACCGTTCTGGTTCAGAAGGCGGGAGAGATCATTCCCGAGGTGCTTGAGGTCATAAAGGAAAAGCGACCGGAGGGAACAGTGCCGTATAAGCTTCCGGAGTTCTGTCCTGTATGCTCATCGCCTGTGTCCCGGGATGAGGACGGCGCGGCGATCCGCTGCACGGGCGCTGAATGTCCCGCCCAGCAGCTTCGAAATATAGTCCATTTTGCATCTAAGGGAGCGATGGACATTGACGGGCTCGGCGAATCGCTGGCAAAAAATCTTATAGATTCCGGCCTTATCTCCACTGCAGCAGACCTCTATGAGCTGGAAGCTCAAAGTGTGTCCATGCTGGAACGCATGGGCAAAAAGTCCGCCGAGAACCTTATTGCTGCGATTGAAAAGTCCAAATCCGCTGGTCTTGCCCGCCTGCTCTATGCATTGGGTATACGCCAGGTTGGCGAAGCGGCGGCAAAGCTTCTGGCACGGCGCTTTGGTGATATGGATGCACTCAAGGCCGCCACAGCGGAGGAGCTGACAAACATAAATGATGTTGGAGCGACAACGGCTGAGTATATCATTAGCTGGTTTGCCAATCCTCAGTCAGAGCATCTGCTTAGCAGGCTCAAGGCTGCGGGCGTGTCCATGACCGCCGTCGAGGACAGGGTAGACAGCCGCTTTGAAGGCATGACATTTGTTCTCACAGGTACGTTGTCGAGCTATACCCGCGATGAGGCCAAGGCCATCGTGGAAAGCCTCGGTGGTAAAGTGTCCGGCTCAGTTTCTAAAAAAACCACCGTCGTCCTCGCCGGAGAGAGCGCAGGTTCTAAGCTCACCAAGGCCACAGAGCTTGGCATAAGGATAATAGATGAAGCCGAATTTGCCGAAATGATAAAGTAGGGTTAAAAAATGCGTTTTTGCGGTTGACAAAACCGGGAAAGCATGCTAATATAATTTGCGTTCGGCAAATGGAGAAGTACCCAAGAGGCCGAAGGGGCTCCCCTGCTAAGGGAGTAGTGTGTGATAAACGCAGCGAGGGTTCAAATCCCTCCTTCTCCGCCAAAAATCCTTCATGCGTAAGCATGAAGGATTTTTACTTATTCCTCTTTTCGCAGACGAGTGGAAAGACTGCCTGACGGTATCTATAATGTCGCAATCATACGTAAATGAACACCAATCTTGATACAGTGTAGTGTAACGATTGGTGTTCATTTTCTTTTTGTAAAAAGGCTTAATTTTCAAGGCTTTCCTTTTTGATGATTAAAAGCTCCACGGTTATAGAAAAACGATTACCGTGGAGCTTGGTGCTTTTTTTTCTTGACAAAACCATAATTAAGTAGTTAAATAGTTTTAAAACAAACTGTTTTTATCAAAGCTTATGGCAGAAAGCAGGTGATGATATGGTACAGAAGCCGATAGAGTTTGTACTGAAAGGCGGCGAATTCAGAAAATACTCTGACGCTAAATTTGCGCTGCTGAGAAAACAATATGATATGAAAAGGGCTGAGTTTGAGGTCATATACTATCTTTCAATGTGTAGGGAAGAGGATTCGCTGGTAAATGTATCAGAATTTCTGAATGCAAACAAGGGACATATTTCCGCTACGATATACGGATTGACCGAAAAAGGCTATATCAGCTCAGTTCATGACAAAAACGACCGCAGATATATGCATTTCAGTCTTACGGACAAAGGGAGAGAGGTTGCGGCTGATATTCAGAGCGTCTGGAAAGACATAAAAAATGAATTATATTATGGGTTGTCTGATGAAGAAATAGACTCGTTCAAGCAGATTTTTCTTAAGATATGTAAAAATATTGAGCACTTTATTGCATAAAATATATTTGCGCGAGTACTTATATTTTTAATTATATAGTTTGAAAACAAACAGTATGAAACTAAAACAATGAAAGAGGCGATAAGAATGGCAGAAAATATAGAACCTATGAAGGAGATAGCGCATGAGATAACCTACCGAAGATATTTACTTTCCAAGGACGATGCGAAATATATGTTCAAGGATATAAATATCGCAGAGTATATCGTTCTTCACTATATGTGCGAGCAGAAAGAAAAGGATTCGATATATTCGGATAAGATCTACCTAAGTGAGATCTCGGAAAAGCTTAACCTTCCCATAAGAAAGACCTCAAAGCTGATTAGGGAAATGAACGGAAAAAATCTTGTAGAATGGGATCATGACGGCAACGGAAAGGACGGCACGTATGTCACGATAACCGAGCACGGAATGAAAGTGTTTGAAGAGACCGACGGCAGGCTGAGAGAATTTTACACAAGGATACTTGAGAAGTTAGGTAAGGAAAAGGTAGTGGAGCTTCTTCAGCTTATGAAGGAGTTTGATTCGGTGATGAGAACCGAGCTGGAGCAGATGGAGGATAACAATGAAACCGATGATTGAATATATGACTGAACTGGAATGCTCATGCCGGAAAAACGATTTTATCGACCGCAGACTATATGATGAATACGACATCAATCAGGGGCTTCGTGACGAAAAGGGAAACGGCGTTCTTACCGGTCTTACAAATATCTCTCTTATTAAGTCATACGAGGTCAAAAACGGTGCAAAAAAGCCTTGCGACGGAGAGCTGTGGTACAGGGGATATCGTGTTGAAGACCTCATCAATATGCTTGGCAGTGATGAGATGGGATATGAAAAAACAGCATATCTGCTTCTTACGGGCGAATTGCCGAATGAAAACCAATTTGCTGAGTTCCATTCTGCAATAGGAATCCTGATGGCTCTTCCCACAAACTTTACCCGTGATGTTATCATGAAAGCTCCGACTGAAGATATAATGAATACAATGACAAGAAGCATACTGACGCTTGCTTCCTATGACCGGGATCTTAAAAATGCTTCTCTTGACAATAATATTCGTCAGTGTCTTCAACTGATAAGTCAGTTCCCGACGCTTGCTGTATATGCATATAACGCATATACCCACTATCAGAATCTTGAAAGTATGTTTATTCATTACCCCGATCCTGATCTGTCCCCTGCTGAAAACATTCTTACTATGCTTCGTCCTGATAAGAAGTATACAAAGACCGAAGCTAAGGTGCTTGATACAGCTCTGTTACTCCATATGGAGCACGGCGGAGGAAACAATTCAACCTTTACCACAAGAGTAGTTACATCGTCCGGTTCAGATACATATTCAACTATAGCGGCGGCAATGTGTTCTCTTAAAGGTCCTAAGCACGGTGGTGCAAACATAAAGGTAATGGATATGATGGCGGATATTTCAAAGAATATAAAAGACGCAGAAGATGATGAGGAGCTTATTTCCTACCTCGAAAAGATTCTTGACAGTGAAACCTTTGACCGCAAGGGACTGATATATGGAATGGGACACGCGGTCTACACGCTTTCAGACCCGAGAGAAAAGATTCTTAAAAGCTATGTAAAACAGCTTGCCGCAGAAAAGAACAGAACAGACGAATTCCGCCTTTACGAGCAGGTAGAGCGGCTTGCTCCGCAGGTAATCATGAGCAGAAAGCATAACCGCAGTGGCGTCTGCCCGAACGTGGACTTTTACAGCGGCTTTGTTTATGATATGCTTGGTATCCCGAAAGAACTTTACACCGCGATATTTGCAGTTGCAAGAATAGTCGGATGGAGCGCTCACCGCATAGAGGAAATAGTATGTACCGATAAGATAATAAGGCCGGCATACATGAGCGTTATGAAGAAGAAGGAAGCATAAAAATGATAGCCGAACATGGCGAAGAGTCCGGCACGCCTTATGTCTCGGAAAAGCATACGCAATTATCCGAAAAGCCGCTTGATGTAATAATTGAAAGTTTGAGCATCGGCAGAGATTCGATGTTAAAAGCAATTATTGCATTATGTGTCCGTCAAGGAATCTATACGCTACGGATGGTGTCATGATTATTATGCAGGACGATAAAGTCCCTGCTGAACCGACGGGAAGCAGCACAGATCAATAAGTGCCTCGTTCCATCTTTGTGGTGTGCATTTCGTATCAAAACAGGTCTTTACATTCAAATGCGAAACCCTTGTAACTGCTGGAAAATCCAGTGATTACAAGGGCTTTTCTTGTTCTTTGTCATGGTTTTAATACAGGACAAGGAATAATTGCGACTATCAAATGAGTAGGTTTACTGTAATATGGAATAATGAGGGTAAATGCGTCAAAGCCCGCTATTATTGGCAATGGCTTTTGTGGCCTGGATTGTGCCATGCGGATGATGCGGCGGGGCATATATTGTATAAATCTTGAGCGGACAGCTTCCGGTGTTAATGATGTTGTGCCATGTGCCGGCAGGTACAAAAACGGCATATCCGTCGGAAACCGGCCGTTGGTAATTCAGTCGGTTTTGAGCAGGTCCCATCATGGTCATGCCGCAACCGCACTCAATGCGCAAAAATTGATCGGTATCCGGATGCACTTCCAGGCCGATCTCGCCTCCAACAGGTATACTCATCAATGTAAGCTGTAAATGCTGACCCGTCCATAACGCCGCACGATAGTTTGTGTTTTGCCGAGTGGCTTTATCTATATTCACAACAAAGGGTTCAGGGCCGTAATCATTCATTGGCACATGACGTAAATAACCGTTTTGATTCAAAATGCTTCCTCCTTCCACGATTCATCATATGAAAATTGCCTGCTGTCTGTGCAGGCGTTACGGTTTCCATTCCGCAATTTATTTTTATAAGCTCAAATCCTGACGCTGGGATGGCACCAAATATGAAATCTGAGGCATAGAATGACTTGAAGGAGTGATATCCATGCGAGAACTTGTATATGACAGAGCTGCCGCCGTAGCCTATGCCCGCAAATGGGCAATGACCCGCAACCCAGCCTACTATGATTTTGAGAATATCGGGGGAGACTGCACTAATTTCGCTTCCCAATGTATTTATGCAGGTGCAAAGGTTATGAACTTTACACCTGTAATGGGCTGGTACTATCGGTCTGCCGCTGACCGTACCGCGTCCTGGAGCGGAGTAGAGTATCTTTATGAGTTTCTCGTAAATAATAAATCGGTAGGCCCCTATGGGCATGTAGTGGCGAGGCGGGAGGCGAGGCAGGGTGATATCGTCCAGCTTGGACGGCGCAGCGGCGATTTTTATCATACGCCCGTAATTACCGCTGTAACGCCAGAAATACTGGTAGCGGCGCATACCTACGACGCGCTGGACAGACCTCTGTCCTCCTATGACTATGATGTGGTACGGTTCATACATATAGACGGCGTAAGAGGCTGGTAATATGCGAAATACTGCTCTTGCCGATTTACCCGCAATAGGGTATAATATCCGCAGCGCGGATATTATGTTTATTTTTAGCCGCTTTGCTCGTCCCTTGCGGGACAACCGCAAAGCATGGCACATTATACCATAACGGCTTTGCCGATATGGTATAATCAATAAAAACGTTTTTGCGAGGTCATATATGCATAAGATAAAAACTGCGGGAAACCGCGATAAAATAAGCTGATGTGCCAAGTAGTCGCGGGAATACTCGCTCATGTTGACTCTGGAAAGACAACACTTTCCGAGGCGCTTTTGTACCGTTCGGGCGAGCTGCGCAAGCTCGGAAGGGTGGATCATGGAGACGCATTTCTTGATACAGATGCCCTTGAAAAGGAGCGCGGCATCACCATATTTTCAAAGCAGGCTCGCCTGCGCCATAATGATATGGAGCTTACACTCCTTGATACTCCCGGTCATGTGGATTTTTCGGCCGAGATGGAGCGTACTCTTCAGGTGCTTGATGTGGCCATACTGGTCATCAGCGGCACGGACGGAGTTCAGAGCCACACGAAAACTCTGTGGCGGCTGCTGAAGCGCTATAACGTTCCGGCGTTCATTTTTGTCAACAAGATGGATCTGGCGGGCGCGGACAAGGAAAAAATACTTACAGAGCTGAAAAAACAGCTTGACTACGGCTGTGAAGACTTTGGCGCGGAGAAAAATGAGAAATTCTATGAGAGCCTTGCCATGTGTGACGAGACAATTATGGAGCAGGTATTGGAGACAGGGGCGGCCGACCGTGAAGCCATCCGAGCGGCAATCGGAGCAAGACATGTTTTCCCGTGCTGGTTCGGCTCGGCTCTGCGCCTTGAGGGTGTGGACGAACTTCTGGACGGACTGGAGGAATATGTTCCCAAGAGGCAGTACGGCATGGAATTTGGCGCGAAAGTGTATAAGATATCTCAGGACGAGCAGGGAACGCGCCTTACCCACATGAAAATAACCGGCGGCGAGCTGACCGTAAAAGCTCTCCTTTCGGGCGTTGCTTCTGATGGCGGGGAATGGTCGGAAAAGGTGAATCAGATACGCCTTTACTCCGGGGCGAAATACCGGATGACCGACAAGGTAAGGGCGGGCGATGTCTGCGCCGTAACGGGTCTTACAAGAACCCGTCCTGGCGATGGTTTGGACGCTGAAGATAATTCCATACAGCCGGAGCTTGAACCTCTGTTTTCCTATAATGTACGCCTGGCCCCCGGAACGGATATTCACGCAGCGCTGATAAGCCTCCGAAAGCTGGAGGAAGAGGACCCGGCTCTGCATATCGATTGGAATGAGCAGCTGCAGGAGATACATCTTCAGCTCATGGGTGAGGTGCAGCTTGAAATATTGCAGAAGCTTCTGCTGGAGCGGTACGGTCTCGAGGCAGGGTTTGACGGAGGCGGTATCGCGTATAAGGAGACCATCGAAAGTGCTGTGGAGGGTGTGGGGCATTATGAGCCCCTGCGCCACTATGCCGAGGTGCATCTGCTCCTTGAGCCGGGTGAACGCGGCAGCGGACTGAGGTTTGCCACGGACGTGAGCGAGGACGAGCTGGACAGAAATTGGCAGCGCCTTATCCTCACCCATCTTCTTGAAAAGACGCATTTGGGCGTGCTCACCGGCTCACCCATAACGGATATGAAAATCACTCTTATCGCGGGACGTGCGCATATAAAGCACACCGAGGGCGGAGACTTCCGGCAGGCAACGTACCGGGCGGTACGCCACGGTCTGAAATGCGCCAAAAGCATACTTCTTGAGCCCTGGTACGATTTCCGCATAGAGCTGCCATCCACAATGGTGGGTCGGGCAATGACGGATATTCAGCAGATGAACGGCAGCTTTGAGCCGCCTGAAACCGATGGAGAGCTTTCCATACTCAGCGGCAGCGCCCCTGTTGCCGCCTTGCGGGGCTACCAGTCCGAGCTGACGTCATACAGTAGGGGAGAGGGCAAGCTCTTCTGTACCCTGAAGGGCTATGAGCCTTGTCTTGACGCGGAAAACGTCATAGCCGAGATCGGCTATGACAGTGACACCGACCTTGAAAATACGGCTGATTCCGTGTTCTGCAGTCATGGGGCGGGCGTCGTGGTGAAATGGGACAAGGTGCGGGAGTATATGCATATCGATACCGGCTGGGGAAAGCTGCGAGTAAGCGATGAAGAGCCTGAGGTGAATTATAAGGTCAGAGCCGCGGAGTACGGCGCGATGATAGCCGCCGATAAGGAGCTTATGGCTATCTTTGAACGCACCTATGGCCCAATCAAGCGCGACCCACGAAAGACATTCAAATCAGTCAAAGAGCCGCACAGCACGGGAGCGGGCTACAGAGCCAAGCCCCTGCCGGATGGGCCGGAGTACCTGCTGGTGGACGGCTACAACATCATCTTCGCGTGGGACGAGCTTAAGGCGATAGCGGAGGATAATCTTGACGCGGCAAGAAATCAGCTCATAAACATCCTCTGTAACTATCAGGGCTTCCGCCGCTGCGAGCTGATACTCGTTTTCGACGCATACAAGGTCAAGGGCAACCCCGGCAGCGTGGAAAAGGTTCACAACATAAACGTGGTATATACAAAGGAAGCCGAGACAGCAGATATGTATATCGAGCGCGTTACCAACGAAATCGGGAAAAAGCACCGGGTACGCGTCGCTACCTCCGATGGTCTTGAACAGCTTATAATAATAGGTCACGGTGCTCTCAGAGTATCAGCAACCGAGTTCAAAGATGAGGTGAGCCGGGCGGAGCAGGCCATCCGTGAGTTTTTAAGCGGTCAGGTATAAAAGCTTAGATTTAAGACAGAAAGCCCGCTTTGGCAAGGCTACCGATTGACATGTCATTTCCACAATGCTATTATAAGAAAAACCCATTTTGTGTGGTGCTGCCGCATGGAGGATCAATATGCTTAACAGAGAATTACTTGAAGAAAAGCTGGCGGAGCTTCCGCTGCTTCAATATGAGTTTATCAAGACCGAGGAGCTGATGTTCTCGGAGAATATCAGATACATATGCAAGACTGAGTGCCCCATGTACGGCAAGACCTGGGCGTGCCCTCCCGGCGTTG
Source organism: Clostridiales bacterium (assembly GCA_029008095.1). GTDB lineage: Bacteria > Bacillota > Clostridia > Oscillospirales > Oscillospiraceae > RGIG6375. The sequence goes on from JAQXJB010000026.1 coordinate 14,981, forward strand.
GCGAGGTTTCCGAATGCAAGGCCCGCGTCCTGTCTTACGAGGACGCGCTTTGCATCACCACGGTCACCGAGGTCAATGATATAGCTGATATCGAGGAAACTCTGGCTACCCGTGCCCCACATGAGGCCATTACCCGCCAGGTGCGCGACCTTATTGCCGAGCAGGGCTGCGAGACTTATGTTCTTTCCACCGAGGCATGCTCCCACTGCGAAAAATGCGCTTATCCAGATGAACCATGCCGCCACCCGGAATATATGTTTCCCTGCGTGGAGAGCCACGGTATCATCGTCACCGATATTGCCGAAAAGCATGATATAGCCTTTATGAACGGTAATATCGTCACCTGGTTCTCGCTGATTTTATATAGATAAGACGGCATAGCGAATAAAAATGGTTTTTGATATATAAAAATCCCTGCATATCATAGGATATGCAGGGAAACTTTTTCTTGGATAAATCACCCGCCGCAGCTAAAAATAACGGTGAGGTGAACGATATGTCGAAACAGAACAATGTTTACAATGAGCTTCCTATGGGCTTCGGCGCGGCGCTGATGCAGAACTACGGCGCGATGCAGTATTTCACCGGGCTTGATGAGCGCAGACAGCGTGAGATACTGGAAGCCACCCACTTTATTGAGTCCAAGCAGGAAATGAAGAACTTCGTTGCAAACCTCGCAAGCTTCGGCTAATCAATGTAGCCGGGGTGGGGAACTATACCTAAAACGGCGGCCATCTCTTTGAGCTGGCTGTCGTTTATTTTTTGCAGAATGGGCAGATGAGCAGTCATCATGTAAAATTCAGCCGCCTTGTCCACGGTCTCGATGAGGCCGAGCGCCTCGTCAGGGCTGCTGCCCGCGCCGAAAACGCCGTGATGCGCCCAGACCACTACACGGCGGTCCTTCATTTTCTCGGCGGTGGCGATGCCTATCTCGTCTGTGCCGCAAGGCATCCAGGGCAGGACGGCCACACCGTCATAGAAGAACATTATGGACTCCGTTGCCATGCTCCATAGAGTGCGGGTGAACTCCCGCTCGTCCAGAGAATGGACAAAGGTCATGGCTACGGCGTTGGTGGCGTGAGTATGCATAACTACCCGGTGGTTTGGGTCGGAATTCAGACGGGCTGAATGGCTGAGAAGATGTGCCGCCAGCTCACTGCTGGGCTTGCCGCCATCAGCCAGACCCCAGAGAAGCTCCGCGTAACCGTCGCAAACTCGCAGCAGAGCCACATTGTTTTCAGGGTCGCGCTCTACGTTTTTCAGATACTTACCGCTGCCGGTTATCATTATGCAGCGGCCTTTCATATCCTTCGCATCGAAACTGAAAGGGATTCGGCGCAAAACAGGCAGCGCGGAAAAATCCTCATCCATCAGCATGCTTATGTTGCCGCCATTGCGTTCTGCCCAGCCATGCTCATAGAGCTGAGTTGCTGTGCGGAGATATTCCTTTACAATCGGTATGTTAATAATGTCCATGCCTGACCTCCGAAATCATATTCTGTGGATATACATTCTTGACAGATCTTCTTCGCCGTCGCCCTGCGCCATGCAGAAAAACTCCCAGCCGTAGCGCTCGTAAAATCCGGTGTGGCCGGTGAGCAGATACAATGTGTCCAGCCCTTTTTCGCGCATGTCCTCGCAGACAAAATTCAGCAGCCTGCCGGCGATACCGCGGCAGCGGTATTCTTCTTCGACATATACGGCGCAGACGTTTGGCGCAAGGTCCTTTCTGTCGTGAAAGTCATTCTCAATAACGCCAAGCCCGCCTATTATACGGTTTTCGTCCGTGGCAATATACCATTCCGGCACCGCGCTTCCGCTCAAAGCCTCATTCATGCTGTCGAGATAGGCCTCAAGCGGTATATGCCATTTTTCATGAAACCACTGCGCGGCGCTGCTTATATTATCTGGTTCATCGGAAATTCTGATTATTTTATATTCCGCCATGATAATCATCCCCGTAAAAACAGTCTATAAAAGAATTTTATTATCTTCGTCTCATTATTTCAAGACAAAATCCAAATTTAGTGGTACAATGAAAAAAAGAAAGGCGGTGACGACATGGCGGAGCTTTACGGCGGTATACGCTTTATTAAGGGTATCGGCGAACAGCGTGCCAAGAGCCTTGAAAAGCTCGGGATCACAACTCTATATGACCTCATATCCTATTTTCCCCGGGATTATGAGGACAGAAGCCGGCTCACGTCCCTTTCCGGCGTTGAGGATGGGGAATGCGCCTGCGTTTCCGCCACGGTCTGCTCAAGCCCTCGGCTGCATCTGGTTCGTAAGGGCATGGAGCTGCTCAAGTTCGATATTACCGACGGAACGGCCAAATGCGGCGTTACTTTTTTTAATCAGAGCTACCTGAAAAATAATATCCGCCACGGCGAGGATTACCGATTTTACGGTAAATTCAATCGGGCTGGGAATTTCATAACAGTTTCCAATCCCATCTTTGAAAAGGAGGGAAAGGAGCTGGAGATGGTGGGGCGGATTATGCCGGTATACCGCCTGACCGCGGGTATATCACAGAAGATACTTGTCCGCGCCATACGGCAGGGTCTTGACGCTATAAGCGATGGTCTCCCGGAGACCATACCGGCCTCCACACGCGAAAAATACGGCCTTATAGACGTGGTTGCGGCCTATAATCTTATCCATGACCCGAAATCCGAAGAAGATATACAGCGGGCGCGGACCCGCCTTATATTCGAGGAGCTTTTTGTCTTGTCCTGCGCCCTGCAGCGGCGTAAATTTGCCGGCAAAACAAGGGCGGGATATAAGCTGCATCCCCTTGACCCGGACATGTTCTGGTCGAAGCTGCCCTTTGCACCTACGGACGCTCAGAAAAGAGTTGTAGCCGAGGCGTTTGGGGACATGAGCTCCGGCAGAGTGATGAACCGCCTTGTTCAGGGCGACGTCGGCTCGGGTAAAACCGCCGTTGCCGCTGCATGCTGCTGGTTTGCTGCCTGCGCGGGTCTGCAATCCGCGTTCATGGCGCCGACGGAAATACTTGCCGAGCAGCATTACGCGACCCTTTCCGATATGCTTGAGCCCTTCGGCATCCGATGCAGCCTGCTGACGGGTCACATGACGAAAAAGCAGAAAAACGAAGTATACGAGGCTCTGCGGCTTGGCTGCACAGATGTGGTCATCGGCACACATGCTCTGCTTTCCGAGGGCGTGGAATTCCGATATCTCGGCCTTGTTGTTGCCGACGAGCAGCACCGCTTCGGAGTTGAGCAGCGCACAAGCCTTGCCAAAAAGGGCGATGACCCCCATGTGCTCATTATGTCCGCCACGCCTATCCCGCGAACTCTTGCGCTAATCATCTACGGTGAGCTGGACGTTTCCGTAATCGACCAGCTTCCGCCGGGCAGACAGAAAATAGATACCTTCGCCGTAAGGGAGGATATGCGGGAGCGCATCAATAAATTCATTGCCCGGCTCGTGGGCGAAGGCCGGCAGGTATATATAATCTGTCCCGCGATAGATGAAAATGAACTAACAAACTACGCCGCAGTGGAGAGCTACTATAAAAATCTCAGAGAAAATGTGTTTCCGAACCTCCGTACCGCTTGCCTCCACGGCAGGATGAAGGCTGCGGAGAAAGAAGCGGTAATGCGCGCCTTTAAGGACGGAGAGACGGATATACTGGTTTCCACCACGGTCATCGAGGTGGGTGTGGACGTTCCGAACGCTGCGCTTATCGTGGTGGAGAACGCTGACCGCTTCGGTCTCAGCCAGCTTCATCAGCTAAGAGGACGTGTCGGCCGAGGAAGTCATAAGTCATATTGCGTGCTTTTCAATCAATCGGACAGCCCGGAGAGCGCCCAGCGTCTGCGGGCACTGTGCAAGCTCAGCGACGGCTTCAAGATTTCCGAGGTTGACCTTAACATGCGTGGCCCCGGAGACTTTTTCGGCAGCCGACAGAGCGGACTTCCGGCCACCAAGCTGGCGGAGCTGAGCTGCGATACAGAAACTCTTTACGCCGCGCAGGAGGAAGCCAAGCTTCTCTTTGAAAGTGACCCGGAACTGAAAAAATTTGAAAACCGTGCCCTCGCGGAGAAAATACGGCAGTTTGACGACGCTATGCTGAACTGATGATGATGTATGAAAAGGAACGATCAGAGCTCAAAGGGTAAACAGTCAGACAAATCAGAATTTGACGAGGTGTTTTTATTGGAGCAGATTATTGAATATATAAAGCAAAACTACAATCCTCTTTCTATCATCCTTTATGGTTCCTATTCCAACGGAACAAACAATCTGAATAGTGACTTTGACGCGTTGGTTATTTCTTATGACCATGAGCAGTTTCACGACACATCTTTTGTGAACGGCATTCAGTTGGATGTTTTCGTATATCCTGCTTCTTATTTTGATGGAGCTTTTGATTGCGATGATTTCGTTCAAATCTTTGATGGAAAAATTATTGAAGATTGCGATGAACGAGGAAAAGCACTCCAAATGAAAGTGATTTCACACTTGCAAAACCGCCCACAAAAATCAAAAGCAGAAATTGATGCAAATGTCGATTGGTGCATCAAGATGCTTGAACGGGTAAAACGATATGATGCCGAGGGGATGTTTCGGTGGCATTGGGTGTTGATTGACAGCTTGGAGATTTTTTGTGATATAATGCAGCATCCCTATTGGGGACCGAAAAAAACATTGAAATGGATGGAGGAAAACCACGCCATTGCTTTCGCCTGTTACAAAACGGCACTTGAGGATTTCAGTGTGGAAAGTTTGGAAAATTGGATAACATATATAAAAAACGCAAATGCTGCAGTCTAACAACATCCAATTTGTCGAACAGTCTACCTTTGTTTATAGATATCGTATAAAATGCGCAAGCATTACGGCCTTGACCGCATCAAAAAATTACCCACCCTGTTTAAAACGGGGTGGGCAATTTTTTCAAATTCAGCAGAATCTTAACATAACGACATGGAGTGTCGTTGATTATTCTGTTTTCGTTTTGTCTTGGCCGTTGTCGTTCTTCTTGCGGGGGATTAGACCTTCCACAAATTTGGATTTACCGCGTTTCCGAACGTAGAAAAATCCTATAATGGAGAAAACCACAGCTCCGATGAAGTTGACGAACATGTCCATCATCGTGTCCCTGAGACCGATATCGATGTAGCCGTCAAAGGTCATGCCGTTGAGCGTTATGCTGTCCACTGTGATCGTGGTAGCGATATTGCGTCCTTCGGGGTTGAAAAGGACAGAGCTGACAGTGTTTATGATCTCATCTTTCTGCATGTCCGTATGGAATACAACGTCCATAAAATACTCGAAGAACTCCCAAAGAACACCTATTGTCATTGAAAAACAGAATGCGCAGACCGCTGCGAAAATCGGGGAAACATTGAAGGATACCCGCTCGCTGCCGTTTAGAATGTCAATAAGGGCGAAGCCTATTGCCGCGCAGAGAAAGCCGTTCGTCGTGTGCAGCATGGTGTCCCAATAGGGAAAGGTCAGGTAGTATTCCCTCAGCTCGCCTAATATCTCAGCCGCGAAAATGAACAGAATTATGATTATCTCCAAAAGGTCGGGGACATCAATTTTGATCTTTCGTTCAACGAAGCTGGGTATCATGAAGAGCACTAACGTCAGAACGCACAAAAAGACGTTATTATAATTCCGGTTGAATATCTCCGGTATCATTATAACGATAACGATAAGACGCAGTATCAGATATACGGTAGAGACTACCTTATGCTGCTTTACATAGTTTTTCAGCTCATTGCGTTTTTCTTTTCTATGTTCTTTGCTCATAGTTCATCATTCCCGAGTTAAATCAATTTTTTGCCAATATCCTTCCTGAAATGCACATTTTCAAAGCTGATATGCGCCACGCCCTCATATGCGCGGCTGATCGCCTGCGCCAGGTCGGCGCCGGTGGCGGTGACGCCAAGAACTCTGCCGCCGGAGGTATAATACTTGCCATCGCGTTTTTCCGTGCCGGCATGGAATACGGTTATGTCCGGGGGTACGGTGTCAAGACCGCTGATCTCGCATCCCTTCCGGTAGGCCAAAGGATAGCCGCCGCTTGCCATGACTACGCAGCAGGCAGCGCCTTCCTTCCATTTTATGTCCAGCTTATCAAGAGTGCCGTCAACTACGGCCTGGAAAATATCCATAAGGTCGGTCTCAAGCATGGTCAGAATGGGCTGGGTTTCGGGATCTCCGAAGCGGGAGTTATATTCTACCACCTTAGGACCATTGGGGGTGAGCATCAGGCCAAAATAGATAACTCCCTTGAAGGTGCGTCCCTCGGCGTTCATTGCCTCGATGGTGGGGCGGAATATCTTCTCCATGCACTCTGCCGCCACCTCCGGGGTGTAGTTGGGAGTGGGGCAGATAGCTCCCATGCCGCCGGTGTTGGGGCCCTCGTCATTGTCATAGGCTCTCTTATGATCCTGGGAAGAGAGCATGGGGGCAATGGTTTTGCCGTCAGTGAAGCAGAGAACGGTGACTTCGGGGCCGGTCATAAATTCCTCGATGACGACCTTTGCGCCGGAAGCGCCGAACTTGCCGTCCAGCATCATTTCCTTGACAGCCTGCTTTGCTTCCTCCACGGTAGCGGCGACTACAACGCCCTTGCCAAGGGCAAGACCGTCTGCCTTGACGACTATGGGAGCGCCCTTTTCGTCAATGTATGCCAGAGCCTTGTCCGTATCGTCAAAGGAAGCATAATCAGCGGTGGGGATGCCGTATTTCTTCATAAGGTTCTTGGAAAAAACCTTGCTGCTTTCGATTATGGCTGCGTTCTGCCTGGGACCGAATACGGCGATGCCCTCTTTCTCAAAGGCATCAACCATGCCCAAAGCCAGCGGATCATCGGGCGCGACCATAACGAAATCAACGCCAAGCTCCTTAGCCTTGGCTATCATGCCGTCAATATCGGTAGCCTTAACTGCCACGCACTCGGCGATATCGGATATGCCGCCGTTGCCGGGAGCACAGTAAAGCTTATCTATCCTGCTGCTCTTTGCCAACGCGGTGCAAATGGCGTGTTCGCGGCCTCCGCCGCCGACAACGAGAACTTTCATTAACGTTCCCTCCTGTATCAGTGGTGGAAGAGTCTGATGCCGGTGAAGGCCATAGTCATGCCGTACTTGTTGCAGGTGGCGATAACATTGTCATCACGCACGCTTCCGCCGGGCTCGGCGATGTACTTGACGCCGCTTCTCTTGGCGCGCTCTATGTTGTCACCGAAGGGGAAGAATGCGTCGGAGCCGAGAGCTACGCCGTCCATAGTGGCCAGCCATGCCTTCTTCTCCTCACGGGTGAGAGGCTCGGGCTTCTCGGTGAAGTAATTCTCCCAGCAGTCGAGAACATCTGCGTAATCGTCGGAGATATATACGTCGATGGTGTTGTCGCGATCGGCTCTGCCGATGCCCTCCTTGAAGGGGAGCGCCAGAACGGTGGGATGCTGGCGGAGATACCAGTTGTCAGCCTTGTTGCCCGCAAGTCTGGTGCAGTGTACGCGGGACTGCTGGCCTGCGCCAACGCCGATGGCCTGACCGTCCTTAACGTAGCAGACAGAGTTGGACTGGGTATATTTGAGGGTGATGAGAGCTACGATGAGATCAGTGATCGCGTCCTCGGGCAGCTCCTTGTTCTCGGTAACGATGTTCTTGAAGAGCTCGCGGTCGATCTTCAGATTGTTTCTGCCCTGCTCAAAGCTGATGCCAAATACCTGCTTGACCTCCTGCTGAGCGGGGACATAGCTGGGATCCATCTTCAGAATGCAGTAGTTTCCCTTCTTTTTTCTGGAGAGTATTTCGATGGCCTCGGGCTCGTAATCGGGAGCGATGATGCCGTCGGAAACTTCGCGGGCGATGATAGCTGCAGTGGCCTTGTCGCAGGTGTCGGAGAGAGCGATCCAGTCGCCGTAGGAGGACATTCTGTCAGCACCGCGTGCTCTTGCGTAAGCGGAGGCCATGGGAGTCAGCTCCATGCCCTCTACGAAGTAGATCTTCTTCAGCACGTCGGTGAGGGGCTTCGCAACTGCAGCGCCGGCGGGACTTACATGCTTGAAGGAAGCGGCGGAGGGAAGGCCGGTGGCCTCCTTCAGCTCTCTGACCAACTGCCAACTGTTGAAAGCGTCCATGAGATTGATGTAGCCGGGGCGGCCGTTGAGTACTTCAAAGGGGAGCTTGTCGGCCTCGTTTATATATACCTTTGCGGGCTTCTGATTGGGGTTACAGCCATATTTCAGTTCAAGTTCTGCAGACACAGTCGTATGCTCCTTTCAAACATTCTTGTTCTTGATGATAACGTATTCCTTGCCGTCTTCAATGAATGTATAGTTTACATAAAGAGAGACCTTGTTATCGGCGTTGAGAGAGTTCCAAACAGCCTCTGCAAACTCCTCGGGAGATGCGGGAGGCAACTCGACAAACTCGGGCTCGCCCTCGAAGGAGGGGATAGGATTGCCGTCGCACTTATAGGTGTGGATGAAGTGGCCGGTGCCTGCTACCGGCTCTGCGTATTCGAAAAAGTAACGCTGCACAGAGGCTGCGTTGCCGTTCTGACTCTTGAGAATGGAGAGCTTATAGGAGCCGTCCTTCTCGATGATACCGGAAATTCTGGGAGTGAAGTTGGGCTCATCGGGCTCAAATTTGCGGGTACGAAGAGCCTCCTCAAAGGTTTTGCCGTCCGCGATGAAATCGCGGACAGTGTCGGTCTGGTCGCCGTTGGTGACGATCATTCTGCCGTCGATGTGTCTTACGGGATGGTAGATGATAAGAGAGGGGTCGGACATCATGGAGGGGTCGAACGCCTCGGTGCGGATGCCGTCAGCGGTCGCGGTAAATATTCTGTTTCGGCTGTTTACGCTGCGTCCCATGATGAAATACGCGGTCACGGCGAACTTGCCGCAGGCGGAGCGGCCAATCATGATTCCGCGGCCGGGATAGGAATTGTTTTCAAGAATTGTATTGATAGTCATGCCTGTTCCTCCGAACTTTCTTTGATATGTACTATGCGTCCTTCAACGGAAAGACGTCCTTCGCAATAGAGGGAAATGGCCTTGGGAAGTATCTGCCACTCAGCCTCTTCCATAACTCTGCGCTGGAGCGTCTCGGGGGTATCGCCCTCCTTGACCTCTACTGCCTTCTGCAGGATTATGGGGCCGCCGTCGGTCACTTCGCTTACGAAGTGCGCGGTAGCGCCGGTGAGCTTGACACCGTATTCCAGAACCTTCTCGTGGACATGAAGCCCGTAGTAGCCGTCACCGCAGAAAGCCGGAATGAGGGCGGGATGAATGTTGATAACTCTGTTTTCAAAAAGGGAAACGAAGCGTGGAGTGAGGACATAAAGGAAGCCTGCGAGGACTACCAACTCAATGTCGAGGTCCCTCAGCTTATCAATAATTGCGTCGGTAAAGGTGCGGCGATTAGGGAAGGAAGCCCTGTCCACTACGTAGGTGGGGATGTTTGCGTTCTTTGCGCGAACCAGGGCATAAGCGTTGGGATTGGAGGAAATGACGGCGGTAAGCTCGCAATTTTTTATCTCGTCAAATATCATCGAGTCGAGAATAGCCTGAAGATTGGTACCGCCGCCGGAAACGAGAACGGCGGTCTTTACCATGTGAGCTCTACTCCTTTTTCACCGGCCTGGCATACGCCTATCTTATACGGACGCTCGCCCAGCTCGGCCAGAACAGTCATTGCCTTATCCGCCTCGGCGGCGTCAACAGCCATGATGTAGCCAATACCCATGTTGAAAGTATTGTACATGTCGCGGCGGGGTATGCTGCCTTCCTGCTCAAGAATTCCGAAAATAGCGGGGGGATTCCAGGAAGCGGTGTCAACAACGGCCTTTACGCCGTCTGGGAGCATACGGGGCAGGTTTTCGAAGATGCCGCCGCCGGTGATATGGCTCATGCCCTTTATGTCGAAGAGCTTCTTTGACATAATTTCAACGACGGTTCTGGCATAGAGGCGGGTGGGCTTCAGAAGCTCTTCGCCGAGCGTACAGTCAAGGCCGGGGAGAATCTGACTGAGGTCACGGTTTTCAACATCCAGAACCTTTCTCACAAGGGAGTAGCCATTGGAATGCAGACCGTTGGAAGCAAGACCGATAAGAACGTCGCCGGGCTTGATGGTGTGACCGTCGATGATTGTGTCCTTGTCCACTATTCCGACTGCGAAGCCTGCAAGGTCATAGTCGTCCTCGGGCTAGAAACCCGGCATCTCTGCGGTCTCGCCGCCGCCCCGTGCGCCGCCGCGCGGTACACAGCCCTCGGCAACGCCGGAAACTATTTCAGCAACACGCTCAGGCACATTCTTGCCGAGAGCAAGGTAATCAAGGAAGAAGAGGGGGCGGGCTCCGCTGCAGATAATGTCGTTTACGCACATTGCGACGCAGTCGATGCCGACGGTGTTATGCTTGTCCTGCAGGAAGGCGAGCCGGAGCTTGGTGCCAACGCCGTCGGTGCCGGAAACAAGGACGGGATGACTGATACCGGCCAAATCCGGCATAACAAGAGCGCCGAAGCCGCCAATGGAGGACATGACCTCTGTGGTGATAGTGCGCTCAACGTGGGATTTCATAAGGTCTACGGCCTTATAGCCGGCGGTAACGTCTACACCGGCGGCCTTGTAGCTTTCGCTGAAACTGTTCTTGTTCATCTGCTTCCTCCGTTATATTTAAAATGACATAATATTACTTGTGATTCAGAAATATATTTTTCCGAAAACTCAGAAAATAACGATGCTTATTCAAACGATTCATTCTGGATACGCGCGTCCTTGGCCATTACCTCGTCGGCCATCTGCTGCTTATATGCGTTCAGCTTATCTCTCAGTTCGCTGTCGCTGATGGCGAGCATCTGTACGGCAAGTATACCGGCATTGTCGGCCGCTCCCACGCCTACGGTAGCCACCGGGATGCCCGTGGGCATCTGAACGATTGAGAGAAGACTGTCCAGGCCGTCCATGAAGGAGGATTTTATGGGAAGGCCAATGACGGGCAGGGGGGTATAGGCGGCGAGCACACCGCCCAGATGGGCTGCCTTACCGGCCGCTGCTATGATTACGCCGAATCCCTGCTCTTCGGCGGACTTGGCAAAAGCCTCTGCCGCGGCGGGAGTTCTGTGGGCGGACATTACATGTACCTCAAAAGGTACTCCGAACTGCTTGAGGCGGGTAATAGCGCCCTTCACTACAGGAAGGTCGCTGTCAGAACCCATAATGACGGCAACTTTTTTCATAAATAGCTGCTCCTTTCAGAGAATGTATTTATCGGTATTAAAAGTGCTGTTACATGTTTTGGTATATATCGACGCATTTTAACACATTGCTCAAATGCATTTAGAAAGATTATACCATATAAGAAATGGAAAGTCCAACCCAAGATGCCTGTATTTTCGACAAATTTATTGACAATACCTTAGTATAAATTATATAGTAAACTACAGCTTCAAAAGGATTTTGAAAAGGATTTTGAAAATAATCATGCTCAATACGATATCAGAGGTTGATAATCATGCTTATAGATTTTCATTCCCATTGTTTCCCGGATAAAATAGCCTCGGCCGCCGTGGAGAAGATCGGCGGCAAGGCGGGCGGTCTTGTACCCCATACGGATGGAAGCCTTGACGGGCTTTCTGCTTTTATGAAGGCTCAGGGTGTAGACCGTTTTGTGGTGCTGAATATAGCAACCAATGAACGCCAGATGACGGCTGTAAATGACTTTGCTGCAGAGATGAACAAACGGGAAGAGGTCATCGCGTTCGGCTCGGTTTATCCCAGAGCTGCGAACGTTTTTGAGGAGCTGGAAAGGATAAAAGCCCTGGGCATCAAGGGTGTAAAATTTCAATTTGACTATCAGGGGCTTTATATCGACGATGAAATAATGCGGCCAATATTCAAAAAGATCGCCCAGCTCGGCCTTATAACAATGGTTCACGCCGGATTTGACTATGGTTTTGCACCGCCTTATATGGCAACTCCGGACCGCATCCTGAACGCTCTGCGCTGGGTAGACTCACCGTTCATTGCTTCCCATTGGGGCGGACTTTCCTGCGGCACGGACGTGCTGCGGCTGCTCTGCGGATTGCCGATATATTTCGATACATCTTACGGATATGGTGCTATCGCTAAGCCGACAGCCCAGCAAATAGTTGAAAAGCACGGCGTGGATCATATGCTCTTCGGATCTGACTGCCCCTGGCATACACCTCAGGAGGAAAAGCGTCTGGTGGAGAGTCTCGGCCTTTCCGACAGCGAGAAGGAAAAAATCTACCATGAAAATGCGGAAAAGCTCCTGGGCAATTAAATTGCGACATTTTCTCAAAAGCTGTGAAGTGGTCATTGCTACGGTAAACGATCGATTACCGTAGTATGACCATTTTATCACTTTTTCGTTACCGCTTTGAGCGGTGACCACAAAGCATAGCAATAGTCATATCACAGTTTTTTGGTTATAAAAAAAGGATTTTCCGAATTTTTTCCGTATAATATAATTATAAGAATATGTTCAGGAAAGGGTGAGGTCAGGCTGTATGACGATACGCGAAGAAAGAGAGAGCCTGGAAAAAGCTGTGCTTTCGCCGAGAGCGGCATTTTCCACTGGAGCAGGAGACAGGAGAATACCTGAAGAGGCCTGCGATATCCGCACTTGTTTTCAGCGGGATATCGACCGCATAGTACATTCCAAATCCTTTCGCAGACTCAAGCACAAGACCCAGGTTTTCCTCCAGCCGGAGGGCGACCATTACCGCACCCGCATGACCCACACCATCGAGGTGGCACGCATTGCCCGCACAATTTCCCGGGCACTGCGGCTCAATGAGGATCTTACCGAGGCCATTGCCTTCGGTCACGACCTTGGCCATACGCCATTCGGACATGCCGGAGAGCGGGCGCTGGCGAAAATATGCTCCACCGGCTTTGAGCATAATGAGCAGAGCCTGAGAGTGGTGGACATTCTTGAGCGGGATGGCAGGGGTCTTAACCTCTGCGCCGAAGTAAGGGATGGAATACTTTGCCATACCGGTGCCAAGCAGCCCGATACTCTTGAAGGCAAGGTCGTGCGTATGTCTGACCGTATTGCCTACATAAACCATGACGTCGACGATGCCATCCGCGCCGGAATCCTTTCCGAGGAAGACATTCCGGGAGAGATAGTCGCGGTTACGGGCGAAAGCTATGGTGAACGTATAGACAGCATTATTAAGGATGTTGTTTTCAGCAGCCGCGACAGCGATACCATACAGATGAGCTCCACCATGTACTTCGTTATGGAGTCCTTCAGAGACTTTATGTTTGAGCGGGTATATAAAAATCCTGTCGCAAAAAGTGAAGAAAGCAAGGTTGAAGGTATGTTTTCGATGATTTTTGACTATTATATCAAAGATCCATCCAAGCTGCCCGAGGATTATATATCTCACCTTGACAGATATAGTCCCGAGCGTGTCATTTGCGACTATATAGCCGGAATGAGCGACACATATCTGGTCTACACTTTTAATAATCTATTCATACCGGGCGCGTGGAGCGTCCGATGATCATCTGAGACGGAGGATATTTATGGCTTTTCCCGACAGCTTTATTGAAGAGCTGCTGGCGAGGAACGATATAAGCGATGTAGTTTCATCCTATGTTCAACTCAGCCGAAAGGGCGGCAACCTTTTCGGACTTTGCCCGTTCCATAACGAAAAAACACCGTCCTTCTCCGTGTCGCCGGATAAGCAGATATATCATTGCTTTGGCTGCGGCAAGGGCGGCGGAGTCATCAATTTCATAATGGAGATAGAAAATCTCAGTTATCCGGACGCTGTTCGCTTCCTGGCGAACCGTGTCGGACTCGCAGTTCCAGAGGACGACAGGGGAGAGGCGGGTCAGCTTCGCAGGCGAATTTTGAGCCTGAATAAAGAAGCGGCCAGGTTTTATAACTCCCTTCTCAGGGAGGAAGCGGGCAAAACCGCGCGGGCTTACCTTGAAAAGCGCCGCATAACGCCCCATACCGCCACACGCTTTGGTCTTGGCGCGGCTCCCAATGAGTGGGACGCGCTCATAAAGGCTATGAAGAAGCGGGGGTACGATGAGTATGAGCTTGTGCAGGCCGGACTTGCCGTGAAAAACGCAAAAGGATCGGTTTATGATAAGTTCCGTGACCGTCTGATATTCCCGGTGATCAGCGTCAGCGGAGAGGTGCTTGGATTCGGCGGAAGGACCCTGTCCGACGCTGAACCAAAGTATCTGAACTCACCTGAGACCATCGCGTTCAGCAAAAGGCGCACGCTATACGGAATAAACCTTGCCAAAAACACAAAACGAGAGAATTTCATCCTCTGCGAGGGAAATATTGACGTTGTGACTCTCCACCAGGCGGGATTTGATAACGCGGTCGCTTCAATGGGAACATCCCTCACAACGGACCAGACAAGGCTTATCTCCCGCTACACTAAGGAGATAATCATCTGCTATGATAACGATCCTGCCGGCATTAAGGCCACAGACAGAGCCCTGGAGATATTAAAAAACTCTGAGTTCAGCGTTAAAGTCCTGAAGCTGCCGGACAGGGTGGTGGACGGAGAGAAGAAAAAGATAGATGCCGATGATTTTATAAAACTCTACGGTCCTGCCGCTTTCGAACGGCTTATAAACGGCAGTGAGAACCATATAGAGTATAAGCTGATGAACCTGCAGTCGAAATATGACCTTAGCTCCCCGGAGGAAAAGGTTGAATTTTTAAAAGCCGCGGGAGAAATGATAGCCCGCCTGTCCAGCCCGGTGGAGCGCGAGGTATATGGCGGCAGAGCCGCTCAGGCGGCAGGCATATCACCGGAAGCAATGGCGCAGGAGATAGCTAAATCCCGCAGCCGTCAGACTAAAAAGCAGAAGCAGGAAATGGAGCGGGCTGAGACCCGGCCTGAAATGGCCGCGCAGCCCCGGGAAAAATCTTTGCGCTATAAAAACGTCCGTTCCGCAACGGCGGAGGAAGGCGTTATACGGCTTCTCCTACTCGACCCTTCACTTATTCCAAAATGTGAGCTGAAGGCCGATGAATTTTCGTCGGAGTTTCTCGGAAAGCTGTATTCAGTAATAACCGAGCGTTTCAAAAACGGAAGGAGCATAGAGATATCAGCTTTGGCTGCTGATATAGGTGAAGAAGAAATGTCCCAATTGGTACATATTGCGCAGAAACCCGAAAGTCTGGCGGATTCATTGCACACCCTCGAAGACTACACACGGGTCATCCACACGGAAAAGCTCAAGAATTCAGCGGATTTGCTGGCACTCATGAACAGATATAAAGAAACTAAGGGTATGGAGGATAAAAACAGTGGCAAAAAAGGCTAAAGCAGCGGGTACCGCACCCGAGCATATGGAGAAAGAACAGGTTAGCGCAAAGCTTACCGAAATGCTTGAAAAAGCGAAGAAAGCCGGCTCCGTTTCCATAAAGGATCTGAACGCTCTCTATGATGAGCTTCATCTGGAAGCGGAACAGATAGATAAATTCTATGAAACTCTCGAAAGCCTGAACATCGAGGTAATAGATGAGGATTTCAGCGTCACGATAACAGACGATATGCTTCCTGAAGCCGCAGATCTGGATGAGATCGAGGAGCTTGAGGACATAAGCGAGGAAGAAATTGCTAATACCGACGCCCTGGCAGAGACCTTCAGCATAGACGACCCTGTCCGCATGTACCTCAAAGAAATAGGTAAGGTCAACCTTCTTACTCCCGAGGAAGAGGTAGATTACGCAGTAAAGATGGCTGCCGGAACCGAGGCTAATGCAAAACTTGAAGAACGCCGGCAGGCAGTGGAAAAGGGCGAGGCCGAGCCTTTTACCGAGGAAGAACTGGAAGAGCTTAAAAATACTGTAAAAATAGGCGAGGAGGCCGGCAAGAAGATGGCCGAGGCCAACCTCCGTCTGGTCGTCAGCATAGCCAAGCGCTATGTTGGCCGCGGCATGCTGTTCCTTGACCTTATTCAGGAGGGCAACCTCGGCCTTATCAAGGCTGTTGAAAAGTTTGACCACACCAAGGGCTATAAGTTCTCCACATACGCAACATGGTGGATACGTCAGGCCATAACCCGCTCCATTGCAGACCAGGCCAGAACCATCCGTATTCCTGTACACATGGTCGAGACTATCAACAAGGTCATCCGCGTTTCCCGCCAGCTCCTTCAGGAGCTTGGACATGACCCCAGCCCCGAAGAGGTCGCGGCAGAGATGAATATGCCCGTAGAGAAAATACGCGATATACTTAAAATAGCTCAGGAGCCCGTTTCTCTCGAAACTCCCATCGGCGAGGAAGAGGACAGCCATCTTGGCGACTTCATACCCGATGAGGACGCATCCGAGCCCGCTGAGGCCGCGTCCTTCACCTTCCTGCGTGAACAGCTTGAGCAGGTGCTCAGCACCCTCACGCCCAGAGAAGAAAAGGTCCTGCGCCTGCGCTTCGGCATCGAGGATGGCCGTACCCGGACCCTTGAAGAGGTGGGTAAGGAATTCAACGTTACCCGTGAGCGTATCCGTCAGATAGAGGCCAAGGCCCTCAGAAAGCTCCGCCATCCAAGCCGCTCCAAGAAACTCAAGGATTTCCTCAACTAAACAATTTTTAACAGAACAGCGACATCCCCAAAGCCGGGGTGCCGCTGTTCTTTATGAAGTTTTTGTGAAGAATAGCCCGCAAAGGGTAAGTAATCCTTTCAATTTTCATGAAGCTGTGTTATGATATTAAAACACGATAGCCCAAAATCCGGCTTCACTATATGAGGCCAGGAAGGAACGATAAATACATCATGACCTATCCGAGTTTGTTGTTTACCGGCGCACCCTCGCAGACTCATATTGAGCGCGAAAGCTTCAGCGATTTGAAGCTTGACCTGCTTCTAAGTGACGAGGCCATATCCGCCATGACTACCGTCGGCACCCCTGAGGATATACCTGTCCGCCAGGAGTTGTTCAAGGTTCTTGAAAATAAGGACATACGCATCCAGCTCAAACTTCTTGCCAGAAATATTGAAGAGGTATATAAGCTGGACGCCGCCTATACCGCGTCAAAGTGCGATAATGAACGCAATTATCTTTATTTCAACCTTATTAACGCGGAAATGAAGTTTTTTCGCAATGCCGCCAAAACCACCGGCAGCGGATTTTTCCTCGAGCGTTTTGTCAGCTTCTTTGCCGGAGAGTTTGAAAGAGAAGAGTGCCGCAGGGCGGAGGAGATAAGCAGTATCAATTTCCCCAAATCCGACCTTGTCAGAATAAACAGTCTGCGTCTCAAGGGCGATACCATGCATATCCGCACCGAGGACGAGACCACGATAGTGGCCCGCCTTAATAAGTGCGCCAGAGATCTTGGCATACCTGATACCAGAGAGAAGCGCGACGTTTCTATCAAAATAAAGCCCAGAATAATCAACGGCCTTGCTACGCTGTACCCCGAGTCCTTCAAACTGTTCAAGGAATTCTATGACGAATTCTCAGGCTTCTACGACAGCAGTATACTCCAGTACCGTTCAGAGCTGAACTTCTATCTGGAGGTATCGGAGATAATCGACCGCGTTAAGGCTATGGGGATGCCTGTCTGCTGGCCTGTTGTTTCCGCTGAAAAGAAGTTCATCATACGCGGTGCAAGGGATATCTCCCTCATTGCCAAGGATGTTACCAATATCGTCCCCAACGATGTTGAATTCACCGCTGAAGAGCCATTCTGCTACCTCACCGGCGCTAACGGCGGTGGTAAGACCACATATCTCCGCGCCGTGGGTATCACTGCCATCATGTTCCTCTGCGGCTGCCCGCTGGTTTGCAGCAGCGCAGAGCTTTATCCCGTAAGCGGCGTATATACCCATTTCCCGAGAGATGAACGCTTTGACGGTGACGGCCGTTTTGCCGACGAGCAGAGCCGCGTTAAGAAAATACTCGCAAACGACGTTTCCAGCGCGTTGGTGCTGCTCAATGAGACCTATTCCACAACCAATGAGGAGATTGCAACCGAGCTTACAGGAAAGCTGGCTGATTACCTCTTTGAAAAGGGCGCGTTCGGTATTTATATCACCCACCAGCACGGCGTGGGCAATACAAAGATACCATTCCTCAGCGTTATCGTAGACGAGAGCGATGAAAACCGCAGAACCTATAAGATTGAACGCCGCAGGGGTGCCTCCGATTCCTTTGCGCTGGATATCCTCAAAAAATATGGCCTGACCGCCGATGCGCTCCGTGCGCGTTTTGTAAAGTGAAGGGAGGGGGGCTTTAATGAAATTCAGTCTGCTTTATAAGAATTTTGATGATAGCTTTATCGTCAGCGAAGGCCCTCTCGCCGAGGCCATGAGCGACGCAGTGTATGACCTTTCCATCGATAAGGCCGCTTGGGAGTTTTCCCGCAATTCCGACAGCTTCAATTACTTCATGGAGGTAATAAAAAAGCCGCTTAAGCGCATTGACGATATAAAGTACCGTCAGGATGTGCTCATGGACTTCATATCCATGCCCAAGCTGCTGGAGGAGCTGCGTCTGATATTCAAAAGCTATGATACGCTCCAGTCCGATTGGCACGAGATGCGGTCCAGCATTTATGTCTATGGTGTTCCCAATACTTCCAGGGGTATTCTGGACTGCACGTATGAGTCCCTGAAGGTAACGGCGAACTTTGCAAAAAACACTGTCTCCTATTTCCGCTCTATCCGAGACACCATTGAGAAATATCAGGTCAAATCGGAAGGACTTCTCGGAATAAAGCGCTTTTGCGCAGAGATGACGGAGAACGCCTCACTGGACGAGATATCTCAAATCTCCGGTTATTTCAGCAGGGAGAATATCGATGCATACGAATTCTGCGTACGTATCGAGTCTGACAATACTCTCACGATCAAGTCTGCCAGTCTTACTGAGGCCATTGAGCTTGAGGATAAATCCATAGGGAGATCCTTCAAGAAGCTTTTCGGCAATATCGGCAAGACTACCCGAGAGAGCGACATAGTGCCAGAGGTCGATATGGGTGAGTATCATGTCGAAGATGCCAATAATATCCTTAACGAGGCTCTCTATGAGCTTTATACCGCTCTAAGCGGCATCACCGGCAATATCTATGAGTTCTTCCGCGGCCTTTCCGGAGAGCTTTCTTTCTATGATACCGGCCTTAGATACTGCCGCTATCTCAGCGAAGCGAAAATGCCAATGTGTATGCCCAGAATGCTGCCCGCTGAAAGCGACTGCTTCAAGGCCAACGACATCTATGATATGCAGCTCATAGCCGAGGGACTTTCCGCCGACGAAATCACCCGCAACCCCGTCAGACTTGAGGAGAGCCACAAGGGCATGCTCATTCGAGGCCGAAACAGCGGCGGCAAGACCTGCTATCTCCGCGCCATAGCTGTGGCTCAGATATTTGCCCAGGCCGGTCTTCCTGTCTGCGCGTCAGCCGCAAATATAAGCATAAGAAACGCTGTTTTCGCTCAGTTCTCATCCTCTGAAAAGGAGTTCAGCGTTGGAGACATCGCCGGACGCTTTGAGGGTGAGGTTCAGGAGCTTGCAGCGATACTTGACAATATAGTGCCTTATTCGCTGGTTTTGCTCAACGAGACATTTCAGACTACCGCCTATTCCGAGGGATCCGCCGGCATAAAGGATATCCTTGAGATACTGCCGGCAGTGAAGAGCAAGTATATATTCGTCACCCATCTGGTTCAGCTCTTCAATGAAATGGATACCAGCAATATAAAGATGATAGAGCTTTCTTCCGACGAAGAGAACCTGCATAAGGTAAAGAACTACGAGTCAAGATAAAGGAGGATAAAGATATGGTTTGGGTAGCTGCAGCGTTAATTCTTGCTGTTGTTGTTTTTATTATCACCGGTTTTTCCGTTACCCGCAAGGAAGTGACCGACAAAATGGGGAATACCCGGGTCGTCAGCGCTAAGACCTGGAAAACTAACAGAAAGAGTATTCTTGCCGTTCTGCCGTTGCTTCTTATAATCGTGGGATGCATTTCCACGATCCCGGCAGGTCATACCGGCGTTTTAGTGACATTCGGCAGGGTTGAGGACAAGATACTCAATGAAGGCGTCAACTTCAAGCTGCCTTATCAGCAGGTCATAAAAATGGATAACAGAGTCCAGAAGCGCGACTTTGCTATGGAGGCATTTTCTTCCGATATACAGCAGACCTCTATCAGCGGCTCCGTTAACTTTACCGTTGATAAGACTCAGTCTCAGTTCCTGTATCAGAATGTCGGAGTAAATTATTATGACACCGTTATATATCCCAGAGTGCTGGAGAACGTCAAGCTGGTATTTTCCGCCTATTCCGCCGAGGGTCTTGTTGAAAAGCGCACAGTCCTTTCGGATTCCGTGGAGGAGTATCTTACCGAGGATATGAGCCGCTATGGCATACAGATAATCGATGTGAATATTGAAAATATCGACTTTACCGATACATTTACCGATGCCGTTGAAGCCAAGCAGGTAGCCCAGCAGAATAAGCTCACCACTCAGACTGAACAGGAAGCCGCGATAATCGTTGCCCAAGCTGAAGCGGAGAAGAAGGTAATAGCCGCAAACGCCGAGGCGGAGACCGCTAAGATAGCGGCGGAGGCGGAGGCATATGCGGTCAAGATAAAGGCGGAAGCCGAGGCTAAAGCAAACGCTGATATAGCCGCGTCCCTTACCGATGAGCTTATTGATTACACTAAGATAACAAACTGGAACGGAGTTCTGCCTCAGGTGCAGATGAACGGCGGCGAGGGCGTATACCCCGTCATCGAGCTGCCCGCTTCCAATTCCTCCAATGGCTGACGGTAAGCGCGAGATAATCAAGAAATACGCTTCCGCTGAAGAGGACGTACTTATGCTGGCGAAGGTAATGGATAAATACACCGCCTGCAACGAAAAAAACTATATCCAAACCACCCGGTTTCTCTCGCTGCATGACTGCATTATTGCTGACACGGCGCTGAAAGGGGAGAAAGCGCAGGGATATGTCTTTTGGGGCGGGTATGAGTGTGCTGAACGGAAGCTTCTGGTGTTTTACCCGGATTATCTCGACAGTGAGTGCGCTGTAAGTGAGTCAGGAGTGAACGTAGTCCGCGCGAGGTTTCGACCGGGTATGGTGAGCCACCGTGATATGCTTGGCAGCCTTATGAATATCGGCATAAGCAGGGAATGCCTGGGAGACCTTTTGGTGCACGAGGATTTCTGCGACATAATATGTGTTTCAGAGGCGACTGCGTTTATAATGGAAAACCTTTTCCGAGCCGGACGTGAGACACTGAAGCTGGAGCTTCTCGATGGTCCTCCGGCCGGTAAGGAAGAGAAATATAAGCTCATAAAAGATACCGTGGCTTCGCTGCGGCTGGATGCCATTGTATCCGCCGGCTGCTCCGTAAGCCGGGGTAACGCCGCGGCTCTTATAAGCTCCGGCAGAGTAAAGGTAAACGACTTTGAATGTATTAAAGCCGACAAGCCTTTATGTGAGGGTGACTGCATTTCCGTTCGCGGATATGGCAAGCTGCTGCTTGAGTCCGTGGGCGGTATGAGCCGTAAAGGGAGAACTATTATTACAATAAAGAAGTTCGTGTAAATGACATGGTGGAATATCTTTTGTGTTGCAAAGCGGAAAAATATCATGTATAATGAGAGCGCAAAGACAGATGCTGATCAGCTGCCTATTATCAAGGAGGGACTTATATGGCATACAAGGTTATTACGATTAGCAGAGAGTTCGGCACCGGTGCAAGAACCATCGGTCAGAAGCTGGCGGAAGAGCTTGGGTTCGCCTATTATGACAGAGCCATCATTCAGATGGCAGCCGAAAAAAGCGGACTGAGTCCCGACTTTATTGCGAAGAATGAGGAGAAGGCAAATAACAATTTCCTTTTCAATATTGCCACATCCGCCTACATATCATCCGGCATAAACCTGCAGTATACCGTTCCGGTAAATGACAGAGCGTTCATAGCTCAGTCTGACGTTATCCGCGAGGTTGCAGCTCAGGGCAACTGCGTTATTATCGGCAGATGCGCAAACTATGTTCTCAACGACCATCCCAACGTCATGAAGGTATTTGTTCGCGCTGAGAAGCCCGACCGTATCGCCCGCTGTATCAATGAGTATGGCTATGACCCCAAGACTGTCGAAGCGGAGCTCGCAAAGATCGATAAAGGCCGCGCCAGCTACTATAAGTATTATACCGGCGCATCCTGGAAGGATATGGATAACTATGATATCTGCATAAACACCTCCAAGACCGACATCGACCTTGCGGTAAAAGCTCTCGCTGACTTCGCAAAAATCACCTTTGGCCACAAATAAGATATCAAATAATTGAAAACAGCCCGAGGCCTAATGGCTTCGGGCTGTTTAAGTACAGGAGCAAATGTGAAAGAAAAAATACTCAAGCACATAAACCGATCTGTGGGCGTGCCGGAGTTTATATCCGGACTGTTTGTGATCCTTATGCTGACGGTACAGCTCTTTGCTGTCGGCCCACAGGGCTATGCAAATATCACCATTGTAAAATATATCTCATTTCTCGCCGTCAGCGGAGCTTTTGCCGCCTCTATGCTCGCTTGGGGAACAGGAAAAAGGCCGCGTCACGGCAAACGTCTGAGCTGTCGCAAAATAAGCGTTACAGAACTGTGTGTGCTCATATATTTTGCATTTACTGTAATTTCAGCGCTGGTATCGGAGTTTTTTCCGGATACCCTAATCGGAGCGAACCGCCGCGAGGGAGCGTTGACAATAGGTATTTACTGCTTTATCTTCCTGCTGCTGTCCCGGAATTTGCCGGCGGGGAAGTGGATAGTGTACCTTACCGCGGCGGTCATGACCGTATACTCTCTGCTGTGTATACTGCAGCTATTGAAAATAAATGCCCTCGGGCTTTTTCCTGATGGAATGACCTACTATGACGCGGGAGAAAAATACTCCGGAGAATTTCTGGGCACGCTGGGCAATGCGGGGCTTACCGCGTCACTGCTTTGCCTGACATCATCGATGCTCCTGATATATATTTCCCGGGCAAAGGAAAGGGCACGATATTTGCTTGCCGCGCCTGTGCTGCTCTGTATGGCGGTCCTCATGCTGTCCCGAATAGCTGCGGGAATTCTTGGCTTTTTTGCGGGAATATTTATCTCTCTTCCTTTTGTCTTTGGATTTGGGAAAAAAACAAGAAATTTTTTGATAATTGCCGAATTGCTGATGATATGTTTCCTTCTGGCTGCTGTTTATCGTATTGATTTTGAAAGCGGTATACTCTATGAGCTGCATAGCATCCTCCACGGAAACTTCGACGATTCATTTGGCACGAGCAGAATTTTTATCTGGCGCAATACGCTGCCCCTTATTCCGAGCCGCCCGCTGCTTGGAGGCGGTCCGGACACGTTGGCGCAGCGCATCGGCGTTATTTTTGAAACGGCGAGAGAGGACGGTACGGTTAAGAAGGCCACCATAGACGCGGCTCATAACGAATATCTCAATATTGCCGTATGCCAGGGCATCCCGGCTCTTATTGCATATCTGGCAGCGGTAATATCAACGCTTGTGCGTTTTGTTAAAAGTCATACCGATGACCCGATTGCGGCGGCATTTGCCGTGGGAATAGTCTGCTATTGTGTGCAGGCGTTTTTCGGCATAAGTATGTTCATTTCCACGCCGTACTTTTGGATATTCTGGGCTCTTCTGAAGAGCAGACTGAGGTATCTGAAGGAAAAGAAATTAGCTTTAAAATGAACGGTAAAACGACGGTATCACGGATACCGTCGTTTTGCTGTAAACATATGCTTATCTCGTTTCCGGCAGTGTTACCTTGAAGGTGCTGCCTTCACCTTCGGCGCTGGTTACGGAGATGCGTCCGCCGCACAGGTCGAGTATCTTTTTTACAAGGGACAAGCCTATACCGTTGCCCTCTGAACGGTGCGATGTATCTCCTTGATAGAATTTCTCAAAAATATGCTTCAGGGTCTCACCGCTCATGCCGATCCCTTCGTCGCGGACGGTGGCTACAATGACGCCGCTGTCTTTGAACAGGCGTACAGTGATGCGGCCACCGACAGGACTGAACTTTATAGCATTCCCGATGATATTTAACCAAACCTGCATCAGCAGGCTCTCACTGTTGGTGATGTATATGTCATCCAGCTCAATGTCCATATCTATCTCTTTGGCGCTCCATTTTGGAGCCAGCATTACAAGACTCTGACGTATCTGCTCATCAAGCTGATAGTGGGTTACCTCGGCTGGAATAGTTTGATTTTCAACCTTGGAGAGCATCAGAATATTGCCGGCGAGCTCCGAAAGCCTGCTTGTGTTGAAAAGTATCTTTTCCACGTATTCCTGTTCTTCATCTTCAGTCAGGCTTCTATCCTGAAGCAGGGTTGCATAGCCCTCAATGGCATTGAGCGGAGTTTTGAACTCATGTGAAACATTGGCGATAAAATCGCTGCGCAGAGTTTCGATGGTACCCAGTTCCTCCACCATGTGATTGAAATTTACGTAGGTCTGCTGCACTTCTTCGATATAGCTGTCTGTATCCAGACGAATTTTGAAGTCTCCTTTTGCCACCTGGTTTGATGCTCTGCTTATTTTAAGGATAGGGGAGAGCAGCCATTTACCCGCCAATGCCGTAAGCACGGTACTGATGACGATACTGACAGTATATATCCATAGAATGAACGTAAAGGGAGATGCAAATATTGACCTTAGCATACCGGCACGATACAGAGAGAGACCTATAGCGGCAGTGAAGATCATGGAGATGCTGAGCATAATGAAGATGATAAAGGAGGCATACAGCCTGAGACTTCTGCTTACTTTAGACTTCAACCTTCTTCACCGCCTTGTAACCGATGCCGCGTACCGTTACTATCTCGAAGTCATCGCTGTCCCTGAATCTGTCTCTGAGTCTGTTGATATGTACATCCACTGTGCGGGACTCCGTTTCGGTGTCCAATCCCCATATGTCATCCATGAGCTGCTGACGGGTGTATATGTGGTTGGGGTAGGATAGAAGCTTGTATAAGAGCATAAATTCCTTTTGAGGCAGAACGTAGGACTTTCCGCCCTTGATCACAGAAAGAGAGTCGTATTCAAGAACCGTGCCGCCTACAGTCAGCTTTTTCTCACTTATCATCTTAGATCTGCGAAGGAGGGCGCCTACTCGCAGCACCATCTCATTAACGTTTACAGGCTTTACCATATAATCGTCAGTGCCCGCGCCAAATCCTGCCTGCATATCCTGAAAGCGGTCTTTAGCGGTTATCATCAGCACCGGGATGTCGAGCTTGGCGTCGCGCAGTTCGCGCACGAACTCATAGCCGTCCATGTTCGGCATCATAACGTCGGAAATGATCAGGTCAATATATTCGGTCTCAAGCTTGTTCATAGCGTCTACGCCATCGCAGGCGTTTATCACGGCATAGCCGTTTTTCTCCAAAACTCGTCTGAAAAGTTGACCCAGCTCTACGTCATCTTCAACTATAAGAATTTTAAACATGATAATCACCCTATATCAATATACATTATTCGGCCGTTGAATTCAATAATTCTACATTATTAATGCTGATTTTAGAGTATCAGCATTAATAAAACATCAACAGCCGGAACTGGAAATATAAAATGTCAACGGAAAATTCATTTTTTGTTGATGTTGGGTTGATAATGAACGATTATGATTTTGATAAATCAAAGCTCAGGGGGGAAATATATGCTCTTTTTGGATAATATCGTTAAAAATTATTCTATGGGCGATATGGAAGTGCAGGCGCTGAAAGGCGTGAGCCTGAAATTCCGGGAAAATGAATTTGTATCCATTCTCGGACAGTCCGGCTGCGGCAAGACAACACTTCTGAATATCATCGGCGGTCTTGACCAGTATACCTCCGGTGACCTTGTAATAAACGGTAAGTCTACAAAAGATTTCAAGGACTCCGATTGGGATACATACCGGAACCATTCCATCGGTTTCGTATTCCAAAGCTATAACCTTATCCCCCATCAAACGGTACTTTCAAACGTCGAACTTGCTCTCACCCTTTCCGGCGTAAGCAAGGCAGAACGCCGCAAGCGCGCTATTGATGCTCTTGAAAAGGTCGGCCTTGGAGATCAGCTAAAAAAGAAGCCCAACCAGATGTCCGGCGGACAGATGCAGCGCGTCGCCATTGCCCGAGCTCTGGTAAATAACCCGGATATACTCCTTGCGGATGAACCCACCGGTGCTCTTGATACTGAGACCAGTGTTCAGGTAATGGAGATACTCAAAGAGGTAGCAAAAGATCGCCTTGTAATCATGGTCACGCATAACCCTGACCTTGCTGCGCAGTATTCCAGCCGCATTATCCGACTGCTGGACGGCGAGATAATCGGCGATACCAATCCCTATAACGGCGAGGAGCTTGTACCGCAGAAAGCGGAACTTAAGAAGCAGAAGAAACCGGCCATGTCCTTTTTCACGGCAGTGTCCCTTTCGCTGAACAACCTGATGACCAAGAAGGGAAGGACCTTCCTCACCGCCTTTGCCGGCAGCATAGGCATAATCGGTATAGCACTCATTCTGTCTGTATCCACCGGCGTGAATAACTATATAGACCGTGTACAGGAGGACACCCTTTCCTCTTATCCAATCACCCTCGAGGCAGAACGCCTGAATATGGACAGTCTTATGAGCTCGCTGATGGGAGTTTCCGCCAGTTCGGGAGAGAATGCCCATGAGCTTGATAAGGTTTATGTCAATTCCATAATGTATGACATGATGAACACCATGTATTCCGCTGACGTAGAGGTCAACAATCTCAGTGCTTTCAAGGCTTTTCTGGATGCGGAGATGGAGGGCGAGAACCCATCAACCGCGCTCAGGGAAAACGTAAGCGCAATAGAGTACAGCTATGACCTCGACTTAAACATTTATACTCAGGATGTTGACGGGCATATTATAAAGTCTGATTTCATGGCGTTGTGGGAACAGATGTATACCTCCGCGACCGGCGCAGCCGTTGAAGGCAGTGACGTGGGAAGCATGATGACAAGTATGTCTCAGATGACCGGCATGACAGGCGGTATCATGATTTGGGACGAAATGCTTCCCGGAGAGAACGGAGAGATAATAAATCCTATTCTCGAAGAGCAGTATGACGTTATTGCCGGTACATGGCCTCAGTCCTACAACGAGGTAGTGCTGATAGTCGACTCCAAAAATGAAGTCAGCGATGTTGTTCTTTATTCTCTTGGCCTGAAACGGGCTGAGGATATGTATAATGTGTTACTGTCCATGATGAAGGGCGAAACCGTCGATACATCGTCCCTTGAAAGCTGGACATATGATGAGATACTCGGCAAAACATTCAAACTCATTTACTCGTCCGACTGCTATCAGCCAAACGCCGATGGCACTTATACAAACGTTTTGGATACCGAGCTGGGCCTCAAGACCCTTTACAACAACGGCACAGAGCTGAAAATAGTTGGTATAATCCGGCCTGATGAGGATGCCATCGCCGGTATGATGGGCGGCGCCATAGGCTATACATCCGCGCTTACAGACCATATCATCGCCGAAACTGCCAATAAAGCACTCGTCATTGAGCAGATGGAAAACCCCGAAACAGATGTTTTGACTGGGCTGCCTTTCGTTTCCGAGGATACACCTGAGCCCGGTGACGCAGAGAAGGCCGAGACTGTCAAAGCCTATCTGGAAACCGTAAGCAATGCAAAAAAAGCTGAAATAATCACTGACTATATGTCCACACCTTCAGAGGAATACGTTGCCGGTATCGTAGAGAGTAATATGCAGGGACTTACCCGCGAATACATCGAGCAGATGGTTACTCAGTCTTATCCGGAGTATGAGAACATGCTGCCGTCTATGGATGACGATACGCTCTTCGGATATGTCCGTCAGATGATGGCGGAGCAGATAACTCAGCAGTATTCCGAACAGATACAGGCTCAGCTTGGTTCTTATACCACCGACCAGCTTGCCGCCATGTTCTCCGCCCAGCCCTTTACTGAAGCCGAGTATGTGGTCCTCTATGATGAGTATATGCCCCGAACCGTATCCGATTCTACATATGACGATAACATGAGGGCTCTCGGCTACGTCGATCCTGACAGCCCGTCAACTATCAATATTTACGCGGCTACATTTGAGGCAAAGGATACAATTGCCGATATAATTGACGACTATAACAAGGGTGTTTCTGAAGCAGATAAGATAAACTATACCGACTATGTGGCTCTGATGATGTCCTCCGTAAGCACAATTATCAATGCCATTTCCTATGTGCTTATCGCTTTTGTCGCCATTTCTCTGGTGGTTTCCTCTATTATGATAGGCATCATTACTTATATCAGCGTTCTTGAGCGCACAAAGGAAATCGGTATACTGCGCTCCATCGGTGCTTCCAAGCGCGATATTTCCCGAGTGTTCAACGCCGAGACTCTTCTTGTCGGCTTGACGGCCGGAGTGATAGGTATAGTCGTCACCCTTATTTTGTGCATTCCTATTAATGCTATAATTCACCATTTAACAGGTATTATGATACTCAATGCCACGCTGCCTCCGGTCGCCGCAGTTATCCTCATAGCAATAAGCGTTGTGCTTACTGTGATTGCGGGCCTCATTCCTTCCAGGGTGGCGGCTAACAAGGATCCGGTCATAGCTCTCCGGACTGAATAATGGTCAATCCCGCATTTTCGGCATTTTTCCCATCCAACAAATTATTCTCCGATTTTCTATTCCCTCCCCAAATCTTTTTTCCCACTCTTGATGCCGAAAATGTTGGTTGATAGAAAAGCGCAACGGCGATACACAAGAAATGTACTGCCGTTGCGCTTTATTATGTTCTTGCAGCGTTTATCATTATAGAATGGGGGATGATCTTTGCCAGCACCCGGTAAAGCTTGAAAAAAGCCCGAGGCGTATATACTGCTTGGCCCTTTTTTGCGGCCTTTATGCTGCCTGCCGCAACCTTATCCGGCTCACAGTAGGGGAGAACGTCGAAGGTTTTGGACTTGCCCTTGATGTTGCCCTTATAGATAAAAGCAGTGTCCATCGGTCCGGGACATACCGCGGTAACGCTTATCTTTCGGCTTTTGAGTTCGTCCCAAAGTCCGCGGCTGAAAAAGCTTACATAGGCCTTCGTGGAGCTGTAAACGGTCATTCTTGAATTTGGGCAGAACGAGGCTATGGAGGATATATTGATAATATGCCCACCTGCGGGAACATAAGGAACGCAGATATGGGTCACGGCGGTGAGCGCACGGACATTCAGTTCCACCATGTTCAGTTGCGCGTCCAGCGGGCCGTCGCCTATATTGTTCAGATATCCGCAGCCCGCGTTGTTTATAAGCAGAAATACTTCGGGCTTTTCGGCCTCAAGCTCCGCCGCTAAAGCTGAGAAGCTGGCGGTATCGCAGAGGTCAAGAGCGAGTATTTTAAAGCTTTTGCCGGGATGTTTGGCACATATTTCTTCCAGCTTGTCCCGGCTTCGGGCAATAAGCCAATATTCCTCTATCTCCGGAAATCCGTCGATGGACTTTTCCAGAAGCTTTTCTCCGAGTCCTGCTGAAGCGCCGGTTATTACAGCGATTTTCATATGTTTCAACTCCTAAAAACAGCTTGTAACTTTGTGCTATTGATGATAGAATATCACATAAAGCTAAAAAAGAACAGCTTAAATATGCAGGAGGATAGATGAATTATGAACCGTATTCCTTATTCTGACACCGAACTTCAGGTCACCGGTGAATATCTCAAGGCTAATGAGCCCGTTATGCCCGTAAAGCCCCTCAAGTACAATTATCCCGTCACTCCAAAGGAGAACCTTCTTGCCGCTTGGAAGCGCGAGGGTGCGCTCTGGTTTCCCAGCGTAGGCGGCGATATGATGTCCCTTGAGCCCAGAATCAATGTTGACCACGTTGCCCGTGCGGAGGTTCGCGACCTCGGCCCCGTTCACAGCGACGAAGAAAAGGGCGGCCCCGACCTCTTTGGCGTGCAGTGGGTTTATGTTCCCGTTGTCGGCGGCTCTATGGTTCAGCCCGGCGCTCCCATCCTGGATGACGTGAATGATTGGCCCGAGATAATCAAGTTCCCCGACATCGACGCAATGGATTGGGAAGACTGCGCCAGAGTCAACGCTCCCTTTAACGGCGACGGACGCTCTCTTTCCGTCACCTTCCAGAACGGTATGTTCGAGCGCCTTATTTCCTTCATGGACTTTGAGAACGCCATCATGGCTCTTATCGACGAGGATCAGCAGGAGGCTGTTCACGCTCTGTTCGACAAGCTGGCTGACATGTATATTCACATGATCTCCAAGTATCTTGAGTGCTTCGAGCTTGACGGCGTTATCTTCCACGATGACTGGGGTTCTCAGCGCGCTCCCTTCTTCTCCCTGGATACCTGCATGGAGATGATCGTTCCCCATATCAAGAAGATCGTTGACTTCTGCCACTCCAAGGGCCTCTGGTTCCAGCAGCATTCCTGCGGCAAGAACGAGATGCTCGTTCCCGCAATGATAGCCCAGGGCGTTGATATGTGGTGTCCCCAGGCTATGAACGATGTAAAGATGCTCAACGAGAAGTACGGCGACAAGATAATTCTTGGCGTAACTCCTCCCGCTGTCGCTCCTGATGCTTCCGATACTGAGATCGAGGCTGCGGCAAAGGCTTTCGTAGCCGAGTATGCTCCTACCTTCCAGGGGAAGCCCATCATCACATTCGACTTCATGTGCTCTCCAAAGTACAGAAACGAGATATACAAGCAGAGCCGTATCGCTCTGGACAAGTAAGTTTATACATAACTGCCGCACCCAAACGGATGCGGCAGTTTTATCTTTGCATATCGCGATGAGCAAAACGGCTCGCAACCCATAAAAACCAGCCTGAGGCGCTCGGCCTCAGGCTGATTCGTTACTTATTATCATATTTTCCGGTCTTTTCGCTGTTCCCTCTGTTTTCCGCGTTTGCGTTTTTTTCAGCTTCGGCCTTGGCATTTTCCTTTAACATCTTCCTCATATGATACATTGTCAGTATAATATTGCCGACCATACCCAGCAGGCAAAGACCGGCGGCTACATACGATACCGTTCCGACGCCGGGGGAGAATACAAAAACGATCATACCTAAAATCAGCACGCACATAAAAACGATTTGAACCTTAGTCATAGCCGTCCGCTCCTTTTAAATATGTGTTTTATTCTATTCTAAAATAATAATGCGTACCTGTCAATGCAAGTTTACGTCGCAATAGGGATTGAAAAAAATAACTGTTAATGCTAAAATGAGAGCAACGCCGCTGACAGAATTAAGTGGTTTTGTTTCAGAAACATCCGGAGGCAAAGCATGACCGAAAAGCTTTATTATCTTGATAGCCATATGAATAACTTTACCGCTGTGGTAACGTCCTGCGAGCATGACGGCAAGCGCTGGTGCGTTACTCTTGACCGTACCGCGTTTTTCCCGGAGGGCGGCGGACAGGCCGCTGATACGGGGCTTATCGGTGATGTGAAAGTGCTCGACGTTCATGAAAAGGACGGCAGAATACTGCACTATACCGAGAATGCAATCGAGCCGGGCAGGGAATATGCTTGCTCCATAGATTGGGAGCAGCGCTTTCGCCGCATGCAGAACCATTCGGGAGAGCATATAGTTTCCGGAATAGTACACAGCCGGTTTGGCTACGATAATGTGGGCTTCCACATGGGAGAGGACTACGTTACTCTGGATTTCAACGGCGAGCTTACCGCCGGAGAGATAGCCGAGGTGGAACTGGCCGCAAACAGGGCCGTATGGGAAAACGTAAGAATTACCGCGGAATTCCCGAGCGACCGGGAGCTTGAGACGATGGAATACCGCAGCAAGCTAAATTTGACCGAGAATGTGCGTATCGTTACCGTTGAAGGCTATGATAAATGTGCCTGCTGCGCGCCTCATGTCAAGCGGACAGGAGAGATAGGCATTATAAAGCTTGTTGACTTCATGAAGCATCGCGGGGGAGTGCGCATAACGATGCTATGCGGCAGCGACGCATTTGCTGATTACAGCGAAAAGCAGCGTTCTGCGGCGGAGATTTCCTCTCTGCTTTCCTCAAAACGCAATGAGATATATCCGGCTGTCAAGCGTGTTTATGACGAGCTGCAGAATGAAAAATACCAAAGCTCTGAGTTGAAAAAGTCGGTGCTTGTTGCCCGGGCGGAGAAGCTGGAGAATACGGAAGGGAATTACTGCTTTTTCTATTCCTCCGCATTTGACGTCAACAGCCTGCGCAGCCTTGTGAACGAAGCTGTTAAGCGATGCGGTGGTATTGCGGCAGCCTTCTCCGGCAGCGACGAGGGAGGATATAATTACGTCATGGGCAGCTCGCACATAGACCTGCGCGCCAAGTCAAAGGAGATAAACGCCGGGATTTCCGGCAGGGGAGGCGGCAGCCCGGAAATGATACAGGGCAGCGCCCGGGCGTCAAGAGCTGAAATAGAGAAATTTTTTAAAGTCTGAATGGCATAAATAATAAAAGTATATAGCAAAAGGAAGGAATTGAAATGGAAACACTGAAAAAGCTTTTCCCGTTTTCTTTCAGGGAAGCAAGCGTAAACAATCTGGTAGTCAGCATCATCGTTTACATAGTAGTAAGCGTAGTTGTCGGCCTCGTTCTTGGTCTGCTTGCCAAGATACCTCTGATAGGATGGATATTCTCCATTGTCAGAACTCTCGTTGCTCTTTACTGCCTTATCGGTATAGCTCTTGCTGTTCTCTATTTCCTGAAGGTAATAAAATAAGCTGTCCTATATGACAAAAAGACTGCCGAAAAAAAGTAAGTTTTCGGCAGTCTAAATACTTGACGGTATTTGGCTTTTGTGCGATAATCAAAGCGTAAAAAGTGATCTGACCGCAAGGGTACGGCCCAAACGGAAAGGCATAGGAATACCGATTTGCTGTGATGGTAAATGATGGCTCTGCCATTTTATCTCCGGCTATGTTCCATGTCTTTCGGCATGGAATTTTTTTGTTTTTTAGGAGGTCAATATGGAAAACGAAAACAGAGTAACTATCGTCAATCTTATCATACAGGACAGACAGGCTGTCGCACGGGTGAACGAGCTGCTAAGTGATTTCAGCCAGTACATCATCGGCAGAATGGGGCTGCCCTACAGCAAAAAGGACGTGAGCATAATATGTCTGGTCATGGATGCTCCTCCTGTTGCCGTCAATTCACTTTCAGGTAAGCTTGGAATGATTAAAGGAGTCACTTCCAAGACGCTTACCACGAAAATATAGGAGGTATATAATTATGAAACGCATCTTGTCCTGCCTGCTCGTGCTGGTAATGGTTTTCGCCGTACTTGGCGGATGCCAGAGCCAAAATGGTGCAAACACCAATACCGGCGCCGATACTCAAACCACCGTTACCCCCGAAGCTACGCCTGAATCCACTTCCGATGCAACACCGGAAGCTACCCCGGAAGCTACCCCGGAAGCTGACCCCGAGCCTGTTGAGGAGCACATGACTCTTCGCCTCGGTGGCCTTAAGGGCCCCACCACAATGGGCATGGTCAAATTCCTTGATGATGTGGAGAAAGGCACCTCTGCCATTGATTGTGAATTTACCCTTGCCGCTAATGTGGACGAGGTCAGCCCCAAAATGGTAAAGGGCGAGCTGGATGTCGCTGCCGTTCCCGCTAATCTGGCTTCCGTGCTCTATAATAACACCAATGGCGCTGTGCAGCTTCTCGCCATTAACACCCTCGGTGTTACCTATATTGTAGAGACCGGCGATACCGTTAATTCCATTGAGGATCTTCGCGGCAAAACCATCTACGCTCCCGGTAAGGGGACAGTAGTGGACTATACCCTGCGTTATGTGCTCCAGGCTAACGGCTTGGATCCTGACAAGGATGTTACCATTGAATGGAAGTCTGAAGCAACCGAGGTCGTTGCCGTTCTTAAAAACGGCGGCGGCATTGCGATGCTGCCCCAGCCTTTTGTCACTGTTGCCCAGAGCAATGTTGAAGGTCTGCGTGTTGCGCTCAGCATGGTAGATGAGTGGAATGCCCTTGACACCGGCAGCGTGTTTGTCACCGGTGTCCTCACGGTTCGCCGTGAGTTTGCCGAAAAGTATCCCCAGCAGCTTGCCGCTTTCCTTGATGAATACAAAGCATCGATTGAGTATGCAAACAGCCATATTCCGGAGACTGCTCAGCTTGTCGAGCAGTATGATATAGTCAAGGCTGCTGTTGCCGAAAAGGCTCTGCCTTACTGCAACATTGTATACTATGAAGGCACTGAGATGAAGTCTGTCATCGAAGGATATTACCAGGTACTTTATGACCAGAACCCCGCATCTGTTGGAGGCGCTTTGCCCGCGGAGGATTTCTATTACACCAGATAAACATATAAAAAAACGAAAGGAG
Organism: Clostridiales bacterium; assembly: GCA_029008095.1. Lineage (GTDB taxonomy): Bacteria > Bacillota > Clostridia > Oscillospirales > Oscillospiraceae > RGIG6375. Next base: position 49,362 of record JAQXJB010000026.1, read on the forward strand.
CATCGGCTGTGATGAACAGAAGCAAAACGCCAAAAAGAATACGCATTGAGCGGCTCTGCGCTGTTTTTATCGCTCTGCTCATCTGGCAGGCGGCAGCCATGCTCCTTAATGAAACGGTGCTCCTTGCCAGCCCTATAAGGGTGGTCAGAGAGCTCGGAGTTATGGTGACGGAGGCCGGTTTCTGGAGCGCTCTTTGGTTTTCGTTCAGACGCATAGTTACGGGCTTTATGCTGGCTTTATCCATTGGGGCTGTGCTAGCGGTAGCCGCGGCGCGTTTCAGAATGATAGAGTCTCTGCTCTGGCCTTTTATATCCGTCATCAAATCTACTCCGGTGGCATCCTTCATTATTCTTTGCCTTATATGGCTCAGAGTGGAAAATCTATCTATATTCATATCATTTCTGATGGTCGTGCCAATAATTTATACAAATGTTCTTCAGGGACTTCTGGCTACGGACAAAAAGCTTCTTGAGATGGCCAATGTGTTCCAGCTCAGTTGGGGAAAGCAGTTTGTATATATTTATCTGCCCCAGCTCAAGCCATATCTTCTTTCCGCCTGCAGCCTCTCGCTCGGCATCGCATGGAAGTCCGGCGTGGCGGCGGAGGTCATCGGCATCCCGGATGGCTCGATAGGCGAGCTGCTCTATAAGGCGAAGCTCTATTTGGATTCGCCCCAGCTCTTTGCGTGGACGGCGGTGATAATAGTTGTCAGCATTGCTTTTGAAAAGCTATTCATGCGGCTGCTCCACTATATTTATAAGAGATTGGAGGCGCTGTGATGGACATAATTATTTCCGGTCTTGAAAAAAGCTTCGGTCAGCGCCGTGTCCTGCGGGGCTTTGACGCTGTTTTTTCAAAAGGGGAACTGAGCTGTATTATGGGCCGCTCCGGCTGCGGCAAGACTACGCTGCTTAATATTTTGCTGGGTATCATACCTTATGATGACGGAGACATAAAAGGTATGCCCGGGAAGATAAGCTGCGTTTTTCAGGAGGACCGTCTCTGCGAGGATTTTACGGCTGTTACAAACGTTCGCATTGTCTGTGGTAAGAATGTAAATAAAGCCAATATCGAGACTCAGCTTGCTGAAGTTGGCCTCGGAGACAGCCTTTACCGGCCCATTAAGGAGCTTTCGGGCGGCATGAAGCGAAGGGTTTCTATTGTCCGGGCGCTGATGGCGGAGGGAGAGCTGATTATCATGGACGAGCCGTTCAAAGGACTGGATGATTCCACGAAGCTGCTGGTTGCCGGGTATGTGAAAAGGCAGATTCGCGGACGTACAGCCATCATGGTAACGCATGACGAGAGCGAGGTTGAGCTCATGGGCGGCAGCCTTATCCATATGCCGCTGCCGCCCGATATATCGAGCGACGAAAACGAATAAAAAAGGACGATATTCCGCTTTGGAATATCGTCCTTAAATTTTGCCTTTTTAGTTGAGAGCTGCCTTTGCCTTCTCGGTAAGAGCGGTGAATGCATCCGCATCGTGAATGGCGATCTCGGAAAGCATCTTGCGGTTCATGTTGATGCCGGCGAGCTTGAGACCGTGCATGAAGGTGGAATAATTCATGCCGTTCAACTTGCAGGCAGCATTTATTCTGGCGATCCAGAGCTGACGGAACTCTCTCTTCTTCTGCTTACGTCCTACGTATGCATAGGTGAAAGACTTCATCATAGCCTGGTTGGCCATTTTATAATGCTTGGACTTGGAGCCCCAGTAGCCCTTGGCATAGCCAAGAATCTTTTTTCTTCTCTTGCGCGTCATCATTGCGCCTTTAACTCTTGCCATTGTTATTGCCTCCTATATATTGAGTAAAGTGAAATTCTTATTTATAAGGAATCATGCGCTTGACAGTTGCTGCGTTGGTCACATCGGCGTAAGCGCCCTGACGGAGGCCTCTTTTACGCTTGGTGTTCTTCTTGGTGAGGATGTGGCTCTTGTTGGCGTGAGCGCGCTTTACCATGCCGGACTTAGTAAGAGAAAATCTCTTCTTAGATCCGCTATGAGTTTTAATTTTGGGCATTGTGGGATCTCCTTCCGTATTTGTTTACTTATTATTTAGCGTTCTTAGGTGACAGGAACATGGCCATGTGCCTGCCGTCCAGCTTGGGAGCTTTGTTGACCGTACCGACCTCGGCGCAGCCTTCTGCAAAGTTATTGAGAAGTTCCTCGCCAATTTCAGTGTGGGTCATTTCTCTGCCGCGGAAGCGGACGGTCACCTTAACTCTGTCGCCGTCTGCGAGAAACTTGAGTGCGCTCTTGAGCTTGACGTTAAAGTCATTGGTACCGATGCCGGGGGACATTCTGACTTCCTTGACCTCGATGACCTTCTGATTCTTCTTCGTCTCCTTCTCGCGCTTGGCCTGCTCGAAACGGAACTTGCCATAGTCCATTATCTTGCATACAGGCGGGGTGGAGTTGGGTGAGATTTTTACCAAATCAAGATTTTTCTCTTCAGCAATGTCCAAAGCTTCCTGGGCGGACATTATTCCGAGCTGGCTGCCGTCATCGCCAATGAGACGGATTTCCTTATCTCGGATTTCTTCGTTGATTTGATGTGCCGTGCTGCTGATACCAGAACACCTCCTAAATTTTTGTCGAACATCGACATTGGAAAAAATAAAGCACGGATGTGAAACATCCGCGCAAAAACACACAATACTCCCGATAGGGGGGAGAACTGAACGATGTTGACCACGGCGCACATATGTGGCCGGGTGAAGTGCGTGGATATCACACTTACTTTATTACGAGCGAATAGATTATATCAGCACTTTCTTTCCCTGTCAAGCACTTTTTCGTAATATTCTTTGAAAAACAGGGAAAGCTTTCTTTCGGAGGGGATAGTGTGAAAAATCACACTATATAAAAGCCCATCTGATCGCCGCTTTGCTGAAACCGTAGATGATGGCAATAATCCCCCGTCTCACCGGGGGAGCATTTCATTTCTATTTGTGCCGCTCATAGCGGCGGAATGGGGGATTATGTGAAGAAAGCAGTGGAGCTTACAAGCGTATTCATGGGCGGAGGCCTTATATATGCGCTTATTGAGATCATTTTTCGGGGATATACCCATTGGACAATGATAATTGTGGGAGGGCTGGCAGTGCTTGGCCTTTACATGATATCGGCAATGCGGGAAAGCGTATGGAAAAAGTGGATATTGGGAGCGGCGGTGATACTTGCGATCGAGTTCGTTGCCGGGATAATACTGAATATTATTCTTGGATGGCAGGTTTGGGATTATTCAGAATACAGATTTCATCTTTATGGGCAGATATGCCTGCGCTTCGCTATGTATTGGCTGGCATTGTGTATTCCCGGCAACGCTCTTTGCTGCCTGGTGCGTAAAAAAGTATTCAGCAGGTAGAGCCGTTTCCTGAGTTTACTAATTCCTCTACAAAGCTGCATATCCGTTCTGTGGCATCCGGGTGAGCGATGAGAGCAAGACATTGCTCCATAAGCTTCAAGCGCTCGGGATTAGAGAAGAGAAAGTATATGGCTTCGGAAACGGAAAAATTCGGGGTCACCCTGATGGCGCCGCCGTTGTTTGTAATGAACTCTATGTTGCGCTCCTCATGACCCGGGATGGGATTCATGAGAATGGCGGGGAGCTGCTTGACCAGTATCTCGGTGACGGTCAGTCCGCCGGGCTTGGTTACTATGCAGTCTGCAGCGTCCATGAACAGTTCCACATTATCCACAAAGCCATATACCCAAAGATCAGAGGCGGGTATCTGCTGCAGACTCTCCTTGAGCTTTGCGTTTGTGCCGCAAATACACAGCACTTGAAAATCCATACCGCAGGAGAGAATTTCCTTAACGGTTTCTGCCATATTTCCATAGCCCATTGAGCCGCCCATTACCAGTATGGTGCTTTTGTTGGGGATACCAAGCTGTTTTCTTGCTTCATTTTTTTCAACGTGATTTTTAAACTTGGGCTTTACCGGGAGACCGAAGGGAAGTATTTTTTCAGGAGCTATTCCTCGGGATCTTGCACTGAAGTTAAGCAGTTCGCTTGCAGTGACGATATAATCAAGGTTGGGCAGATCCTCCCAGAAAGGCTGAATACAGTAATCAGTGATTATACCTATCGCAGGAATAGTCAAAAGCTTCTGCTGCTTAAGCTCGTCAAGTACCTGGGCGGAAAAGACATGGGTGGCGATAACGGCGTCAGGAGAAAAACCATAAAAATATTGAGCAAACTTTTTGCAGAGCATGGAATTGCCGGTAAGTGCGGAGGCTACCTTGCGTAGCCGTTCGTTTGTTTCCAGCATATTATAAGTCTGAGCAAAGGGACGGCGTAAATGACGGGTGGAGAAAAGGTAGCCCTTGTCCATAGCGTTATACATAAATGTACTGCAATATTCATAGAGGTCTGTCACTACGACCTCAGCTCCCCGGGCTTTAAATTCATCGGCAATAGCCGCTGCTGTGGAATGATGTCCGTAACCGGTGGTTACACTTACAATAAGAATTCGCATTGGATTTTACCTCGAAGAAAAGTTATATTACAAAAATTTTTGGGAATATATTGTAAAGAGCGTGAGAATGGATTATAATTATGCCGCTGAGTATCAGCATATGGAGGCGGAAATGAAAGTTTCTGATTTTTTTGAATACATGAAGCCCGGAAAAAGAGGGCATTTGATTGGCATAGGCGGTGTTTCCATGTCTGCGCTGGGAGAGGTACTTTTCAGCATGGGCATAAATATCACCGGTTCCGATATGAACGAGAGCGAGACCGTGCTGTCCCTGCGCAGCAAGGGGATAATGGTCACTATTGGTCACTTGCCGGAAAACGTCGATGGCGCGGATTTTGTTGTACGCACTGCCGCCGTTCATGACGATAACCCGGAGATAGCTGCAGCCCGCGAAAAGGGGATACCTGTTTTTGAACGCACCCAAGCCTGGGGCGCTATCATGCGCAATTACAAAAACGCTATATGCGTGGCAGGTACCCACGGCAAGACGACTACCACATCCATGATCACTCATATTCTCATGGCGGCACAGAGTGATCCGACAGTTATGATAGGCGGAACTCTGCCGCTGCTGAAGTCCGGATATCGTGTTGGCGCCGGCGACACTATTGTACTTGAATCCTGCGAATATTACAACTCTTTTCACAGTTTTTTGCCCACAGTTGCTATTATACTTAATGTTGATGCAGACCACCTGGATTTTTTCAAGGACATTGACGATATCAAGCGCTCTTTCGGCATATTCGCGTCTAATGTTCCCGAAGGCGGATATATCATTGTAAACGCCGATGACAAGAACAGTATTGACTGTATTGCCGGTATCGAGGGACGCAATATAGTCACGTTTGGCATAGATAATGCGGCGGATGTGAAGGCGATCAATATTTCAACAGGCAAGACAACTGCTTTCGATCTTGAGAATAAAGGAGAGGTCGTAGCCCGTGTAGAAATGAAGGTATGCGGTAAGCATAACATATATAATGCTCTTGCAGCAGCGGCTGCTGCTCTGGTTTCCGGAGTAGAACCCAAGAGCATTATTGATGGTCTTGGGCAGTTCCGCGGTGCCGGCAGACGCGTTGAATATAAGGGCGAGTACGGTGGAGCAGATGTATATGACGATTATGCCCACCATCCCAATGAACTGCGGGCAACCCTTGCCGCCGTTCGCGGTATGGGCTATAAAAGGATCGTTTGTGCTTTCCAGCCACATACCTATACCCGCACAAAGGCTCTTTTTGATGATTTTGTTGAGGCTCTTTCTTTGGCTGACAAGGTATATCTTGCCGAGATATATGCTGCACGGGAAAAGAACACTATCGGTATTTCGTCCAGGGATATAGCTGATAAGATACCTGGCTCGGTATACTGTCCCAGCTTTGACGAGCTGGAGGAAAAGCTGCGTGCGGAAGCGAGACCCGGAGATATAATTCTTACCGTTGGCGCGGGAGATATCTATAAGGTCGGAGAAAGAATAGTAAAAAAGTAAACAAATAATGTTTAATCCCCCAAACGCGATGAATGCGTTTGGGGGATTTTCAATGGATAGGATTTCAGTTTTCTGTGATAGTATTATCGGATGCTGCCGCAACGTAGGGGATTTCCTTATCAAACTGCTTAATAAGGTTGCGGGGGCACACATCAAAGCAGATGCCGCAGTGCTGACATTTGGAATAATCAATGCTGGACAAATTATGTTCCACATGGATAGCGCCGTGAGGACACTTCTTTTCGCAGAGCTTGCAGCCCATACAGCCCATCTCACAGAACTTGCGGGTAATAGCGCCCTTTTCGACATTATGACAGGGAACCGCAAAGCGGGCTGCATAGGGGATCATTACGATCATATCCTTGGGACATGCGTTTTTGCAAGCCTCGCAGCCCTTGCAGGCCTCGCGGTCTACAACTGCGACGCCGCCAACAACATGTATAGCGTCGAACTTGCAGGCTTTGACGCAGTTTCCGTGTCCCAGACAGCCGTTTACACAGTAGTGCATACCGTTGCCGAGAGAGGCGTAGTCGGCAGCGCAGTCATCTATACCGACGTAATTATACTTGGTTGCGGCGCGATTGCCGCCGGAGCAGCGGACAAAAGCGACCATTGGCTCGGTGTGTTCTGCCTCAACGCCCATAATTGCAGAAATCTTTTGAGCCACGTCAGCGCCGCCGGGAGCACATTTATTGCATGGGGCGCCATTCTTAACCACAGCTTCGGCGTAGTTGCCGCAGCCCGCGAAACCGCAGCCGCCGCAGTTTGCACCGGGAAGAGCTTCGTGGATAGCTTCCTGACGGGGGTCTGTCTCAACGGCAAAAACCTTGGAGGCATAAGCGAGGATGAATCCGAAAATTGCGCCGAGAATAGCGAGAACAGCAACGGCATAAAGAACAGTGATCATCTTGTCTCGACCTCCTTATATCTTCAGGCCGGAGAAGCCCATGAACGCGAGGGCTATAAGTCCGGCCGCAATGAGAGCGATGGGAAAACCTTCAAAGGCCTTGGGACATTCGGAAGTGGCGTCCATACGCTCGCGTACGCTTGCGAAAAGCACGATAGCCAGCAGGAAGCCGAGGCCGCCGGTGAAGCCGTATACAACGCTTCCGAGGAAATTGTAGCCATTCTGCGTATTGAGCAGGGCAACACCGAGAACGGCACAGTTGGTAGTGATAAGCGGCAGATAAATGCCCAGAGCCTGATAAAGGGAGGGTATCATCTTCTGCAGGAACATTTCAACGAACTGCACAAGAGAAGCGATAACAAGTATGTATGCAACGGTTTGCATAAACTCCAGATGCAAAGGTACAAGCAGGAATTCGTTGACAATGTAGCAGAAAATGGAAGCAACTGTCATAACGAAGGTAACGGCGACACCCATGCCTATGGCGGTATCTACCTTCTTGGAAACACCCATGAACGGACAAATGCCGAGGAACTGGGAAAATATAAAGTTCTCAATAAGGATAGCGCCGAGAGCAAGAGAAACGATTTCACCAAAACTCATTTCTGCGCCTCCTTTCTCTTCTTTTCAGCATTCTTGTTGCTTATATGCTGCATTGCCGCGATAAGGATGCCCAATACCAGGAAACCGCCGAAGGGCAGAATGATGAACAGGGTGGTGTACTCCTGGGGGAGAATACGTATTCCAGCGCCTTCAAATCCGAGTATACCGCCGCCGAAAGTACCGTTTCCGAAGAATTCACGGATAACGCACATGACTATAAGAACGAGGGTGTATCCAATGCCCTGAGCAAGTCCGTCTATGGCTGAGGCCGCTACGGTGTTTTTGGATGCAAAGGATTCGGCGCGGGCAAGGATGATGCAGTTAACAACGATCAGGGGAATAAATACGCCGAGCGACTCCGATAGAGCAGGGAGAAAGGCCTGCATGATCAGGTCTACAATGGTAACAAAACCTGCGATAACTACTATGTATGCCGCGATTCTTATCTTGGCAGGAATGATCTTCCTGAGCAGGGAGATAACGACGTTGGAACACATTAGGATGATAGTAACAGAAAGACCCATGCCGATTCCGTTAAAAAGCGTGGTGGTAATGGCGAGGGTTGAGCACATACCCAGAAGCTGAACGAGAACAGGGTTATTGCTGGTCAGTCCCTCTTTGAACTGCTGCTTTATGTTCACTTTTTCGCACCTCCTTTTAAGAATTCAGGCCGGCCACAGCGGCAAGCACCGCGTTTACGCCGCCGGTAACAGCTCGTGATGTTACGGTGGCGCCGGTAAGAGCCACTATCTCGCCGCCATCCTTGTTAACGGCAAGGACGCCGGTCTTTCCGATGAATTGCTCGCGGAAGCTGGTGTTGGAAGCGTTTGCGCCAAGACCGGAGGTTTCGGACATTTTTACGATGGAGATGCCGGTGACAGCGCCATCGGTATCAACACCTACGACCATGTTGATAGTGCCGCCAAAGCCACTTGGGCTGACCTCGGAAACATATCCGAGAACATTTCCGGAGGCGTCGGAAGCCATATATATGGACTTGACAAGTCCGGTCTCGTCCGCATAAGCATCAACAGCGGCGTACGAATCCGCTTCAAGGACGGCGCTCATGGCGGCGTCGGTCTTTGCCTTGACGTTGGCGGCTATTTTATCGCGTGTGATAAAGTCTACTATTCCGAGAAGGAGTGAGACAACCGCTGTGACGGCGAAAAGAACTATTACCAGGCGGGCCATTGATTCTGGCTTTTTATTTGCTTCGGTCATTATGCGTTCGCCTCCTTTTCAAGCTTTGCCGCTGCTTTGGCAGCCTTGAGCTTTGCCTTTTCAGCGAGCTTCATTTCGCGTGTATAGCCAAAGCGGCGAGGCATGGTAGCCTTATCAATGAGCCATACGCATATGTTCATAAGCAGGATCGCATAAGAGGTGCCCTCCGGGTAAGAACCGAAATAACGGATGAAAACAGTCAGAAGACCGCAGCCGATACCGTAGATTATCTGGCCGACCGGGGTAATGGGAGAGGTGACGTAATCGGTGGCCATAAAGATAGCGCCAAGCATCACGCCGCCGCTGAAAAGATTCCACGCCATCCAAATAAGGTTGTCATTGCCGCGGGGGAAAATAAAGGTGACAGCGGCAACGGTGAGCAGATAGGCCAGTGGGATGCGGGGAGAAATGACCCTGCGTATAACGAGATAAATACCGCCAAGCAGCAGGGCGAAGGCGGAAATCTCACCCATAGAGCCGCCAATCTGACCGAAGAATGCCTGCATGAGGTTTATTCCCTGGGGGAGAGCGGAATTGCTTAGGGAAGCCAAAGGTGTTGCGCCGGTGACAGCGTCGGTCATATTTACGGAGAAGAAAGAGTCGTAGCTGAGAGGGCTTACCCAGGTGGACATGACCACGGGGTAAGAGAAGAGAAAGGCCCTTGCAGCCAAAGCGGGATTCACAAAGTTTTTGCCAACGCCGCCAAAAAGCTGCTTTGCAATAACTATAGCGAAGAAATCACCCACGATAACGATCCAAAGCGGAGTTGATACGGGGAGACAGTAGGCCAGGAGCATGCCCGTGACTACTGCGGAAAGATCGCGTATTGTGTTATTCTTCTTCATGAGCTTGCGATATCCCCACTCGAACAGCATGCTGGCGGCCACGCTTACGCAGGTGAGTATAAGAGCGCGGAAACCGAACATATACATGGCAACTGCCAGAGCGGGTATAAGCGCGATGATAACGTCAAGCATGATGGAACTCGTATCCTCATCGGTACGCAGATGGGGAGACGAGGAAATGGTAAGCTTAATATCTGTGTTTTGCACTATCAGTCACTCCCTTTCGTCACTTCTTTGCACGCAGAGCATTTACTCGCGCCTTGGCCATCCTGATGGACTGAGTCAGATTCAGACGACCGGGGCAGATGAAGGTGCAGCAGCCGCATTCGATGCAGTCGGTCACATGCAGCTTTTGCAGCATTGCGATATCATTGGCTCGCTCGTACTGGTAGAGGCTGGTGGGTATAAGCTTCATTGGGCATGCGCTTACGCAGCGGCCGCAGCGGATGCAATTGGGTTCGGAAACGCTCTTGTCCTCCTTATCTGTTAGAACAAGGATGCAGTTTGTTCCCTTTACAACAGGTACGTCTATATCATATATGGCGATACCCATCATGGGGCCTCCCATAAGAACCTTGCTGGCATTGTCGGTCATACCTCCGGCCGCTTCTATCAGCTTGCGAAGGGGAGTGCCAACGCGAACGCGGAAGTTGCCTGGATTTTTTACGCCGGGGCCGGTAACGGTGACAACCCTGTCGATGGCAGGCATACCGGTTTTGACGGCTCTGTTGATACACCAGCAGGTGTAATCATTGAAAACTACGCAGCCAACATCGGCAGGCAATCCGCCTGGAGGCACCTGACGGCCGGTGACGGACTGAATGAGCTGCTTTTCGGCACCCTGGGGATAACGGGTTTTGTGAACTTTCAGACGGATGTCACCATTGTTGTCGGGAATAAGCTCGCGCAGCTTCTTAATGGATTCCTTCTTGTTGTTTTCCACAACAAAGGTAGCGTAGGGAAGCTCAAATAGTTTGACGAGCATGCGGACACCGTCGAGCACTTCGTCGGGGTGCTCCAGCATAATGCGGTGATCAGCGGTTATGTATGGCTCGCACTCCGCGCCGTTTATTATGATGTTGTCAGCTTTGCCGAGACCGCTGGTGATCTTGACGGCGGTTGGGAAAGCTGCGCCGCCCATACCTACAATACCGGCGTTGCGGATTATCTCGGTAAGAGCCTTTGGATCGGCCTCAACTTCGGCGGTGTGAGGTACTACGCTGGGGTCGAGCGTGTCCTGCATGTCATTGTCGATGACTATGGTCATTACCATTTTGCCGTTGGCATGAAGCCTGGGCTCAATGGCAGACACTGTGCCGGAAACGCTGGCGTGAATATCTGCAGAAACAGCAGACGGGGCTTTGGCAATAAGCTGTCCGAAGTTTACATGGTCGCCAACATTAACAACAGGCTCACAGGGAGCGCCGATATGCAGGACGATCGGCATGAAAACCTGTTCAGGAGCTGGGAGAACCTGAATGGGACAGTTCTCAGAAAGAGCCTTGCCCTCAAACGGGTGGACGCCTCCGAAAAATTTGTGGGACAATTCGCACACCTCTTTTTTTAAAGTCCTGATGATTTGTACATATAAGGCAATGGGGCAAAACTGTACCGTATCACAGATGTATAACGGGGCTATTTTCGCCTTACTGCACAAATAATTTTTGCTTTAATATTAAACATAATATAACATAGAACAAAAAAAATGTCTATATTAAAAATTGAGCTATATGTCCAATCGGAACGTGTTCAAAATGTCGAAAATGCCAAGGTGTTTTAGCAGAATACCTTTGCAATAAAGCTTATGTTGTGATATTATTTTGACATGAATATTATGCGGTGTTGTGTTTAAAAAACATCTATATGGTGATGCTATGATAATGAAAGGCGCTTCCATAGTTATAAACTGCCTGCTTGAGCAGGGGGTGGATACTGTGTTCGGATACCCTGGAGTGAGTATACTCGAAGTATACGATGAACTGTATAAAAATAAAAACTCAATACGGCATGTTCTTTCTGCTCATGAGCAAGGAGCCGCACATGCGGCTGACGGCTATGCTCGGTCTACCGGCAGGGTTGGCGTATGCCTTGCCACATCCGGCCCTGGAGCTACAAATCTGGTAACGGGCATTGCTGCGGCGTTCATGGACTCTTCTCCTGTAGTGTTTATTACCTGTAATGTTGACGAAAAGCTCCTTGGCAGAGACGCCTTTCAGGAGGTGGACATTGTAGGTATATCCATGCCAATAACCAAATGCAGCTATCTTATCGACAGTCCCGAGGAGATAGCTGAGACCATGAGGGAGGCTTTCGCAATCGCCGGCGGCGGAAGACCCGGGCCTGTTCTTATCGATATAACCCATAACGCAACGGCGGCAAAGGCTGACTATGAGTTCATACCAAAGGCAGAGCATATCAAGCGAGGACGGCTGTCCCGCATGCACCGTCGCGGCGATATGGGACTTAGACGGGAAGAGTTTCGGGAGGATGATATCAATATCCTTGCGGAAATGATCGCCGCTACAAGGAAGCCGTTAATTCTCGCGGGAGGCGGCGTTGTGCGCTCCGGCGCATCGGGCGCCCTTGAAAGGTTTGCGGAAAGCCGCGCTATTCCTGTTATATCAACTTTGATGGGCAGCGGCGTTATGCACGATACAAATCCGCTGTATTTAGGCATGGCCGGAAGCTACGGATGTCCGCAGGCTAATTACGCCCTGCAGAGCTGCGATATGCTGATAGCTGTCGGAGTGCGTTTTTCGGACAGGCTTACCGGAAAAACGGAATATTTCGCGCCCGAAGCAAAAATAGTTCACATTGATATCGACCGCTCGGAGATAGATAAAAATGTTGATACGGCTCACCATGTTGTAGGTGACGCCGGCGAGATATTGGAAAGCCTTGATGCGATATGCCCACGACCGGATATTGAAGCTTCATGGACAGAAGAATTGCGTCGGCGTATGGCACTGCAAGCTGTCGCCGTGAGCTTTCCCGAAGCTCTGATCCGCGCAATAAACCGGCTGTGTCCGGATGCGCTTATTGCTACCGATGTGGGACAGCACCAAATATGGACATGCCGAAACTTCGATTTTTCATATCCGGGCCAGCTTATCACCAGCGGAGGATACGGAGCGATGGGCTTTGGTCTCGGCGCCGCCATAGGAGCAAAGGCCGGAAATCCTGAAAAAACAGTAATACATATAACGGGTGACGGCAGCTTCGGCATGAATATGACAGAGCTTGCAACGGAAGTCAGGGAAAAGCTGCCTGTCATAACCGTGATATTCAATAATTCAGCCCTTGGACTTGTTCGTCAGAATCAGCGCTTCAATTACGGCAGACGATATTCCCAGACCAGCCTTGGGGATATGGTCGATTACAAAGCATTGGCGGCAGCCTTTGGCATAGACGCTTTTCACGTGGAGGACCTGCCTCAGTTTGAAGCGGCGCTTGGTAATCTGCTTCGCTCCGGTAAGGGCGGCGTTATAGACTGTCTTATAGACAAGGATGAGTATATCAGACCAATGCTCGATAAAGGGAGGCTTACATACTGATGCAGAATAAAAGTGAAATGCGGCTTCAGACCCTGTCTGTTCTCGTTGAAAACAGCGCCGGTGTACTTTCGCAGGTAACGCGGCTGTTTACAAGAAAGGGATATAATATTGAAAGCCTTGCGGTTGGAGTGACTAATGACCCGAACGTCTCCCGTATAACAATCATTCTCAATGGAACAGACAGAATGATTACGCTTCTTGAAAGCCAACTTTCCAAGCTGCTGCCAGTAATAAGCGTACAGCGTCTTACTGACACTGATGCCATCTACCGCGAATTTTTCCTCATAAAGGTTAAAGCCGAGACTCGGGACGCCAGGGACGAGATAATACAGATAGCAAATGTTTTCAGAGCCTCTATCGTGGATATGAGCAAGAACACGCTTATGCTGCAAATATCCGGAGACGCATCAAAGGCCGACGCTATTTTGAAGCTTCTTTCAGAGTTCGGAATAATGGAAATGGCGAGAACGGGAATGATAGCCCTTGAGCGGGGAGAGAATACCATATATGACCTCAGCAAGAGCGGCGCGGAATTTGAAAGCGGAAAAACGCTGGAATGACGGGAGGTAATGCGGATGATTGGCGATAGAGACGGCAAGGAAAATAAGTTGTTTGTTATATTTATAATACTTGCTGTTATCATCGGTGGGCTTATGCTCCTGTGGGGACAGTACAATTCCGCACAGCAGGTTTTTGAGATAGGGTTTCTGAATTACAGAGTTGACGAACAGCTTGCAAATGATGAGAATTACATATTCTCAGAGGGCGATGCTGCCAAGTACAATGATATGCTTGCTTCGGCAAATGAATGGAAGGCTTCAGCAGGCGGCGTTGAAAAAAGCTGTACCGGCGAGACTGTGACCGCGATTTTTGGTGATTTTGCTGCGGCCGATATAAGCTATACTGTTTATGATCAAAGCTCAGACACTACGGTTTTTCTTCTGCATGGCTATAATGAAACTGCGGATGACGCAGCCATTTTCGCGCCTTATTGGTGGGAGAAGGGCTATAATATAATTATTCCAAGGCTGATCCGCCCAATGGGAGAGGGGGTGGCGCTGACTACTTTTGGCGTTTATGAGCAGTATGATATTTATGATATTATTCGCGCCGAAGGTCTTGAGCAAGAAAAGGTAGTGCTTCATGGGCGGGGAACAGGCGCTGCCGCCGCGCTGCTCATTGCCGGGAACAAGGATTACCCGTGCGGCATAGACCTTGTTGTTTCAGATTCCGTTTATGCCACACTGAACGGATTGAAAATTGAGCAGCTTCAGGCACAGTTCCGCCTTGGTGAGTTTCTTACCGGAAGTATTATGACTAAAATAGTAAATGCACAGCTTGGATTTGATATGAGTGATATTGAGATAACCAAAGCCGCATCTGCCAGCGAAGTGCCAAAATTTTTTGTTTGCGGAGGAGCGGACAATTTTATCAGCAAGAATGAGACCTATGCTGTATATACGGAAGCCGCGGGAGAAAAAGCCTTGCTTACCGTGGATGAAGCGAAAAACCGCATGGCATACACCGAATCTTATTTTGGAAGCAAAGAGTACCAGTCAAAGCTCGATGAATTTGTATACAACAATCTAAAATAACATAAGGAGCGTACATATGAAAACTAAAATTACTGCGGACAGCACCTGTGACCTCAGCAAAGAGCTTATAGAAAAATATAATATAAGAATAATTCCGCTTCACATAATCAACGCCGATAATGTTGATTATCTTGACGGAATTGACATTAAGCCTAATGATATCTTCGACTATGTTGACCGCGAAAATAAGACCTGTCATACGGCGGCTATCAACATTGAGGAATTGGAAACAGTATTCAAAGAGGAACTGGCGGAGAATGATGCTGTTGTCCATATCAGCATCAGCAGTGATTTCTCGGCCTGCTATCAGAACGCCTGCATAGCAGCCGAAGTTGGAAACGTCTATGTTATCGATTCCCGCAATCTTTCAACCGGAGGCGGACTTGTTGTCCTTGATGCGGCCCGAATGGCGCAGGAGGGTGTTGACCCAGCGGAGATCAAGGCAAGACTTGACGAAAAGACGGAAAAGGTTGAGGCCAGCTTTGTTATTGATACTCTCAAGTATCTGCATAAAGGGGGCCGCTGCTCCGCTCTGGTAGCTCTTGGCGCTAATGTTCTCTCACTCAAGCCCTGCATTGAAGTTAAGGGCGGCAAGATGGTAGTGGGTAAGAAGTACCGCGGCAGTTTCGATAAGGCTATCAGGAACTATGTAAAGGATCGCCTTATCAATCGTGACGATATAGACTATTCACGAGTATTTATCACACACTGCATGTGTTCAGACGAGTTAGTTTCCGCGGTACGCGAAATAGTGGAAGATCTTGGGCAGTTTGAAGAGATCCTTATTACCGACGCAGGCTGCACCGTAAGCAATCATTGCGGACCCAATACCCTGGGAATACTGTTCTACAGAAAGTAAGAGATATGACTATTGAGGTTTTGGCTCCTGCCGGAGGGGATGAGCAGCTTATCGCTGCCGTGAGAGCGGGAGCGGACGCCGTTTACCTGGGAACGGGCAGCTTCAATGCCCGGCGCAATGCGGCGAACTTTGACGCAGACGCATTGAAAAAAGCGGTAAGCTATTGCCGCGGCAGGGGCGTTAAGGTGCATGTTACCTGCAATACCCTTGTCACGGACAGGGAGCTTCCGCTGCTCTATGAGGAAATAAAAAATATAGCGGCCAGCGGAGCTGATGCTGTCATTGTTCAGGATCTGGCTGTTGCAGCCATGTTCCGTGAGCATTGCCCTGATATGCCGCTGCATGCCTCAACCCAGATGACCATACATAGCGCCGAGGGCGCGATGATGGCCAAAGAGCTCGGCTTTGAGCGGGCTGTGCTGGCTCGTGAGGTGAGCCTTGATGAAATACGGGCGATACATGAGCGTGTGGATATAGAGCTTGAAGCCTTTGTACATGGCGCGCTGTGTATGAGCGTTTCGGGGCAATGCTATCTTTCTGCAATGCTCGGTGGACGCAGCGGAAACCGTGGACTTTGTGCCCAGCCCTGCCGGCTTAACTTTAATTCAAAGGGCAGGGAATACGCCCTTTCACTTAAAGACCTTTCTTTGATCGAATATGTACGGGAGCTCGAAGAGGCCGGGGTAAGCTCGTTGAAAATTGAGGGGCGTATGAAGCGACCTGAGTATGTGGCTGCTGCCACCTCCGCATGCCGCGCCGCCGTGAACGGAGAAAAGCCGGACATGGATAGTCTGAAAGCGGTGTTTTCCAGAAGCGGCTTTACTGACGGGTATTTCAGCGGAAGACGCGGTATGGATATGTTCGGTATACGCACCAAGGATGACGTGCAGGCATCTGCGGCTGTGCTTGGCGATATTGCGGCTCTGTACCGAAACGAGCGGCAGAGCGTGCCTGTGGCCGCAAGGCTGAGTCTTCGGTCTGGTAAACCTGCGTTACTCTCCGTTACTGATGGTAAGCATATAATTGAACTAAGCGGAGATGTTCCAGAGGCAGCCAAGATAAGGGGCATGGACGTGGAAAGCGTCCGCAGGAGTCTTGAAAAGATGGGTGGAACTCCCTTCTTTCTTGATACGCTTGAAGCGGAGATTGACGAGGGGCTCTATCTATCGCCCTCCAAGCTGAATGCACTGCGCCGTGAAGCGCTGGAGCAGCTTTTAAAAAAGCGTTCAGAGATATGCCCCAAAATGGTTATAGGAGATTTTCAGCCGCTAATAAGCGCAAAAAGAAGTACACAGTCTGAACTGCGCCTGCGCTTTGAGACTGCGGAGCAGATATTCCCCGAAGCTGACGAGGCAGGGAGAATATATCTGCCCTATAGTGAAATAAATGAGGCTCTCATCCGACGCTTCGGATCGAAGCTGATAGCGGAATTACCTCGCTTTATCCCTGAGGGCGACGGCGAGAAGATAACGTCAAGACTGAAGACGATGAAAGAACTTGGTCTTGAAAACGGATGCGCCGGAACTATCGGAGATATTGAGATATTGCGAAACGTGGGCTTGAAAATATTCGGCGGCTTTTCCCTCAACGCGCTCAATTCCAAATGCGTCGATGAGTTGGAACACTTGGGCATAAGCGATGTCACCCTATCTTTTGAGAACTCAATGAAAAACGCAGCGTATATTGGAGGCAGGAGCGTAGGCATTCTTGCCTACGGATATCTGCCACTGATGCTTTTCAGGAGCTGCCCGGCCCGAGGCAAAAACGGGTGCATGGGATGCTCCGGACGAGATAAGATAAAGGACCGGAACGGAACTGAGTTTACAGTAATGTGCGGAGGAAGAAAGTATTCCACACTGCTTAATTCTCTCCCGCTTTATATCGGTGACAAGGAACTGAGCGGAGTGGATTTTAAAACATTGTATTATACCGTTGAAAGCAAAGAACGCTGCCGCAGCGTTTATAGAATTTTCCGTGAGGGCGCGGAGTTTGACGACAAGCGAACAAACGGCCTTTATTACCGGGAGCTTTTGTAGGAGCAGAATATATGGAACTTGAACTTCTTTCGCCGGCAGGCGACTTTGAAAAACTGAAGACAGCACTGTATTTCGGCGCCGACGCGGTATATCTCGGAGGCCCATTTATGCATCTGAGAGCTGCGCCCACCGAATTTACAATGGAAAACCTCAAGACAGCTATAGATTATGCTCATGTCCTGGGCAAGAAGGTCTATGTTACGGTGAACGCATTTGCAAGAAATTCTGATTTTGAGGCACTTCCGGAATATCTGAGAAACCTTCATTCTATTTCAGCCGACGGTATAATCGTTTCTGACCTTGGTGTTATCGCTCTCGCGGCGGAGACAGTGCCGGAGCTGCCTGTCCATGTCAGTACCCAGGCGAGCTGTGTTAACTATGTTTCCGCAAACACCTACTATAAGATGGGAGCAAAGCGCATAGTGCTTGGTCGGGAAATGAGCCTGGATGAGATAAAGGAACTGCGAGACAAAACTCCGCCGGAGCTTGAACTGGAAGCTTTTGTTCATGGCGCAATGTGTATGGCTTATTCCGGACGCTGCCTTATAAGCGCATTTCTTGCAGGACGCGATTCAAACCGTGGTGACTGCGCGCAGCCCTGCCGCTGGCGGTATAATCTTGTGGAGGAGTCCCGACCGGACGAGGTGATGCCTGTATTCGAGGATGAACAGGGAACGACCATAATGAGCAGCCGCGACCTTAAGACAATAGACTTTCTTGACAAGATAATCGATGCCGGCGTCACATCCTTTAAGATAGAGGGCCGCATGAAATCTCCTTATTATGTGGCAACGGTCACAAACGCCTACCGCAAGGCTGTCGATCACTCCGCGCCTCTTGAGCTTCTTGAGGATGAGATACGTTCCGCAAGTCACAGAGAGTTTTCAACCGGGTTTTATTTCGGCAAGATAAAGCATGAGCCTCCTGCGCCCGATGGTTATAAGCAGAACGCGCAGTTCTCTGCCGTGGTTCTTGGTAGCGACGGCGAGAGGGTGAAGATAGAGCAGCGGAATCGATTCTTTCTCGGCGATACGCTCGAGGTACTTTCGCCGAACAGCACCGGTGAAAAGCTTCGCGTTGAAGAAATGTGGGATGAGGAAGGCAATGCCGTTGAAGCCGCTCCGCATCCGCAGCAGAAGCTGTATATCAAAAGCAGCCTGAATTTGCAGGCCGGAGATATACTCAGAAAAAGAGCATAAATTTGCCCTCCCGAATTTCGGGAGGGCATTTGCCGTATAAGCTCAGAAAAGAGCTTTTTCCATCTCGTCTATTGTCTCTTCAAACACCTTCATGGCGCTCTTTACGGTCTCGGGACTGGTCAGGTCAACGCCTGCGATCTTCAGCTCTTCGAGAGGATAATCGCTGCCGCCGGTCGTGAGGAACTTCAAATAGCTTGCTGGGTCCCCACCATCGGCTATATTGCCGGCGATAGCCACAGCACTGGAGAAGCCGGTGGCATACTGATAAACATAAAACGCATTATAGAAATGCGGGATGCGAGCCCATTCAACGTCCATTATCTCATTGTTCTCAGCGCCTTCATAGTAGAGAGAGTTCAGCTCCCGGTAAAGTGCGGAGAGGGTCTGCGCGGTGAGCGGCTGACCGCTCTGATACATTTCGTGCGCCCTGCGCTCAAATTCCGCGAAAAGGGTCTGGCGGAAAACAGTGGTTCGGAAGCTCTCCAGAAGGTGGTTGAGTATATATGCTCTGCGCTTTGGGTCACTCTCGGTCTTGAGCAGGTATTTGGTCAGCAGCACCTCGTTTACTGTTGAGGCTACCTCCGCGACAAGTATTTTGTAGTCGCTGTTTATATATTCATTGGCCTCGGCAGAGAGATAGGAATGCATGGCGTGACCAAGCTCATGCGCCAAAGTGAAAGCATCGTCCAGCGTGTCGGTAAAATTGAGCAAAACGTAGGGATGTACGCCGTAAACGCCGCAGGAAAACGCCCCCGTCGTCTTGCCCTTGTTTTCGTATACGTCTATCCAATGCTCGTTATAAGCCTTATCGAGAAGCTTCTGATAATCCTCTCCGAGAGGTTCGAGAGCTTTCTTGACGAGAGTTTTGGCATCCTCATAGTTTACACTGATCTCAACGTTTTCAACGATGGGGCAGTAGAGGTCGTAAAGATTAAGTGTTTCAAGTCCAAGCGCCTTTTTTCGCATTTCAAGGTAGCGGCGCATAAGGGGCAGAGCGTCATGCACAGCGCTTATAAGGCTGTCATAAACGCTGATGGGAACGTTGCTGGAGAAGAGAGCCGCTTCACAGGCACTGGGATAATTGCGAACATCAGCGAAGTAGCAGTCAAATTTTACGCTGCCGGAATACATGGCGGCAAATGTGTTGATATATTTTTTGAACTCACCGAAATAGGTCTCAAAGGCATCACGGCGAACGCGCTGGTCGCGGCTTTCCCGGAAAACGCCGAAGTTGCCGTGGGTAAGCGTCGCTTCCTTGCCATTTTCATCAATAATAGGAGGGAAGGTGATATCCACGCTTTCAAGCATTTCAAAGCTGTTGTTGGGAGACTGAGCGGCTTCGCCCAGCATAGCCAGCATTTTCTCCCGCTCTTCGTCAAGAGTATGCCTGCGGGCGCGGCAGACGTCCTCCACCATATGCTTATAAAGAGGTGCCGCTTCCACATACACGGCTAACTTATCTTCGGGAATGCTGAGAAGCTCCGGGTCAAGGAAGGATACCGCTGTGCTGTAAGCGACATACAGGTTGACTGCTCGTGCCTCCATATCCTGGTATTCAGGGGAACCGTTGTCTCCGGATTTCTGCAGTGTCGCATAGAGGTATACAAGCTCCACCTTCCGGGCAGTGGCGGCAACGGCGTCAAGTCCTGCTTTGAAGCTTTCAGCGGAAGTGCCAAGAGTGCCCTTGACGCTGTCTATATTTTTCACGGCCTCGGCAGCATCCGCGTAAGCCTGCTCCCAGTCTGCCTTGCTTTTGAATATGTGTGTAAGATCCCACATGAAGCGGGAGTCCATTTCAGCTCTGCTTTTGAGTTCCATGTTCAAGCCTCCGTTTATAATTTTGATGTTGTTGATAAGAATATTGTACCCCATTTGCTGATAAAGTCAAACCATAATTTAACGGGCCGCATCGAAAATGATGCGGCCCGTAGTTTTGAAAATGCTGTTTATGCGAGTGCCTCAACAACTACAAGAGTTGAGTTCAGAGTAACGGAATTATCATATGTGCCATATGCGACGATGGTGGAATTTGGCGTGATCTGAGAAATTCCAAGAGACCTGCCGGTAACAGCGTTATAGATTGGGGCTGCGCCGGAGACGTTTACATAGAAGAGCTTATCGGAAATAAGAAGAATTATTTCTCTCTTATTGTTATCTACATTGAGGACAGTACCTGTGATCTTGCCAGTCTGCACGGCGGTCGAGGTGTTTTCCAGATTCACGGTAGTGATAACAGAGTTGAAAAGGGAAACAGAGACCAAATCGCCAACTTTTATAGTGGAAAGCAGTATGGATGTGGTTCCCTTATATACGGCTGCATCCGATGCTACAGAATGCCTGTGAACAATACCGTTATCGTCGGTTATCTCCCAGAAAAGACCGTCGACAGTGCTGATCATGGAAGTTATCTGACCACGTATGCTGGCCTGAGTGGCCTCGCTCACTATCTTTACTGGTTTGCCGTTCTTTACGGTGACAGTAACCTTGTCGCCGATTTCAAGACGGTCGATGGATATCTCGTAATTAGCTATATAAACCTCGGGAAGGTCTGCAATATCAAAGCCGAAGTACCAGATGCCGCCGGCTTCGTCCTTTACGCGCATCTCTATAGTAGTGCCGTAGTTCACCTCTGTGATGGTGCCTTTTATCTCAGTGGTGTAGTTAGAGGCGTATATCTCTGTGATTTTCCCGCCGACTACCTTTGCGAAGGCATAGCTGTTTCTGGAAAGGCTGCTGATCTCGCTCTTGGTACCATCAAGGGAGACATATGCGTTCTCGGCAAGAAGATACCTTGTGCTGTTTGTTTCTCCAGTGTGAACAATGTTAACGATACCATTGGAGGTGGTGGAGGTGGAGTATATCAAACCGCTGACGTATGTAGTGTCCTCTGCGATGTAAACGTCTGCTCTGCGAACTCCGGTTTCAGTAATGATGAGATTTATGTACCCACCCACATGGGAAGTATTGGGGGTGGAAACGGTACCATTAAGATAATACTTGCCGCTGCCGATAGTATACTCGCGGTAGGTACCGTCGATGAGCTTAACGCGAACTACAGAACCGCTGACGCTGCTGATAACGCCCTCATCGACGGTGGTAGCCTTATAACCGGGGATATCAAGAGAAATCCCACTGGTCTTTATGTAATCCAAAGTGCGGTAAAGCATCGCGGAGGCCACCGCGCGTGTAACAGTCTGGGTAGGATTGAAACGGTTATTCTCGTCACCGTCTACAATTTTTGCGTTATAGAGGATCACTACGCTGCCGTGATAATTTCCGGTGATGGATGCGGCATCCTCAAAAGGAAGCGGTACGGAATTTGCGGCAGATATATTTTCGTCCAACTGCAGGGCTCTTACCAGAAGCAGAGCGAAATCCTTTTTGTTTATAGGATTGGTGAGCGTAAGCTTGCCGAGTTCATTAGCTGAAATGATACCTGATGCCATGCAGATGCAAAGCTCACTGCTTGCCCAAGAAAGGTTGGAGGGAAGGTTTGCCGCAACGGCATCGGCATAGTCGCTGCACATGAGTTCAATTGCGGTCTCATCGAGGTCATAAAGGCGGGAGAGAAGAGCCAATGTTTCGATATAAGTTATTCCTCCGTTGGGACGGAAAGTGCCGTCCTCATAGCCGGAAAAATATCCGAGAGCGCTCAGCTTGCTGATGTAATCCTCTGCCCAATAGTCACTGGGAACATCGCTGTAGCCCGCGGCAAATACTTGCGAGGACATTGAGAAAACAAGAACGACAGCGAGGAAGAGAGCGCATATTCTTTTGGTGAAAGCTGAAGTTTTCATTGATACACCTCCGATGATATTTTGTAAAAGACGAAATACAGAATACTATATATAGTAATTTAAGCACATACTGTATATCATGTCAACATATTGTTTGAAGTAAAAAACAGAAAATAGATTAAAATTGAATTTTGCTGTTGACAAGGCGGCGGTTAAGATAGTAAAATAACAAAAATGCGTGCGAAAGGGGCGTTTTGCTCTGTGAACTGTGTTTTTAAAAGCGCTGAGGTTTTCCTCGGAAATTCTTTTTCAACCGTAGACGTGATAGTTGATAACGGTACTGTTTCTATTTGTGATATTGGTGCCGGTTATTCTTCGGGAACTCCTGTTTTTGACTGTGCTGGAAAATATATTTTTCCTGGCTTCGCTGATGTTCATGTTCATTTGCGAGAGCCGGGTTTTTTTTATAAGGAAAGCATTGCAACCGGGACAATGGCTGCCGCGAGAGGCGGCTTTACCGATGTTTGCGCGATGCCCAACCTTGACCCAGTACCGGATAGTATTGATCACCTTGAGGTGCAGATGGATATAATCCGCCGTGACGCCTGCATCAATGTTCATCCATACGGAGCTATTACGATTGACCGCAAAGGAGAAAAGCTTTCCGATATGGCCTCTATGGCGCGGTACGCCGTGGCTTTTTCCGATGACGGCAGCGGTGTTCAGAATGACGGCATGATGCGTGAAGCTATGCTCGAGGCAAAACGGCTTAACAAAATAATCGCGGCTCACTGCGAAGTGAATGAACTTCTTCGCGGCGGATATATTCACGACGGAGAATATGCCCGGGCGCACGGACATAAGGGCATCTGCTCAGAAAGCGAATGGAGGCAGATAGCCCGAGATATAGAGCTTGCAGCAGAGACAGGCTGCAAATATCACGTCTGTCATATTTCCTGCGCCGAAAGTGTGGAGCTGATCAGGCAGGCGAAGAAAAGCGGCGTTGACATTACCTGCGAGACCGCTCCTCATTATCTGGTGTTCTGCGACGAAGACATGCAGGAGGATGGACGCTTCAAGATGAACCCTCCGCTGAGAAGCCGCAGAGATATGGATGCTCTCATAGAGGGAATAGTTGACGGGACAATAGACATGATAGCAACTGACCACGCTCCTCACAGCGCCGAGGAAAAGAGCCGGGGTCTCAGGGACAGCGCTATGGGCGTAGTGGGAATAGAGACATCCTTTGCCGCCTGCTATACAAAGCTTGTAAGGGAGGGAATTATCCCCCTTACAAAGCTTGTGGAGCTTATGCACACCAATCCTTCCAAGCGCTTCGGCATTGGTCACGAACTCTATGAGGGTGCAGGCGCAGACTTCACGGTTTTTGACCTTGAGAAATCGTATATTGTAAATGAAAACGAATTTCTCTCCAAGGGGCGGGCAACGCCCTTTATAGGAAAAACTCTTTATGGACGCTGCCTCATGACGGTTTGCGGCGGCGAAATCGTTTGGGAAGAGGGGAAGAAATGAATAAAGGCTTATTTGAGATAGCAAAAAACGAGAATATAGCAAAGAACGCCTGGAAAATGATACTCCGCGGCGATACCTCTGCTGTTACAAAGCCCGGACAGTTTATCAACATTGAGCTTGACGGTTTTTATCTGCGCAGACCTATCTCGGTCTGCGACCTGAACGGCAGCGAAGTTACCATAATTTATAAGACAGTAGGCAAGGGTACAGAATATATGGCGGAGCTTGCTCCGGGAGTGAAGTTAGATGTGCTTTCCGGTCTGGGTAACGGTTTCGATACCGGCTGCTGCGGACACGTTCCGCTGCTCATCGGCGGCGGAGCGGGAGTAGCGCCCATGTACATGCTTGCCAGAGACATAATCGCGGCAGGAAAGAAGCCTTCTGTTATAATCGGCTTCGGCAGCGCTGATGAGGTGTTCCTTGAAAAAGAGTTTGAGGCTCTCGGCGTAAATGTATTCGTAACCACGGTTGACGGCAGCAGGGGAATAAAGGGCTTTGTTACCGATGCTCTGGACAGCCTGCCTGAAGCGCCGGATTACCACTATGTATGCGGCCCTGAAGCCATGATGAAGGCTGTGTACTCCGCGGTTAAGTGTGCTGGACAATACAGCTTTGAAGAGCGCATGGGCTGCGGCTTCGGCGCTTGCATGGGCTGCAGCTGCAAGACAAAGTACGGCAACAAGCGTATATGCAAGGATGGGCCGGTTCTGGTCAAGGAGGAGATAATATGGTAAACACATCCGTTCAGCTCAGCTCGCTGCATTTGGATAACCCTGTTATCCCCGCCAGCGGTACCTTTGGTTTTGGATATGAATTCGCGGAGCTTTATGACATAAACATTCTTGGCTCCATATCTCTTAAGGGCACTACAAGGGAGCCGAGATTCGGTAACCCGACTCCCAGAATAGCTGAGTGCACAGCCGGCCTTATTAACTCTGTCGGCCTGCAGAATCCGGGTATCGACCAGGTGATTGAGCATGAGATACCCAAGCTCAGCGAGTGTTATTCAAAGCCTGTTATTGCCAATATCAGCGGCTTCGCTATTGATGAATATGTGGAATGCTGTGCCAAGGCCGATAAAGTGGATAAGATAGGCATGATAGAGCTTAATATCAGCTGCCCCAATGTCCATAACGGCGGCATGAGCTTCGGCACTTCCTGCCAGAGCGCCTATGATGTCACAAAGGCTGTGCGCGAAGTGACGAAAAAACCGCTGTTCGTGAAGCTCACACCAAATGCTCCGAATATCGCCGAGATAGCTGCTGCCTGCGAAAAGGCGGGCGCGGACGGAATCAGCCTGATCAATACCCTTCTGGGTATGCGCATAGACCTTAGAACAAGAAAGCCTGTTATAGCAAACGTAAAGGGTGGGTTCTCCGGACCTGCCGTGTTCCCGGTGGCTCTGCGCATGGTTTACGAGGTATATGAGGCTGTCGATATTCCGATAATGGGCATGGGCGGCGTATCCTCCGCGGCTGATGTTATCGAAATGATGCTTGCCGGTGCTTCCGCGGTACAGGTCGGCGCAGCAAACCTTAAAGATCCATACGCATGCAAAAACATAATCGAAGAGCTTCCCAAAGAAATGGAGAAGCTGGGAATAGAAAATCTTTCTGACATAATAGGAGGAGCACACTGATGGGAAAAGACGTTATCGTAGCATGTGATTTTCCTTCCGCGAAGGCCACTCTGGAATTTCTGGACAAGTTTCACGGAGCGACCCCATTTGTAAAGATAGGTATGGAGCTTTACTATGCCGAAGGCCCTGATATTGTCCGCGAGATAAAGAAAAGGGGAATGAAGATATTCCTTGATTTAAAGCTCCATGATATACCAAACACTGTCGGTTCTGCCATGAAGGTTCTTTCAAATCTCGGAGTAGATATGACCAACGTTCATGCCGCCGGCGGCTCTGCCATGATGACAGCTGCCCTCAACGGACTGATCCGCCCGGACGGCTCGCGCACACTGCTCATTGCAGTTACTCAGCTCACATCTACAAACGAGGAAATGATGCATAAGGAGCTGCTTATCGAAAAGCCGCTCACTGACGTTGTTGAGTCCTACGCAAAGAACGCCAAGACTTCCGGCCTGGACGGTGTGGTCTGCTCTCCGCTGGAGTCCGGCATTATTCATGATAAGGTAGGCGCCGGCTTTCTTACCGTTACCCCGGGTATCCGCTTTGCTGATGGCGATATAGGAGACCAGTCCCGTGTAACCACGCCCGAACTTGCTAAAAAGCTCGGTTCCGACTACATAGTAGTCGGCAGGCCAATTACCAGGGCGGACGACCCCCTCAAGGTATATGAGCGCTGCATGGCAGACTTTGTGGGATAACCCATATAAACTCCGGAGGATAGCAAAATGAGAAGTCTTATTGATATTAATGATTTGAGTACTGAGGAGATAAACCATCTCATCGCAACCGCCAACGATATCATCGCAAACCCGGATAAATACGCGGAAAAGTGCAGGCGAAAGAAGCTGGCAACATTGTTCTACGAGCCTTCCACCCGCACCCGCCTCAGCTTCGAGTCCGCAATGCTGGAACTGGGCGGCAGCGTCATCGGATTTTCAGAGGCAAACAGCAGTTCATCCGCAAAGGGCGAAAGCGTTGCCGATACGGCGCGTACAGTAAGCTGCTTTGCTGATATTATCGCCATGCGTCATCCCAAGGAGGGCGCGCCGATGGTTGCTTCACTGGCGGCGTCCATCCCGGTCATAAATGCCGGCGACGGCGGCCATAACCATCCTACCCAGACCCTTACCGACCTTATCACCATAAGCAGGGAAAAGGGAAGGCTTGATAACATGACCGTCGGAGTTTGCGGTGACCTTAAATTTGGCCGCACTGTCCACTCGCTGATAAACGCCATGTCCCGGTATGAGGGCATCAAGTTCGTTATGATATCACCCGAGGAACTGACCATTCCGGACTATGTCATGCAGGATGTGCTCCAGAAAAAGAATATTCCTTATACGGAGACTCGTTCGCTTGAGGAAGCCATGCCGGATCTGGATATACTCTATATGACCCGTGTCCAGCGCGAACGTTTCTTCAATGAGGCTGACTATATCCGTCTGAAGGACAGTTATATTCTCACCCCGGAGAAACTGCAGAACGCAAAAAAGGATCTGGCAATACTGCACCCGCTGCCCCGCGTAAACGAGATATCTACTGCCGTGGACGCAGATCACAGAGCCTGCTATTTCAAACAGGTGCTTTACGGAAAGTATATCCGCATGGCACTTATCATGATGCTTTTGGAGGTAGAAGAATGAATGTGGATTCTATCAGAAACGGCTATGTGATCGACCATATAAAAGCCGGAACCAGCATGAAGCTGTATCACTTTCTGAACCTTGAAAAGCTGGATTGCGGCGTAGCTATAATCAAGAATGTTCAGAGCGGCAAATCCGGGAAGAAAGATATAATCAAGATAGACTCTCTTATTGAGCTTAATCTGGATGTGCTTGGATATCTCGATCCCGGAATCACCGTAAACATGGTAAAGGATGGGGAGATAATAGAGAAGCGTAAGCTTCAGCTTCCTGATGAGCTGAACGGCGTCATTTCCTGCAAGAACCCACGCTGTATAACCTCTGTTGAGCAGGAACTGCCCCAGCGCTTCAAATTGACCGACCCCGAAAACGGCGTTTACCGCTGCATCTACTGCGAAGCAAAGGCTGAGCACAATTAATGGGGTAAGACGAGAAAAATAATAAGAATGAAACGAAACCAGGCTCTGCGCGATAGAAAAAACTGTCGCCGCAGAGCCTGGTTTTCTTTTTTATTTATATTCACAGACCGGAGAATTATTTTTGCCACAGCTTGGATGCATGCTGCGCGTAATTTGAGCCAAAATAAATGAAAAGGAGGCGTGCTGCATGAATTTTCTGGTACTTTGTCTGACCACAATATGTTCATTTGTGGTGCTGTTTCTGGCGGCGAAATTTGTTGGGCACAAGCAAATAGCACAGTTGGATTTTTTCGACTATATAACAGGAATAACGATCGGTTCCATTGCGGCAGAATTAGCCACGGAGCTGGAGGAACCCTGGAAACCGTTTACCGCAATGGTCATTTACGGTGCAATCACTCTGCTGCTCAGTGTTTTGACCAATAAATTCCCGCGGTCGCGCAAGTATCTCAACGGTACGCCGACCATACTGATGGATCACGGTAAGCTTTACCGCGAAAATATGAAAAAGGCCAGGCTGGATCTCAGCGAATTCATGGTCATGTGCAGACAGCAGGGCTACTTTGACCTGACAAGCATACAGACCGCTGTTTTCGAGTACAACGGAAAGCTTACTATCCTCCCGGTAAGCAGCCAGCGTCCGGTTACGCCCAATGATATGAATTTAGCTCCGGAGCAGGAGCTGCTCTTTACAGAGCTGATCATGGATGGACGTATTCTGGAGGACAATCTGAAACGCATGGGCTTGGATATTACCTGGCTGGATAAACAGCTTGAGCAGCGTCACATTCATACCGCGAAGGATGTATTTTTGGCGCTCTGCGACAGAAATCTGAAGTTTGTTGTTTATCAAAACAGCAAGGTAGAATAGTGTGAAAAATCACACTATCTTGATTAAAAGCCCATCGCCTTGCCCGTCGGGCAACCGGCGATGAGATGGCAAGAATTCTCCATTTCGCCGGGGGGAGAATTTCATTTCAATTTGTTCCGCTCATAGCGGCGGATTTGAATGGAGAACTGCTGGATTTTTCCGGCGGCATCGGATATGTGGAAACAGACCGTGGACGCTCGTTTCCGCGCGCTTATCTCTGGACGCAATGCGCATGGCAGGAGCCAAGGCGCGGCGGCCTGATGCTGTCCATTGCCACCATACCTATGGCAATTGGCAACTTTACCGGCTGCATCTGCGCTATAATCTACGATGGACGTGAATACCCGTTTAGCAACCTACCGGGGGGTTAAAATAGAGCAATGGTCCGCCAGCGGAGCTGTGATTCATCAGGGGAAATACCGCTTTGCGGCAGATGTACTGAAACATCAAAAGCATCTGCTCCGGGTGCCTGTGGATGGAAGCATGGAGCGTACTATACACGAAAGTCTTTGCTCCAGAATACGCTACCGCTTCTGGGAGGGAGATAAGCTCCTGTTTGACCGCATAGATAATTGTGCCAGTTTTGAATATGCTGACAAGAGCACGCATCCGTTTACGTCATGATGCGCGCTCTGTTTTTGTTTATACGCCAATATTTTCGCATTACATAAAACTCTATATGCTTTTACTAATTTGCTTGTACTATCCAAAACCATATGATATAATTTATATAAAATGCACAGAAAGGACTTGGACGAATGTTTAAACGTAAGGTTGAAGACTCGGGAAAGAACACAATGTTCCAATTTGCCTTCAAAATATTTTTCGTACATATAGTTAATATAATCGTTATGCTCATTATCGGAATGCTGCTGCAGAGCATTTGCGAGCTTGGACTTGTGATAAGCAGTGCCACCACGTCAGCTATCATCACAGCAGTCTGCATGATTTTATATCTGATAATGACATATCTGGAAGGATGGCGGCGCGGCGAGCGGGACCATAACCTGGTGCTCTTTAAGCATATGGAGTATAATAAATTCCGAGGCCTTATTGCCGGTGCGCTTTCACAGATTCCCGGCATAGTTTGCGCGATAGCTATTATCATACCCTCAGTTGATTTCTCGGTGGAACGTCTGGGAAGATATTTCTATCTGAACTTCAACTATATGTTTACTGTTCTTGACAATATGAGCGCGGCAGGTACGATTTCAGGCTTTTTATATCATCTTTGCTACTTTATCCCGCCATTGGTAGCGCCAATAGTTGTCGGTCTGGCCTATCATCTTGGTTATAAACAAATACGGGTGCTTGACCGCCTTGTTTGGAGGAAACCCAAAGACGGGAAGCGCGAAAATCTGCGTTAAATATGGAATAGCACGACCCTCCCATGCATTATTCTTAATGTGGGAGGGTTGTATATGAAAAAGCGTATTTTTGTATTGATTATTCTGTCTGTGTATGCGGTTTTGATGTTAAGCGGCTGTGCTCGAATGGCTCCAGCATCTGCCTTGTCCTCATCGCGGTTTTCAACGCTGATAATAGACGCGGGACACGGCGGAGCTGATGGAGGAGCTGTCGCCAAGGACGGCAGCAAGGAAAGCGAGATCAATCTTGCTGTGGCTCAAAAACTCGAAGCATTAAGCGGGCTGTTTGGAATTCCCTCGATAATGACACGAACCAGCGAAGAGCTGGATTATCCCCAGGGCGCGGACAGCATAAGAGCGAAAAAGGTTGCGGACCAGAAAGCAAGAGTAGAGCTTATAAATTCCACGCCAAACGCTATACTTATAAGCATACACCAAAATCTCTATCCATCACCATCTCCCAGCGGAGCGCAAGCCCTGTATGCAAAAACCCAGGGCAGCAAAGAGCTGGCAGAGATGATACAGAGCAGTTTGATTTTCTGTCTGGATGCCGATAATAAGCGAGTTGCTTCACAGATATCAAATGATATTTATCTTATGAAGAGTGTTGACTGTCCGGCGGTACTGATAGAGTGCGGCTTTATTTCAAATCCGGCAGAGCTCGCGCTTTTGAAGGACTCGGAATATCAACGAAAGATAGCATCCATTATAATATCCTCATATATTCAATTTAATTCCGAAACGGGGAATTCATATGGCCAAAGCTAAAACGGTATTTTATTGTACCGAATGTGGAAATGAAACGATCAAATGGCAGGGAAGATGCCCGGCCTGCGGAGCCTGGAACAGCATAGTTGAGCACGAGGCAATGCCGAAGATTTCCGGTGGAGCAAAGGGAAGGGGCGGTCTTAACCTGCAGAAGCAGGAAAGCACCCGTATTTCCGATATCGATACCACCGCAGAGGCGCGCTTTATGACCGGCTTCGGCGAGCTTGACCGGGTTTTGGGCGGCGGCGCCGTGGAAGGCTCTCTTGTGCTTGTGGGCGGCGCGCCCGGTATCGGCAAGTCTACGCTGCTGCTGCAAATGTGCGGCCATATCGCCGCTTCTCAGAAGGTACTGTATGTAACAGGTGAAGAATCCGGCCGGCAGCTCAAGATGCGGGCAGAGCGGCTTGGAGTTTCGGACGGCGAGCTCTATGTACTCGTTGCGACAAATCTTGGCGACATACTCGATAACATATCCCGTACTGCTCCGGATGTGGTCATAATCGATTCTATACAGACCCTTTACAATGAAAGCCTGGATTCTTCCGCCGGTAGCGTCACTCAGGTCAAGGACTGCACAATGGCTCTGATGCAGATAGCAAAAAACAACGGCATAACTATTTTTATCGTTGGCCATGTAAATAAGGAGGGCTCTATCGCAGGCCCTAAGGTGCTTGAGCATATGGTGGACTGTGTTCTTTACTTTGAGGGCGACCAAAACGCCGCGTATCGTATTTTAAGAGCAGCAAAGAACCGTTTTGGCTCTACGAACGAGATCGGCGTTTTCGAGATGCTGGATCGCGGACTTGCTGAGGTTCCAAATCCATCGGAGATGCTCCTTTCCGGCCGTCTTGAGAATTCTCCCGGTACATGCGTTACCTGCGTCATGGAGGGAACCCGTCCTATTCTGGCGGAGATACAGGCGCTTATTACCCCTACCAGCTATAATGTACCGCGCCGTACCTCCAGCGGTGTGGATTATAATCGCGCGGCACTGCTATTGGCGGTATTGGAGAAGAGGGGAGGGCTGAAGATGAGCGCCAGTGACGCTTATATAAACGTTGTTGGCGGTCTTGAGCTTAACGAGCCTGCTGCCGACCTCGCAACGATATTGGCGGTAGCGTCCAGCTATGTGGACAAGCCGGTCGGGGATGATGTGGTAGCGATAGGGGAAGTGGGACTGACGGGCGAGATACGCTCCGTATCGTTTATTAACCAGCGTATCAGCGAGGTACGCCGCCTTGGGTTCAAAAAATGCATAGTTCCCATGAGCGGAAAGGCAAAGTATATTGTACCTGACGGTTTAAAGCTCATAGAAGTCAGAAGCCTGCACGACGCGCTCTCGTGCGCTATCGGCGCGAAAAAGAAAAGCTGAAACGCCGTGGAAAGATTTGTTGAAGCCCCAAATCTTCCCCTCGGAAGAGTAACTTCGGTTATAATGGGTCCGGATTATCCCCAGGTTTCCAACGCCATTCGTAAGCTTGGTATAAAAGTTATCGAGCTTCCTGTAAATAATGATATTCCGCTTCCAGTCCAAGCGCATGCGGATATGTCAGCGTATTACTGTGGAAATGGTACTCTTATATTGAGCAGCAGTATATTTTCCGAGTGTGTGACGGAGGCGTTTTCGGACGGAATACGGCTGCTGAGGTCATCAAATCCCCAAGCGCCCCAATACCCGCACGACATAGGTCTTAACGCCTGCGAAATAGGCGAATTTATACTTTGCCGCAGGCAGTATACGGATTCCCAGATAATCGAACACGCAGAAAAACAGGGGAAAAGCATTATAAACACAAATCAAGGCTATGCCAAATGCTCTGTTTGTATTCTCAATGAGAGGCATATAATAACGGCTGATAGCTCAATAGCCAAAGCTGTACGTGATTTCGGCATTGATGTATTGTGCATTGAACCCGGATTTTTCAGACTCCCGGGATACGATTTTGGCTTTATTGGCGGCTCCTGTTTCAAAATTGACCGCGATACCATAGCGTTTACTGGAAATCTTTGCGGACATCCAAATGAAGCGCAAATCCTTGACTATATACACAGCATAGGCTTAAAGACTATATTCCTGACAGATGAACCTTGCCTTGACGTCGGGTCGATAATTCCAATAAGTGAAGACATTAATTAACAGAAAAGAGAGATATCATGACCACACCAACTCCACACAACAGCGCCAAATCAGGCGAGATAGCAAATACAGTGCTCATGCCGGGCGACCCCATGCGAGCAAAATATATCGCGGAAAACTTTATCGAAAACCCTCGGCTGGTTAATAATGTAAGAGGCATTCAGGGGTATACCGGCACATGGAAAAATACGGAAGTTACCGTAATGGCCAGTGGAATGGGAATTCCTTCCATAGGAATATATAGCTGGGAGCTCTTTAATAGCTATGACGTGGATAATATAATACGTATTGGCACAGCGGGAGCAATCAGCGATGAACTTGAGCTGAATGACGTGATATTTGCTCTTGGCGCCTGTACGGATTCCAATTTCATGAACCAATTCAAGCTGCCCGGGGCATTTGCACCAATCTGCGATTATAAATTGCTGAAGGCCGCTGAGCGAGCCGCGAGCAGGCTTGGTATTGAGCCGGTTGTGGGAAACATTCTTTCCACGGATGTGTTTCATGCGGATGATCCGGCGGATACGGACGCATGGCGAAAGATGGGAGTTCTTGCAGTAGAAATGGAAGCCGCCGGACTATACGCAAATGCGGCGCGCAGCGGAAAGCGAGCGCTTGCGATATGCACAGTATCGGATCATCTGTATCGTCCGGAAAAGCTTTCGCCTGAGGAACGTGAGAAAAGTCTGACGCAAATGATCAATATTGCGCTTGATACTGCGGTAATGATTGAGGGTGAAACGAAATAGGTTAAAATAGCCGCCAAAGGGCTTGAGCGAGCAAAAAAGCCACCTAAGCCCTTGGCGGTTGATAAACGCGGTGATAATTACATGAAATTATTATTTTGTGAACCAATCAGAAAAATATAAGGGAGGGCAGAATTGCCCCTCCCTTTAATTATTTATTATATTTCAGCAAGCCATTCCTCGGAAGCTGCATCGCTGGGCATTCTCCAATCACCTCTCGGAGACAGCGTTACCGAACCGACCTTTGGACCATCCGGCAAGCAGGAACGCTTGAACTGCTGAGCAAAAAATCTTCTGATAAAAATTTTCAGCCATGCTTTTATCACATCCGGCTCAAACATATCAGCAAATGCTTTTTCCGCCATAAACAAAATCTTTTTCGGAGAAAAACCAAAACGAACCAAATAGTAAAGGAAAAAATCATGCAGATCATAAGGCCCGACAATATTTTCGGTTTTCTGCGAAATATCGCCGTTATCCGGCGGCAGCAGCTCCGGACTTACCGGTGTGTCAAGAATGTTTTGCAGGGTTTCCGCAAGCCCCTCTTCACCTGCTGTGTCAGCCGCGAATTTAACTATATGGCGGATAAGCGTTTTGGGAATAGATGCGTTCACGCCATACATCGACATATGGTCGCCGTTATATGTCGCCCATCCCAGAGCAAGCTCTGAAAGATCGCCGGTACCAATGACCATACCGCCGGTCTGGTTGGAAATATCCATTAAGACCTGCGTGCGTTCTCTTGCCTGCGCGTTTTCAAAGGTAACATCGTAATTATCCTCGGCCTGGCCAATATCACGGAAATGAACCTTAACGGCTTCGGAGATGTTAACTGTTCTGAGCGTTACGCCGAGGTGCTCGCAAAGCATTTCCGCGTTGGATTTAGTGCGCGCAGTTGTACCGAAGCAAGGCATGGTTACTGCTACAATATCCTTTCTGGAGCGCTTGCACATATCAAACGCTTTGACCGCCACGAGAAGCGCCAGGGTTGAATCAAGCCCGCCGGAAACACCAATCACGGCAGTTTTTGTATGAGTATGCTCAAGGCGCTTTTTAAGCCCTATGGCCTGCATTGTAAGAATCTCGTTGCAGACCTCTTCCCTTTTTTCTTCAGCTTGAGGTACAAAGGGATATTTGTCTATTGTTCTATCAAATTTATTATCTGTGGAAGCAAATGTAAAGCTTATAAGCTTATATTCCGCATCGGGTTCCGAATAACTGGTATTGGCTCTTGCACGCTCATAAATCAGCCGCTCAACATCAATATCGGCGCTCTGCTGAGAATTTTCAAAGAGCTTGCTTTCGGCAAGTACTCTTCCGTTTTCGCAGATGATAGAGTGGCCGGAAAAGACCATATCCTGAGTGGACTCCCCTTCACCTGCTCCGGCATAGATATACGCGCAGGAGAGCTTTGCAGACTGCACACTGACAAGGGAGCGGCGATAGGCCGCCTTGCCGATGGTTTCGTCACCGGCGGAAAGGTTTATAATCACGTTCGCGCCATTTTTCGCATGAACCACCGAGGGATTGTCCGCGACCCATAGATCCTCGCATATCTCAACGCCGATCACAAGACCCGGAATATTGGAACAGGAGAAAAGCAGCTTGCAGCCAAAAGGAACCTCTCTGCCTCCAATCGTGGCAGTCATATTGCGCTCCAATGCGGGAGTAAAATATCGTCCCTCATAAAACTCCGCATAATTCGGAACATGTGTTTTAGGGATGATGCCAAGAATTTCGCCGTTAAAAACAACGGCTGCGCAGTTATATATTTTCCCACTATACAGATAAGGAAAGCCGATTGCTACCAGTATATCCTTACTCCGGCTGGCTTCCGCCACTTCAAGCACAGAGCGCTCCGCTGCCTTAAGCAGCACAGTCTGATAGAACAAATCTCCGCAAGTATACCCGGTAACACTTAGCTCGGGGAAGCAAAGCACCTTTACTCCCTTTTCGGACGCTTCATTTATTGCCGCAATTATTCTTTTGGTATTGTCTTTGCAATCGGCCACTGTTACTTCTGTAACCGCCGTGCCTACCTTTACAAATCCATAGTTCATAGCTTGTACCTCACAATTCAGTGGGTTTTCAAAAAATGAGGTATCCTGAAGGACACCTCATTTTTACTTTTATATACTTATTTTACCAAGTATGCTGAATAAAATCAACAGTTTGCTGATGAATATCAAACCTCAAACATAAGATCGCCGTATGTGGGAACAGGCCATTCTTTCTTATCGACTATGAGCTCAAGCTCGTCAACAGGAGCTCTTAGCTGGGCCATATCAGGAACGATTATATCATGGAATGCATTGGCCATCTCACAAACATCATGTATTCTCGTAACCTTTTCTACATCTGCTATCAGCTTCTTCAGAGCTTCCTTGGTTCTCTTGAGCAGGACTGTGCAATCATTCAGAAGCTCCTGCTGCACGCTGGAATCGCCTCCCACAGCATTAACAGCGGCGATGGACTGCGCCAGCTTGGTGGTATAAGTTACTCCCGCGGGTACATAGTGCTTGCCGGCCATATGTATCATGGTCTGGGCTTCAATATTTATGGACTTAGAATAGGTCTCATACATGATTTCCGCGCGTGATTCCAGCTCAGAGCGAGTATAGATATTGAATTTTTCAAAAAGCTTAACAGCCTTTTCAGTGGTAAGCGCGGGTACGGTATCAACCATAAATCTAAGGTTCGGCAGGCCACGCTTTGCAGCCTCCTTGACCCACTCCTCTGAGTATCCATTTCCGTTAAAAATGATACGCTGATGTTCGGTCATATATTTGGCTATGAGCTTTTTCACATCGGCGTCAAAGTCGCCGGACTTCTCAAGGATGTCGGCAGCTTCGCAGAAAGCTTCGGCGACAACGGCATGGAGAGTTGTATTGGCAGAGGCGATAGAATCAGAAGAACCTACCATTCTGAACTCAAATTTATTGCCTGTAAAGGCAAACGGCGACGTTCTGTTTCTGTCGGTGGCGTCTTTGTTGAGTACTGGAAGGAAGGAAACACCTGTATTGAGGGTTCCGCCCTTCTTTGCCACGCCGGCAGTTCCGTTCTTGACTATCTGTTCGACAATATCCTCAAGCTGGTCTCCGAGAAACATGGAGATGATGGCAGGCGGGGCCTCATCGGCTCCAAGACGGTGGTCGTTTCCGACATTTGCGGCAGACTGTCTGAGAAGGTCTGCGTGAGTATCTACAGCCTTCATGATGCAGGCCAATATGAGAAGAAAACGGAGGTTTTTGCTGGGTTCTTCACCCGGATCAAGAAGGTTCTCGCCGGTATCCGTACCGATAGACCAGTTGTTATGTTTACCGCTGCCGTTTACCCCTGCGTAGGGCTTTTCGTGCAGCAGACAGACCAGACCATGTCTTGTGGCAACGCGCTTCATTGTTTCCATAGCGAGCTGATTGTTATCCACAGCAATGTTTGCCGTGGTATATATGGGGGCCATCTCGTGCTGCGCGGGAGCTACCTCGTTGTGCTGCGTGGTAGCTGTAATTCCCATTTTCCAAAGCTCAGTGTTCAGATCCTTCATATAGGCGCCGACGCGCTCACGAATAGAGCCGAAATACTGGTCTTCAAGCTCCTGACCCTTGGGAGCGGGAGCGCCGAAGAGCGTACGACCGGTATAAATAAGGTCTCTTCTCTTGAGGTATTTTTCCCGGTCTACCAGAAAATACTCCTGCTCAGGGCCGACAGACGCAATTACTTTGTTGGCGGTAGTATCACCGAAAAGGCGAACTATACGCATGGCCTGCTGGCTGATAGCTTCCATAGAGCGAAGAAGCGGGGTCTTTTTGTCCAGCGCCTCACCGGTATAAGACACAAAAACCGTGGGAATGCAGAGAATAACGCCGGCAGCCTGCTCTTTAACAAAGGCCGGAGAGGTTATGTCCCAAGCGGTGTAGCCTCTTGCGTAGTGAGTGGCGCGCAGTCCTCCGGACGGAAATGATGAAGCGTCGGGCTCACCCATGATAAGCTGCTTTCCGGAAAGCTGCAGCAGGGTCTTCCCTTCCTCGGGCACGGTAATAAACGCATCATGTTTTTCGGCTGTGATACCTGTAAGAGGTTGGAACCAATGAGAATAGTGCGTTGCGCCTTTTTCCACTGCCCAATCCTTCATTGCCGCGGCAACTACATCCGCCGAAGCCATACTGATTTGGCCGCCATTTTTCATAACGTCCATAACTTCGGCAAAAACCTTTTTAGGAAGGCGTTCTTTCATTATGGATTCGCTGAATACGTTGGAACCGAAAATTTCAGATACGTTCATCTCTCCAACCCTTTCTAAGGAAGATTAAATAATTTTGTGCAGTTAAAATTTCAATGTGGCGAAGTAGTCCTCGGGAGTTTCCGCCCGGCGGATCATCACTACTTCACCATCTTCCTTGAGCAGCAGCTCTTTGGATTTAAGCTTGCCATTGTAGTTATAGCCCATTGCGTAGCCATGAGCTCCGGTATCATGGATGATAATATAGTCGCCTATATCTATCTTGGGCAACTGACGGTTAATTGCAAACTTATCATTATTCTCGCAAAGCGAACCTGTGATATCATATACATGATCCGCCGGAGCGGTTTCCTTGCCGGACACCGTTATATGGTGATACGCGCCGTACATTGCGGGACGCATAAGATCAACGGCGCAGGAATCAAGACCGATATATTCCTTATGGATATGCTTTTCGTGGATAGCAGTGGAAACAAGGCAGCCATAAGGTCCGAGCATGTATCGTCCCAGCTCACAGTAAATGGCTACATCGCCCATGCCGGCAGGTACGAGAATCTCTTCAAATTTTTGTCTCACACCCTCACCGATAGCAAAAATGTCATTTGCTTTTTCATTGGGACGGTACGGAATGCCGATACCGCCGGAGAGGTTTATAAAGGTTATGTTCGCGCCAGTCTCTTCCTTGAGCTCTGCCGCAGTCTGGAAAAGAACCGCTGCCAGAGCGGGATAGTAATCATCGGAAAGCACATTGCTTGCAAGGAAGGCATGAATTCCGAATTCCTTTGCCCCCTTTTCTTTAAGCTTCTTAAACGCCTCGGTCATTTGGGCGCGGGTCATGCCGTACTTAGCTTCGCCGGGATTATCCATAAACTGATTGTCGATGGAAAAAGTACCGCCGGGATTATAGCGGCAGCATATCTTTTCCGGTATTCCGCAGATGTTTTCAAGAAATTCAATGTGTGTGATATCATCAAGATTTATCTGTGCTCCAAGCTCAGCGGCCTTCTTGAACTCAGCGGCAGGGGTTGCGTTGGAGGAAAACATGATATCGTTCCCCCGGCAGCCGCACATCTCTGCCATCAACAGTTCAGTATAAGAAGAACAGTCCACTCCGCATCCCTCTTCCATGAGTATCTTGATAATAGAGGGATTAGGCGTTGCTTTCACGGCGAAATATTCTTTAAACCCTTTATTCCATGCAAACGCTTTATAAAGGTTGCGGGCATTTTCCCGTATTCCCTTCTCGTCA
The DNA here is from genome assembly GCA_029008095.1 of Clostridiales bacterium. GTDB lineage: Bacteria > Bacillota > Clostridia > Oscillospirales > Oscillospiraceae > RGIG6375. The sequence goes on from JAQXJB010000026.1 coordinate 88,501, forward strand.
TAAAGATGGTAGGGCGTTGAATAGTTTTTGGAAATTTCTACAAGTTTTTCATGGGTCACAAAAGGAAGCTTCATCTTTATATCCTCCAAGGATTTATTGATTGCGTGATTAATAGTCTAAAGTATAATACTTTTTATTCGGTTTGTCGATGAATTTTTTCAATAAATGTACCGATTTAAAGCGCATAAGTTTTGGTTACTGCTTACATCATAGCCAGCCTTCGCAAGTCGGGCGGATCGAATCCAACAGGCTCGCCCCTGAAACGCTTCCTTTCAAAGCCGAAAAAACACGCAGTGAGGTTCCTGATGCTGCGGTGTGAAAAATCAACCATACTTTTTCACTATTCACTTTTACCTATTACCTTCCAAATCCCTGAGCTTTTTGTGAAGAGCGAAAAGTTAAGAGGTAAAAAATAATCCCCTAGGATAAATCCTCGGGGATTTGGCTGTTATGGTCTTAAAAGATGCTTCGCAAAGATCTCAGCAAACCGGAAATCATCTGTGATTATCGTCAGATAATCAAATCCTTATATCGGGGATAATGAAATACAACCACATCATGTTCGCACTTCCCGACTTTTTGATTTGCCGCTATTTTATTCCTTTATTTCCTCGTCTTTCGTCTTTTTCTCCGTCAACAGCTTCTCGATTTGCAACTGCTTGGCAAGGATTGCGTTCACCTTATCGTAAAGATCCTCAATCATGATCTCGGTTTTCAGGTTGACCTTATAATCGTTTTCCGCACGGTTGCGGTCTTTTTCCTCCTGCCGGTTCTGACTCATCATAATCAGCGGTGCCTGAATGGCTGCCACACAGGACAAGACAAGGTTCAGAAGAATAAACGGATATGGGTCAAACGCCTTTGCCGCAAGAATTGCGTTGACGACCATCCACAGGATCAGCACGCCTGCAAATGAAAATATAAAAGCCCAGCTACCCGCAAATTTTGCAATGGTGTCAGCTGCCCGCTGCCCGAGCGTGTATTTTTCCTTCTCTTTTTTGGGGCTGACGGAAATTTTACTGTCCGACAAAAGATTCAGAACTTCCTCATCTGTCATATCTTGTCGGATTTCATTCAGTACTTCCTGCAATAATTTTCTGTTTTCTTTCATGATTTCTTCCCCTTATTCAATAAATTGTTATTCATCATCCGTTTGCGGCATTGTCCGCAAAAAGAATTCCGCGCCTTCATTTTGAAACAGCAGAAGCGCAACTCCGAACAGCAGCTCGGCGTGACTTTTCGGATCGTCCAGCGGGATCAGGAAGTCATCCCGGATTCTTTCGATACGGTACAGAACTGTGTTGCGGTGGGTAAACAATGCGTCGCAGGTCTTTTTGAGCGAGCGGCTGTAAATCAGATAAAGGTACAGTGTTTCACAG
>JAQXJB010000027.1 GCA_029008095.1 Clostridiales bacterium
TGCGGGAAAACATCTTTACAAAAACCGTTTTTAATTGTAAAATACAAGAAAGACAAGCAGTGCATTCTGTCTGAACTAAACGGAGGTATTTATTATGGAAACTGTTGAAAGAGTATGCGAATTTCTGAAGAACGCCGGCACCTATTATCTGGCAACCGTAGAGGGCGACCAGCCCAGAGTACGTCCCTTCGGCACCGCTCACATTTTTGAGGGCAAGCTTTACATCCAGACCGGCAAGATCAAGCCCTGCTCCAAGCAGCTGGCTGCCAATCCCAAGGCCGAGATCTGCGCCTTCAAGGACGGCCAGTGGCTGCGTCTGGCCGGCGAGCTGGTGGAAGATGACCGCTTCGAGGCCAAGAAGTCCATGCTGGACGATTATTCCGGTCTGCGCAAGTCCTACGATGAGAACGACGGCAACACTCAGGTTCTGTACTTCAAGAACGCTACCGCTTCCTTCTGCTCCTTCACCAGTGATCCCGAAGTTCTCACCTTCTGATCCTCTGCAGGCGCGTACATAACGGTAAACCAAAAGAGCAGCTCCATCCCTCGGGATGGGGCTGCTCTTTGATGATAGCGGCTGATTTCTTCAGCCCAGTATGGCCTGAATATCGGCTTCGGGAGTGCTGATCGGGGCGATATGGTACTTCTCAACAAGGAAGTTCAGCACATTGGGAGAAACAAAGGCGGGAAGCGTGGGGCCAAGGCGGATGTTCTGTATTCCAAGATACAGCAGGGTCAAGAGAATGCAGACAGCCTTCTGCTCATACCAGGAAAGCACCATGGACAGGGGCAGCTCGTTCACACCGCAGCCGAAGGCTTCCGCCAGAGCAAGGGCGATCCGGATGGCGGAATAAGCATCGTTGCACTGACCGATATCCAGCAGACGGGGCAGTCCGCCGATCGTGCCAAGGTCAAGATCATTGAAGCGGTACTTGCCGCAGGCCAGAGTAAGAACCACGGTATCTGCGGGAGTCTGCTTTACAAACTCGGTGTAGTAGTTTCGTCCCGTCCGGGCGCCGTCACAGCCGCCCACTAGGAAGAAGTGTTTGATAGCGCCGGATCGAACGGCCTCTATCACAGTGTCTGCCACGCCCAGCACGGCATTGCGGGCAAAACCGGTCATGAGACGGCCTCCGCCGTTGATCCCGGTTAAGCTCTGATCCTCAGCAAAGCCGCCAAGCTCCAGCGCTTTTTCAATGACGGGGGCAAAATCCTTATCCGGGCCGATATGGGTAACGCCGGGATAGGCAACGACCTCGGTCGTGAACACGCGGTCGGCATAATCAGCCTTGGGCGGCATGAGGCAGTTGGTGGTGAACAGTACGGGCGCGGGCAGGGACGCAAATTCCTTTTGCTGATTCTGCCATGCGGTACCGAAATTCCCCTTCAGATGGCGGTACTTTTTCAGCTCGGGATATGCGTGGGCAGGAAGCATCTCCCCGTGGGTATATACATTCACGCCTTTGCCCTCGGTCTGCTCCAGAAGCAGCTTCAGGTCATAGAGGTCATGGCCGGTGATAACGATAAAGGGACCCTTCTCTACGGTCAAGCTGACCTCGGTAGGCGCGGGATGGCCGAAGGTATCCGTATTCGCCCGATCCAGCATTTCCATGCAGCGCAGGTTGACCTCGCCGACCTCCATCACTACGGGCAGCAGCTCGTCCATGCCCCACTCATCCTCGCCAATGGTGCAGAGCGCTTTATAAAGGAAGCTGTCAACGGCCGCATCATGGCAGCCCAGCACGGCGGCATGGTAGGCATAGGCGGCAACGCCGCGTATGCCGAAAAGGATCAGAGACTTGAGGGAACGGATGTCCTCATCGGCATTCCACAGTCTCTGCATGTCATAATCGTCCGTTCTGCCGCAGCTCGCCTCGCAATCTCCGCAGTTTGGAACGATCCTGCTCTTCTCCGCCTCCACTCTGTCCAGAAGCTCCTTCAGGGCAGCATCGTCAAAATTCACATTGGTCAGGGTGGCGAACAGTCCCTCTATCACCGTGGCGGTAGTCGTCTCACCGATCAGCTTCTCATTGCCGTCAACAGCTCTTGCCAGCCCGATCAGAGCGCCGGTCAGCTGATCCTGAAGCTCCGCTGTGGCGGACTGCTTGCCGCATACTCCGGCCTTACCTGTGCATCCCTCGCATTTCGCGGTCTGCTCGCACTGAAAACAAAACATATCGATTCTCCTTTGCAGTTTCGTTCATTTTTTGCAAGGCAATTATATGCCGCTCCGCTGCGGGTTCTTCCGCACGGAGGGCATACTCACATTTATAATGGAGCGCAGTACGCAGCTCCTTGACTTTGCAGCAACAGCATATTATAATTTGTTTAGAATGTATGTTGAATTTTCAACAAAACGGTGACAGTATGAAAGAATTTTATCCCATTCTGCAACAATGCCCTTTGTTTGACGGCATCCGCATAGATGAGCTTGCATCCATGCTTGTCTGCCTCGGGTCTAAAAAAATATCGGTAAAAAGAGGTCAGGCCGTTTTCCGCGAGGGCGACCCGGCCACCCATGTGGGCATCGTGCTGACCGGCGCGGTACAGCTGATACGGGAGGATTACTACGGCAACCGCAGCATCGTGGCGCACATCGACAGCGCCCAGCTTTTCGGCGAAACCTATGCCTGTGCAGGCGTGAGTTCCCTGCCCATAAGCGTTGTCGCCGACGAGGACTGCGAGGCGCTGCTCATCGACTGCCGCCGCATTACCATGAGCTGTACCAATGCCTGCGCCTTCCACAGCCGCGTCATTTTCAATCTGCTGCGTCTGGTCGCAACGAAGAATCTGGTATTTGACCAGAAGATACAGGTGACCTCCAAGCGCAGCACCCGCGAAAAGCTGATGACCTATCTGATGAACCAGACAAAGCTTCAGGGCAGCAGCAGCTTTTCCGTCCCCTATGACCGTCAGGAGCTGGCGGACTATCTGGAGGTGGATCGCAGCGGCCTTTCCGCCGAGATCAGCAAGCTGCGCCGGGAGGGTATTCTGGAATGCGAGAAAAATCATTTTACACTGCTTCAATAAACGAAAGAGCAAGGTGACAATTATGAAAAAGCTTGCTGCCATAGACCGCATAATCTGCGTTGCCTGCGGCGTATGCGTAAAAACATGTCCAAAGGGCGCGCTCTCTATTTTCCGGGGCTGCTACGCAGCGGTGGACGAGGCTAAATGCGTAGGCTGCGGCCTTTGCGCTAAGGCCTGTCCCGCCGGCTGTATAAATGTCCGCGAAAGGAGCGAAGTGAAATGAAAAGCAAGCGCTGGTATGACTATCTCTGGATTTGGAGCATTCTTTACTTTGCCCTCGGCTTTTTCAACATTCTTTTCGCGTGGCTGGGTCTGATCGATTTTCTGCTTCCCCTGTTTATTGCCATTTTTCGTGGGAACAAGGCGTTCTGCAATAAATACTGCGGCCGTGGTCAGCTTTTCCAGCAGATAGGCGGCCGTCTGAAATGCTCCCGCAACGCAAAGTCGCCGTCCTTTCTTTCCTCCAAATGGTTCCGCTACGGCTTTCTGATATTCTTTCTTGCCATGTTTGGAAACATGATCTTCCAGACCTGTCTCGTTGCCGCCGGTGCGAAAAATCTGACGGAAGCCATCAAACTGCTGTGGACATTCCGTGTTCCCTGGGGCTGGGCCTATCAGGCCGGAACGGTCGCCGACTGGATAGCGCAGTTCAGCTTCGGCTTTTACAGCATTATGCTCACATCCACCATCATCGGCCTTGTCGTAATGGTACTGTTCAAGCCCAGAACCTGGTGCACCTTCTGTCCGATGGGCACCATGACCCAGATGATCTGCAAGCTAAAAGCCAAGGAAAAGATCTGGTAACATGACCCCCGGACTATGGCCGGGTAAACACGATTTTTATTAAATTAAACAGGAGGAATAATATGGCTGAGAAGAACAACACGGTTTCCATCAACGGCACGATGTTCAAGCGCAGCGGCGCATGGTTTGGCCTGTTCCAGAACGGAACAGACTACGGCCTCACTCATCTCTACCTTGGCACCTGCCACGGCATGTCCGCCCGCGCCCCGGGGAAGAACAAGATGATCGATATTTTCCCCACCTTCGAGGGCAGGAAGCTTCCCTTCACCGTGGAAGCCGTCCCCGCGGAGCTGACTATCCGCACCGCCCACGGCAATATCCGCTTCACCTTTGCCGACAAGACCAAGCTGATGGCTCAGGGCGACCCCGGAATGGGTCTGCTCTTTGAAAAGACCACGGCGCAGCACGAGACCGTGCACCCCCGCAAGAACGGTGCATGGGAAGCCTTCTTCCGCCTCACCTCCGCCTTCATTTTCAAGGGGCTTAACGGCTCCGGCTTCGACTTCAACAACGGCGAGAACTATTGGGATTGGGAAAAGCTCTCCAGCGGCTTTATTCAGGGACGCACCCGCCCTGCGGCTGACGGCACCTTCACTCTGGTAATGGAGGAATTCCCCTACGGCGGCATCGTCCGGGACAGCTACCCCTCGTATGAGGAAGCCCGCGCTTCCATGCAGGCCGAGTGGGACGAATTTTACGGCAGGATGCCCGCCTTCATCGAACCTCTCGAGGAAGGCCGCCTGAACTGCGAATACACCCTCTGGTCCTATCTCACCTCCCCCTACGGCACCGCGAAGCACACCATGATACAGATGTTTGCCGGCGTAATGGCCTCTCAGTGGCAGATGTGCCAGAACGCCGTGGCTCTGCAGGAGGATATGGACACGGCCATCGACCTGCTCCTCGGCCCTCTTGCCCGCGCCAGCGAGGAGGGTCAGCTCTCCGACAGCTATGACGACGCGGCCTATGAAAGCATTATGATAAAGCCCCCCATTCACGGCTGGGCGCTGAAGCAGATAATGAAGCACCATGACCTCGCAGCCGAGGTGTCCCGCGATAAGCTGGAGACCCTTTACAGCGGCATTGGAAAATGGGGCGATTGGTTCATGACCTATCGCGACGAGGACGGCAACGGACTTCCCATCCTGTATCACGGCGACGAGACCGGCATCGACGACACGACAATGTTCCTGAGGCACGGTCAACTCCTCACTCCCGACATCTGCGCATACCTCGTCATTCTCTTTGAGGCCGTGGGCGACCTTGCCCGCATCCTTACCAAGCCCGAGGCTGAGATGAACGCATGGTATACCAAATCCAGGGAGCTGCTTGACCGTATGCTCGACGCTTTCTGGGACGGCGAGCGCTTTGTCGCCCTCGTGCCCGGCACCCGCGAGCCTATCACCTCCGGCTCTATCGTTCACTATATCCCCGCCATTCTCGGTGACCGCCTGCCGAAGGAGATAATCGACAAGCTGGCAGACGACCTGATCGACACTGCCACCTTCAACAGCCCCTACGGCCTCGCCTCAGAGGATATGGGCAGTGATTACTTCTTCCCTGACGGAATGTCCATCGGACGCGGCGTGGTAGTCCCGCCAGCCATGATTTATATCTGCTCCGGTCTTTGGGAGACCCACCGCAAAGAGACCGCCCGGGATATCGCCTTCCGCTACTGCAAGGCTCTCAAGGAGGCAGGCTTCCCCTTCCTCATCAACCCGCTCACCGGCTTTGGCGTCGGCGGCTATTACGGCGGAAGCTGGCCCCGCTGCGCCTACGCTATTCTGGCCCGCATGATAAGCGAATAAGACAAGTCTACATACGATGGGCTGCACACAAAACAGCCCTATAAAAGGGAGTCCGGAAGGCTGCAAATGCAGTCTTCCGGGCTTCTTTTTCTTTAAAATAAAACTGTGAAGCATATGATCATAAAAAAGTTGGCGCTTTATTATTTAGCTGTGCTGCTGTTTCACTTTTGCGTGGATTTTCCAGTTTCAATTACGTTATATCGACACCTGGTTTATGCTACAATATGGAATATACATATATTACCATTGTCCATAAAGGAGCGATACGATGAAATTGGTATTTCTGACCGCTCTCGGTGTAGGCGGAGCAACCGTTATAGGCGCCCTCTTGGGCTTCATATTCAAAAAACTGTCCCACAAATTTTCCGACATAGTTCTTTCCTTTGCGGCAGGGGTAATGCTTGCTGCCGCGGTATTGGGCCTGATACTCCCCTCTGTCGAGCTTGGAGGAAAATTTGGACTTATCACCACTATCGCCGGCATTTTCTCCGGCGCGCTCTTCCTGAATGTGATCGACAAGCTCATACCACATCTTCACAGGCTGGTGGATTACGATATTGAAGCACATAACAGCACCAATCTGAGCAGGGTGCTGCTGTTCGTCACCGCCATAGCAATACACAATCTGCCGGAAGGCATTACGGCCGGCGTGGGCTTCGGCGCGGGCAACACGTCTCAGGCGCTCATCATCGCCGGCGGCATAGCCCTGCAGAACATCCCCGAGGGCATGGCGATAATCGGCCCTATGCTGGCGGTGGGCGTATCGTCCCGCAAAACCTTTTTGTGCGCTCTCTTTACCGGCCTCATAGAAGTGGTGGGAACTCTTATCGGCTATTTCGCAGTAAGCATCGCGTCGGTAATTCTCCCGTTCGCTCTGGCCTTCGCGGGAGGCACCATGCTTTATGTAATAAGCGACGATATGATACCGGAGACCCATGCCCACGGAAACGAGCGCGGCGCTACATATTCTCTTTTGATAGGCTTCAGCATAATGCTCATTACGGACATATTGCTGGGATAACATGGACTGCAATGAAAAAAACACCTGATTTCACATTAACTGCGAAATCAGGTGTTTTTTTCTCATGTTCAAATCGGCTCAGGAATAGGTTCTGATTATATCCGCCGCCACCTCCCGCTTGGAGACGCAGCGGTCCATTGCCTGCTTTTCTATGTAGCGATGGGCACCCGGCTCATCCATTTTCAGTTCGCTTATGAGCAGCCATTTCGCCCGGTTTACAAGGCGTATCTCTTCCATTTTTTCCTCAACGGAGGTGGCTTTCTTCTCAAATTTTCTAAGCCGCTCCCTCATGCTTATCATCCAGCCAAGCGCGGTGGACATCGCGGCTTTGGATGTGGGCTTCGGCAGGGTAAAAACGCCGTGCTCCGCGACCTTATCATATACGGCCGCATGTATATCGGCCTTCACCAGCAGCAAAACGACCGTGCTTTTCAGCATGCATGTATCTATGGCAAAGCGTGTTCCGATATCGTCGGGCAGCGGCGAATTGATAATGACGAAATCAAAGGCCCGCTCGGCAGTCATGCGCTTTGCCTCGCTGATGCTGGAAGCGGTGCGCACCGGCGAATACACAGACTCGGGGAGCAGAGCCGTAAGGGCCGAGCCAAAGCTTTCTCCCGCTGAAACCGCGAGAACGCTGTATACCCGTTCCTCCAAACTCATTTTGCTCCCCCCTTTCTCATCACGCGGACATTATTTACTGCAATATATATCCAGGACCGACGCCGGCACATGGGTCTTTATGAACTCGCTCTCCGCCGCCATTTTCCTGGCTGATGCCAGATCCTCCGGCAGTTTTTTGAACCGCGCCAGCGTTTGAGCATCGGCCTTATATAGGTTGAAATCCTCGGCGGGCGGCAGCTCCAGCCCGTTTTCTATTCCGTACAGGCCCGCGTATATCATCAGTGCGAAGGCCAGATACGGATTCGCCGTGGGATCGGGCGAGCGCAGCTCCGCCCGGCGGTATTCGCCCACCGCTGCCGGGATGCGCACGAGCTGGGAACGGTTTTCCCCGGACCAGGAAACATAGCCCGGAGCTTTGTTTTTGCCAAAACGCTGATAGGAATTTTCGGTAGGATTAAGGAAAGCGGTCATTTCGCATGCCTTCTCCAGAACTCCGGCGATCACGCTGCCCAGCTTATCGGTGCCGTCATCCGCTTTCACGGACATATTGATATGGAAGCCGTTGCCAGGCTTGCCCTCAAGGGGCTTCGCGCTGAAATCCGCATAAAGGCCGTTTCTATAGGCCACGGTTCTTACAACGGTCTGGAAGGTCATGGCGTTATCGGCGGCAGTAAGGGCGTCGGAATAGCGGAAATCTATCTCATTCTGTCCCGGCCCCTGCTCATGGTGAGAGCTTTCGGGGCGGATACCCATCTGTTCAAGGGTAAGGCATATCTCGCGGCGTATATTCTCGCCCTTATCCTCCGGTGCAAGGTCCATATAGCCTGCTTCGTCATGGGTCTCTTTTGTAGGACGTCCCTTCTCATCCAGCTTGAAGAGGTAAAATTCCTGCTCCGAGCCGAAGTCGAAGCAAACTCCGGCAGCCTCGGCGTCCTTCACGGCCTGCTTCAGCATACTGCGGGTATCGCACTCGAACGGACGTCCGTCCGGATAGGAGATAGTGCTGAACATACGCACTACCTTGCCGTGCTCCGGCCGCCAGGGAAGCACCATAAGCGTTTCGGCGTCCGGGTGAAGCAGAAGGTCGGAATGGGTCTCGTCACCGAAGCCGGCGATAGCGGAAGCGTCTATGGCTATCCCGTATTCAAAAGCGCGAGGCAGCTCCTCCGGCATGATGGATATATTCTTCTGCTTGCCAAACACGTCGCAGAAAGCAAGACGGATGAACTTTACATCGTCCTCCATGACGTATTGCAGCACCTCTTGTTTTGAATACTTCATATGATTACCGTCCCTTTCTAATTCGCCACATACATTTGCTTATAGGGGTTCTTGCTGTCGGGCTTGACCACTGTAAATGGCGCGTCCAGTACCTCCGCGGCATTCAGGCCGAACAACTCGCAATATTCGGAAACGTACTTTTTCAGTTCTTCCATATCCTCGCCGCCCGCTCTTTGAGCGGTGACCTGATCCGGGAATTTTATGTCGCCGCAGTCGCCGCGCAGAAACATTTTTCCGCCGTGCATACCCGTGCAAGGGAAGTTTCCGACGATCTTCCGCTCCCCGATATCAAGACCGAGAACCACTATAACGCCCCCGGCCTGGTATTCTCCCAGGAAGCTGCCCGCGGCTCCGCCGATGACCATTAGCGGGATTTTTTCCTTATACTCCTTCATGTGGATACCGGCGCGGTAGCCCGCGTCGCCCTTTATCATGAGCTTGCCGCCGCGCATCGCGTAGCCGGCGGCGTCGCCGATATTTCCGTGGATGACTATCCGTCCCTCGTTCATGGTATCGCCCACGGCATCCTGAGCGTTCGCGTTCACGGTTATGGACGCGCCGTTCAGATATGCGCCGAGAGCATTGCCCGGAACTCCGTTTATCGTGATATTTCTGCCGGACATTCCGGCGGCGATAAAGCGCTGTCCGCAGCATCCGGAAAGAACCGCGTCACCGTCCGTATCGCGCAGTTTCTGGTTCAGCTCCTTAAAATCAAGCTTTGCCGCATCTATCGTTGTCATGATTATACCACACCTCCGAACTTTTTCCTACGGTTTTCGGGAGAAAATGCCACGGTAGCGGCAGTTTTTTTCAATATTTCAAAATCAACCTCATCCAGAGGGGTCTTTTCACGGATCATGGATGTGTATATACCGGCGCGCTCCGCCAGACCGATAAGTATAAAGCCCGTAAGCAAGCCGTCCTTCGTAAACAGCCGTTTTAAGCTGCCCTCCGTTTTTTCCTCGTACATTTCGCCGCCTTCATCCGCGCCGTAATAGCTGCCGGCGGTCATGGCGTGCAGGCCGAAGAAGCCGATGGAATTCATGGGTATGGCCTTGTTATACACCTCATCGCCGCCCGCCATATTAATTCCGGCGCAGCTTCCCTGCATATAGGCGTTGGGCAGAATGGCAAGCACTCTCTTTTTCCCGAAGGAAACGTCCTCTCCCTCTGTGCAGTCGCCTGCCGCATATATGCCGGGTATGGAGGTCTCCATGCGCTCATTTACGATGATACCACGGTTCACCTCGCCGCCCAACTCCTTCACCAGCGAAGTATTGGGACGTACGCCCACCGCCAGAACAAGCACATCAAAGCCAACCGTCTCGCCGCTCTTCATGATGGCTCTGTCCTTTTCAAAACGCTCAGCGCTGTCGCCGAGCATGAACCTTATTCCGTTCGCCTCCAGATGTGCCTGCATCATGGCGGCGCACTCCTCGTCAAGAATACTGGACAGTACGCGCTCCGCGAGATCGCACACGGTTATGCTCGCCACTCTGTCACGGAGTCCCTCGGCGCATTTCAGTCCGATAAGGCCGGCGCCCACGATAAGCACCCTTGACTCCGGGCTAACAGCCTTTTCCAAAGCCAGCGCGTCATCCATTGTCATAAACGAAAATCTGTTTTCCACGGTTTCAAGACCGGCGAATGGCGGAACAAAGGGCGACGAGCCCGCGGCGACGCAAACCTGAGTGTACGGCAGCTTTGTCCCGTCGCTGAGGATAACGTTTTTCCCGTCGCTGTCGATGCCGACTGCTTTTTTGCCGTAAATCACCTCGCAGCCCATTTTCTCATAAAAATCATCGCCGCGGTATTTCATGCGTTCAAGGTCGGTTTTGCCCTCCAGATAATACGATATCAGCGGGCGGCAATAGACCGCGTGCTCTTCCTCCGAGACAACGGTTATCTTTCCCTCGGTATCGAAGCCGCGTATACCCTCGATGCAGCCCACGGCGGCAACTCCGTTTCCTATAATGACATACTGTCTCATATGCTCTCACCCCGCTCCTCATAGACGATGGCCCTGTTGGGACAGCCCTTTACGCAGGCAGGCTCTCCGCAGGCGTTCTTCAGACACAGCTCGCACTTCTGCATGATCCCGCTCTCGCCGGGCGCAAGCGCTCCGTAAGGACAAACCAGAACGCAGGTCAGGCAGCCCACGCACTTATCCTGGTTCACCCGGATAACGCCGTCTTCCTTATACAGCGCACCGGCAATGCAGCTTTTTACGCAGATGGGATCCGTGCAGTGGCGGCAGGAGACCGCATAGGATATTTTTTCATTTTCTTCTATATGAATTCTCGGGAAAATCGGCTTCCCCTTAAGCGCCGCCGCCATATTCTTCATGCCGGAATTGGCAAAGGCGCAGTTGTATTCACACAAATGGCAGCCAAGGCACCATTCTTCGTTTACAAACACACGCTTCATATTAATCCCCCAATACGCCGCCATGAGCGGCACAAATTAGAAACGAAATGCTCCCCCGGCGAAATGGGGGATTATAGCCATCATCCACGGCTGCCGCGAAGCGGCGGGCAGATGGACTTTTAATAATATAGTGTGATTTTTCACACCATCACTCTCCCGCATGGGAGATACCGAGTATCTCAAGCTCTTTTTCGCTCAGGCCTACGCCCCGAAGCATGAGGCGGTTACCGCGGAGCGACTCTATGGAATTTATACCCATGCCGCCCATGAGTTCCTTTATCTCATGCTGCCATGCAGTCATAAGATTGCATAGCCTCTCGCTGCCCACGTCGGGATTAAGGCGCTTCACAAGCTCCGGCCGCTGGGTTGCAATGCCCCAATTGCACTTGCCGCTCTGACAGGTGCGGCAAAGGTGACAGCCGAGGGCAAGCAGCGCCGCAGTAGCCACATAGCAGGCGTCCGCGCCAAGAGCGACGGCCTTGACAACATCCGCCGCGCTGCGGATGCTGCCGCCCACTACAAGGGAAACATTATTTCTTATGCCCTCGTCTCTTAGCCGCTGGTCAACAGCCGCGAGCGCAAGCTCTATGGGTATGCCCACGTTATCGCGTATTCTCGTGGGCGCCGCGCCCGTGCCGCCCCGGAAGCCGTCAATGGCGATTATATCCGCGCCGCTTCTTGCGATACCGCTGGCGATGGCGGCTATATTGTGTACGGCGGCAACCTTTACGATTACCGGCTTCTTATATTCCGTGGCCTCCTTCAGAGAATAGACGAGCTGACGGAGATCCTCTATGGAATAAATATCGTGATGCGGCGCGGGAGAAATGGCGTCCGAGCCTTCGGGTATCATGCGGGTACGGGATACGTCGCCCACGATCTTCGCGCCGGGAAGATGGCCGCCAATGCCGGGCTTCGCGCCCTGACCCATTTTTATCTCGACGGCAGCGCCCGCCTTCAGATAATCCTCATGCACGCCAAAGCGTCCGGAGGCAACCTGAACGATGGTGTTCGCGCCGTAGCAGTAGAAATCCTCATGGAGTCCGCCCTCGCCGGTATTATAGAGGACACCGAGCTTAGTAGCTGCTCTCGCCAGAGAAGCGTGAGCATTATAGCTTATGGATCCGTAGCTCATTGCCGAGAACATCACCGGCATGGAAAGCTCCAACTGGGGCGGCAGCTCGCAGTTGATTTTGCCGTTTTCATCCCGGGTGACCTTTTCGGGCTTCTTGCCCAGAAATACGCGGGTCTCCATAGGCTCGCGCAGCGGGTCGATGGAGGGGTTGGTGACCTGGGACGCGTTTATCAGTATCTTATCCCAATAAACAGGCAGGGGCTTGGGATTGCCCATGGAGGAAAGCAGCACGGCGCCGCTGTTGGCCTGCTTATATATCTCCTTTATGGTGTCCTCCTGCCAGTTGGCGTTTTCCCTCAGCCGGCAGTCACTCTTTACTATTTTCAGCGCTCTTGTAGGGCAGAGCGATACACAGCGCTGACAGTCTACGCATTTCGTTTCATCGCTGAGCATAATGCCGCGCTCGGCGTCGTAGCTATGTACTTCATTTGCGCATTGCCGCTCGCACACACGGCAGGTGATGCAGCGGGCTTCGTTTCGGACGACCTCAAATTCAGGCCAGATAAATTCCACACCCATCAGTACGTCCCCTCCTTCAATCTGACTATTACAGGCTCGCCGCCGGCGGGAGCCCAGATATTTTCCGCATCCGGTTCCATGGTGCGTATCGCCGCCTCCTCGCTGGCGATAAACACCTTGTCATCCTTTTCGCCCACCACCATAGAGCGCAGCTTCAGGCGGTCGTTCAAAGCCATAAGTCCTCCGTTGAAGCCAAGGACTATGGAGAACGGTCCTGTTATAAGCAGGCTTGGGAAAACCGTTCGGAGATACATATGCTTCTGCTTATCCTCGATGTCCGTTTTGCCCTCGATGGTGCTCCAGAACGGGGCGGCTACAACGCTGGCCGCCTCGCCCATCGTCAGTCCCTGAACGCGGACAAGGTAGTCCATTATATATGTAATGACCTCCGTATCGGTCTGGAGCGTGCATTTATAGCCGAACATTTCAATGAACCGGCGGTTTGCGTCGTAGGAGGATATCTCCCCATTGTGCACTACGGAATAATCAAGCAGGGTAAAGGGATGCGCGCCGCCCCACCAGCCGGGGGTGTTGGTCGGGTACCGGCCGTGGGCCGTCCAGGAATATCCCTCGTACTCATCCAGCATGTAAAATTCTCCCACATCCTCCGGGAAGCCGACCGCCTTGAAGGTTCCCATGTTCTTTCCGCTGGAAAAGACGTAAGCGCCATCCATCTCCGTGTTTATCTTCATCACTGTGCGGGCAACGAATTCCTTTTCGTCAAGCTGCATGGAGGCCAGCACGGACTTGAGCGGCGCTACAAAATACCGCCATATAATGGGTTCATCCGTGATGGCCGGAAGCTTCCGCGTGGGGATAAGCTCTGATTTCACTATCTCGAACCGTTCCTTCAGCAGCACCTCGCAGTTTTTGCGGGTGGCCCGGTCATTGAAAAACATATGCAGAGCATACAGCTCTTTGTATTCGGGATAGATACCGTAGGCCGCGAACCCGCCGCCCAGACCGTTGGAGCGGTCGTGCATGGGCTTCATGGCCTCGATGATTCCCCGGCCGGACATTTTCTTCCCTTCCTTTGAGATAACGGCAGCTATCGCGCAGCCGGAAGGGATACGTACCTGACCTTCAATTTTCATATCCGCATCGTTCCTTTCGGAGTAAATAAATGCAAGAGCAAGGATAACAACAAAAAAGCGCCCATTTCAGCCCAGAAATACATCTGTGCCAAAATGAACGCCTTTGCTCATTCTGCAGGAATAATACACCCGTTCCGTCATTTTGTCAAGCGCGGCGAGTATATCTTCGGAAAAAAATATGTCTCTTTTTTTAAATGTGTCGTTTTCACCGTCTTTTTATATTGTATAAGCATATTTTGCTTTGAGGCTTTGCAAGTTCTAAAAAATAAATTTCAAAAAAGGGTTGACAACGCCAAATCATGGGTGTATACTCCGAAACGTAAAGGCAAGGGCGTCTTTGAGAATTTCTCGAAGGCGCTTTATATTTTCCCAAAAACAAAACTATATATATGTTTGATGAAGGCAATGGCGTCTTCGATGTGTTTGGCATCGGAGGCGCTCTTTCTTTTTATCAGGCAAAAGGAGGACATAACTATATGGGAAGCGTATCTGAATATTTCGGCAGTCTGGTCTTTGATGACAGAGTCATGAAAGCCAATCTCTCGGCGAAGGTGTATCAGTCTTTGAAGAAAACCATCGACGAGGGCGCACAGCTTGATATAGGCGTAGCCAACGCGGTGGCAAGCGCAATGAAGGATTGGGCCGTTGCCAACGGCGCTACCCATTACACCCATTGGTTCCAGCCGCTGACCGGTATAACAGCGGAAAAGCACGACAGCTTTATTTCTCCCTCCCCCGACGGCGGCGTGATCATGGAGTTCTCCGGCAAGGAGCTTATCAAGGGAGAGCCGGACGCCTCCTCCTTCCCCTCCGGCGGACTGAGAGCCACCTTTGAGGCGAGAGGCTATACCGCCTGGGATCCCACCTCCTACGCGTTCATCAAGGGCAAGACCCTTTGCATCCCCACAGCCTTCTGTTCTTACGGCGGCGAGGCGCTGGATAAAAAGACGCCGCTGCTCCGTTCCATGGAGGCGCTAAACAAGCAGGCGCTCAGAATTCTGAAGCTTTTCGGCAACGACACGGTAAAGTGCGTACGCACCTCCGTAGGCCCGGAGCAGGAATACTTCCTCGTTGACAAGGAAATGTATGACCAGCGCCCCGACCTTCGCTTCACCGGACGCACCCTCTTCGGCGCGAAGCCGCCAAAGGGTCAGGAAATGGATGACCACTACTTCGGCGTTATCAAGCCCAGAGTGGCCGCTTACATGGAGGAGCTCAACGACGAGCTCTGGAAGCTGGGCATACTCGCCAAGACCGAGCACAACGAGGTCGCTCCCGCTCAGCATGAGCTGGCTCCCATCTACGCCACCACAAATATCGCCACCGACCACAACCAGCTCACTATGGAAATCATGCAGAAGGTCGCCGCAAAGCACGGTCTGGTCTGTCTGCTGCATGAAAAGCCCTTTGCCGGCGTAAACGGCAGCGGCAAGCACAATAACTGGTCCATTGCCACAGATTCCGGTGTAAATCTTCTTTCCCCGGGCGAAACCCCTTACGAAAACGCTCAATTTCTTCTTTTTCTCTGCGCTGTCATCAAGGCCGTTGACGATTATCAGGATCTTCTGCGTATCTCCGTCGCCACTGCCGGCAACGATCACCGCCTTGGCGCCAACGAAGCGCCTCCCGCCGTTGTCTCCATGTTCCTTGGCGACGAGCTGAACGCCGTTCTTGAGGCCATTGAGAACGACACGCCTTATCTCGGCACCGAAAAAACGCAGATGAAGCTGGGCGTAGACGTTCTACCCAAGTTCAACCGCGACACCACCGACCGCAACCGCACCTCTCCCTTCGCGTTCACCGGCAACAAGTTTGAGTTCCGTATGCTCGGCTCCTCCAACAGTATTGCCTGCGCCAACATCATGCTCAACAGCGCGGTCGCCGAAAGCCTGAAGATATACGCCGACAGGCTGGAGGCCGCCGATGATTTCGAGACCGCGCTCCATGAGATGATAAAGAAGACCATCAAGGATCACCGACGCATCATCTTCAACGGCAACGGCTACGACGACGCCTGGATAAAGGAAGCCACAGAAAAGAGAGGTCTCTGCAACTACCGCACCACTCCTGACTGCATGCCTCATCTGCTTGACAAGAAGAACGTGGATATGCTCACCTCCCACGGCGTATTCTCCGAGGCTGAGCTGAAGTCCAGATGCGACATAATGCTTGAAAACTATTGCAAGACCGTCGTGATAGAGGCCAACACCATGGTCGACATGGCAAAGACCCAGATAATCCCCGCCGTGGAGAGCTATGTGGCCGAGCTTGCCGGAACCGCCGCCGCCAAGAAGGCGCTCGACCCCGGCATAGCCTGCGACTATGAAACCTCCCTTGTAAAGAGACTTTCCGCTTTGACCGACAGCATGATGATGAAGGCGGAAGCTCTGGATGACGCTCTCATGGAACTTCACAAGGCCGATGACGTTATCACTGAATCCTACATCATCCGTGATACGATACTCACCAAGATGGGAGAACTCCGCCTGGCCTGCGATGAGGCCGAGACTCTTACCGCAAAGAAGTATTGGCCCTTCCCCACCTACGGCGATCTGCTGTTCGGTGTGAGATAAAAAATGAATGATAGAAGGAAGAAAGAAGGATCATTATGACACTCAGTTCTGTAAACACCATATGGGTGCTTTTGGGCGCCGCCCTCGTATTCTTTATGCAGGCCGGTTTTTCCATGTGTGAAGCCGGATTTACAAGAGCCAAGAACACCGGCAATATCCTGATGAAGAACCTGATGGACTTCTGCATCGGTACTCCCTGCTTCTGGCTGGTAGGCTTCGGTATCATGTTCGGAGCGGGAACCAAGCTTTTCGGCTGGATCGACCCCATGATAATGAAGGATTACAGCCATATTCTTCCCGCCGGAGTCCCGCTCTGGGCCTTCGCGATCTTCCAGACCGTATTCTGCGCCACCTCCGCCACTATCGTTTCCGGTTCCATGGCGGAGCGCACAAAGTTCAGTTCCTACTGCATTTACAGCGCGGCAATTTCCCTCTTCATCTATCCCGTTTCCGGACATTGGATCTGGGGCGGCGGCTGGCTCAGCGAGCTTGGCTTCCATGATTTCGCCGGCTCTACCGCGGTACATATGGTCGGCGGCGTATGCGCCCTTATCGGTGCCAAGATGCTCGGCCCCCGTATCGGCAAGTATGACAAGTCCGGCAAGCCCCGCGCCATCCTTGGTCATAACCTCACCGTTGCCGCTCTCGGCGTATTCATCCTCTGGTTCTGCTGGTTCGGCTTCAACGGTGCCTCCACCGTCAGCATGGACAGCGACGAAAGCATCACCAGCGCCGGTCTCATCTTCTTCAACACCAACCTCTGCGCGGCTGTTGCCTGCTGCGCGACCCTCATCTTCACCTGGATCCGCTACAAGAAGCCCGATGTTTCCATGACCTACAACGCGGCTCTTGCCGGTCTGGTAGGCATCACCGCAGGCTGCGACGCTGTCTCTCCTCTCGGTGCCGCCATTATGGGTCTGGTTTTCGGTATAGTCATTGTCCTGTGCATTGAGTTTTTCGATAAGGTCGTCAAGATCGACGATCCCGTCGGCGCCATCTCCGTCCACGGTGTCTGCGGTGCGCTGGGTACTATACTCACCGGCTTCTTCGCCACCGGCGTTTCCACCGAAAAGGGCGTTTTCTACGGCGGCGGCTTCCACTTCCTCGGCGTTCAGGCTCTGGGCGTGGTCAGCGTTATAGCTTACGTTGCCGTTATCATAACCATAGTATTCGTTATCATCAAGAAGACCATCGGCCTGCGTGTAGACGCCGCCGAAGAGATTGCCGGTCTGGACGTTTCCGAGCACGGTCTGCTGACCGCTTACGCCGGCTTCGCAACGCTGCCGGACACCGTTCCTGTTGATGACGAACAGCCCATTGCCGTTACCGGCGATATACCCGCCGCCGAGGCCATCCCCGTAAAGAAGGTTCCCACCTTTGATGACGGAACCTCTCCCAAGTTCACCAAGGTCGAGATAATCTGCAAGGAGGCTCGCCTTGAGGCTCTTAAGACGGCTATGATGGGCATCGGAATAACCGGCATGACAGTTTCCCACGTTCTCGGCTGCGGCGTACAGAAGGGTAAGCCAGAATACTACCGCGGCGTTCAGGTTGAGGCAACTCTCCTGCCTAAGGTACAGGTAGACATTGTGGTAAGCAAGGTACCCGTGAGAAGCGTCATTGAGGTGGCCAAGAAGGTTCTATATACCGGCCACATCGGCGATGGCAAGATATTTGTTTACGATGTTGAGAACGTAGTAAAGGTACGAACCGGCGAAGAAGGCTATGACGCTCTTCAGGATGTAGAATAAAGAAAGTCGCGTTTGCCGACGGGATGTATATCCCGCCGGCATAGCGCGGTTATTTGGGAGGCATAATATGTGTTCGATAATAGGCTATTGTGGGCAATGTACAGATAAGGAACAGTTTATTCAGGGGTTTGACCGCACCAAGTCACGCGGCCCCGATGATACAAGAATAATTGATACAGGAAAGGGCTTGCTGGGCTTTCACCGGCTTGCTATAATGGGGCTGACGCCTTCCGGCATGCAGCCCTTTGAGCTTGACGGCAGCTATGTTGTCTGCAACGGCGAGATATACGGCTTTGAAAAGCTGAGAGACGAGCTGTCGGCAAAGTACACCTTCTCCAGCGATTCCGACTGCGAGATCCTTTTGCCGCTGTATAAAGAGCATGGAACCGATATGTTCGCGATGCTGGACGCGGAATTCGCGTGCATCATCTTTGACGGCAAAACCGGAGAGTATATAGCTGCCAGAGACCCCATCGGCATACGTCCGCTCTATTACGGCTATGACGCGGCCGGCACGATCATATTCGCCAGCGAGGCGAAGAATCTGGTGGGGCTGTGCGAAAGAATCATGCCGTTCCCTCCCGGGCATTACTATAAGAACGGCGAATTCATCTGCTACCGCGATATAGCCAGGGTGGACGCCGTATGCCGCGATGATATTGATACCGTCTGCCGCAATATTCATGACAAGCTTGTGGCCGGCGTTGAAAAGCGGCTTGTGGCTGACGCGAAGGTCGGATTTCTGCTTTCCGGCGGTCTGGATTCCTCCCTTGTATGCGCCATCGCCGCGCGGAAGAGCAAGGAGCCGATAAAGACCTTCGCAATCGGCATGAGCGAGGACGCCATTGACCTGAAATACGCTAAAAAGGTCGCCGAGCACATCGGCAGCGACCACAAGGAGATCATCATCACCAAGGATGACGTTCTTTCGGCGCTGGAAACAGTCATACATCTGCTGGGTACCTTCGACATCACCACAATCCGGGCCAGCATGGGAATGTATCTCATCTGCAAGGCCATCCACGAGCAGACCGATACCCGCGTGCTTTTGACAGGCGAGATATCCGATGAGCTTTTCGGCTATAAATACACCGATTTCGCTCCCTCCGCGGAGGAATTTCAGAAGGAGGCGGTCAAGCGCATCAGAGAGCTTCATATGTACGACGTGCTCAGGGCAGACCGCTGCATCTCCGTAAACTCGCTGGAAGCCAGAGTTCCCTTCGGCGATTTGGACTTTGTTCAGTATGTAATGAGCATCGACCCCGAAATGAAGCTGAACAAATACGGCAAGGGAAAATATCTGCTGCGCCGCGCCTTTGAACAGGGCGGCTACCTGCCGGATGAAATACTCTGGCGTGAAAAAGCGGCATTTTCCGACGCGGTTGGTCACTCAATGGTGGACTATCTGAAGGAATACGCGGATGACTTCTATACCGCTCATGAATTTGAGCAGCTCCGCGAAAAGTATACACATGCAAAACCCTTTACAAAGGAATCCCTGCTCTACCGTGAGATATTTGAAAAATATTATCCCGGTCAGGGCGAGATGATAGTGGATTTCTGGATGCCCAACAAATCCTGGGAGGGCTGCGATGTGGACGATCCCAGCGCAAGAGTTCTAAAAAATTACGGTGATAGTGGAAAATAACGACTGGAGGGTGTATTATGGAAAAAAGAGAGCAGCTTTATGAGGGCAAAGCCAAAAAGGTATTCGCAACAGACGACCCCGAGCTTCTGATAGTATCCTATAAGGATGACGCCACTGCCTTTAACGGACTGAAAAAAGGCACGATCTCCGGCAAGGGCGTTATCAATAACCGGATGAGTAACCTGCTGATGCAGATGCTTGAAAAGTCCGGCATCCCGACCCATTTTGTCGAGGAGCTGAGCGAGAGGGAAACTCTGGTAAAAAAGGTAAGCATCGTGCCGCTGGAGGTTATTATCCGCAATATTGCCGCCGGCTCTTTTTCTAAAAGATACGGCCGCGATGAAGGTGAGGTTTTCTCCGCGCCTACAATAGAATTTTCCTATAAGAACGACGAGCTGGGAGATCCGCTGCTGAACGAATATCACGCCATTGCCCTTGGTCTGGCCACGAAAGAGGAAATTGAGACTATCAAGCGTTACGCTTTTGAGACCAACAGGCTGCTGAAGGCATTCTGGGCTGAATGCGGAATTACGCTTGTTGACTTCAAGCTGGAATTCGGCAAAATCTCCGATGGCAGCATTGTTCTTGCTGACGAGATAAGCCCGGACACCTGCCGTCTTTGGGACAGCAAAACCGGCGAGAAGCTGGATAAGGACCGCTTCCGCCGTGACCTCGGCGGCACCGAGGAGGCATACGCCGAGGTAATGAAGAGGCTCACGGAGCATATTTAAGGAGGTAAAACTCATGGCAAACTGCGCAATAGTCGGCGTCAACTGGGGCGACGAGGGTAAGGGGCGCATGGTAGACCTTTTGACCGGGAATTACGACATAGTCGTCCGCTATCAGGGCGGCGGCAACGCCGGGCACACCGTAATAAACGAATACGGCAAGTTCGCCCTGCATCTGCTGCCTTCCGGCATTTTCAGGAAGGGCGTTGTCAACATTCTGGGCAACGGCGTTGCTCTTGACCCGGAAAATCTCTGGACGGAAATAGAGGACGTTACATCCAAGGGAGTTGCTATCAGCCCGCAGAACCTTAAAATAAGTGACCGCGCTTCTCTGCTCCTGCCATGGCACAGAGAGTTGGACGCTCTGGAGGAAGCGAGGCTGGCGGACAAGCAATACGGCTCCACCAAGCAGGGCATCGCGCCCTTTTACTCCGACAAGTATCAGAAAAAGACCGTTCTTGCGGGCGAGCTTTTTTATCCGGAGGAGCTGAGATCCCACCTTGCGGACATCCTGGAATGGAAGAATCTCACTCTTACCAGAGTATACGGCGCGGATCCCTTCACCATGGAAATGCTGGACGAGTGGCTCGCCAACTGTTGCGAAAAAATAAAGCCATTTATCTGCGACACCGGAGAGTTTATGAAGGCGGCGCAGAGGGAGGGCAAGAACATACTCTTTGAGGCCCAGCTCGGCTCCCTGCGCGACCTGGACTACGGCATCTATCCCTACACCACCTCCTCAAACACTATGGCGGCCTACGCTCCCATCGGCTCCGGCCTGCCCTCCGCAAAGATCAGGGACATTGTGGGCGTGGTGAAGGCGTATTCCACCTGTGTGGGCGAGGGGCCGTTTGTCTGCGAGATGTTCGGCGCCGAGGCCGAGGAGCTGCGCAAGGCGGGCGTTGAATACGGAGCCCCGACCGGCCGTCCCCGCCGCGTCGGCCCAATCGATATCGTTGCCACGCGCTACGGCGCTGAGGTTCAGGCGGCTACCGAGATAGCCCTGACCAAGCTGGATGTTCTGAGCTATATGGACAAAATACCTGTCTGCACCCATTACCTGCTGAACGGTGAGAAAACCGACCGTTTCCCCTTCCCCACAGCGCTGAGCGCCGCCAAGCCGGTCATAGAATATTTCGACGGCTGGAAATGCGACATTTCCGGCGTTCGCCGCTGGGAGGATCTGCCGGAGGCGGCGCGGAAATATGTAAGCTTCATTGAGGAAGCCATCGGCTGTCCCATAACCTACATCTCCGTAGGCCCGGAGCGCGACAGCATAATAATAAGGAAATAAGGAGACTCCAGACATGACAGACAGATATGAATCCCCCTTATCGTCCCGCTACGCCTCCCGGTATATGCTGGAGCTTTTTTCTCAGGATACCCGCTATCGAACCTGGCGCAGACTCTGGGTGGCTCTGGCAAAGGCTGAAATGAGCCTTGGCCTCCCCATCACAGCCGGACAGGTGGCCGAGCTGGAGGCCCATATAGAGGACATTGACTATGACTGCGTAAGCCGCCGCGAAAAGGAGGTGCGCCATGACGTAATGGCGCATGTTTACGCATACGGTCAGGTAGCCCCATCAGCGGCCGGTATCATCCATCTTGGGGCCACAAGCTGCTATGTGACCGATAACGCCGACCTTATAATATACCGTGACGCTCTGCGCTATCTGCGTGCAGAGCTTTTGAAGGTTATTGCGAACCTTTCCGATTTTGCCGAAAAATACAAGGCTCTGCCCACTCTGGGCTACACCCATTATCAGCCCGCTCAGCTTGTGACCGTGGGCAAGCGCGCTTCCCTCTGGCTTCAGGACTTCGTTTCAGACCTCGGAGAGATAGACTTCGCCATTGAGAACATCAGATTTCTCGGCTGCCGCGGCACTACCGGCACCGAGGCCAGCTTTATGGAGCTTTTTGAGGGCAACGCTTCAAAAATCGATGAAATGAACCGGATGATAGCCGCCGACTTCGGCTTCAAGGAATGCTTTGACGTCTGCGGCCAGACCTATCCCCGCAAGGTGGACAGCCGTATTCTGAACGCACTCTCCTCCGTCGCTCAGAGCTGCTATCGGATGGCGAACGACATAAGGCTTTTGCAGCACGACCGGCAGATCGAAGAACCTTTCGAGAAAAACCAGATAGGCTCCTCCGCTATGGCCTATAAGCGCAACCCCATGCGCAGCGAGCGCATCTGCTCCCTGTCCCGCTTCCTGATGGCTGACGCTATGAACGCTCCCATGACAGCCTCCGTCCAATGGATGGAGCGCACCCTTGACGACTCCGCCAACCGCCGTATCTCCATGCCGGAGGGCTTTCTCTGCGCGGACGCCATACTGCGTCTGGCGCAGAATGTTACCGACGGTCTCCGGGTAAACGAAAAGGTAATAGAAAAGGCAGTCAAGGAATATCTGCCCTTTATCGCCACGGAAAATCTGATGATGGAGGCCGTGAAGCGCGGCGGAGACCGCCAGCAGCTCCATGAACTCATCCGCCGGTGCTCAATGGAGGCCACCGCGAGGATGAAGGAGGGCGAAAGCTGCGACCTTCTCGCCCGTCTGGCGGCCGAGAAGGAATTCGGCCTTACGGAAGCCGAAATGAACGAACTGCTCGACCCGAGCCTTTATATAGGCCGCTGCCCGGAGCAGGTGGACGCACTGCTGCTAAAGATAAAGCCCCTGCTTTCCGGCGTTTCCCGCGATTCGGCAGAAATAAATTTGTAATAAGAGGTGGACACGGTGGAGAAAATTCTTGTTTTGGATTTCGGCGGTCAGTACAACCAGCTCATTGCCCGCAAGGTTCGTGAGCAGCAGGTTTACGCCGAGATAAAGCCATACAACACTATCACGCCCGAGGAAATAAAAAGCGCCGGGTATAAGGGCGTCATTTTTACCGGCGGCCCGAACAGCGTCTATGACGAGACCTCGCCGCACTTCGACCCTGCCGTTTTGGATATCGGCGTACCCATCCTCGGCATCTGCTACGGCGCGCAGCTGATGGCATATATGGCGGGCGGAGAGATAACCGCCGCCGAAAATTCCAGCGAATACGGAAAGACCACCGTGGCTGTCTCAGAGGACATTCTTTTCAAGGGCGTACCGGCAGAAAGCATCTGCTGGATGAGCCACACGGATTTCATAAAAACACCGCCCGCCGGGTTCAGAGTAACCGCCCGCAGCGCCAAATGTCCCTGCGCCGCCATGTGCGACGAAACGCGCAGGCTTTACGCTGTGCAGTTCCACCCGGAGGTGACCCACAGCGTTTACGGAGTACAGATGCTCAGAAACTTTCTTTTTGAGATATGCGGCTGCGCGGGCGATTGGCGGATAGACGATTTTCTTGAGCGCTCCATAAGCAAATACCACAGCGAGCTGGCAGGCAAAAAGGTGCTTCTGGCTCTTTCCGGCGGCGTTGATTCCTCCGTGGCGGCTGTACTGCTCCACAAGGCAATAGGCCAGAACCTCGTCTGCGTATTTGTCGACCACGGCCTGCTCCGCAAGAACGAGGGCGACTTCGTGGAACGCACCTTCCGTGAAAAATTCGGCATGAACCTTATCCGCGTCAATGCCGGCGACAGATTTTTGGCCAAGCTCGCAGGTGTTACCGAGCCGGAAAGAAAGCGCAAGATAATCGGAGAGGAATTTATCCGCGTATTTGAGGACGAGGCGAAAAAGCTCGGCAAGATCAACGTTCTTGCCCAGGGCACTATCTATCCCGATGTGGTGGAGAGCGGCAGAGGCGACTCGGCGGTCATCAAGAGCCACCACAACGTTGGCGGCCTGCCGGACGTTATCTCCTTTGACGAAATTGTCGAGCCCCTGCGAGAGCTCTTCAAGGACGAGGTCAGACAGACCGGTGAACGGCTCGGCATTCCTCATGAGCTTGTATGGCGGCAGCCCTTCCCCGGCCCCGGCCTTGCCGTAAGAATAACAGGCGAAATCACGAGGGAAAAGCTGGACATTCTGCGTGAGGCTGACGCCATCTTCAGAGAGGAAGTGGCAAACGCTGGCGCGGAGAGCATGACCGACCAATATTTCGCCGTCCTCACCGACCAGTTCAGCGTTGGCGTCATGGGAGACGCCAGAACCTACGGCCGAACTGTGGTGCTCCGAGCAGTTACCACCGATGATTTTATGACGGCCGAATGGACACGTCTGCCCTATGAGCTTATAGAAAAAGCCAGCAACAGAATAACAAACGAAATAAAGGGCGTGACAAGGGTGGTTTACGACGTCACCTCAAAGCCTCCGGCGACTATTGAGTGGGAGTGATAACGTTATGACAAAGTATATTTTTGTAACGGGCGGCGTTGTTTCCGGTCTTGGAAAGGGCATAACCGCCGCGTCTTTGGGACGGCTTTTGAAGGCGCGCGGCCTCAAGGTAGCCGCCCAAAAGCTTGACCCATATATCAATGTGGACCCCGGCACCATGAGTCCCTATCAGCACGGCGAGGTATACGTCACCGAGGACGGCGCTGAAACGGACCTTGACCTGGGCCACTATGAGCGCTGCATCGACGAGGATCTGAACACATACTCCAACCTCACCACCGGCCAGGTCTATTGGAACGTGCTTAACACGGAGCGCCGGGGCGAATATCTCGGCTCTACCGTTCAGGTCATCCCCCATATAACCAACGAAATAAAAGAATTTGTTTACCGGGTCGGCCGCAAAACGGGCGCTGACGTTGTCATCACCGAGATAGGCGGCACCATAGGCGATATCGAATCCCAGCCCTTCATCGAGGCTGTGCGGCAGATATCTCTTGAGGTCGGCCGCGAAAACAGTCTGTTCATACATGTTACGCTTGTGCCCTTCCTACGCGGCTCGGACGAGCATAAGTCCAAGCCCACCCAGCATTCCGTAAAGGAGCTGCAGGGCATGGGCATCAACCCCAATATCGTCGTGCTCCGCTGCGACGAGCCGCTGGAGGACTCCATTTTCAAAAAGATATCTCTTTTCTGCAACGTGAAGCCGGACTGCGTTATAGAAAACATCACCCTGCCCATCCTTTACGAAGCGCCGCTGATGCTGGAGAAAGCCAACTTTTCCTCCGTGGTCTGCCGCGAGCTTGGCATAGACGCACCCGCTCCCGACCTCTCCGAGTGGTCGCAGATGGTGGAGCGGATAAAGGCGAGAACTCACTGGGTACAGATAGGCCTTGTGGGCAAATATGTCGGCCTGCACGACGCTTATCTCTCCGTGGCGGAGGCTCTCCATCACGCAGGGTATTATCATAACGCCCATATCGATATCCATTGGATAGATTCCGAGGAGCTGACGGCGGAAAACCTTCATGAAACGCTCTCGGGCCTTGACGGCATCCTTGTTCCCGGCGGCTTCGGCAGCCGCGGCATTGAGGGAATGCTCCTGGCGGCGAGGTATGCCCGTGAAAATAACGTTCCCTACTTCGGCATCTGCCTCGGTATGCAGATAGCCGTCATCGAATACGCCAGAAACGTGGCCGGAATTGCCTCCGCGAACTCCGGCGAATTCGACGAGCAGTGCGCCAATAAGGTCATTGACTTCATGCCCGGTCAGAGCGACAACATCGACAAGGGCGGCACGCTCCGTCTCGGCGCTTATCCCTGCGTAATAAAGCCCGGCACCACTATGGAACGCTGCTACGGCAGCGGACTTATCAGCGAGCGGCACCGCCACCGCTATGAATTCAACAATGATTACCGCGATCTGTTGGAGGGTCTTGGACTGACCCTCAGCGGCACATCCCCCGACGGCAGGCTGGTAGAAACCGTGGAGCTGAGCGACAGGGCGTTCCACGTCGGCGTTCAGTACCACCCCGAATTCAAGAGCCGCCCCAATAAGCCTCATCCCCTGTTCTGCGGATTTATCGGCGCGGCGCTGAAGCAAGGAGAGAAAAAATGAGTATTCACGAGGAATGCGGAATATTCGGAGTTATCTCCCCCGAGCCCACCGATGTTGCCGGTCTCTCCTATTACGGGCTCTATGCCCTTCAGCACCGGGGGCAGGAAAGCTGCGGCATCGTGGTCAATGACGATGGCGTATTTGCCTCCCACAAGGATCTCGGGCTTGTAAGCGAGGTTTTTAACTCCGACCTTCTCTCCCGTCTGCCAAAGGGCAATATGGCGGTGGGACACGTTCGCTACGGTACTACCGGCGGCAACAACCGAAACAACTGCCAGCCCATCGAGGTCAATCATCAAAAAGGCAGAATGGCTCTGGCGCATAACGGAAATCTTTCCAACGCCGCCGAGCTGCGCAGCGAGCTTGAGCTTTCGGGCGCTATTTTCCACACCACCAGCGACACCGAGACCATTGCATACATAATAACCAGGGAGCGGCTGCGCTCCCCATCAATAGAAGAGGCGCTTAGCCGGGCTATGTATACCCTCGACGGCGCGTATTCTCTTGTGCTCATGTCGCCCCAAAAGCTCATTTGTGCGAGAGACCCCTACGGCTTCCGTCCTCTCTGCTACGGAAAGACCGCCGACGGAATGTATGTTGCCGCCTCCGAATCCTGCGCTTTGAAGGCGGTTGGCGCGGAGTTTATCCGGGATGTTGAGCCGGGCGAGATACTCGTATTTTCCAAAAACGGCGTGGTCTCCATGCGCGAGCATTGCGGAAGAAAGCCTAAAAAGCTCTGCAGCTTTGAATATATTTACTTTGCCCGCCCGGACTCCGTAATAGACGGCGTTTCCGTTCATGAGGCCCGCATCCGTGCCGGCAGGATACTCGCACGCACCCATCCGGTGGACGCGGACATCGTCATCGGCGTACCGGATTCCGGCCTTGACGCGGCGCTGGGCTTCAGCCGGGAGTCCGGCATTCCCTACGGTATCGGGCTTATCAAGAACAAGTACATCGGCCGCACCTTCATATCTCCCGGCCAAAGCACAAGGCTGGATCAGGTGAGGATAAAGCTATCCGCCATTGAGGAAAGCGTAAAGGGCAAGCGGGTGGTCATGGTCGACGACTCCATAGTGCGCGGAAACACAATGGGCCGCATAGTCAGCCTGCTCCGCGAGGCGGGCGCCCGGGAGCTGCACGTCCGCATATCCTCTCCACCCTTCCTCCATCCCTGCTACTACGGCACGGATATCGACTCGGAGGATCATCTGATAGCCTGCAAGCACTCCATTGAAGAGATCACTGATATAATAGGCGCGGATAGCCTCGGCTATCTTCCCGTGCCGGAGCTTCAGGCAATGATTGGATGCTCCGAATATTGCCGCGCCTGCTTTGACGGCAGCTACCCCACGCCGGTGCCAACGGACACGCGAAAGGACCGGTTCGAGCAGAAACTTTCCATGAAATGAGGTATCGCCAGCATGGTATATAACAGAAAGCTTATTTTGGAGGATGGGCAGGAGTATTACGGATACGCCTTCGGAGCTGACAGCGAGCGGGTATGTGAGATAGTTTTCAATACCTCAATGGTGGGCTATCAGGAGATAATCTCCGACCCCTCCTACACCTATCAGGCGGTAGTAATGACCTATCCCCTTATCGGCAACTACGGCATGGCCGATGATGATTATGAAACCAAAACGCCCACCATCGGCGGACTGATCGTGCGCGAATACAACGACGAGCCCTCCAATTTCCGCAGTGCCGCCACTCTCGGCGAGGTCATGAAGCAATACGGCATACCCGGTATTTACGGCGTCGACACCAGAAAGCTGACACGTTCCATCCGTGACCACGGCTCACGCAGAGTCTTGATAACGGACACCGGCACCTCTCTTGAGGACGGCTTGAAGCGTATTGCCGAAACTCCCATCCCCCGCGACGCGGTTGCAAAGGTAAGCTGCCGGGAACGGTGGATCTCTCCCGCCGCCTCTGAAAAATTCCATGTCGCCGCTATCGACTGCGGCATGAAGCTGAATATACTGCGCAGTCTGAACGTTCGCGGCTGCAGGGTCACCGTACTTCCCTGGAACACCACGGCGGAGCAGATAGAAGCGCTCCGTCCCGACGGCATATTCATCTCCAACGGCCCCGGCGATCCCACCGATGTTCCGCAGACCATCGCCGCGATAAAGGCTTTACTGGGCAGATACCCGATTTTCGGCATCTGTCTGGGGCATCAGATAATCTCTCTGGCCTGCGGTGCCAAGACCTATAAGCTTAAATTCGGCCACCGCGGCGGCAACCACCCAGTCAGGAATCTGGAAACGGGCAAAATCGAGATAACCTCCCAAAACCACTCCTATGCTGTGGACGCGGAGAGCCTGAAGGGCACATCGCTCACCCCCACCCATATCAACCTGCTGGACGGCACCATTGAGGGCGTGAAATGCGCCGCCGATCGGGTATTCAGCGTGCAGTATCACCCCGAAAGCGCACCCGGTCCCCAGGACTCGGCCTATCTTTTCGACCAATTTATTGCCATGATGGAGGAAAACAGCCATGCCTAAGAGAACAGATATCAAAAAAGTCCTCGTCATCGGCTCCGGCCCGATCGTTATCGGTCAGGCGGCGGAATTTGACTACGCCGGCACCCAGGCATGTCTCGCCCTCAAGGAGGAGGGCTATGAGGTCGTCCTCTGCAACTCCAACCCGGCCACCATCATGACCGACACCTCCATCGCCGACAAGGTCTATATGGAGCCGCTGACGCTGGAATACATAGCCAAAATAATCCGCTATGAGCGTCCCGACGCGATACTCCCCGGAATAGGCGGTCAGACCGGTCTGAATCTGGCCATGCAGTTGGAAAAGAAGGGCATACTCGCCGAGTGCCGCGTGGAGCTGCTGGGCACAAAGAGCGCCAGCATCGAGCGAGCCGAGGACCGCGAGCTGTTCAAGGAGCTTTGCCAGGAGCTCGGCGAGCCCGTCCTTCCCTCGGATATCGCTACCTCCATTGAAGAAGGCCTGAAGGTCGCGGAGAAGATAGGCTATCCCGTGGTGCTTCGCCCCGCCTTTACTCTCGGCGGCACCGGCGGCGGCTTCGCGGACAACGAGGCGGAATTTCTGCCGCTTATGAAAAATGCCCTTTCCCTCTCTCCGGTGAAGCAGGTGCTTATCGAAAAGAGCATAAAGGGCTACAAGGAAATAGAATATGAGGTCATGCGGGACAGCAACGACACCGCCATCACCATCTGCAATATGGAGAATCTCGACCCGGTTGGTATACACACGGGCGACTCCATAGTCGTCTGCCCCTCCCAGACGCTTACCAACAAGGAATATCACATGCTCCGCGACAGCGCCCTGAAAATAATCCGTGCGCTGGGGATAGAGGGCGGCTGCAATGTGCAGTTCGCTCTCGACCCCAATTCCTTCCAGTATTATCTCATCGAAGTCAATCCCAGGGTATCCCGTTCCTCCGCGCTGGCATCCAAGGCTAGCGGCTATCCCATCGCCCGCGTATCGGCCAAGATAGGCGTAGGCATGACTCTGGACGAGATACAAATCGCCAACACTCCCGCATCCTTCGAACCGACGCTGGACTATGTGGTCACCAAGATGCCCCGCTTCCCCTTTGACAAATTCACGGACGCCAACAATTCTCTCGGCACTCAGATGAAGGCCACCGGCGAGGTAATGAGCATAGGCCGCTGCATGGAGGAAAGCCTTCTGAAGGCCATCCGCTCCCTTGAGATAGGCCTGTACCATCTCCACAGCCGTAAATTTGACTCATGGAGCGAGGCGGATCTGTTTACTTACATAAAAACCGGCACAGACGACAGGATATACGCCATTGCGCAGCTTCTTCGGCTCGGCTGTGGGACAGACAGCATAGCGGAGGCCACCGCCATTGACAGGCTCTTTATCCGCAAGCTGAAGAACATCGTTGACGAGGAGCGGGCGCTGAAAGCCGCTCCCGGCAGCGTGGAAGCGCTCCGCCGCGCGAAGCGTCTGGGCTTCTCTGACAGGACGATAGCAGGAGTTTGGGGCAAAACGGAGGAGGAAATATTCAGCCTTCGCAAGCAGGCCGGTATTATTCCCGTTTACAAGATGATAGACACCTGCGCCTCCGAATTTGACAGCTATATTCCCTATTTTTACTCCACCTACGAGGACGAGAACGAGTCCATCGTATCGGCGAAGAAAAAGGTGATCGTGCTCGGCTCCGGCCCTATCCGCATCGGCCAGGGCGTGGAATTCGACTATTCCACCGTCCACGCCGTCAAGACTATCAAAAGCGCGGGCTATGAAGCCATCATCATTAACAACAATCCCGAGACCGTGTCCACCGACTACACCTGCTCGGATAAGCTCTATTTCGAGCCGCTCTGTGTGGAGGACGTTATGAACGTCATCGAGCTTGAGCAGCCGGAGGGCGTTATCGCAACGCTGGGCGGCCAGACCGCCATCAATCTGGCCGAGCCGCTGCGAGAGCGGGGCGTAAAAATAATCGGCACGGACTGCGACGCTATCGAGAAGGCCGAGAACCGCGATTCCTTTGAAAAGCTGCTTTTCTCCCTTGGCATTCCCCAGCCAAAGGGGCAGGCGGTCACCAGCATAGAGGCAGGCGTAAAGGCCGCCGAGGAAATAGGCTATCCCGTGCTCGTCCGCCCCAGCTTCGTGCTGGGCGGCAGAGCCATGCAGATAGTCGCCAAGGAGGAGGCTCTGCGCAATTACCTCAGAACCGCCGTTGAAATAGACGAGGATAAGCCCGTGCTGGTGGACAAATACATCCGCGGCAAGGAGGTTGAGGTGGACGCCATCTGCGACGGCAGACAGGTATTCGTCCCCGGTATCATGGAGCTGGTGGAGCGCACGGGCGTACATTCCGGCGACTCCATAAGCATGTACCCCTCCCGCAGCATCTCGGATAAGGTGAAGGCGACCATTCTCGATTATACGGAAAAGCTGGGCATCGGCATAGGCATCGTAGGTCTGTTCAATATCCAGTTCATCGTGGACGAGCACGATGACGTATACATCATAGAGGTAAATCCCCGCTCGTCGCGTACCGTGCCGTTTCTCTCTAAGGCCACCGGCTACAGCCTCGCTGATATAGCCACGCTGGTCATCCTCGGCAAGAGTCTCGCGGAGCAGGGCATCACCGAGCTTTATCCCCCGGAAAAGGAACGCTTTTACGTCAAGGCCCCCGCCTTCTCCTTCTCCAAGCTGAACGGCATGGACGCATATTTGTCCCCGGAAATGAAATCCACCGGCGAGGCCATAGGCTATGACAAAAAGCTGCACCGCGCCATGTATAAGGCCATGATAGCCTCGGGAATAAAGGTGCAGAATTACGGTACGGTGGTCGTTACTCTTGCCGACGAGGACAAGGAGGAAGCCCTGCCGCTGGTACGCCGCTTCTACAACATGGGCTTCAACATCGAAGCCACCATCGGTACAGCCATGTTCCTCAAGGAGCACGGCATCCGCACGAGAATACGCCGCAAGCTCAGCGAGGGCAGCGAGGAAATTCTGGACTCCATCCGCGCCGGCTACGTCAGCTACGTTATAAACACCCGCGCCATTCTTTCCGGCGTACACTATGAGGACGGCGTTGCCATCCGCCGCTGCGCCAGCCAGAACAACATCACGATGCTCACCTCTCTGGACACGGTCAAGGTGCTCCTTGACGTGCTGGAGGAGACCACCATCGGAATATCCACAATCGATTCGTAAAAGGAGACTGCCACATGGTAACGCCAAATATGCATTACGGAGACCTGAAGGACTCCTATCTTTTCTACAACATCGCCCAAAAGACAAAGGCCTATCTGGAAGCCAATCCCGACAAAAGGCTATACCGCATGGGTATAGGCGATGTGTCTCTCCCCCTCTGCGACGCGGTCATCAAGGCTCTGCATGAAGCTGTTGAGGACCAGGCAAACAAGGAAAGCTTCCACGGCTACATGCCCGAGTGCGGCGCGCCCTTTCTGCGGGAGGCTATCGCCGGTTACTACGCCTCAAGGGGCGTAGCCCTCTCCCCCGACGAGGTATTCGTATCCAGCGGCGCCAGCGACGAGCTGGGCGACATCCTCGATCTTTTTGACCGCAGCAGCCCGGCGCTGGTGATCGAGCCGGCATATCCGGCTTATGTGGACGCCAACGTTATGGCGGGCAGAAAGATAGTCCACCTCGCTTCCGGCAGGGAAAACGGCTTTTTGCCCCAGCCGGACGACAGCATCCAGGCGGACATTCTCTATATCTGCTCCCCCAACAATCCCACCGGCGCTGTATTCAGCCGCGAGCAGCTGCAGGCATGGGTGGACTTTGCCAACAAAAACGGCTCCGTTATTCTTTTCGACGCCGCCTATGAGGCGTTCATCGAAGAGCCCGGACTTCCCCACAGCATTTTTGAGTTGGACGGGGCGAGGAGCTGCGCAATAGAGATATGCTCCCTCTCCAAAACCGCCGGCTTCACCGGCACGCGCCTTGGCTACACCGTTATCCCCAGCACTCTTGAGCGAAAGGGCATGAACCTTAACTCAATGTGGGTGCGCAACCGCACCACCAAGACCAACGGCGTTTCCTACATCATACAAAAGGGCGGCGCGGCCGTCTTCACCCCGGAGGGTCAGGAGCAGATACACGCCAACATACAGATCTACAAGAACAACGCAAAGCTGCTGATGGAGGCTCTTGACTCCCTCGGCATATGGTACTGCGGCGGCAAAAACGCCCCCTATATCTGGCTCAAGTGTCCCAACGGCATGGGCAGCTGGGAGTTTTTTGACTATCTGCTCCGGGAAATACAGGTAGTCGGCACGCCCGGCGAGGGTTTTGGAGCCTGCGGTGAGGGATATTTCCGTTTCTCCACCTTCGGCAGTCCAGAGGACACGAGGGAAGCTGCTCGCCGTCTTTGCCAGCTGCTGGGCAAGTAAGCAAGGCGTCAAAAAGCTATCAAATCAAAAAAAATCTCTGCAAAAGCGAGATATGACTCAGCTTTTGCAGAGATTTGTATTTATTCGCCGCTCGCCTTGTTTCCGGAGCAATCATTATTACAGTCGCCTCAAACCGTCCGGGATATGTCATCGCTTTCAGCCGCCTGTAATCTTTTCGTTTCATACCACCGCTGCTTGTTGACATACATATCGGTGTCCGCTTTTTCAAGCAGCTCTTTACGGGACAGCCCGGGGAAGTCGGTAGACAGCGCATAGCCGACCGCATAGCTCAATGCCGGCTTTTCGCCGGAGGCGTTGTAGGCGTCCACGGCGGAACGTATTTTCTCAATATACATCTCAGCAATTTCACGGTTCGCGTTCGTGAGCATCACGGTGAATTCGTCGCCTCCCCAGCGGCAGATCGTGTTGGCGGCCGGGATGGTATTGTTCAGGATTTTGGCAAAGTTATAAATCATCTTATCGCCGGCTTCATGTCCCATCGTATCGTTGATATTTTTCAGTCCGTTCAGATCCATCATCATCATACCGATTGGACTGCTGATGGGAGTGGGTGCATCCATAAGCATATCCCAGTAGCTCTTGTTAAAGAGGCCGGTATCGGTGTCCGTATGCGCCCTTTTGTTGATATCCAATATATTGATGATAAACAGCGCCAGCGTATAGATCAGAACCGCAAAAATCGTGAATACAAGGTGGGAAGAGTTCCCGCTGATATAGAACGTCAAAAAATCGGCAAGCGTACCGACGATAAGCAGCAGCGCAAACATCCAGGAAAATTTGGACGGCGCAAGGACTCCTCTGACTTTCTGGTGGAACAGCGCCGAAAACATAGACAGGACCACCAGAATGATTACGCCATGAGCAAGGGGCAGGGTCTGCTTAAAATCGGCAATGCCAAAAATCTGGCACAGCAGAACAAGCAAGGCTACACCGGAGGCAATCAAGGAGACGATCAGCATCAGTTTTGGTCTGAACTTCACAAAGCGGTCATACATATACAGCGTGAAGGGAATGCTGGCCAGAAACAGCATTCCGATGGCAACATAGCCTAAGAGCATTGGGTTTTCATCAAACATGAGAGGGAAAAATCTGGTATCGGTCAGCTTCCAGACTCCAAGCATCACAACAGAATTTCCCAGGAAAAATATGCCCCAGCGCTGAGTTTTCTTGCGACATATCAAGAACAACTCTGTCAACATAACAAACAGGCCCATCACAAAGCAGATGATAGAAAGGATCATCTGCATAAGGTCTCTCTTGAGCTGCGTCATATACAGGCTGTGAACGGGAGCGATCTGAAATTCTATACTGCGGTCGCGCACGTTTTTATAGACAGGAGTGACGACCACGCGGACCTCTTTTCCGTTGTCATCGGTAGTGAGAGGGACTGTTACCCAGTTGCTGCTTATGCTCTTGCCTATCCTGTTGGTTTCCCTGGGCATGAGGCTGTATACCAGCTCATCGTCAATATAGACCTCCGCATAGTGATGAACCAGATAGAACGCGAGCGTGGTATCGTTTGTGTCGATATTGCTCAGAACCCAACTGTACTGTTTGCGGATGCCGATGGGAGCCGAAGAGTCTTCTATTTCTTCCATCAGAGCAGGTTCAACAATGCGGCAGGCATCCGAGCTTCTCGTGCTCCGCACCGAAACATTCTCGGAGAGGCCCATATAAACAAAAAATATGATGAACAGCACACATACCAACGCATAGGCAACGATGGCAGTGCTCCGTAATTTTGACTTTTGTATAGTGCCCACCTCCCCCTGTACCGCGTTTTGCGGAACTTGATTATATTATAATAACACAGTTTAAAAGTTCTTGCAAGCAAACCAGCAAAAATTTATGTATATTTGTATAGGAAATACATCTCTGTTTGCAGGATGTTGGCTTTCACTGCTCCGTTGGCCGGAAGTGGAAAATCTACCACCGTATAACAAAAAAAGCAGCACAAAACTCTTGCGGATCTTTTTAATATATGTTAAAATTGCGTCAGAGCAAAGTACCCCATACACAGCAAAATCGGAGAAATCCGGTGACGCAAAGCTAAAGGGACTAACCTGAAAGGAATGTCAGCCAGCTGCCGCAGTACAAGCGTATTGTACTGCGGCTTTTTTGCACGAAGGGACGGATGAACTTGCAAGAGGTTCTGAGAAACGAAAGAAAGTTTCTTATCAATATATCCGAATTCATGCGGAAGAGTCATGAGCTCCAACAGCTTCTCCGGGAGGACTCTCACAACGGGCCTCAGGGCTATAAGATTCGCTCCCTGTACTTCGACACGGAGTATGACGGCGATTTTTTCGATAAAGAGTACGGCATGGAGATACGCAAGAAGCTGCGTCTCAGGATATATGATCCCCTGAGCGGCTCCGCGGTGCTGGAGATGAAGCAAAAACAGGGAGAGCAGCAGCGAAAGCGTTCCCTGCGGCTGTGCCGGGAAGACGCTGAGCGGCTTATTGCCTGCGACTACTCGCCGCTGCTGCGATATCCTGATGAGTTTGCCAGGGAGTGTTACGCACTGATGAACACCCGCTGCTACCGTCCCAGGACGATAGTGGAATACCGGCGAAAGGCTTTCATTGCAAAGGAAAACAATATCCGGATCACCTTTGACCATCAGATAGACGCCACGGAGAGCAATTTCGGTCTTTTCGACCCCAATCTCATTATGAACCCGGTAATGGGGCGCAGCATGGCCGTTCTGGAAGTCAAGTACAACGGGTTCCTGCTCTCCTACATCCGTCAGATGCTGGACAGCATCGACAAAAGCGAATTATCCGTCAGCAAATACTGTATGGCAAGACAGTTGAGCTATCAGCCACACTTATAATGGAGGACTACAATATGAAACAGGCTATTTTTCAGCTTCTGAAGGATCAGGGCGATCTGTCATGGGAGCAGATCGTGACCCGCATCGCGGTTACGGCGCTGCTCGGCGCGGTCATCTTCGTGTCCTACGCCATCTCCCACAGAGGTACGATATACAGTCGGAAATTTAATGTTAGCCTTGTGATCCTGGCTGTTCTGACCGGCACAGTCATGGTGGTTATCGGCAACAATATCGCCCTCTCCCTTGGTATGGTGGGCGCACTGTCCATCGTCCGCTTCCGCACCGCCATCAAGGATTCCCGCGACACCATGTACATATTCTGGTCCATCATCGTGGGTATCTGCTGCGGCGTGGGTAATTATTTCGTGGCAGCGGTCGGCAGCAGCTCCGTATTTCTGGTGCTTCTGTTCTTTGGCGCGGTCAAAAGCGACAGCCGAGTCCTGCTCATCATCCGCGGGGCAAGGCCCTCGGAGAGCAGGGTGGAGTCACTGGTGTTCCAGGCATTTGACCGAAAGGCCCGAATGCGGGTAAAGAATACCACGCAGGATTCGGTGGAGCTGATCTACGAGATCTCAGAAAAGATATTGACGGCGGCCAAACGGAAGACTCCCAACCTCAGTGATGCTTTTTACGCCATTGATGGTATCGAGTATGTAAATTTTGTGCTGCAGAACGATGAGATATCCAACTGACCGCCCAGAGAGTAAAAAGCATGAAATATAAAGTATTGGGCGCCGCTGTCTGCATCTGCGCCATTTTACTGTCGATTGCCGCACCTCTGTTGGAGGGCGGCGCGCGTGGGCGCGTTCACCAGCACCTGACGGCCTCCGTTAAGGAGGATGATGCGCAGGATACCGGCGTCTTTTCCACACATCTCCCCCTGGTGGAAATCGATACCGGCGGTGTTGAGATACCCGGAAAGGCTATCCTTGGCGAAAATGGCATGCCCGTGAGCTACACGACTGCTGCGGACGGTACTGACAGCATAACGGCGCATATAGATATTGTAGACAATGAGACAACATATAATCACATGGGAGACACGCCCACCGTCAGCTCGGATATCGAAATACACGTCCGCGGAAATTCCTCCCGCACCTTCGACAAGAGCAGTTACTCCCTGCGGCTCATGAAGGAGGACGGCACCAACAATCCCCAGCAGATCATGGGCATGGATGCCCACCACGAGTGGGTACTGCACGGTCCCTATCTGGATAAGACCCTGCTGCGCAACTACATGTGGTACAACATCGGCGGCGAGATCATGGACTACGCCCCCAATGTGCGTTTCTGCGAGGTCATACTCAACGGCGTGTATCAGGGTGTTTATGTGATGCTGGAGAATATCACCGCTGGAAGCGACGGCGCCCGGCTGAACATGACCGTCAGCGCCAAGCGCAACACCTTCAGCGGTTATCTTCTTCGGCTGGACAGGGGAACAGATCTCCCCATCAAGCAGATCGATACATTTACATATTACACAAAGCGAACACAGCAGGTCATAAACATCGTATACCCGGGTATCTCCAATCTGACGCCGGAGATCGCCGAGGAGATCAGGCAGGATTTTTCGGACTTTGAAAAGGCTCTTTACTCTTATGATTATGACAACGAAAAATACGGCTACGCGGCGCAGATCGACGTGGAATCCTTTATCGACTACTTTCTGATAAATGAACTCACCTGCAACTACGACGCGGGCTGGCTCTCCACTTATATTTATAAGGACACCTCCGGCCTGTTCCGTATGTGCCTTTGGGACATGAATTCCGCCTGCGATAACTATCAGGAGAGTCAGACGGAACCTCAGAGCTTTCAGATGCAGAACTGTCTGTGGTATTTCATGCTGATAAAGGACGAGGACTTTACGGAAGCGCTCATAGACCGGTACTGGCAGCTTCGGAAAACCTGGTTCGACGAGGACTATTTGAACCGGTACATTGATGAAACCGTGGCCTATCTTGGCGATGCCGTTGAGCGGAATTACAGTGTCTGGGGTTACTCCTTCGGATCAGAGTACAATATGCTTCTCCCGGAAGAGCGCAATCCCCGCAGTTACGAGGAATCCGTGGAGCAGATGAAGGATTTTCTTTCCGCGCGCATCGCCTGGATGGACGCTAACATCGATACACTGCGGCAGTATTCCGCGGATTCCAAAGTCAAGAAATTCAACGAAAACGCAAACTGACAAGGACTGCCTATGAAAAAATTTATTATTGTTATCACGATCCTTGTGGCGCTCTATATCGGATGTGACTACGCCTATTACCGGCTGGGCTGGTACATCGACCTGCATCCCAATCAGGCCGTTTCCACCTTTATGAGGACCCAAGGCGACAAAATCTATCAGCTCTCTGATTCCGGATACGAAACCTTTGCTATCAA
Source organism: Clostridiales bacterium (assembly GCA_029008095.1). GTDB lineage: Bacteria > Bacillota > Clostridia > Oscillospirales > Oscillospiraceae > RGIG6375. The sequence continues at coordinate 38,459 of JAQXJB010000027.1, forward strand.
GGGCGTGAACCTTGGCTCCGGTGAACCGGGCGAGTGGTCCACGGATTTTGCCATCGATAAGGAAACCTATCTGCGCTGGTTTGCCGAAATGCAGGAGATGGGCGCCAACACGGTGCGTATCTACACCATTCAGTCCGATGATTTCTACGAGGCGTTTTACGAATACAATAACGGTCGTGAGGAGCCGCTCTATCTGATACAGGGCGTCTGGGTCAACGATTATACGCAGAATTCCCACTGTGACGCCTATGACCACGATTTTCTGGGTGTTTTTCTGGAGGATTGCCGTACGGTGGTGGATGTTATCCACGGCAACAAGAAGATATCGCCGGGTAAAATGGCCAGCGCCGGCTCCGGTACATACAAGCGGGACGTCTCCCAGTGGGTCATCGGCTATATTCTCGGCGTTGAGTGGGAGGACGTCACCGTGGCCTACACAGACGAGAAGTATGACGGGCTGGACGGCTACACTTCTTATCAGGGCGCTTACCTCTATTCGTCTGAGGACGCCTCCCCCTTTGAGGTCATGCTTACCCAGGTGGGCGACAAGATCATCGAATACGAATCCCAGCGCTATAAGCAGCAGAGGCTTATCGCCTTTTCAAACTGGCCCACCACGGATCCCTTTACCTATCCGGAGGATGTGACCACGTTCTTCATGAAGTGCGCCAGCGTGGATGTGGAGCACATCAAAAGCACTGAGGACTTTCTGGCGGGACAGTTCGCCTCCTACCACGTTTACCCCTACTATCCGGATTATCTCAGCTATGTGGACAGTTGGCTCGATCTCGGCATCAATAATGCTTACGACTACTATCTCGGTGAAGGTAAATACAACACCTACCGCGCCTATCTCAGTATGCTGACCTCACACCACACCATGCCGGTCGTGATATCCGAATTCGGAGTTTCCACCGGGCGCGGTATGGCTCAGCGGGATCAGAACACCGGACGCAATCAGGGCAACACGTCCGAGCGGGATCAGGGGCAGGCGCTGGTCGACTGCTATAACGACATCATGCAGGCCGGCTGCGCCGGTGGATGTGTATTTTCCTGGCAGGACGAATGGTTCAAGCGCACCTGGAACACCATGTACGCCGTGGATTTGAAGCGAACGCCATATTGGTCGGACTACCAGACCAACGAGCAATATTTCGGTCTGCTGTCCTTCGACCCAGGCAAGGAGACCTCCGTCTGCTATGTGGACGGGGATGTGTCCGAGTGGTCGGAGGCTGATCTGGTAACCGTTCAGGACGGTATGAGCGTTTCCATGAAGTACGATGAAAAGTTTGTTTATTTTCTTATAAACAAGGATGGACTGGACTTCGAGCAGGAGACCTTATATCTGCCCATTGACACCACTCAGAAAACGGGCAGCAGCTACTGCAGCAATTATGACCTTTTCTTTGACCGGGCTGCGGACTTTCTGCTTGTGCTGGATGGCAAAAGCAACAGCCGCCTTCAGGTACAGGAGCGCTATGAGTCCCTGCGCTCTACCTATTCCCAGAATGTGGCTAATTTCGATACCTATGAAGAAGGATACCAGCCGGACGTGGATTCCCCGCTGTTTGTAAACATCGACATGATCCTGCAGACGGCTACGCCGCTGATCTACGGTGATACCTCCGCAGTGGCGGAGGTATATGAAACCGGACTTCTGACCTACGGAAACGCCAACCCCGCAAGTTCTGACTTCAACTCACTTGCTGACTTCATCTGCAGCGGGGACTACATCGAGGTCAAGCTGCCCTGGCAGCTTCTGAACTTCGCCGATCCCTCCCGAATGACTATACATGACGACTATTATGACGACAATTACGGCGTGGCCTACCAGACCATTGACCGGCTCTATGTCGGGGTCGGGACGGCGGACACCCGGAGCAGGCTGCATCTGGAGAGCTTCGACCTGGAGGGCTGGGGAAATGATGTGACCTACCATGAGCGGCTGAAAAGCTCCTACTATATACTGAAGGAATTCTGGAATACATCCTATTGAAAAGGAGATGAGCAGGCGTGGATGTTGAGACCCTTATTTATGCCTATCTGGCCATCTGCACAAGCATGATCGTTTTCAACTGCGCCTGCGTCTTTGTGTTTCGCATGCGAAACGCAAAGCTGCAAAAACGCAGTTCCATTTTGGAAGAACATATCACGGAGCAGATACAGCGCATCAAGGATGGAAAGCCTGCGGCGGAGAGCCACAAAGAGTTTCTTAAGAAAAAGCTCCTGCGTATCAACCACCTGATGGCCTTCGATGAAACCCTTGACCGGCTGCTGAACCGGGAGCCGGAGGCTGTGTGGACATATCTGCAGGAGATCGGCTCTGTGTTTACCTATCTTGTAATTAAGGGCAAGTACAACAGTACTATGAAGATCACATACTTCGCTTATGTGGTCAAAAAGTATCGTATAATTGAGGGAAATCCCATTCATCCCATTGTCAATGTCATGATGAGTCTGCTTCATGATCCCGGTATCTACTGCCGGGAAAGCGCACTTCAGGCTATCTACAGTTCCGGGGACTGTGGCTGCGTCCTGCAGGCGCTGCTGGAGTTGGACCGGAGTACCCGGTTTCACCATGCCAAACTGCTGACCGACGGACTTTTGTCCTTCAGTGGTGATCACGAGCAGCTTGCGAACACCCTATGGAATGCGTTTGACCAGTTTTCCACCATGATGAAGGTGGTTATCCTGGACTATATCCGCTTCAGCGGCAAGGATATGTGCGCACAGCTGCTGCAGTTGCTGGCGGACAGCCGGCAGGATGATGAAATCCGTTTTTCCTGCATTCGCTATTTTGGGAAACACCCCTATGATCCTGCATTCCCTCTGCTGATCTCGTTCGCCGGCAATCCTCAGGATCACCGCTGGGAATACGCGGCTATTGCGGCCACTTCGCTGGCGGCGTATCCCTGCCAGCGCAGCATCGATGTGCTGAAAAAGGATCTCAGCAATGCCAACTGGTACATCCGGTTCAACGCAGCCAAGAGTCTGGAGAGCTTCCATATGGGCTATCTGGAGCTGATTGATGTTATGGACGGCAATGACCGCTATGCCAGGGAGATCCTGCAGTACAGGATGGATCTGGATAAAGCCCGGGCTGAACAGAAGGAGGTGCTGGTATGACAGACGGACTTATAGACGCCGTTAAGGTATTTTTCGACGGCGTTGGTATTTTCTTTATTATTTATCTGATCGGCTATTCCACATTTTTGTTTCTGTCGGTCGTAGTGGGAGCCTCAACACTCTACCACAACAAGCAGCAGATCATGCTGAAAAACATCCTGCAGCAAAATTACTATGTGCCGGTCAGCATCGTTGTTCCGGCCTACAACGAAGAGATGACAGTGGTGGAGACTGTCCGTTCCCTGCTGGCTCTTGATTACAACGTGTATGAGATCATCGTAGTGGACGATGGCTCCAGAGACGATACATCACAGGTGCTGATCGACGCCTTTCATATGCGCCGCATCCGGCAGCCCGTCCGGCGGCAGGTGGAGTGCCAGCCGGAGGAATTCATATATGCTGCCCTGGATCAGAAGGTGCCGCTCACTCTGGTTAGGAAGAGAAACGGCGGCAAAGCGGACGCGCTGAACATGGGGATCAACGTTTCCCAGTATCCCTACTTTATCTGCATGGACGCCGACTCCGTGCTGCAGTATGACTCCCTGCGGGAGATCGTCCGTCCTGTTCTTGAGAATGACGACGTGGTTGCCGTGGGCGGCAGTATCCGCCCATGCAACAACGTGGAGCTGGAGAACGGCAGAGTGAAGAAATACCGGCTCCCAAAAAATATTCTGGCATGCATGCAGGTTCTGGAGTATGACCGCTCTTTCCTGTCCGCCCGTATCCTGTTTGACAAGTTCAACGGCTCGCTGATAATATCCGGCGCCTTTGGCCTTTTCAAGAAAGAAACGGTCATCGCCTGCGGAGGATACGAACGCAGTACTATGGGCGAAGACATGGAACTGGTGGTAAAGCTGCATGAGTACTGCGTGTCCAATGGCTTGCCGTATCGGATCCGCTATGCGACCGGCGCTATCTGCTGGACTCAGGTGCCGGAGCGCCTGAAGGATCTGCGAACCCAGCGCAGGCGGTGGCATCTGGGCTTGTTCCAGAGCATGAGCAGGCACAGAAGCATGTTCGGCAACCTGCGGTACGGCGCGGTCAGCCTGATTTCTTACCTGTACTTTCTGCTGTATGAGCTGCTTTCTCCGTTTATCGAGCTTTTTGGCATTCTGACGGTCTTTCTGGCTTTTTGGTTAGATTTGATCAACGTACCCTTTATGATTCTGTTTTACGTCATCTACGCGGTATTTGGCTCTGTTCTGAGCCTTACAGCCTTCTTCTCCCGTATCCATACCATAGACTTGAAGGTCTCCTTTTCCGATGGCGTTAAGGCAGTGCTGCTGTGCCTGTTTGAAGTTACCTGTCTTCGCTTCGTTTTGGCGTTTGAGCGGACTACCGCTTTTATCGGATACCGGAAGAAACGAATGAACTGGGGCAGGATAGAGCGCAAAAAAATACAGGTAAAATAGTGCGAAAAATCACACTATTTTATTTAAAAGCCCAACGCCTCGCCCTACGGGCAACCGGCGATGATGGCAAAATCCTCCATACGGGGGAGATTTTTAATAACTATTTGTGCGGTACTACCGCATGGAGGATTCGTATAAAGGAGCAAATATTGTGATGGCAGAAATGTTTCGGAGCTTTGCCGCCAACATTGATACCCAGCGGAACACGTTCCGCTCCGTTATCGCCAATATGGATGCCGAGTTGGAGCGGTATATGCTCGAATACAAGGCAGCGCAGACGGTGCTTCGCGAAGGAGCGACTGGTGATCCTTCGCAGAAACCGTGGAGATTGTAAATGAAGCGCAGGAATAGAATCAGTGCTATCCTCCCCGGGCTCATCGTTTTCCTTTTGCTGACAGGCTGCGGCAGAGAGCTCCCGTCCCCGGCGGGCGTGCGCGTAGAATTCAGCGCAGACCACACGGCGCAGATCGCTTGGGACGAGGTGGATGGAGCGGACGGTTACCGCGTATTCAAACGCGAGGGGTCGTCCGCGGACTATCAGTATATCTGCGACGTGGTGCAGAATCACTGCACGGACAGTGATTTGGTTCACGGAAAAACCTATTCATATAAGGTAAAAACGTTTAAGGACGGCCGTCTTTCCGACGGAACAGAGTCATCGCCCGCTGCCTTTATGGGCATTCCTGCCATCATAGGCATACGGACGACGGATGAGGCGCGCCTTGCGGTGATCTGGGAGGATACCGCTGCCGAAACGTACCGCCTGTACGGTGAGACCGGTGAAGGAATATGGGAGCTGGCTGTGGAAACGAGCGGCACGGAGACGGAATTTACGGACGCGCCGGCTTATGCGCGCTTCTGCGTCTCCGCCGTGTACCAGACAGTTACGGGAGAATATGAAACTCCCCGTTCCGGCTATGTGCCGCTGCTGGGCTCCAGCAGCATTACGTCCGTCACACAGATGGATCGATATACTGCAGTGGTGCAATATGACGCGGTCAATGCCGCCGGACAGTACCGTATCTACCGCAGTGAAAATGAAACCGGTACGTATGCTCTGGCCGGCACCAGTTACGAAGCAGTGTATTATGACGAGATAGAGGACGGGAAAGCATACTTCTACAAGGTACAGCCGGTCACAGATATCGTAGAGGGGCCGGTCTCCGCGGCAGTGCGGCTTGGCACAAATGCTAAGTCGGTTTACGGCGTGGCCGTTTTCATGTATCATGAATTCGTGACTCAGGAGGATTTGAATGCAGGCGTCGCCTTTGATGAATACGCCGTCTGGGCTGATGAGTTTGAGCAGGATCTGCGCTATCTGAAGGACAACGGCTACACCACCATCACCTCAGCTCAACTGGACGACTTTCTGAATGGCCGGGGGACGCTGCCGGATAAGGCGGTCATGCTGACCATAGACGATGGAAAGCTGGGCGTCTATAAGCACGCTTACCCGCTGCTGCGAAAGTATGGCATGACGGCGGTTCTGGCGGTAATCGGAGAACGGATAGATCACGCGGACGCCAATCCCCAGTCCAGAGCATCGGAAGCGGCCCCATACTGTACTTGGGATGAGATACGGGAGATGTCCGATTCCGGCGTCATTGAAATCGTAAGTCACAGCTATATGCGCCACCGGTACCGAAACAACGGGCACACAGGCGCCGACATTGCGGATGGCCAGTCTGAGGAAGCCTTCTATCAGACTGCGTTCAATGACTTTGAGCGCATGGACAGGAAGCTCAATGAGGTCATAGGGAAAGGCACTGTGACCTTCAGCTATCCCTACTCCGTACACAGCGAAGCATCGAACAGAGCTTGGATGAACTGCGGATATGATATACTGCTCTGCGGCGACAGCAATGCCGTTCGGCATTCCCAGCTTAATTATTACATTCAGGATGCGGGTGTAAATTACTACTCTGCCCGGACGCGCAGGCTTGTGCGCTTGACAGGAACTGCTTTGCAGTTGTATCTTGAGAATGCGTTATCTAACGATGATTGGCCTTTGGATTAGAAAATTATAGTTCGAAGATGGTGAGGAGCGAAATGAAGAGAAAAAAAGTTACATTTCTGGCCGCCTCAATATGCGCAGCGCTGCTCTTGTGTTCCTTCATCTGCCCGGCGGCCGGCGCCGCTTGGGTCTTATCCACCCAGGAGGCCACGGGAGGAACTGACAGCGTCTATGTCGCGGGAAACCCTGATTGGTATCCCATCGAATATTACAACCGTGATACGAAACAATACGAGGGCATCCTGCCCGAGATCCTGAACCGGATCGGAGGGCATACGGGTCTAACCTTCACATATGTTCTGGCCGGCGGGAAGGATCAGCGGCTTCGCCTTGCCAAAAACGGCCAGGTGGAGTTGGTGTCCGGCTATGCGTTGGACGCGGAGGAATTGCAGGATTACAGCATGACCGCCAGCCGGGTCGTCCTTACCATACCTCAGGACGGGCAGGAGGTTGAGGTCTGCTTCGCGTTTACGGATATCGCCGGAGACGCGCTGGTAGATACCGTTGAGAACGCCCTGCTCGAGCTTTCCGACCGCGAGACAGCCGGTATAGCTGTCCGCTTTGTCATGGAAAACGTAAGGAGACCGTATCCCCGCTGGCTTCTGCCCGCGGTATTGGGAGCTCTGGCGCTGCTGGCAGCGGCCGTCGCAATTTTGGCTGTGCAGCGGCACAAATATAAAAAAGCAGCTGCGCATGATAACCAGTATGATCTGATGACCGGAATTGGCAACAAAGCGTATTTTGCTGAACAGTTTGAGAAATATATCCCTGACCAGTACAGAGGCATTTACTCTGTGCTGTATATCGGCTTCGATATCATGCAGGTCAATCAGTATTACGGCGAAATGGATGCGGAGGAGCAGCTTCGCTTCGCAGCACACGAATTAACGAAAACGCTCAAGTCTGACAGCGAAATCGTGGCAAGGGTCAGCGGAGGCGGATTTGCCGTTGCCAGACCCAGCAGCAGCGAACAGGAGTCCGAAAAGTGGACGGCGGAGCTGCTGGCGCGCTTAAATCAATATGGCGATAAATACGGCAAGGACTATCATCCGGATTTTCGCGCCGGCATATATATGATGCAGCCCACGGACCGTGACTGCGAAACCGTTCTGTACAACGCCCAGCGCGGCTATCAGCAGGCCGTCAACAGCAACAAGGATTACGTGTTCTCTAATTCGAAGCTGCTTGCCCATGAAAACGAAAAGCTTCAGCTTAAAAAGCGGACGATCGAGGGCATTCAGAACCGTGAGTTCAAGCTCTTTCTTCAGTTTATCGTCAGCGCGGTGGATGGAACGATCATAGGTGCGGAGGCTCTTTCACGCTGGGATCATCCGCAGAAGGGACTGCTATATCCCGGCAGCTACGTTGAATTGATGGAATCTGCGGGAACCATCGGCGAATTGGACTTCTATATTTTTGAGGAAGCATGCAAGCTACTGGAGCATTGGAGCAAGCAGGATCGTAAGCTCAGTATTTCCTGCAATTTTACACGACTCACGATTGAACAAGAGAACTTTGTTTCCAAGCTGCAGGAAATTGCCGGTCAATATTCCTTCCCGCATGACCGCCTTGTCCTGGAAATCACCGAGGACACAATAGAGAAAAACAAGAGCGCAGCCTTTGAGAACATATCCAGTTGCAAGGCTCTCGGCTTCCGCATTGCGCTGGATGACGCGGGCAGCGGCTATACCTCCTTCTCGGATCTGCGTGATTATCCCATTGACGTTGTTAAAATCGACCGGTCTATCCTGAACTCGGCAATCAATCAGCGGGGTATCGCCCTTCTTAACGGTATGATCGCGCTGGTGCACAGTTTACAGATGGTCGTTCTCTGCGAGGGCGTGGAAACTCAGCAGCAGGCGGATCTGCTGCGTAATCTGGGCTGTGATTACATGCAGGGGTATTGTTTTTACCGTGTGCTGCCAAAGGAAGAGGTGGATCGTTTCCTTGACATGAACAAAAAAAAGCTGACATAATGTCCCTAAAAAGATTATAATCAAGGGGGAGAATCCGTGAGGAAATCAAAAGAGATACAGAACGCACACCGGAGCGGGGTCTTTTCCAAAAAACACTGCAAGATAGTGTTTTGTCTGCTTTTTACGCTTCTTATGCTCATTGCTTTGCGAACGAGTTTTTCGGCGGGGTCATCCGGTAAGCTGTTTGCTACTGAGAGTAACGCCGTTATGAACGTTCAGTGGGAAAGTGTTGCTCAGGAGGGCGGCGGCGCGCTGAATACCGGTTTTCCATCCCTGCAGATGCCGGCGATTCTCTATGTTTTTATATGAAAACCTATCTTCAGGACTTTCAGTTATTTTTGGAGGATGAGCCAATTTATTCTTTTTTCAGAGAAGCAAACATTGGAGAACGGAGCCTGCATACGCTTTATCTTTCACCGGACGCAGCGGGAAAGACGCTCACTCTGCGGGTCAACAGTCCCTTTGGCGCTTCAGCAGATAAGGATCAGCTTGGAAGCGTCCTTCTCGGCAAGAAAAACGATGTTCTGAGCAAGCTCTTGTGGGACAATTTGTACGCGCTGGTATTTCTGATTTTTTCCTTGCTTCTGGGCACAATCATATTAATGCTCGCTATCTGGACCAGAAAGGCGCCCTTTGGTGACACGCCCGTAAGTCTGCTGAACTTCAGCATCTTTGTTTTTATTGCCGGAATTTGGGTCTTGACGGATTCGGAGCTTATGCTGTTCGCGACAGATAAGCTGTCTGTTGTTTCCTTTCTCTCTTTTGCTTCATTTATGGTAATGCCGGCTTTCCTGCTGCGGTTCATTAATCCATTCTGGGCGAGAAGCGGAGCATTACCATCATATGCAGGCTGTATTTTGTCATAGCGGCGCTCTATCTTGCCAACTATTCGCTTCAGCTCATTCCCGGTTCTTTTCTGCTTATCCCAACCCACATTCTTTGCATCATCTCCGTTATACTCATAATCATAATCGGATGGAAGCAGTAGTTCGTCTGCACCTGAACCGGTCGCCACGCTCTCTTATTCCGTCGCATCTCCGATAACTGATAACCCCCGCGGGGCCGAGGATCAGGCAGTGGCCTTCTCCGCAGTAAAGCTCTCGAACACGTCGGCGAAGGTGTCGTTGACGTCGAAGGGAGCTACATAGTCCACCTGAGCATTGACCAGCGCTGCATCCAGAGATGCGGAGATCTCGTCGGACTTCTTGCTCAGGTCGCCGCACATCTTGCGGATCTTGTTGCGGTCGAAATTGATGGTGACCACCCGCTTCACGTCGCAGCGATAAGAAACCTGATTGCCTTCGTTATTGAAACGATAGCCGGTACCGCCGTTGCTGATGAGGGTTTCGGAAGCACGCAGGCCGGCCATGCGGCGAAGCAGGTTGGCGATCTCCTGGCGCTTGCTGTTGAGGCCAACTTCGCCGTCCAGACCGGCAGGCAGGTCGAGACTTGCCTTGGTCTTATGGATAGCGGCGCTCAGCTTCTCACGCTCCTCCAGAAGGTGCATCAGGAAAACCGCCACTTCGGTGATTTTCTCGCTGTACTCGGTAGAGGGCAGATCCATGGTGGTTTCGTCCTCAGCCTCAGCCATTACCTTCTTGCGCAGGTAGGTGTTTTCCACTTTGGTGATTTTCCGGTCACTGCCGAGGATGCCCTGTGCTTCCTCCATCAGAGACTGCAGCTTATTCTGGAAGCGAAAGGCTTCTTTCAGATTCATACGGTAGTCACTCCTTTTTCGTTTGTCGTTGATATTATGATAAGGCACAGAACAGCCTTTGTCATTGAACTACTGGTTTAATCTTTGGGTGAAAGAAAGGAGGCGCCCTCACGAGCGCCTCCTGGTATAAATGATTCAGTTTTATTTCAAGCTACACAGATACTTCTCTACGTTCAGATACTGTACTCCGTCGACGACCGCATCCTCACCTCGGTAAAGAACATACTTTCCAGATATGGGACTAATGCGTTTTTCAATAATCGCACACTTGTCAGCATCACGCAGATGGATTGCCTGCCTTTTGGTAATTTCAGTACTGTGCTTTACTTCATACAGTTTACAGCTGTTGGTAGTACTATCGTAAACCACCATATCGTATTCACCGCCTTTATCGAACTTAAAACGGAACACCGTTGAAGTCCTAGGCGCTGCTTTTGTGGTTTCAAGCAAAACGATGTCTTCCAGCATTCGGCCTTTCACATCGCTCAGGATCTTTGCAGCAATGTATTCTCTGTTTGCTTCGGACTGTGATTTGAAGAACTCATCTTGCTTCAGCGAATGGACCAGAGCCTTAGCTATGGCATAGCGCATACCAGGCTGAGCGAACACCACATACTCTGCCTCGCCGCCAGTCTCATATCGTTCCGTACAGTTGACAATCAGATCCAGCATAAGAAGGTACTTTTTGACCTTGTCCATATGCTCCTGCGTCACTTCTATGGTGGTCTCTCGCTTTTCTCTGACTTCAATAATCGCCTTGAGGCGTTCCAACAGAGTCTTTTCATCTACATCATAGAGTACAGTTGACCGCTCTGCAGGTGCATCATGCAGAAGTAATTCTCTGGCGGAGCCGAAATCACTGGACTTGAACTCTTCGTTTACCACGCGAAGCACGAAACGGTGGTTCATATGCTGTACGACACGGTTAATTACATTGGTAAGCTCACCTTTTTCGTACAGCTCTCGCAACTGGTTAAAGTATTCTCCATGCCTGTCATTCTTCAATGTGTGCTGAATATTCCGGCTGATTGCTGTATCGATATACTTTCTTGTGCTTTCATCATCTCGAAATGCGACTTCATCAAACGTTACCTCTGGATCATCGAGCGTTGCATTCTCCATTTTCAGGGTGCCGCCATATTCGATGTAGCTGTCCACCGAGGGTAGTCCAAGCAGCCTCGCATATTCCCTAAACGGGATAAATGAAGTATGGATCGTTACGCTCCTATCATAGAGTTCATCTCTGTTTGCCATTGCAAAGCCCAGAGAGTCGGTTCCGGATACCACAATCTTCATACCCATCATGCTGAAGATATCGGACAACACCGCTGCCGTATTGATGAAGTCGTTCATTAAGGTGATCTCATCGATGAATACATAGCGGTAGCCCAGTTCGAACAGCTTATCAAGGTCTTTCGTCAGGTGTCCCATGTTATCAGTGGGTTGCACCTTGATATAGGCCGAATGCTCCAGAGGAAGCTCCGAAAGCATCTGAAACAAAAGCGTTGTCTTCCCGGTTCGGCGAAGTCCATACAGAATACAGATTCTGCCGTCATAATTGCCTCTCACAAATTTCTCCAGCGATTTGTAGCAGTCTCTCTTTCCGTATTTTGATACGCTGCTTGTCAATGCTTTGAGACCTGCACCGGTTGTGACACGTGTGCGGAACTCCACACTACGCTCGGTGGGAGTAGCAACTACAGCGCTTTGGCCATATGCCTCCAACTTTTGATAGATTGCATGATACTTGGCTGTTTTGGCTTTTTCAGCATTGTTCTCGTAGTTCTGATAATTTCGGGTGGACATACCAAGGAACTTTGCACACTCAACCTGGCTCATACCCTTTGATATACGAAGCTCTTTCAGTGTCAAATGTATCACCGCCTTTGCTTCATTATACCACAGGGCACGCAAATAGCAACGATAAATGCGTATAAATTTCGTGTTTTATTCGTGTTATTTCGTCACTATACGCACTGAAAGGAGAAACTACATGCATGTATCCTACAAAAAACTCTGGAAAATGCTCATTGATAAGGATATCCTGATGTCGGCTCTGTTCAACAACATCAGGAAGGACTTCTTCGATTTGTGCCAGCACACTTTTGATGGACTGTTCCTGCTCATAGGTTATATCCAGACCATAGTTGAGCGCGTCTTCACCACACTGATACATAATTGCCATTTGTGCTGGGGTGAACAGCCTGTTTTGATCGATAAGGTGGGAGCGGGTTGCAAAGTCCTGTTTTGCAGCCTCATAGTCGTTGCCGAAGTAGTGCCCATGAGATAAGCCCTCTCGATTGAAGTCCCAGTCCCATGTCACAAACTGCACCCCGAAGCGAGTTTCGGTAGCGGCGAGAAGTGTCCCATTGAAGTCTGCCAGAGTTTTATACCGGTCGCTCAAGCCTGCTGCTTTCACCACTGATCCCTGATCCATAGCTCTCATGTATTCAGAGACCATTTTCGTGAGTTCAAAGGCTTGATCTTTCGCCCTCTCCTGCTCGGGAGTGGTGAGATTTTCCTGTCTGTAGGTAATACCACCAGGTTTCACAACCTTACAAAGGGAATTACCTTCGAAGCTCACGGCCAGACTTCCGTCCGTCTGTGGCTCCACATCAAATCCTGCGTTACGGAGCACACGAGAGGTTTCCGAGAGATACCGAAACCTTGTTTCTTCACTATAGACTTGATTCTCGAAGAACGCTGCCGCCGCTTCTACTTCTGACCATTTCAGTTTGCTGATGATTTGGGATGTGACCAGCACATCATCAAGAACGTTGGGGATGTTTCGCAGGCGCTCCTTGTTTTGTCGAAAGATCAGTTCGGAGTTGATAGAGAGATACAGCCTTCCAAGAAGAAAGACCAGCTTCTTGTTGCTCTGGATCGTCCGGAACAGAT
>JAQXJB010000028.1 GCA_029008095.1 Clostridiales bacterium
CGCATCGTTTGTGTTATCTTATTCATAGCGAATAGAGGTACACCTGCCTTTCGGTTTTGTCTGGACAACTCAACCTTAACACAGGCTCTCTCTATTCGCTATTCTTTTTTCCTCTTGTCACTCATCATTGTAATACCTACAAGTGGACTATATAGATAAGCATCTCCGCGGTTGACAAAGCTTTCCGGCTGTGTTATCATATTTTCCGCAATATGGAGAGATGTCCGAGCGGTTTAAGGAGCTGGTCTTGAAAACCAGTGACCCGGCAACGGGCCGTGGGTTCGAATCCCACTCTCTCCGCCAGAAAAAAGCACGCTTCAGCGTGCTTTTTTCAACGAAATAAATCCCTTGCGGGATTTGTGAAATTTGCTTCGCAAGTGAAATATGGCATCGCCATGTGAAATGCGCTGCGGCGCGCGCGGGATTTCTTTCATTTCACTTTCCGCATAAGCGGAAAATCTCACAATGACCGAAGGTCGGTATTTCACCTTTGCCGTCAGGCAAATATTTCACAAAACCATGTAAGAGTTCGGAAGCACCGATATACTGTGCCTTCCATTTCGCCGAAATATGAACTTTTTTCGCATTTTCTTCCAAAATACTATTGACATTTTTCCCTTTTACGATAAATTAATAGTGTGCATTGCACATCGCAAGACCATGATAGAGGCGCGGCTGTCAAAAGTACGCTCTGTTCCACCGCCGGACAGCGGGGAGCGGAAAGGGATCGCCGCCGAAGCACCGTTTGCCCTGTCCGGGGCGGCGCTGCTGGATCGACGGAAAATATCCGATCGGACTGTCACGAAAGTGGAGAGCTGTCATGCTGAGTAACAAATGTTTATGCAGTCATGACCGCGTCATGGCTGCATTTTTATCGCGAAAAAGCGAGGAGGAAAGCATATGAAAATCAAAGCGAAAAACATAGTCACCATTGTGGTGGTCATCGCTGTGCTCATCATGGCAATCGCCGTGACCGCCAGCGGCGCTGAAACTACTGCCACCTTCTGGGCACTGGTGCCGCCCATCGTCGCCATCGCGCTGGCTCTCATCACCAAGGAGGTATACTCCTCTCTGTTTCTGGGTATCGTTGTCGGCGCCATCTTCGCCAGCGGCGGCTCTGTCACCGCTGCCGTTGACCACGTTGTAAGTGACGGCTTTATCGCCGCCATTTCCGGCACCGCAGGTATCTTCCTGTTCCTGGTCATTCTCGGCGTGATTGTTGCCCTTATCAACAAGTCCGGCGGCTCCGCCGCATTCGGACGCTGGGCCGAGACCCACATCAAGAGCCGCATCGGCGCTCAGCTCGCCACCTTTGTGCTCGGTATCCTCATCTTCATCGATGACTATTTCAACTGCCTTACCGTCGGCTCCGTCATGCTGCCCGTTACCGACAGCCACAGAGTTTCCCGCGCAAAGCTGAGCTACCTCATAGACGCTACCGCCGCTCCCATCTGCATGATAGCTCCCATCAGCTCCTGGGCCGCAGCTGTTTCCAGCTACACCGAGGGCACCGGTCTCTCCGGCATTGAGCTCTTCGTAAAGGCTATTCCCTACAACTTCTACTCTCTGCTTACTCTGGTATTCGTTATCGCAATCGTTCTGTTGAAAGCCGACTTTGGCCCCATGCGCAGGCATGAGATCAACGCTATCGAGAAGGGCGACCTTTTCTCCACCACCGAGCGCGTCGGCGGTGACGATGTAGAGTCCAATCCCAGAGGTCGTGTCATCGACCTTGTTCTTCCCATCGTTGTTCTTGTTGTGATAGCCATCACCGGTCTGCTCTATGTCGGCGGTTTCTTCGGCGTTGACATCTGGGGCGGCACTGACTGCGCCGGAAGCTTTGTGGGCGCATTCGGCAACACCGACGCCACCGTGGGTCTGCCCTGGGGTTCTCTCATCGCTCTTGTTATCATCATTGCCTACCTCATACTCCGCAAGCTCATCACCTTCAAGGACGCTATGGAATGTGTTCCCAAGGGCTTCATCGCAATGGTGCCCGCTATCACCATTCTCACTCTTGCCACTTCTCTTAAGAACATGTCCAATGACCTGCTCGGCGCTGCCGGCTATGTGGAGATGCTCATGACCAGCGACGCTGCTCAGCAGCTCTCCTCCTTCCTGCCCGCAGTCATCTTCATTGTTGCCTGCATCCTGGCCTTTGCCACCGGCACCAGTTGGGGTACCTTCGGCATTCTTATCCCCATCGTTTCCAGCATGTTCGGACCTACTAATCCCCTGCTTTACATCGGTATGTCCGCCTGCCTGGCCGGCGCTGTCTGCGGCGACCACTGCTCCCCCATCTCCGACACCACCATCATGTCCTCCGCAGGCGCACGCTGCGTCCACGTTCTCCACGTTTCCACGCAGATTCCCTACGCCATTACGGTGGCTGTCATCAGCTTTATCTGCTACATAGTCGCTGGCTTCGTGCAGAATTCCATCATCTGCCTGGTTCTCGGCGCTGTCCTCACCGTCGGCTTCCTGCTTCTCATGCGCGCAAAGAACGCAAAGAAGGCCGCGTAAGGAAATATCTTCAATATCAACTGCCCGGATGCTCGGCATCCGGGCAGTTCTGTTTAGAAGCACTCTATGCTTGAA
The DNA here is from genome assembly GCA_029008095.1 of Clostridiales bacterium. GTDB lineage: Bacteria > Bacillota > Clostridia > Oscillospirales > Oscillospiraceae > RGIG6375. The sequence goes on from JAQXJB010000028.1 coordinate 2,599, forward strand.
AACCGCTCCCGGCCGTGGTATACTGTTAAAAAAGAATTACGAAAGGGTGACGACCGTGATATTCTATTTTTCCGCCACGGGCAATTCCCAATCCGTCGCGGAGCAGATAGCCTCCGCCCTGGACAGCAGGATTATCTCCATCGGTCTTGCCATGCGGGACGGCCATTTTGAATTTGACGTTTCCGGCGACGAGTATGTGGGCTTTGTTGTGCCCACCTTCGCCTATACTCTCCCCGGGGTAGTTGCAATGTTCCTTGACAAGCTGGAGCTGAAGGGCTATGACGCTCAGTACACCTTCGGCGTTTTTACCTGCGGCGAGGGCACCGGCGACGAGGGCTCAGCTCTCGGTCTGGCTCTGAAAAACAAGGGGCTCGGCTACAACGGCTCCTTCGACGTGGTGATGCCTGATAACTTCATTCTCTGGTCAAACATTCCCTCTGATGATGTTCTGGCCTCCAAGCTTTCCTCCGCCCGCAAAACGGTGGACGGCATCATCGAAAAGCTCAAGGCAAAGGAAAACGGCAAGCTGACAGGTAAAGCGCCCCGGATGCCCTTCATGCCCACTGAACGCATCAGCACCTCCGCCGGAACCAGCAAACTCCACGTCACCGAAAAGTGCATGGGCTGCGGCAAATGCGCCAACGTATGTCCCATGTCCTGCATACGCATAGAGCACACCCACGCCTCACCGGTCTGGGAGGGCGACTGCACCATGTGCCTCGCCTGCCTGCACCACTGTCCCAACGCAGCCATTGAGTACGAGGATCAGACCCTGCGCAAGAAGCGTTATCTGAATCCCGACTGCAAGCTGCAGTTGAAGAATAAGTATTAATGTGAACAATCGCATTATATTATGAAAAAGCCCATCGCCTCGCCCTTCGGGCAACCGGCGATGATGGCAAAAATCCTCCATGCGGGTGGGAATTTTTATGACTATTTGTGCGGTGCTGCCGCACGGAGGATTAATACAATACAAAGGAGGAAAACAGATGCCCGACAATTCTGAATTTACCTATATCACCAAGGAAGACCTTGCCAGAATGGCTCTGCCCGTGGATTTTGATACCGACAGGATAAAGAACAAGGTTCTTGACATTCAGTACGGCACTCTGCCCGAGCAGAAGCTGGACGTTTATCTCCCCGGCGACGCGAAAGCCCCCTTCCCCGTCATTTTCTATGTTCACGGCGGAGGCTGGTCTATGGGCACCAAGCGTCTGGGAGCGCTGGACTGCATCATTGACGCGGTGAAGTTCGGCTACGCCGTTATCTCCGTTGACTACCGCCTCGCCCCCACGGTCTGCTATCCCGAATTCATCTATGACGTAAAGACCGCCGTCCGCTGGGCAAGAGCCAACGCGGATCAATATGGCTTCGACCCCGAGCGCTTCGGCATGGTTGGCGACAGCGCCGGCGGACACATTACGCTGACTATGGGCTTCACCGCGAACCGGGTGGAGTACGAGGGCGAGGAATACGGCTGGGCGGGTCAGTCCACAAAGCTGCAGGCCATCTGCGACATGTATGGCCCCTCCGTGCTCTACGCCGACGAGGACGCATGGTACCGCGAATCCAAGGTACGCCGTATGATCTCCGCTCCCGCCGCCGATGGCAGCGAAGCGCCCTCCATGTACGATATGGCCTTCGGCACAAACAACAAGACTCTGCTCAAGCTCATCAGCCCCATCAGCATGGTTCACAAGGACATACCTCCCACGATGATACAGCAGGGCCTGGACGACGCTGTTGTCCCCTATCAGCACAGCACCCTGCTGGCCGAGAAGATAACCGAGGTATGCGGCGCTGACCGCGTGCTCCTGCGCACCTATCCCGGCCGCAACCACAGCGACAAGGACTTTATGACACTTGAAAACTGTAAGGAAGTCCTCGAATTCTTTGATAAATATTTGAAATAAAATACATCAGCGGGCTGCCGTAATCGGCAGCCCGCTGATTGTATATGGAAAAAATCCCTATTCTTTATGGTTAGATTCGGTTGCTGTTATCGGTAGTCCCTTTTTACTTAAAAGGGATTACCGGTATTTTATATTGACAGGATACATAGAACGTGGTATATTTTTGTTCGTTATCGAACAATATGGAGGTTATAAAATGATCCCTTCCTTTTTTGCCCGTTCGAAATCCCTGTCAAAGCTGTATCACCAGTTGTTTAAGCCGCTGCTGGAACGATATGATATTACACAGTTGGAAGCAGACATCCTGATGTTTCTGGCAAACAATCCATCCCAGGACACAGCCCGGGATATTGTGGAAAAACGCCACCTTTCCAAGTCCCATGTGTCTGTTGGAGTGGATAATCTTGTGCGGAGAGGATATCTTGAGCGCTCCTGCCATAACGGAAACCGAAAGACAATTTATCTTAACCTGCTCCCTCCGGCGGATGAAGTGGTCGCGGCGGGGCGGGACATTCAGCACCAATATGCCCAGTGTCTGCTCCGGGGGTTCGGCAAGGAAGAAATATCATACCTTGCCGAAATGCTTGATCGCATCGCGGACAATGTGGAACTTGCGCTGTCGCCCTCCAAAGAAAGGAAATGAGAACTTTGCTATATAAATTTATCATCTGTTTCCTTGCCGGCCTTGGCGCCGGGCTGGGTACAGGCTTTGCGGGCATGAGCGCCGCCGCGGTCATCACACCTGTATTGTGTACATTTCTTGAAATACCAGCCTATCAGGCGGTTGGTATTGCGCTTGCCAGTGATGTGCTTGCCAGTGCGGTTTCGGCATACACATACGGAAAAAACAAAAACCTGGACGTTCGCAACGGCGTTGTAATGATGGCGGCAGTCCTGGCTTTTACTATGGTAGGAAGTTGGGTGTCCAGCCTGGTTCCTTCCGCTACAATGGGGACTTTCTCCGTGTTCATGACATTGATACTCGGAATAAAATTTATTGTCCGGCCTGTAATGACCACGAAGGAAAGTATGAACGAAGTCTCTGCTAAAAAGCGCTTTATCCAATCTCTTGTATGCGGAACACTGATTGGCTTTATCTGCGGCTTTATCGGCGCCGGAGGCGGCATGATGATGCTGCTGATACTCACGAGCGTCCTTGGCTATGAATTAAAGACCGCTGTTGGAACCAGTGTGTTCATCATGGCTTTCACAGCACTTACAGGCTCTATCAGCCATTTTGCCATCGGAGGTGTAGCCGATTGGTGGGTTCTGCTGTTCTGCGTTCTATCGACTTTGTTCTGGGCGCGTATTGCAGCCCGCTTTGCCAACAAGAGTACCCCCAAGGTTTTGAACCGTGCAACGGGCGTTGTGCTTGTCGTTTTAGGCGCAGTGATTTTAAGTGTAAATTATCTGCTGTGAAATACCGGACTATCTGAAGCTTATTTTCCTGCCAAAGCACCTCCGCTCCGTATATTTTTCAGTTATCTTAATATAACGCTCCATGCCTCTTTCAGGCGTTCAAAGCTCCACGCGGCGTTGGCAGGGCTGGTAGAGGGCAGAGTGACAATATCCCGCCCGGTAACGGGGCGGAGCAGGCGGTCATACAGCGCGGCGGCCTTGCTGCCGTTGGCATATATACTCTCGATGCGGCAGGAATTCAGGATAAGCATTATATCATTCGGCTCCGCGTTTTTTATGCTTGCGTCGCTTGAGCCCTCTATATCGCAGCGCTTTACAACGTCCCAAAGGGCCACACCGCCCGCCAGAAGCATATTTTTCTTCTCCCCGACGCTCTCCGGCTTCGGACGCCCAAGCAGCTCCGCCATGAGCCGCCAGAAGCGGTTTTGCGGGTGGCCGTAGTAAAAGCCCTCCGCGCTGGATTTCACCGAGGGCAGCGTACCGAGAATGAGCACCCGGCTGTTCGCGTCGTATATTGGTTCAAAGCCGTGTTCCTTGTTCATCTTACCGCCTCCTTTGCGGCTATCATAGCATAAAATCCGCACCGCGGCAAATAATAGATCCATGAAAATCCTCCCTGCGGGGGAGTATTTCATTTCTATTTGTGCCTCTCATAGCGGCGAAATGAGGATTTTTATGCTTGGATTTATTATGAGCGCCATCGCGGGCGCTGCAATGAGCTTTCAGGGAGTCATCAACACCCGGCTTTCGGAGCGGATAGGACTGTTCGAGTCCAATGTTTTCGCCCAGGGCACGGCGTTTCTGCTTTCCCTTATCGTCATGCTCTGTTTCGGAAGCGGCAGCTTCTCCGCCCTTGGCGAGACAAACAAGGTCTATTGGCTGGGCGGCGTGCTGGGTCTTGTCATAACTGTTACCGTCATGCTCTCGGTGAAGGGGCTTGGCCCCACCGCTGCCGTGAGCGTCATACTGATAACCCAGCTCCTCACCGCCGCCATCATTGACGCTTTCGGACTTTTAGGCAGTGAAAAACTGGCATTTGGCTGGAACAAATACGTGGGTCTGGCTCTTATGGCGGGTGGAATGCTTCTGTTTAAGTGGAAATAAGCCGAAAAAATTCAAATTTTGGGTTGAGTAAACGCCAAAAGGGTTGTATAATATCTAAAGGCCAATTCAAGGCTCTGCCTTGTATTTTAGGAAGCTCTGAATAAATCGGCAAGAGCAGCTTGTAAGCAAAATTTTTGTGGCAATGAGGCGTGTTTTTGCAGGAATAATGGGTTTATTTCAAGAAAACACAACGAAATTGCCGCGAAAATTTTCCACAAGATGCCACAGACGCATTTATTCAGAGATTCCTTAGTATTTATAATCGGAGGCGTATTCAAAATGTTTGAAAAGCTTATTGACATTCTTAAGGCTAACCCCCGCAAGATCGTTTTCCCCGAGGGTCCCGATCCCCGTATTCTCGAGGCTTCCGCACGCCTGAAGAAGGACGGCTTCCTCACCCCCGTTCTCGTTGGCAACGTTGACGAGGTCAAGGCCGCTGCCGCTGCCGGCAACTTCGACATTGAGGGCATCGAGATCATCGATCCCGAGACCTATCCTGAGATGGACGCTATGGTTGAGAAGATGGTCGAGCTCCGCAAGGGCAAGATGACCGCTGAGGACTGCCGCAAGAACCTGCTCAAGAGCAACTACTTCGGCACCATGCTCGTTAAGATGGGCAAGGCTGACGCTCTTCTGGGCGGCGCTACCTACTCCACCGCTGACACCGTTCGCCCTGCTCTCCAGCTCATCAAGACCAAGCCCGGCAACAAGATCGTTTCCTCCTGCTTCATCATGGTTCGCGGCGAGGAGATGCTGGCAATGGGCGACTGCGCCATCAATATCACCACCGACGAGGATCAGCTCGTTGAGATCGCCATTGAGACCGCCCGCACCGCTGCCACCTTCGGCATTGACCCCAAGGTCGCAATGCTCTCCTACTCCACCCTCGGCTCCGGCGCAGGCCCCGATGTTGACAAGGTCCGCAACGCCACCGCCAAGGTCAAGGAGCTTGCTCCCGACCTGAAGATCGACGGCGAGCTGCAGTTTGACGCCGCTGTCTCCCCCGTTGTTGCCAAGACCAAGTGCAAGGGCTCTCCCGTTGCCGGTCAGGCCAACACCTTCATCTTCCCCGAAATTCAGTCCGGCAACATCGGCTACAAGATTGCTCAGCGTCTTGGCGGCTTCGATGCTTACGGCCCCATCCTGCAGGGTCTGAACGCCCCCATCAATGACCTCTCCCGCGGCTGCAACGCCGACGAGGTCTATACCATGGCTATCATCACCGCCGCTCTGAAGTAAGATACTGCTTACATATGATGATTCCCCCGCCGATTCGGCGGGGGAATTATTTTGCGTTTATCGTCACACCACAGCAAGTCTTTCTTTAGGGTTTCTTAGTAAGCTCGGGATGACCGGAAGCGTTAGTTCGCTGCGCCATGTTTGCTATATCTCCGCACCCTCAAGGCGCAGGAGCTGTATTTTCTTATCCACGCCGCCGGCGTAGCCCGTAAGGCTGCCGTCCGTACCAACAACACGGTGGCAGGGAATGATGATGGATATTGGGTTATGCCCCACCGCGCCGCCCACGGCCCGGGCGGAGGTTTTTCTGCCGAGCTTTGCTTCCAGCTTCTTCGAAAGCTCGCCGTAGGTCACGGTTTTTCCATAGGGTATTTCCAGCAGCAGCCCCCACACCGTTTGGCGGAATTCGCTGCCCCGGGGCGCAAGCGGAAGCTGAAAATCCGGCTCTTTCCCGGAAAAATAGATATCCAGCCAGCGCCGCGCGTCCTCCAACACCGGCAGGGACGCTTCTCTCGCTTCACCGTCCAGCGTGGCGGCGAAATATTTCTGCCCCTCCAGCCACAGGCCGACTATGTTCTCCCCGTCGCTCGCCAGGGTGATACGGCCTACGGGAGACGAATATTCAGCGGTATAGTACATATGAGTTTCCGGACACCCAATTACAATTGTCCTATTCACTTTGTATTCTCCCTGGCGGTATTTACGGAGGCAATCAGAAGCCGACGGATTGTACCGCATTGATTATAGAGATCAACCGTGGTTTCTCTGTTCAATATCTCAGATTTTACAAACAATTCAAGCCAATAATCAGTTTCATAGCATTCTTTCAATGCAATCTGTAATTTCGCAATAAAATCCGCTTTGCCGTGGGCGTAGTTGGCTTCCCGAATATTAGCACCAATTGATGTAGCAGAGCGTTCCAATTGATTCACAATGGAATAATGTCCCTTGGTTGTTTCGCATAGTTTAATAATTTTGACTGCAAAATCAGTTGAAAGCTCCCTCAGCTTCGATTCAGACATAAAAATCCTCCATGCGGCAGCACCGCACAAATAGTCATTAAAAATCTCCCCGCATGGAGGATTTTTTACCATCATCGCCGTTCGCCCGAAGGGCGAGGCGTTGGGCTTTTTATCAAGATAGTGTGGTTTTTCACACTATCACCGACTTTTCCCGTATGATTATACAGTAGTAAAGACGGATTGTGAAGTGAAATATCCTTCGGATGTGAAATAACGACCTTCGGTCATTGTGAAATTTTCTGCTGACGCAGAAAGTGAAATGAAATAAATCCCCTCACGCCCGCAGGCATTTCACATGGCAAAGCCATATTTCACTTGCGAAGCAAATTTCACAAATCCCCGAAGGGATTTATTTCGTTGAAAAGAAACACCCTTTGTCCAAAGAACAAAGGGTGTTTCTTTTCTTGGCACGCCGCAAGGGATTCGAACCCCTGACCTTCTGGTCCGTAGCCAGACGCTCTATCCAGCTGAGCTAGCGGCGCTTAACAGCTTAGATATAATAACACGTCTGTTAGGAAAATGCAAGGGCTTTTTTCACATTTTGAGAATTTTTTTATTTTAGTGCCGCAAAAGGTCTCATTCAGATATTCATGGCCGCGTAGAAGCCCTCGCGGACGGCGGAGGTAATGTTGCCCGCGCGGTTATTGCAGTCGCCTACGATATAGGTCTCGGGGCAGATATCCCTGAGTTGCTCGATCGTCTCATATCTGGGACGAACTCCCAGAGAAAGCACCACGGTGTCGCAGGCAAGCTCAAGCTTTTTGCCCTGAGCGTCCTCAAGGATAACAGAGCCTTCCGTGACGGCGCAGAGCTTCAGTTCGCCCTTCATGCTGACGCCCTCAGCCTCCGCCATGCGGTGTATCTTGCCGATATTCTTATCTTTCGCTCTGAGCTTCTCCATAGCGAGCATATCCACCACCGTGACTTCATGACCCTCACGGGCGAGAGTAACGGCGGTCTCGCTGCCGGTAAGTCCGCCGCCAACGAGCACCACGCGCTTACCGGGCTTGGCAAGACCCTTATCAACATCCACGGCAAGGCATACGTTCGCCCCGTCAATGCCGGGAATGGGAGGGATGATCTGCTTGCTGCCAACGGCGATGATGACAGCATCGGGCTGCTCCGCGCGGACGATATCCGCCGTGGCCTCAACGCCCATCCGCAGGTCGATGCCCTCGGTCTTTTTTGTCATATATACCGACCACTCGCCGTAGCGCTTGACGTCGGCCTTGATCTTGTTTGCTCCCGCGTCGATGAGGCTGCCGCCCAGCTCGGCGTTCTTTTCAAAGAGTACCGGCTTATGTCCGCGCTCAACGAGTCTGCGTGCGGCCTCCATACCGGCGCAGCCGCCGCCGACGATGACCACCTTTTTCGGCACTTCGGCTTTCTCTATCTTATCAAAGAGGGGATTTCTGCCGCTCACGGGGTTTACGGTGCAGCGCAGGGGCTTGGGGCAGCCGTGAGGGTCGTCGCCGGTGCAGACGTTGCAGCGTATGCAGGGGCGTATCTCATCCGCCTTGCCCGCTCTGGCCTTGTTCACATGATCGGGATCCGCTATGAAAGGCCGTATCATGGCGATAACGTCTGCCTTGCCCGCGGCGACAGCGTCCTCAGCCAACTCCATATTGAAGGAGCCTACGCTGGTGACCGGGATATGCAGCGCTTTCTTGAACTGCTCCGCCAGATGCACATTGGTGGGACGGGGCATATAGGAGGGCTGGATTATGTAATCGATGGTACGCACATCATACATATTGCCCGCGCTGATATGAATAATATCGATCTTGTCCTGAATATATTTAGCAAATTCTATGGCTTCACTGAGACCCACGCCCACAGGCTCGCCCAGAAGCTCGTCGCCGCTCATGCGCCATTCGATGGCCATATTATCGCCGATGCGCTCACGAACCGCGTCAATGAGCTCAACGGCGAAGCGGCAGCGGTTCTCCATCGTATCCGCGCCGTATTCGTCAGTGCGCTTATTGAAATACTTTGAATAGAACTGCGAAACGGTGTGGCCGTGGCCGCCGTGAAGCATGATCATATCGAAGCCCGCCTTTTTGCAGCGCTCGGCGGAATCGGCAAAATCCTTGATGATCTGCTTTACCTCTTCCCGGCTCAAATCAGCCGGCAGATAATCGGCGCGGAGGTTCAGCTCAATGGACGCCAGCGCGCCGTAGCGGTGGATGGCATCTGTTACCTTCACAAGACCGTGGACAACGAAGGGGTCGGCCAGATTGACAACGTAATGGTTCGCGTCGGCGTAGGTCTGGTTCACGGGGCTGTCACCCACGGTGACGATTCCCGCTCCGCCCTTTGCCATCGCCGCGGTAAAGGCCACGAACTCATCGGTGACAAGCCCATCCTTCGTGCAAAGGAAAGGCTCCGCGGGCGAAACCTCGATGCGGTTTCTCGCCGTTAGGGGGCCTATTTTTATACTCTGAAAAACATGGGTAAACTCTTTCATAGCAGCACCACCAGCTTAGAAATTTTTGCTTTCTACCTTAAAAATACCACATTTTTGCGCAAATGTGAACTGTTATTTTAAAGATTGTAAGCCGCGTCCCATTGTGATAAAATACCACTATCTTAAGGAAAGCTGTTGGTTTTATGGAAGAAAATATCACCATACGCCTTGCCCGGCCCGATGACGCGGCGGAGCTGGTGGAAATATACGCTCCTTATGTGCTGAAAACCGCTATCACCTACGAATACGAAGTGCCCTCCGTTGAGGAATTCGCCGGGCGCATACGCAACGTGCTTGAGAAATACCCATATCTGCTGGCGGAGCGTAACGGAAAAATATCAGGCTACACCTACGCAGGTGCTTTCAGCAGGCGCCGCGCCGCCGATTGGTCCGTGGAGACCTCTATATATATAAGGGAAAGCGCCAGAGGGCTCGGTATCGGACGCAGGCTTTATGAAGCGCTGGAAAATATTCTCCGCGAGCAGGGCATACGGAACCTGAATGCCGCCATCGCCGCTCCGGTCGGAGCGGATGACGAACATCTGACCCGGGACAGCATCCATTTCCACAGCCACATGGGTTACAGGTTTGTGGGAGAATTTGACCGCTGCGGGCACAAATTCGGCCGTTGGTATGACCTCGTCTGGATGGAAAAGCACATCGGAACGCATATGGATAATCAGCCACGGCCAAAAACGCTGGACGAGGTGCGGAGCGTCATAGCCGAAAAATACAATATTCGCTGAGGTGACAAATGGAAAATCTTGAAGCCCGGGTGCGCCGGGAGCTTTTCGCCCTGCAGGACGAAAAATACAGGGAATTTCACAAAAAACTGGTACCTAATATTGATGAGGAGCGTATAATCGGCATCCGCGTGCCGGCGCTGAGGAATTACGCGAAGACGCTGGCGAAGCAGGGCGGCGAAGCATACCTTGATATACTCCCGCACCACTACATGGAGGAAAACAATCTCCACGCCTTTCTCATCTGCGGCATCAGGGATTTTGACGAAGCCATGCGCCGCACCGAGGAATTTCTGCCATACATAGATAATTGGGCCACCTGCGACAGCTTTATGCCCAAGGTGTTCAAGAAGCACCCGGACGCCGTATACGAAAAAGTGAAGGAATGGCTCAAAAGCGATAGGATCTATACCGTCCGTTACGGGCTGGTGACGCTGCTGAACAATTTTCTTGACGATGAATTCCGCCCGGAAATGCTGGAGCTTTCCGCAGGAATTCGCAGCGATGAATACTACATAAATATGGCCTTGGCCTGGTATTTCAGCATTGCTCTTGTGAAACAATACGACGCCGCGCTCCCTTACATCACCGAGCACCGCCTGGAGAAATGGACGCATAACAAGGCCATACAGAAGGCAATCGAGAGCTACCGCATAAGCCCCGAGCGCAAGGAATATCTGCGCGGTCTAAAGCTGAAATAAAATCCAGATATTCCCTGCATTTTTTCTGTTGGAAAGCGCAGGATTTTGTTATATAATATACGCCAACTCAAATACAAGGAGAACCATTATGTTCAAGCTTTCCCGGCGCACGGCGGCATTTCTGCTGAGCGCGGCATTGGCATGCAGTCTCTGCGCCTGCTCGCTGCCGTCCGCCTTCCCCGCCGCTCCTGATATAACCACGGTCACGCCCTCCCCCGAACTGAAGGTGCTGCCCATTCCCAACCTTGAGAAAAAATATTTCCTCAGCCAGCTTTCCGGCAGTGATCTGGAATTCTGCACCATTGTTTACGCGGGTCTCATGGCTCTGGAGCCAAACATAAACGTGAGTTCCGCCGGTGCAATAGACTTTGACCGGGCCGACGCCCTCATTCAGGCCCTCTTCGACGACTGCCCCGAGCTTTACATGTGCGCCGGCGACTATACAATCCGCGGTACGCTCTCAGTCAGCTCGCTGGACTTCAAATACCGGATGAATAAGGACGAATACTACAGCGCCGCCCGGGAGGTATCCTCGATCATCGGCGGTTGGAAGGATGAGATATCCGCCCTGTCCGACTATGAAAAGGCGCTTTACGTCTACGACGCCATCGCCGCGCGCTGCACATATTCCGCCGAGGACGAGCTGGGCGACACGGCTTACGGCGCGCTTACTCAGGGCAAGGCTCTTTGTCAGGGCTATTCAAAGGCGTTCCAGCTCGTTATGCAGAGTCTGGGGCTGCGCTGTCTTTTCGTCAGCAGCGAGGCTATGGTTCACGGCTGGAACATTATTGAGCTGGATGGCAGCTTCTATCAGCTCGATCTCACTTGGGACGATTCCGGCGACATGGGTACCCACGCCTATTTCAATATGAGCGATGAGCTGGCGCAAAAGCTCAGTCACGTTTATGACCGCGCCGAGGGCTGGGAATATCCCGTCTGCGACTCTATGGAGCTTAATTATTATGAGCTTGGCGGCCTGCGCGTTGCCGCCGGCGCAGACGCTAAGGCTGCCTTTTTGGCAAGGCTGGACGAGCTTTATGCCGCAGGCGGCGGCAGACTTACCCTGCTGTTTGACAGCGCCGCCCAGCTCAGCGAGCTGGCGGAAAACCAGAACAACTGGGTCTCGGAATGGAATTCTGATAAACATCAAACCGTTTTATACACCCGCATCATCCCTGAAAACAACGATTATGTCTATATAGCGGATTTCAGCTTTGAGTAAAGCACTGACGGATGTGCCGCATTGGCACATCCGTTTTATCTTGTTATATTCACCAAATCTCTCTTTGCTTTTTACTGAAATTTAGCCAATAAAAAGCCAAAATTCCTTTGAAATGGCAAATCAAAAGTTGTATACTACAATCCGAAATATTGATTTTAATAGGAGATGTGGAAATGACAATGCTGCTTTCTATCGCCGTCGCGATTCTGGCCGGTCTGCTTATGACCCGCCTGCTGAAGCCTCTGAAGCTGCCCGATGTTACCGCATATCTTATCGCCGGCGTGCTTATTGGTCCCTACTGCCTCGGCGCTTTTGGCATAGATGGTCTTGGATTTGCCAGCAATGAATCTGTAAAGGCGCTTTCCCTTATTTCCGAGATAGCTCTGGGCTTCATTGCCTTCTCCATAGGCAACGAGTTCCGGCTCAGTGATTTGAAAAAGACAGGCAAACAGGCTGCTGTGGTTGGCGTATTTCAGGCGCTTGTTGCTACCCTTTTCGTAGATATCGCCCTGCTGCTCCTTCACCTTATAATGCCCGACAAGCTCTCCGCCGCTCAAGCCATCACTCTCGGCGCTATTGCCACGGCTACTGCCCCTGCTGCGACCCTTATGGTAGTGCGTCAGTATAAAGCTAAGGGTCCTCTTACCAGCTTGCTGCTTCCGGTAGTTGCCTTGGATGACGCGGTTGGTCTCATCGTATTCGCCGTTTCCTTCGGCATTGCCCGTACCCTTTCCAGCGGCGCCATTGATTTTGTCTCTATCCTCGTAAATCCGCTGGTCGAGATAGTCGCTTCTCTTCTGCTTGGCGCCTTGGCGGGCTGGCTGCTGACCCAAATTGAAAAGCTCTTCCATTCCAACACCAACCGGCTGAGCATGACCATTGCCTTCGTTTTTCTCACAGTAGCTCTCTCCATGCTTGAGTTCAATATTGGGCCGGTGACCGTGGGCTTCTCTTCCCTGCTGGTCTGCATGATGCTGGGTACTGTTTTTTGCAATCTCTGCCCCCTTTCGCAGGACATTATGGATAAAGCCGACCGCTGGACAGCGCCCCTTTTCGCGCTCTTCTTCGTACTCAGCGGCGCTGAGCTGGCGCTGAATGTATTTACGGATATCGCCATTGTGGGCATCGGCGTAGTGTATATTCTCTTCCGCTCTCTGGGCAAATATTTCGGGGCATACACCAGCGCCAGATGGACAAAATGCCCTCCCCAGGTCTGCAAATATCTTGGAATCACCCTTCTGCCCCAGGCCGGCGTGGCGCTGGGAATGGTGATAACCGCCCGTCAGCTCGGCGCGGAGGGCGACATGATAGGCAACATCGTTCTCTTCTCCGTTCTTATTTATGAGCTTTTCGGACCCATGTTCACAAAATGGGCTCTCACCAAGGCCGGAGATATACAGCCGATGCCCGAGCACATCAAGAATCGCAGAAGCAACAAGCTGGCCGAGGAGTTGGACTCTAAAAACAAATAATTCAAAAGCTCCGGTTTGCCTGACACTTTGACATATTGTAATCCCCCTGTTTTCAAAAGTGAAAACAGGGGGATTTGGTATACAAAAAAAAGACCGTACTGCCATGCAGTACGGTCTTTTGGTCCGAGTGACTGGAGTCGAACCAGCGGCCTCTTGAACCCCATTCAAGCGCGATACCAAACTTCGCCACACCCGGAAATCAATTCAGCTTTGTTACTATAACACAGACTTTTTGAAAAAGCAATACCTTATTTCAAATTTTTTTATTTTTTTCGAAAAGGGTTGAGTTTATAATGAAAAAGCACCTTTTTATCGCTTTATATTGACAATACAGATAAAAATTAGGTATTATATTATAATGAGTATATTGGATTATTATAGTCTTTTCAACAGGTGATATAATGCATCGTTTCAGTAATGCAATCAGTAATACAAAAAGAATACTCTGCGTTTTGCTGGCAGCTTTGCTGCTGCCCCTTGGCGCTTGCGCGCCCAAGGTACCCGAACAGGAGCTGCCGCTGGTTGACGGAAACAATTCCATGACGGCTGCCGTTGTCTATGACTCCTCCTGCTCGGACGGCATCTGGGAAGACACTTTTGGCTATCTTACTCAGTCCCTGGTGCTGGGCGTTTCCGCCGTGGCCGAGGATGTTTCCGATGGCTGCGAGTTGACAGGCTGCGACATTCTCTATCTTGACGCATCCCTCTCCGGCTCTGCAAACGCCGAACATGTGAAGGACGCCGTCATCTCCCTTGTAAACGACGGCGCTACCGCCGTTGTGGCAAACGAACTTTATGACTTCTTCGACGCGGAGTTTATCGGCGCCTACAGCTTTGAGAAGCTGAGCGGATTTCCGTATGGAATGGTTGCCATTGAGGCCGGCGAAGATTTAAAGTACATTCAGGGCATCATCAGCGATTACGCTTTCCTTTATCAGAATTACCCCGAGTTCGGCAGCGACCTCCATAGCCGCGACTTCGGCTACATGGCCGCCTGCTCCACCGCCAAACCGATCATGGGCTATGGTGCTTACGCCCTTTACAGCGTAAACGAATACGGCAAGGGCAACGTGTTTTTCACAAATTCGCTGCTGCCCAACGCCTTCTCCATATCCGGTTTCACCATGACCGCTCATAACAGCGAGCAGGCCGCCTTCGCCAGCACTACCGCAAGCTGCAATCAGCTTCTCATAAACGCCATCGCGGAATACGCGTTCATGCGCCGCTACGGCTACTCAATGTCCCGCGTATTCGGCAGCTACGGCGGAGCGGGCATGGCCTGGGAGCTTCACTACGAGGAGATAACGGGCTTCGAGAACGACTCTGCCCGCATATTCGGAGAGCTCTGCCGGGAATACTCCCAGATACCCTCCTTCACACTCATCCGCAGCACCTACAAATGGTTCCTCCGTCAGGAGAGCGTGACCTATCTGCTCAACCTTACTCATGACGGCCACCGCTACGAGATGGACTTCAACGAGAGCGCTTACTCCTCCGGCACACACGTTGCAGAAAACGGCGCGTGGCTGGGGCTGAGCAGCATAGAAAACGGCGGCAGCTATTTCAGCGATTACCCTGAATACGATTACCGCGCCGCTCCCGCTCCCGGTGACTTCGATTCAGACGGTTTGGTTGACATAATATCTGGCAGTGAGGACGGTAAGCTCTGGTTCTTCAAGGGTGAGGGCTATTCCGACCGGCTGCATGTGGCTCAGCGTCAGGCGCTCTGCGACAGCGCAGGAGAGCCCCTCAGCGTACCCGGCTATTCCTGTCCCATTGTACGCGATTTGAACGATGACGGCATTGAGGACATACTCTGCGGCGCGGCGGACGGCAATCTATACCTTTTCTATGGAAGGGGCGGCATGGTGTTCAGCTCCGCCACCCGGGTCAACGGCGTGGACGCGGAAACTCAGCTCATGCCCTCTATGGGCGACATCGACGGCGACGGACGTGACGAGCTGATAGTAGGAACAGGTGACGGGCGCATACTCAAGGCCGATTCCCTGCGGGGTACGCTCAGCGACATAAGCGGCAGCGTTGCAGGACTTGACGAGTTGGGAAGCTGGCTCTGTCCCACGGTCTATGACTACAACGGCGACGGCGTACCCGACCTTGCTATTGGCACCTTTCACGGTTATATCGCCCTGAGGCTGAATAACGGAGATAGCTTCACCAACGGCGGATATATAAGCTGCAGCGAGAAAAACTATAAGGGCAATTATAACCTCAAATTCGGCAACTACTGCGTTCCCCGTTTCCGTGACCTGAACGGTGACGGCACTGACGACCTTATCTGCGGCAGTCTGGAATACGGCATGGCAGTGCCCATCGACTCCGGGTACTTCCCATTCAGTGACGAACTGCGCGGGCAGATAGAGTATATGCAGGATAACCATTTCTACTGCGGCATACATTTTTACACCAACACCGGCGCTTCCCCGGCACGCGAGGACTTCGAGCTTCAGGCCCAGGCGGAATCCCGCTCCTTCTATGGCCTTACCAACGAGCTGCAGGGCGCGAACCAGCATACCTGGTACACCGCGACGGCCGCCACTGCCCAGACCTTCCTGAGCCAGTGGCGCAACGGCATACTCTGGAACTCCGGCTTCATCAGCGCCAACGCCGCCAGCATCTATCCCCACCAGAACGCACAGAACGTCGTTTCCCTCCCCTTCTTCCTTGAAAAAGACGGAGAAAAGACCATACTCATTCAAAACAACTCCACCGTGCTTTACAGCGGAGAGGAATTCACCGATATTTCCGCCCGTTACGGCATGCCTGTCTGCCTTTATTATCACTGCGACTTTGCCTATCAGTCCGAGGAAACCGCAAGGAGCGTAATTGAGCAGGCCGAAAGCTTCCGTCAAAAACACGGCTACAGCTTTGTGGGCGAGGATCAGCTCATGCTGGCCTCCGCCGCGGCATATAATCTTATTGCCACAGCAAATGTCTCCGAGGGGCAGCTTCGCATCACTCCCGGAGCGGCAAATCGAGATTTCCCGCTCTATAACGAGAGCTATCAGAACGCCTGCGGCATCCGCATCCGCTTCGCGGACAGCATCGACACCTCAAAAATCAGCAGCAGCGCAAGCGTTCAGAAATGGCAGGACGGCGCGCTCTACGTCTCTCTGGACAAGCCCATCAGCATCGACTTCAGCGGCGCCGCTGCCGCGTCTCCCATACTCAGCGTGAACATCCCCGCTCAGATAAGCCTTATTGAGGGCGGCGCTATCCTTCAGTTCCGGGACAGCGGCATGATGCAGGTGACAGTGGAGGGCTCTGCCTCCACAGACAGCGAGGGCTGGACGGCGGAAAGCAGCGGCGGTAAGACCACCTTCACCAAGTTCGGCTCAGCCGATACTTTAGAGATAAAATTCTAAACAAAAAGAGGTAATCAGGATATGAACTCCGCAGTATGCCTGCTTGATATCGCAGCCGCAAAGTGCGGCGGCAAGACAGCAGTCAGAGACGAATGGCGCAGCGTGACCTACGCCCGGCTACGGGAGATATCCCGGGCTATCGGTACGGCTCTGCTGCGCTCAGGCTCCTCGCGCCGTCCCGTCATAGTCTATCTGCCCAAAAGCATCTCGGCGCTGAGCTGCTTCATGGGCGCCATGTACGCCGGCTGCCCCTACGTCCCCGTGGACGCGCACATTCCCATGAGCCGCCTGCAGAAAATAATCGATAATCTCGCGCCCGGTCACATCATCAGCTCACCGGAGCTGGCGGCAAATCTTGGCGAGACCGACCTCAGGGGGGCGCAGCTCTGCATGTATGACGAGCTCTGCGCCGCAGAGCCGGACGACGGCCTTATCGAGTCCGCGCTGGCTCAGGTATGCGATATCGACCCCATATATATCATGTATACCTCCGGCTCTACCGGCACGCCCAAGGGCGTGACCATTCCCCACCGTGGCATAATCGACTACGCCGAATGGGTCGTGACCACCTTTTCCTACGGCGAGGACACGGTAATGGCCTCTCAGGCGCCCTTCTATTTCGATAATTCCACCTTTGACATATACGGCACTCTCAAATGCATGGGAACCTTGGTACTCATACCCGATTCCCTGCTGCTCTTCCCCTCCAAGCTGCCGGAATTTCTTGCCGACAACGATATTACCTCCATCTTCTGGGTGCCCACGGTGATGATAAACGTGGCAAACTCCGGCGCGCTGGACGGCATTTCTCTGCCGAAGCTGCGGGTGATCGCCTTCGCGGGCGAGGTCATGCCCAACCTCCAGCTTAACATCTGGCGCAGGGCGCTGCCGGACTGCGTTTACGCCAATCTCTACGGCCCTACGGAGATAACCGATGTATGCTGCTTCTACATCGTGGACAGGCCCTACGCCGACCATGAGACTCTGCCCATCGGCAAGGCCTGCCGCAACATGCGTCTGCTCATCCTCAACGAGGACAACAAGGAGGCCGCGATTGGCGAGCAGGGCGAGCTATGCATCCTCGGCTCCGGCCTTGCCCTCGGATATTGGAATTCTCCCGAGATAACGGAAAAGGTATTCGTCCAGAACCCGCTGAACACCGAATATCACCAGCGGCTCTACCGCAGCGGCGACCTGGCCTATGTAAACGAGGAGGGCTATATAATCTTCCTTGGGCGCAAGGACGGTCAGGTGAAGGTGAAGGGCAACCGCATAGAGCTGGGCGAGGTGGAAGCCGCCGCACGCTGCGTACCCGGCGTAGAGAACGCCTGCGCCCTTTTTGACAGCGAAAAGCAGCAGATAGTCCTCTTCACGGAATCCATTGCCGGCACTACCCTGCGCCGCTTCAATCTTGAGCTGAAAAAATACATCCCCGCGTATATGCTCCCCGGCAGGCTCATAAGTATGGAAAAGCTGCCCTACACGGCAAACGGAAAAATAGACCGCATGAAACTTCGCGGTATGATAGGAAAGGTAAATTGAAAATGAATATCGAAGACATTATTCTGAAGCTTGAAAACTACATCAACGAGCATTTTGACATCGGCGACGACCCGGACTACACCGCCGAGGCAGACCTTTTTGAATACGGCTTTCTGGACTCTATGGGCGCAATGGAGGTCATCGCCTTTATTGAGGAAGAGTTCAGCATAGAGATCACCCAGCGGGACATAGTCCTTTACCCCATGAATACCATCACCGAGATAGCCGAGGTAGTAGCAGCAAAGCTGAGCTGAGGTTTTATAAATGTGGTTTTTGCAGATAGATATCCTCATCCGCATCCTGACCGGCACGGTTATCCTGGCCGTGGCCTCCGGGATAGCGGGTAAATTCGGAAGGCAGTCCTCCGTACCCAAATGGATCGTTCTCTTTGACCTTCTTGTAATATTCTATGTTTCCAAACGCCTGCTGGTATTCTACGTGGGCTACACTCTGGTGACCTTTGCCCTTGTGCGCTTCATCCGCATTGTCAAGCGGGGACGGAAGCCCCTTTTCCTGCTGTGCTGCATCGCCTGCGCGGTACCGCTGCTCTATACCCGTACCGCCGCTTATCTGGATTTTCTCCCCTATGGGCTGAGCATGGTGGGCATCGCCTACAACATGCTCAAGGCCATCGACGCGGTGTACTTCAGCTATTATACCGAGAAGAAGATACCGCTGCTGACCTACGCCAATTTCATGCTTTTCGTCCCGGTGTTCACGGCGGGTCCCATCTTCCGCTACCGTGACTTTGAAAAAAGCATGGCAAAGCCCGAGCCCATCACCTCCGCCCTTGTGGAGCGCAGCGTGAAGCGGCTTATCCGGGGCATGTTCAAGAAAATAGTCGCCGCCGCTGTGGCAGTACAGATATTCGATTTTCTCCTTGCCGCCGTGCCCCACTGGTACATAAGCCTGGCGCTTATGGCTCTCAGCTACCTTATTCTCTATCTGGATATGGCGGGCTACGCGGACATGGCCATCGCAATCGGCGGACTTATGGGCATAAAGGTGCCGGAAAACTTCAAGCACCCGCTGAAGGCGGCCTCCTTCACCCAATTCTGGCGCAACTGGCACGTTTCTCTCAGTGACTGGATCAAGGAGCACATTTTCGTGCTTCTTAACGGCAAAAAGCTCAGCCGTCAGGTCGCGGCGGCCATCGGCTTCGGAACGATGATGTTCATGAGCCTCTGGCACGGCTTCACGCCGATCATGGCGGCTGACGGTCTGTTCAACGGCGTACTGCTGGCGGCTGAAAATCTGTTCGGCCTGACCACGGTGGACAGGAAAAAGAGCAGCCGGGCATATTATGTATTCCGCTGCGTGCTCACAAACCTGATTTTCGCCTTTAATACCATGTTCTACACGATGACCGCGGCTCAGCTTCTGGGCGTGCTTCGCGGCTTCATCACGCTTTAAGGAGGGCGCGGCATGAAAAAGATAGCTTCCTTCCTTAAAAAGAACCTTTTCGTCATTCTCCTGCTCCTGCTGCTCATAGCAGCGGACGCTGTACTCACCCGCACGAACCCGCTGAAATACTGCGACAGCATCCACAAGGACGACTTTGAGCTGACCCAGCTCGCCCACCCCGAAAAGGTCTGGGACAAGGTGTTTTTCGGCAATTCCTCCGTTATCTCCGGCTACCTTGAGGAGCAGAGCATAGCAGGCTACGTCAACCTCGGCATGGACTACGGCATGGTCACAAGCATAAAGGAAATGCTTGAGGAGGGATATATCACCGTTGGCAGCGAGCTGGTGCTGGGTCTGAACTGGGACAGCATGTATGACGACATGGCCACCGACCCCACCTACGCATGGCACAAGGACTGGTATGAGCCATATTTCTATTTCCAGCGGGACAGGCTCCACTACCTCATCACCAACGGCATCACCCGCAAGCTCCATGGCTGGAGTTTCTTCACCCACTACTACGCCGAGCACCCGGACGGCAAGGAATATTACCACGGCCGCATGAGCGAGGAGGACATGGCCGCCCGCATGGAGCGCCTTTATAACCTTTTCTGGTCTCACGGCACGGGTATGTACGAGGAAAACCTCGCCGCCCTTGTTGACGTATTCGGGTTCTGCGAGAAAAACGGCATCCGCGTGCGCGTGGTGTGGCTGCCCTGGAACCCCGAGGTGGAGCAGAACGAATGTGACCTTTATGTTTACGGGCGCACTATGGAGCTCTGTGAGGAATACGGTGTGGAGTTTTACGACATGACCAACGCCCTGCCCGCCGAGTGCTTCCATGACACGGGTCACCTGAACTACGAGGTCGGAGCGCCGGCCTTTACGGAGATGATAGACCAATGGCTGATAAGTTAAAAAAATTCCGCGAGAGCGTACCCGGCAAGGTGGTCTCTGCGGTGATATACCTGATTATGCTGGCGCTGGTGATGATCTTCTTCACCGGTGAGGGCTTGTTTATCTACGAGGCGTTTTAAGAGAATGATACCCTGCCATGTCCGCAAAGGACACGGCAGGGTATTTTGTTTATTCGGCAGCAATCTCATTGAGTTCCGTCAGCATGTTGTCCAATTGCACCGAATAGGAGGCCAGCGCATATCCTGTATAATCTTCGAAGGGGCCTTTGGACATGACCGACAGAATATAGTCATTATCCGTAACATAGGCACTGCATTGCTTTGCGGTGGAATACACTGTATCGTCATAGTATGCGGTCCCCTCGCCCTTCGAAATGAAGCAGAGGAAGCGCCCGTTTACCGGATATGTATCAAAGCTGTCAAAGAACAGCGTAGATCCAAAGAACAGACTGATTTCATCGCCCTCCGCCAACGTGCCGTCGCCATACAGCAAATCGCTGATTTTTACAGGGAGATACGCACATTCTACGGCATTGGGAAACGGCTCGTCCGCGTCGCCGGTCGTGGATGCGGAGAAGTTTTTGGTAAACCACTCATCCGTTACTGTTACGACAGCAACGGCGTTGCTTTTCGCCGCGGCTTTTTCAAATGTGATCGGATCGCCCGAGGTCATAGAGCGGTCATCCAGCGGATATGTATCACGGAGCAGCGCTATTTCCTCGCCGCTTAAAACATCCATCTCATTTTTCGGGGCGCAGGAGCAGAGCATTATGATAAGAGCCAAGGCTGCAAAAAGCGCAGACAGCAGCCTGACGCAAAGCTTTCTTTTTACCATATGTCTCCACCTCCAATGCTTATTAACAAAATTATACAAAGCCGGTTTTTTCTTGTCAAGCATCGCGGACATCCCTCCGCCCGCAAGCCCTCCCGAACGCCAAAGGACACGGCGAAAACCGTGTCCTTCGCTCACGCTCCGTATTAAGGAAGCTCTGATTAAAACCAAAACTTCTTCGACCGCTTTTCCCGCCGGTACTCTCCCGATACCTCCACGAGGATGATATCGTCGCCGATGCGCTTTATGCGCTCCCAGGCTATTATGTAGTCGTCCTCCCGGCCGAAAAGTCCGAAGACGCGGCAAGGTCCAGGCACCACCAGCGCCACGATGCGTCCATCCGCAATGTCCAGGAAAACATCGTCAACAAAGCCCATGCGGTGTCCGTTGCATACGTTTATGACCTCCTTGCACCGCAGGTCGGCTATTCTGCATCCCACGCGCTCACCTCCCGATATTTCTGTCCCGTGCGCGGAGCCGAAGGGCTCCGCGCTTTGCTATATTTATCTATACTCGCCCGTGGGCCATACTATTACATATTCTTCTTTATCTGGTTTATGGCGTTCTTCTCAAGGCGCGATACCTGCGCCTGGCTTATACCCACCTCGGCGGAGACTTCCATCTGGGTCTTGCCGGCGTAAAAGCGCAGGGCGAGGATATGCTTCTCCCGCTCGCCCAGCTTGTTTATGGCCTCGGAAAGGGCTATTTGCTCCATCCAGCTCTCGTCCGTATTCTTGGTATCGCTGACCTGATCCATAACGTATATCGCGTCGCCGCTGCCGGTATAGACCGGCTCATAGAGGGAGACCGGCTCCATGATAGCGTCGATGGCGAAGACCACGTCCTGCCGCTTTATTCCAAGCTCCTTCGCTATGTCCTCCACGGTGGGCTCGCGCTGATTTTGGTTTATAAGCCGCTCCTTGGCCTGAAGCACCTTATAGGCCGTGTCCCGCATGGAGCGGCTGACGCGAACGGCGCTGTTATCCCGGAGATAGCGGCGTATCTCGCCGATTATCATCGGCACTCCGTAGGTGGAAAAGCGCACATTCTGGTTTATATCAAAGTTATCGATAGCCTTTATCAGGCCGATGCAGCCCACCTGAAAGAGGTCGTCGGCATTCTCCCCCCGGCCGGAAAACTTCTGTATCAACGAGAGCACCAGACGCAGATTGCCCGCGATAAGCTCCTCCCTCGCCTTTTTGTCCCCCGCCTTGCTCCGCCGCAGAAGCTCCATCGTCTCGTCCGGCTTCAGCACCTTCAGCTTCGCCGTGTTCACTCCGCTGAGCTCCACCTTGCTCTGTATCATCCGCGATAGCCTCCCCGTTTTTATCTGTGTTAGAAGTATTTCCCCGGGGAGGATTTTTCATACGGACGAACGCCTGACAAAAGACCTCAGTTTTTTCATATATTGTTTGTGACTATTTTTTCAAAAACCTATTGGACCTGAGCATTGAAATATGCTATACTGTAGTCTGTAAAAGTATTCACTCTATCGAAAAGGAGCACTTTCAATGGGCGTATTTTTTGGCGTCGCATCAAAAAACGACTGCGTATTTGACCTTTTCTTCGGCACCGACTATCATTCACATCTCGGCACCAAGCGCGCCGGCCTTACCGTATACGGAGAAAACGGCTTTAAGCGCGCTATCCACAATATTGAAAATTCCCCCTTCCGCACAAAATTTGAGCATGATATAGACGACATGGCCGGTCACATCGGCATAGGCTGCATCTCGGACGGCGATTCCCAGCCGCTTATCATCCGCTCCCATCTCGGCGTTTACGCCATCACCACCGTGGGACGCATCAACAATATTGAAGAGCTGGCAAAGCACGCCTTTGAAGAGGGCGCTATCCATTTTCTCGAAATGAGCGGCGGCGGCATTAACTCCACCGAGCTTATGGCCGCTCTCATAAACAGCCAGGCCACTATTCCCGAGGGCATCAAGTACGCCCAGAGCCTCATTGACGGCTCAATGTCCCTGCTTGTAATGACCGCCGAGGGTATTTACGCCGCCAGAGACCGGCTGGGACGTACCCCCATCATAATCGGCAAAAAGGAGGACGCCTTCTGCGCATCCTTTGAGTCCTTTGCCTTCCTCAACCTGGGCTATGACAGCTATAAGGAGCTCGGCCCCGGTGAGATAGACTTCGTAACGGCGGAGTCCGTCGAGGTCATCGTTCCGCCCGGAGAGGAAATGAAAATATGCACCTTCCTCTGGACCTACTTCGGCTATCCCACCTCCACCTATGAGGGCACCAACGTGGAGATGATGCGCTATAAGTGCGGCGACATGCTTGCCGCCCGGGACAACGTGGAAGCAGACTGCGTGGCCGGCGTTCCCGATTCCGGCACACCCCACGCCATCGGCTACTCCAACCGCTCCGGCATTCCCTTTGCCCGTCCCTTCATCAAGTATACTCCCACATGGCCCCGTTCCTTCATGCCCCAGAAGCAGAAGCAGCGCGACCTTATCGCCCGCATGAAGCTTATCCCCGTGGATGCGCTTATCCGTGACAAGCGCCTGCTGCTCATCGACGATTCCCTTGTGCGTGGAACCCAGCTTCGAGAGACCACGGAGTTCCTCTATCACAGCGGCGCAAAGGAGGTACATATCCGTCTTTCCTGCCCTCCCATCATGTACGGCTGCAAGTATCTGAATTTCTCCCGTTCCACCTCGGAGATGGATCTTATCAGCCGCCGCGTTATCAACAAGCTGGAGGGCGGCGAGTGTCCCGCCGAGAAACTGCAGACCTACGCCGACCCGGACACCTCCGAGTACGCAAACATGGTCGAGGATATCCGCAAGCAGCTCAAGTTCACCTCGCTTAAATATCACCGTCTGGACGACATGATAGAGTCCACCGGCGTTTCCCCCTGCAAGCTCTGCACCTATTGCTGGAACGGCAAGGAATAAAGATTTCACCCCCTCTTCGGCTCTCGAAGAGGGGGTTCGCGTTTCATTTTCCGGTTTATGTCAGTCCACCTTGGGGAGTCTGTCGATATTTGCCTGTATCTCCTCGTCGCTGGGAATATAATCCGTCATAGCTCCGTCGTGGAACTTTTCATAGGCCACCATATCGAAGTATCCGGTACCCGTAAGGCCGAACACAATGGTCTTTTCTTCGCCTGTCTCTTTACACCTCATCGCCTCATCGATGGCGACCTTTATGGCGTGGCTGCTCTCGGGTGCGGGCAGGATGCCTTCCACTCTGGCGAACTGCTCCGCAGCCTGGAAAACCTCCGTCTGCTTAACGGACACAGCCTCCATGAGGCCATCGTCATATAGCTGGGAAAGCGTGGTGCTCATGCCATGATACCGCAGGCCGCCCGCGTGGTTCGCGGCGGGAATGAAGCTGCTGCCCAGCGTATACATCTTGGCAAGGGGACATACCATGCCGGTATCACAGAAATCATAGGCGAATTTTCCTCTGGTAAAGCTGGGGCAGGAGGCGGGTTCTACGGCAATAATACGGTAATCAGCCTCGCCGCGAAGCTTTTCTCCCATAAATGGAGCGATAAGGCCGCCGAGATTGGAGCCGCCGCCGGCGCAGCCGATAATGATGTCCGGCTTGATGCCGTATTTATCAAGAGCCGCTTTGGTCTCAAGGCCTATCACCGACTGATGCAGCAGCACCTGATTGAGCACGCTGCCAAGAACATAGCGGTAGCCCTCTCTGGTAGTGGCGGCCTCCACGGCCTCGGAGATTGCGCAGCCCAGGCTGCCCGTGGTTCCCGGGAACTCGGCAAGTATTTTCTTTCCCACCTCGGTTTCCATAGAGGGCGAGGGCGTCACCGAGGCGCCGTAGGTACGCATCACCTCTCTGCGGAAGGGCTTCTGCTCATAGGAGACCTTGACCATATACACCTTGCAGTCGAGTTCAAAGTAGGAGCAGGCCATAGAGAGCGCCGTGCCCCACTGACCGGCTCCGGTCTCGGTCGTAACGCCTTTCAGCCCCTGCTTCTTGGCATAATAGGCCTGGGCGATGGCAGAATTGAGCTTATGGCTGCCGCTGGTATTGTTTCCCTCAAATTTGTAATATATCTTCGCCGGAGTGCCCAGCTTTTTCTCCAGGCAATATGCCCGGACAAGGGGAGACGGACGGTACATCTTATAAAAATCTCTTATCTCCTCAGGTATCTCAAAATACGCGGTGGTATCGTCAAGCTCCTGCTTTACAAGCTCTTCGCAGAACACACCGGACAGCTCCTCCGCCGTCATGGGTCGGAGAGTGCCGGGGTTCAGCAGCGGAGCGGGCTTATTCTTCATATCCGCGCGCATATTATACCAGGCGGTAGGCATTTCCTTTTCGTCCAGATAAATCTTGTAAGGTATTTTGTTTTCTTTCATTTTGTTCTTCTCCTTTTCCAATATTTTTTGGCTACTGCCTGCTTCTTTTTGCGCAACGACGCCGAGTGTGATTGCCATCGGTAAAACCGCAACAAAAAAGCCCTTGACCTGCATGCATATGCAAGTCAAGGGCGAAAAGACAAGTTTTCCGCGGTGCCACCTTGGTTCGAGCCTGTGACGGCTCCTCTGCGGGATACCAACATATCCCCGACTTCTAACGCGAGTCCTACGTCAGCGCATTAACGCTGCCCTCAACAGTCCATATTACGCAGACGCTCTTACGGAACTTCCACCACCATCCGCTCGCTTTGAAGAGTTGTTTCTGCCTTTTTTCTGTCTCAACGGTTTGTATGATTAAGTTGGATTAATATTAGCACCCGGTTTTCCGCTTGTCAATATCTTTTCTCAAAATATTTCAATAATTTATTTCGGTAAAACGCGCAATTCACACTATATGCCGTTTTTTATCATTTCCTTTTTCAAGCGCTGCATGATCCGTTTTTCAAGCCGGGAGATATAGGACTGCGATATGCCCATGCGGTCGGCTACCTCCTTCTGGGTCAGCTCCCGTCCGTTTTGCAGGCCGAAGCGCATATTGATGATGTCCTGCTCCCGCTCGCTCAAGGTGCCGAGAGCCTCGCGGAGAAGTATTTTATCCGTTTCCTCCTCCATTGGCCGCATGACGATGTCATCATCCGTGCCCAGCACCTCGGAAAGCAGCAGCTCATTGCCGTCCCAATCGGTGTTCAGCGGTTCATCCAGAGAGACCTCCAGCTTCTGATTATTCACCTTGCGCAGGTGCATGAGTATTTCGTTCTCAATGCAGCGGGAGGCGTAGGTTGCCAGCTTGATATTTTTCACCGGGTTATAGGTGTTCACGGCCTTTATCAGCCCGATAGTGCCGATGGATATAAGGTCCTCCAGATTTATTCCCGTGTTCTCAAACCGTCTGGCGATATAGACCACCAGACGAAGATTATGCTCGATGAGGGACTTTTTCGCACCCTCATCCCCCTCTGCAAGAGCCGCGATAAAGCGTTCCTCATCGGTCTTGGACAGCGGCGGCGGCAAAGTCTCGCTTCCTCCTATGTAATGCACAGGGGGCGCAGCGCGCAGGCCCATGCGCCGAAGCAGCCGTTCCGCAGCCAGCCTGATATTTTCCAGCAGTTTCATATACATTTTTGACCTTCTTTCTCACACATCAGCGTTCACTATTGCCGAAAAGCCTCCGTCCGGCGCTACTTCGCCCGGGGTCATTGCCGCGACCATGCCGCGCAGCTTTCTGCCTCCTATCTCTGCCGCCTCGACCCTGAATGCCAGAAGCAGTCCGTTTTCCACGCCCACGGCGCTGTATGGCAGGAGCTTGAAGCCCCTACCCAGTCCCTTTTGCCATAGCTGCTCCAGACGTTCCTCCGGTGGACGGCCACGGCTGGCACGGAGCGCGGCGCAGACCTCATCCTCCAGCAGCGGCAGGAGCTGCTCCTCTCCGGCGATAAGCGCCGCCGCCCCGGATACCGGGTCTCGCAGGCTGCTGCCCGTATCCCGCAGAACCGTGAGACTGATGCTGCGTCCCCGGTTCCTTATGACCGCCCGCACGGTACCTCCTCCTTTTGCTGCCGAAAAGCGCAGTATGCCGCCCATCAGGGCGTAAGCTGCGGCAAAGCTGAACAGCATTTGCTTTGCGCCAAAGCCGCCGCAGCAAAGGGATACCGCCAGAACGATACCGGCAAACGCCGCCGAGCAAAGCGCGAATACCGCGCCGCAGCGGGCAAGGTCTTTCCGCTTTCCAAAGGCCACCAGCAGCATGAGCACAGCAAAAATTAACTTCATAAGCAAGCCGCCCCAAAAGCTCCCCAGCAGTACATACAGCACGGAATAAACCGCCCCCACCGCCGAGGCCGCCAGCAGCCGCTTCCAGCTTACCCCGGCGGCACAGAACCTATCTGTTGCCAGAAGGAGCATGAAGTCCGCCGCCAGCTCTGTGATAATTAGCGAATCAAGATAAATTACTTTCATATTCACCCCCTGTCGGCAATCTTTCCCGGACGCCGTCCGAGTTCTGACCGGCGGCTGCCTAAATTATAAAACAAGCCCCCTGCGAAAAAGGTCTTTCGCAAGGGGCAATATTTGTCCTAAATTGTTATTCGGTTATCTCCTTAACGGCTGCGATAAGCGCGTCCATTTCCTCGTCTGAACCAACGCTTATCCGCAGAAAGCCGTCGATGCGGGGCTTTTTGAAATAGCGCACCAGCACCCCATGCTCCCGGAGCTTTTTGACAAGTTCCTCCGCGCCTATTTTAGTGGGAGCGGCAAAGATAAAGTTCGCAGCAGAGGGCAGGCAGTGGAAACCCAGCTCCCTCAAAGCCGCCATACTGCGTTCGCGGGTGGCTATCACCCTTTCGCAGCAGCTTCCGAAATACTCCGCGTCCGCGATAGCCGCCGCGCCGCCGGCAATGGCCACGCGGTCCAGCGTATAGGAATTGATGGAATTTTTCACCGTGTTCAGGGCGGCGATAAGCCCCGGGTCACCCATTGCCCAGCCCACGCGGAGGCCGGCAAGGGAATAGGACTTGCTCGTAGTTCTCACAACAAGGACGTTGGGGTATTGAGCAATCAGCGGCAAGGCCGTCTCGCCTCCGAAGTCCACATAAGCCTCGTCCACTACCACCACCGACTCCGGATTGCCAGCCGCGATACGCTCGATGGCCTTGATTGGCAGGGCGATGCCTGTGGGCGCGTTGGGATTGGCGATGATCACGCCGCCGTTGGGCCGGAGGAAGCCCTCCACGGGGACGGTGAAATCCTCATTCAGAGCCACGGTCTCATAGGGTACCTGATAGAGCCCGGCATAGACCGGGTAGAAGCTGTATGTGATATCCGGGAAGAGGATGGGTCTGTCGCTGTCAAAAAATGCCGGAAAGCACATGGCCAGGACCTCGTCTGAGCCGTTGCCCACGAATATACGGTTCTTTTCCAGGCCGAAGCGGGCGGCGATAGCCTCCACCAGCTCCGTGCACTCCGGGTCGGGATAAAGGCGAAGGGTATCGCCTACGGCGTTCTCCATAGCCGCCACAGCCGCCGGAGAGGGCGGATAGGGGTTTTCATTTGTGTTGAGCTTTATGTATCGCCTGTCCTTGGGCTGCTCGCCGGGAACATAGGCCTCCAGCTCCTGTATTCTTTTGCTCCAAAGCTTTTTCATCCGTCTTTCTCTCCAATGCTCTCGATTTTTTTGATGCTTTTCTCCACTCTGCTGCGGGGCAGCATCAGCTCATGTCCGCATCCCTGGCAGACTATTTTGAAGTCCGCTCCGATGCGCGTGACCTTCCAGCGCTCACTGCCGCAGGGATGCTTCTTTTTCAGCGTGAGTATATCACCAACATTTATATTCATGTCTGATTCTCCGTAATAATTTTATTCGCTGTGGGCATACTTCCAATAGACAAAAAACGAAAGGACTGCCCGAATATGTCTCACAATATTTACGCAACCTTCGAAAACCGTGACGCCGCGGAGCGCGCAGCAGCGAGAATGAGAAGAAAGGGTATCGCCTTCCGCTTCTCTCTGCAGGATGGCTATGACCCCGGCGTTTCAGAGCTTCGGAACGCTCATGCCTCGGTAAGTCTGCTCTTTCCCTATCATCCGCCCTACTATACCCGCGATTACATGAACGCTACCGTTCCCCGCACGATCGGCAAGGCCGTTTTTACCTCGGACACTCTCGGCCTGCCCCTTTATCCCGGCGGCAGCGCCACTCAGGTGAAGATAACGGTGGACGATGAGCATCTGGATGACGCCCGGAGCATACTCCACAATTGCGGGGCATACGACATTCGCTGAAGTCATTTCTGTTTTTTTATCTCGTCCCAATATTTTTTGGCCGCGAGCTCAGTCTTGTTCTCGCCGTATTCGTAATATTTTCTGTCCTTTATGGCGTCGGGCAGATACTGCTGCTCCACATAGTGGTTCTTAAAGGCGTGGGCATATTTATACTTTTCCACGCTCTTCACTTCCGCCCCGTCCGCATGGACATTTTTCAGATGGCGGGGAATATCACCTGTCTTACCGGCCTTTACGTCCGCCATCGCAGCCTCTATGGCGCTCACCGCCGAATTGGACTTGGGCGCGGTGGCGAGGAGTATAGTCGCCTCGGCAAGGGGTATCTGTGCCTCGGGCAGACCAAGCTCCCGGGCGCTGTCAACGCATGCCTTCACTATTGAAATGGCCTGCGGATAGGCAAGCCCTACGTCCTCAGCCGCTATCACAAGCAGTCTGCGGCAGGGGGATATCATGTCTCCTGCCTCAAGCAAACGGGCCAGATAGTGGATGGCAGCGTCCGGGTCGGAGCCGCGGATGGACTTCTGAAAGGCGGAGAGCAGGTCATAATGGCTGTCCCCGTCCCGGTCATAGCGTATGGCGCTGCGCTGGGCCACGGCTTTAGCGTCCTCCAGCGCCAGCAGGAGCTTGCCGTCTGTTTCCCGCGCGCCGTAAAAGAGCAGCTCCACCGTGTTCATGGCCTTGCGTACGTCGCCGCCGCAGGCGGAGGCAACAAACTCCGTCACGCCCGGCTCGGCCTCCCAGCTAAGGCCGCTTTTTTCACCCATGATGCCCATAGCCCGCTCTATGGCGGGGACGAGCTGCGCCGGCTCGATGGCCTTGAATTCAAAGACTGTGGAGCGGCTGAGTATGGCGTTGTAGACGTAGAAATAGGGGTTCTCCGTAGTGGAGGCGATAAGGCTTATCTTGCCGTTCTCAATGTATTCCAGCAGAGACTGCTGCTGCTTTTTATTGAAATACTGTATCTCGTCCAGATAGAGCAGCACTCCGTTGGGCGCGAGCATGGTGTCAAGGCTCCCGATGACGGCCTTGATGTCGCTTGTCCCGGCAGTGGTGGCATTGAGCTTATGGAGGGTGCGCTGCGTCTTTTCTGCGATTATGCCCGCAACGGTGGTCTTACCCACGCCTGATGGGCCGTAGAATATCATATTCGGTATCTGTCCGCTCTCGATGATGCGGCGCAGCATACCGTTTTTGCCGAGGATATGTTCCTGCCCCACCACCTCTTCCAGAGATTTGGGGCGTATCTCATCAGCCAGCGGCCTATACATAAGCTGTCACCTCTTTTTCCTGCAGATTTGTATTTTGCGGATTATATATTATACCATAGCGGCAGAGCCGTTATGGTATAATATGCCATGCTTTGCGGTTGTCCCGAAAGGGACGAGCAAAGCGGCTAAAATCAAATATAATATCCGTGTAACGGATATTATATTCTTTTTCCCCATGCTTTACAATACGGAAACTCAATTTTCCCCTGTTTACTTAAAAGCGGTTTTGCGCTATAATATCATTGAAAAATCTCCACCTTGGGAGGATACATAAATGAAAGACACAGCCCTGAAAATAGTTGAGCTTTTAGAGCAGGAGTACCCAGAGGCGCTATGCTCCCTTGAATACGAAAAGGACTACGAGCTGCTCTTCGCCACCCGGCTGGCGGCTCAGTGCACCGACGAGCGTGTGAACAAGGTAACGCCCACACTCTATTCCCGCTACCCCACGCTTAAATCTCTCGCGGAGGCGAAAATTGAGGATGTGGAGGAAATTATCCGCTCCTGCGGCTTTTTCCATACCAAGGCGAAGGACATCGTAGAAGCGTCGATCATGTTGATCACCGACTTCGGCGGCGTTGTGCCGGATAATATGGATGACCTTCTGAAGCTGCCCGGCGTGGGCCGCAAGACGGCCAATATCATCCTCGGCGACGTTTACCACAAGCCCGCCGTTGTCACCGATACCCACTGCATCCGCCTTGCCAACCGCATGGGTCTTGCCGTGGGCAAGGAGCCCTACAAGGTAGAGGTACAGCTCGCCGCCGTTATCCCGCCTGAGAAGCAGTCAGATTTCTGCCACCGGCTGGTACTCCACGGACGCGCCGTCTGCTCCGCCCGCAAGCCCAACTGCGAGGCCTGCTGCTTGAAGGACGTTTGCGCGAAAAAGCTTTGAAATGAATACGCGAAAAAGCAGACGCTCATTTGAGCGTCTGCTTTTTACATACGCGGTTTTTTCACAGCTCGGTATATTTATCGCTTCTGCCCCGGGCTTTTTCAACCGGGTAATGCTCCTCATTTTTAGCTATCTTGGCGTTCAGTATCTCGTCCGGGTCAAGACCGCAGGCGTCCGCCATGAGCAGGCAGTAGCTCAGCACGTCGGCAAGCTCCTCCTTTATCTTGTCCAGCTTCTCCGTCCGCTGCATATCCGTTCCGCTCCACTGAAAGACCTCCAACAGCTCGGCGGCCTCAAGGCTGAGGGATATGGCCAGATCCTTGGGGGTGTGGAACTGCCGCCAATCCCGGTCATCCCGGAATTTCAGCAGTTTTTTTACTGTCTCTTCTCTTATCATTTGCTCAACCTCTTACGCCATTATCGCCCAGCGCAGCTTGGTGGAACGCGCGCGGGGATTTTGGAAACATTCCTCCGCCGTGGGGCGGACTACGTCACGGGCGATCTCGCTGAAAACGCCCTCGCTGTAATATTGCTTGAAGGCCTTCTTCACCAGCCTGTCCTCTCCGGAATGGAAGGTGAGGATGGCTATACGTCCGCCGCTTTTCATCACTCCGGGCAGCTTTTCGAGGAACTCATAAAGCACCTCGAACTCGCTGTTTACATCTATGCGCAGAGCCTGAAATGTGCGCTGGCATGCCTTTTTCACATTCTCTTTGCGTTCCCCGGCGGGCAGGAAGCTCAGCGCCTCCGCCACGGTATCCGCAAGCTGCTTTGTCGTGGCAATCTCGCCCTCCCTCCGCAAACGCCGGGATATGGCCCGGGCTATCTCAGAGGCATAGGGCTCGTCGGAATTTTCCACCAGCATGCTCTCCAGCCCGTTCATAGTCAGCTCACAGAGCCGCTGGGCGGCGGTAACGCCGGAGCTGGGATCAAGGCGAAGATCCAGCGGGCCATCAAACTTAAAGGAAAAGCCCCGCTCCGGGTTATCTATCTGCATGGAGGAAACGCCCAGGTCGGCCAGGGCAAAGTCAAACTTCACCCCGGGCGCGACCTCGTCAACGCGGGCAAAATTGATATTCCTTATGGTGATACGCTCCGGCCCGAAGCCCGCCCCGGCAAGCCGCTCACGGGTCTTGGCAGACTCGATCGGGTCAACATCCGTGGCGTAAAGATGTCCGCTGCCGTTCAGCAGTTCCAGCATCCTGCGGCTGTGTCCGCCGTAGCCAAGAGTGGCATCATACCCCACCTGTCCGGGCTGTATCTGTAAAAACTCCATTATCTCGTTTACCATGATGGGGATGTGCATACCCGCCGGGGTCTTGCCCGACTTGACGATATGCTCTATCTCCCCGGCGTACTTCTCCGGCTGAAGCTCCTTATATTTCTCGCTGAACTTTCTTGGGTGCGTACCCTTATAGCGCACGCGGCGCTTATGCTCCTGCTTCTCCTCTTCCATCGGGCGACCTCCCATTGCCTTATCTTTTGGACATTGTATCAAATATGCGGGTTATTGGCAAGTCACAGCAGCACAGGCTGTATCTGCCGCCCCTCGAGGGCGTGAGCCAACGTCTCCGGAATACGGTTGAAATCCGCCACAAGGGACGTGGGCTTATTGGCCGGATCATCCTGCCCAAAGGGCACAAACCATACATTCTTCTTATTCAGCAGCGCCGCGATGTTCCCGGCGGCGGTACCGAGGCCGTCGTTGGTAGAGACCGCCAGCACCACGGGGCGGCCGTTGCGAAGATGGGATTTATAGGCCATTGTGACGCAGGTATCGGTTATTCCGTTGGCTATCTTCGCCAGCGTATTGCCCGTACAGGGAGCTATAAGCAGTATATCCAGAAGCTGCTTAGGCCCTATAGGCTCCACCTGGTTTATCTCCCGCAGCGCCGTTCTTCCGCAAATAAGCTCCGCCCGGCGGATGAAATCCTCAGCGCAGCCGAAGCGGCTGTCCACCGAGGCGCTTACCGGGGAAAAAATGGGCGTTATCTCGTATTCCGCCGCCAGAGCTTCCATGACGGGGAACATTTTGTCAAAGGTGCAGAAGGAGCCGGTGACGGCAAAGCCAAGTCTCAGCATCGCAGCACTCCCCTTTCCGCAAGAAGATTATACACCGTGTCCCGGATAGCGGCGCCGGAGCTGGCCGGAGCTACCTCGCCCGGTAGGCTAAGCGCCCAGATCACCTTCACGCCCAGCTCCGCCGCAGCCTCGAAATCCACACCTCCGGGCTTGGAGGCGAGGTCGATGCAGAGGCTTCCCTTTTTCATCAACGACAGACGGCGGCGGTCCATGACCATTGCCGGCACGGTATTAAAAACTATGTCCTGCTTCGCCAGCAATGGCTCAAGGGACTCCGTATTTACGGCGGCGCAGCCGTTGGTCTTGATCCATGCCATGTCGGCCGGCTTTCTGGCTGAGGCGGTAACATACGCGCCCATAGCCTTCAGCTTTTGACTGAGCAGCTTACCGATGCGCCCATAGCCGATCACCATAGTCTGCGCACCACAGAGCGTGTACGGCGTTTCCTCCATAGCTATCTGCACCGCGCCCTCCGCCGTAGCGGCGGCGTTGGCTATCTTCAGTTCTTCCCGCTCAAAATAATCCTCCGTTCTCAGGCCAAGCTCCCCCGCCGTCTCTAAAAATCCCTTGCTCAGTCTGCCGCCATACACCGGCGTATGTACCGGAACCAGCCGCAGCAGCTCGGCAGGGGATATTTTATTTTCCGAGAAAGGCGTATTGAGCATACCCACAGAGTCAAGAGCCGGCAGCGGGAGCAGCACGCAGTCAGCCTCGGCAAAGGCCGTCCCGATAGGCGCTGCCTCCGTCCCCACTATCTTCCCGGCCTTTTCCATATAGCTCACATAGACCCTGTGGCCGTCCCGGGCGAGCATGGCCGCAAGCTGCGCCTGGCGCCTATCGCCTCCGGCCAGGGCAAATTTTAAGACCTTATCCATATCTATCCTCCAATACACGAGGCAGCGGACTTATACTCCCGCTGCCTTAGTTCTGCCGCCATATTCTATTCCGCATATATTGAAAACGTGCCGGGAGGAACCCTGCGTGGGTCACCGGAATAGGATATCAAGGGAAAATACATAACTCCCGAAACTGTTATAAAGGATGTTTGTTGATATGGATAATCAAGCTTGCTTGAATGATATACAGCCCGGACAGAGGGCAAGGATATTGGAACTGCTGTCCGAGGGCAGCATGCGCCGGAGGCTGCTGGATATCGGCCTTGTGGAGAGCACCGAGGTGGAGTGCATAGGGCGAAGTCCCGGCGGCGACCCTTCGGCCTTTCTTATTCGCGGGGCGGTCATTGCCATCCGCTCCGAGGACTGCCGGAACATAATCGTCCGTCCATGCTGAAAGGAGGCCGGCAATGGGTCTTACAAACAGCTCCACCGGGGCAAGACTCGCCGAGCTCGGGCTAAAGCTGCAGAGCAGAGACCCGTCCGGGCAAGTCATCGCCCTGGCCGGGAATCCCAATGTGGGCAAGAGCACCATCTTCAATAATCTCACGGGTATGAATCAACACACCGGGAATTGGCCGGGCAAGACCGTAAGCTGCGCTCAAGGGCGCTGTCTCATAGGCGGCCGCGGGCATATCATGGTAGACCTGCCCGGCACATATTCGCTGATGGCCCACTCAGCCGAAGAAGAGGTGGCGCGAAACTTCATATGCTTCTCCCGCCCGGACGCGGTAGTGGTGGTCTGCGACGCCACCTGCCTGGAGCGCAGCCTGAATCTGGCTCTGCAGACGCTGGAGATAACAAACCGGGTCATAGTATGCATAAATCTCATGGACGAGGCTCGCCGCAAGGGCATAAAGCTAAATCTGCCACTGCTTTCCCGGCGGCTGGGCGTGCCTGTGGTTGGGGTATCGGGGCGAAAGAAGAAGAGCCTGTTCGCTCTTCTCGGCGCGATAGACGACGTGGAGTTCAGCAGCTCCCCTCTGCGCCTGAAATATTGCCCGGAGATAGAGAACGCCGTATCGGTTCTTGAGCCGCTCGTCCGGCGTCTGCCGGACATAGGGCTTCCCCCCCGCTGGCTGAGCCTGAAGCTGCTGGAGAACGACGAAACTCTTACAGCCGAGCTAAAAGCCCGGTTCTCCGGCTACGGACAGGAGCTGCGCCTTGCCCTCGCCGAAGCCCACGCCATCCTCTCCGCAGAAGGTATAGACGCGCTCAGGCTGAAAGATCTGATGGTCTCCGCCTCCATAAGCATGGCGGCAGAACTCTGCCGGGGCGTGGTTACATACACGGATCCGGGCTACAGACGTCTTGACCGCAGGATAGACCGGGTAATAACCAGCCGCGTCGGCGGCTATCCGCTGATGCTGGCGCTGCTGGCTCTGGTATTCTGGCTCACTATCGAGGGCGCAAATTACCCGTCCCAGCTTCTGTCCGCGCTTCTGTTCCGCATTCAGGATATGCTCACGGCGCTGTTCCGGGCTCTTGGCGCGCCGGAATGGCTGCACGGCGCTGTGGTTTTGGGCATATACCGGGTGCTGGCGTGGGTGGTATCGGTAATGCTGCCGCCGATGGCCATCTTTTTCCCGCTCTTCACCCTTCTTGAGGACGTGGGATATCTGCCCCGGGTGGCATACAATCTCGATAAGCCCTTCAAACGCTGCAAGGCCTGCGGCAAGCAGGCGCTGTGCATGGCTATGGGCTTCGGCTGCAACGCCGCGGGCATAGTGGGCAGCCGCATCATAGACTCGCCCCGGGAACGTCTGCTGGCCATACTCACCAACAATTTCGTTCCCTGCAACGGCCGTTTCCCCACGCTGATCTCCATTCTCACCATGTTCTTCGTGGGCGTGGGCAGCGGCGCCGCGGACTCCCTGCTATCCGCAGTTATGATGACGGCAGCGATCGTATTCAGCGTTGCCATGACCTTCGCGGTGACGAAGCTCCTCTCCGCCACACTGCTGAAGGGGATCCCCTCCTCCTTCACTCTGGAGCTTCCGCCATTCAGAAAGCCCCAGATAGGCAAGGTCATTCTACGTTCCATATTTGACCGCACTATTTTCGTCCTTGGCAGAGCCGCCGCTGTGGCCGCTCCGGCGGGACTGCTGATATGGCTGATGGCCAATGTGACCGTTGGCGGCATGAGCCTTCTTAGCCACTGCGCGGGCTTTCTGGATCCCTTCGCCCGCCTCATGGGGCTGGATGGAGTTATCCTCATGGCCTTTATTTTAGGCTTTCCGGCTAACGAAATAGTGATTCCCATCATCATCATGGCCTACACCGCTCAGGGCAGTATTCTTGAGTTGGGCAGTCTGAGCGAGCTGCGGGCGCTGCTCGTTTCAAACGGCTGGACCTGGGCGACCGCGGTAAGCATGATAATATTCACTCTGCTGCACTGGCCCTGCTCCACGGCGCTGATAACGGTATACCGCGAAACCCACAGCCGCAAATGGACGGCGCTGGCGGCGGCAATACCCACAGCGGCCGGCGTGTTGCTCTGCATACTCTTCACCGCCGCCGTCCGTATAATCGGTTGATCGCTCTGCCTTAACCATACTGCAAAATTCAGCAGAAATTTCTCACGAAAACTACAATTAATCAAAAAATACCGGCAACCTCCGGACGATGTGTCCATATGTTGTCGGTATTTTTTCTCGCATTGCTGCCTTAAGTTCTTTTAAAATTTTTCTCAAGCTGGCTCTTGCTCAACCGCATTGTGACCGGTCTGCCGTGGGGACAATAGCGCACCTCGCCTGCGATGACAGCCTCCACCACCGGTCTCCATTCCATAGGATCAGATGACTTACCGGCCTTGATGGCAGCCTTGCAGGCCACAGTGGCCAGCAGTTCATCCTTAACTCCGAGGCTTCCGGGGCGGGCGCCGTATTTTATATCGCGGCATAGCTCCTCCAGCAGAGCGGCGGCATCCTCCATATCCACGTCGGCCGGCAGGCGGCGCACCGCCAGCGAGGAACCGCCGAAATCCTCGATCTCGAAACCCAGCTCGTCCAGCAGGGGCTTATTATCCAGCAGGAGCTCCTTTTCCTCCCTCTCCATATCAGCAATGACGGGAACGAGGAGCATCTGAGACATGTTCTCGTATTTTTTGCTCTTGAGCCGGTCAAACAACATGCGTTCATGAGCCGCGTGCTTATCAATGAAAACAAGCTCACCGCCGCATTCCACGATTATGAACTCATTGAAGCTCTCTCCCAGGATGCGGTATTCGGGCAGAATTGACTTCTGCGGCGCTTCGAGCTCGACCTGCGCAAAGCTCTCCCGCTCCGCAGCAACGGGTTTGGGCTCGG
The DNA here is from genome assembly GCA_029008095.1 of Clostridiales bacterium. Lineage (GTDB taxonomy): Bacteria > Bacillota > Clostridia > Oscillospirales > Oscillospiraceae > RGIG6375. The sequence goes on from JAQXJB010000028.1 coordinate 40,614, forward strand.
GCTTCGGCTCTTCGGCCACCGGCTGCGGCTTGGCCCTTGGCGGCTCGGTCGGAAGCAGCCCCTCACGCCTTGCGGCGGCAACAGCCTGACGCTTTGTAGGTATACCGGTCTCATGGGGCGGGGCGATTATATCCGGCAGGGGCACACGATGGGTTATCATCTGCCGCCTGGGCTGGGGCGCGTTATACCGCACCGTGGGCTGGCGCAGGGTAACGTCGTCCTCTCTGTCCTCGTCCACCCGGTGGATTATGGGCTCTCTTATGGTTTCGGGCGCGGCAGGCTTTGGTTCTTCCTTTTTCGCCTCCGCCAGCTTTATTTCCGGTGCTTCGCTTTCCCTCTTCAGGGCGGACTGCACCGCCAGATAAACCGTATCGAAAACCTTACGCTCGTTGAGGAATTTCACCTCTGTCTTTGCCGGGTGAACGTTCACATCCACCTCATTGAGCTTGATGTCTATGTAAAGCACGCAGGATGGAAATCGGCCTGTGAACAGGGAATTTTTATAGGCCTGCTCAAGAGCGGCCTGGAGCAGCGCAGACTTGATGAAGCGCCCGTTCACAAAGAAAAACTGTCCGCTGCGGTTGCCCTTGGCGTTTGCCGGAGTACAGATAAAGCCACGGACCTTGCCGCCCTCGCCGCTGCCGTCAACAGGCAGCATGTTTTTCGCGTATTCGCGGCCCAGCAGGGAGTAAATGCAGCTCTCGACGCTGCCGTCACCGGGGGTGGAAAAATCCTCCTCGCCGTCCCTGATATAGCGGACGGCCACCTCCGGGTGGGACATGGCGCAACGGATCACCACGTTGCCGACATTGGCGGCCTCGCTGGAATCCTTTTTCATGAATTTAAGGCGGGCGGGGGTGTTATAAAACAGACTGCGGACTATCATGGTAGTGCCCTCGGGACAGCCCACCGGGGAGACCTCCTTGATAACTCCGGCTTCAAGCGTTACCGATGTTCCCTCCTCCGCGCCCTTCTCCCGGGTCATAAGCTCCACCATCGCGACCGCCGAGATGGCGGCAAGAGCCTCGCCGCGAAATCCGAGAGTGGCGATGGATTCAAGCCCGTACTCATCCCTCAGTTTGCTTGTGGCATGACGCTGAAAAGCGGTTTGGGCGTCCTCGGGGGACATGCCGCTGCCGTTATCCGTGACGCGGATATAGCTCATGCCTCCGCGCTGTATTTCAACCGTTATGGAGCTTGCGCCCGCGTCGAGGGCGTTTTCCACCAGCTCCTTCACCACCGAACCGGGTCTTTCGACCACCTCTCCGGCGGCTATCATGTCCGCAACATGTGGGGACAGACATTTTATTTTGTTCATTATCTATACTCCACAGGTAATCCTTTTATCATTTTGGGTTCGCACTCAATGACCACCTTGTCTCCCACGCCGCAGGTGATATCCGTAACGTCCAGAAGAATGCAGTTTGCGCCGATTTCGCCAACAAGCTTCAGCTTCTTTCCGCCCAGCCTTACGGTGGGACGGGACGCACCCTTAACAAGCCGCTTAAAGCTCCGTGGCGCGTTGGCCTCACCGAGACCCACGCCGTTATACCAGCCCACGGAGACCACCGCCACCTTGGTGGACTTTTTCAGCCGAACGCCCTTGCCCGCTCCGACCACGGAACCGGCGGGGAGCCAATCCAGCTCGTCGATATCCGCCTCTATATAGCCCACACGGTTCAGCTCGCCGCCTACGCCGGGAGTCCGTCCGGCGATGGCGCTGCCAACGCAGACCGCGTCCAGCTTATCAAGGTCACATTTGAAAAGGGCGTAGGAATCCAGCGCGTGGGCTATGCCGGTCTCGATGCCGCTTTCATGGAGCTTGAGCAGTACGTTCTCAAAGGTCTCAAGCTGGCGGGACGCGGCCGCCTTGCCCGCGCCGGGGCCGGAAAAACGGGTATACATGCCGCTGACGGCAAGGCCGGGCATCTGGCGGAACACCTTCGTTATCTTGTCCAGCTCGGAAGGCAGGAAGCCATACTGCCCAATGCCGGAATTCACCTTTATCTGCACCTCTATAACAGTCCTGCGGGAGACCGCCACGCTGTTGACGGCGATACCCGCATCGTAAGAGCCGACGGTGCAGGTCACGTTGTTATCCGCAAGGCGGCCTATCTCGCCCACATCCACGGTGGAGCGCAGCATGAGGATATGCTCGTCCACAAAGCCGTTTTTGCGAAGCTTTTCCGCATCCTCCACCTCATACACGGCGAAGTTGCTTATGCCCTCCGAGCGCAGCATGGACGCGGTTTTGATAAGGCCGAGGCCCTGGGCGTCGCAGCTCAGGTCGGCTATTATTACGGCCGATTCGGCCTTGCGCTTGATTGCGCCTATGTTTTCTTTGACGATACCGGATTCAATAACAAGCTTTTTCATAGGCCGTCTCCTTACATCTATTTGTGTCGGTTCCAATGTTCTTCTTTCAATATACCGTATTTATGCTCCCACGTCAAATAGGATTTACAAATATGTGGGATTTTTTGCAGGAATTCCTTTATTCCGGCAACAAAATGTAGATTTGACGTTCTGCTGCAGCACACGCAAAAACCGCCGCGGCACAGGCCGCGGCGGTTTGGTGCTTGATTAAGGCAACGGGAATCGAACCCGTGCCGGTTTTTTCGGGCGGATTTCCGCCCATGCTGCGTCAACGGTCTTGAAAATACGCCAAGTATTCTCTGCGCCCGTTTCCTTGCCTGGACAAAAATCCGCTCCGTAAAAACTG
>JAQXJB010000029.1 GCA_029008095.1 Clostridiales bacterium
TTCAGCAGCTTCACAAAAGAATCCCGGATTGCCTTCTTCGTAAAATTTGCCATACAGTATTCTCCTTTTCTGCCAGCGTTTTGCAACACTTATAGCATAACACCATTTTCCGACAAACGCAATGAAGATAATCCGAAAATATTCTATATAAATATCTTTTCACGGCAATGTACGGAAAAGGAATTGATGAATGTAATGCTTTTCTCGAAGAGGTGGGTGTAGAAACCCTCGGTACAAAACAACGATACTAAAAACAGGAGGTTTTCTCAACATCCACGTCAATATCTATGTGCAGACTGTTTCTCCGCACTAAGAGACATACCGTCTCCACATGGACAATACAAGAAAACAAATCCGCATATTATAGAAGAGCATTTTTTAATTCAGAAGTGTAGTAGTCACCCAGTAGAACCCTATTAACGATAATCGGAAGGGGGTGCATACTATATATACTCGATTAACGATTACCCCAACATTCCCAGATTTAAAGTCGCTTACTCGTAGTCTCCCGGTAGTCTCATACCCTAGCAGACGCCAAATTATGCCCCATTTTGCCCAACTATATCGAGGATTGCAAGTAGTCATGGAGTCCTGCCGTGGCACACAAAAAGTATCTTAATCATAGTTTGCCTCCAGTATATTTTTAGCTTTCCTGAGTTCTTCCTTAATGATATAATATCCTCAGCGTGGATGCATAGGTGCGGATCATATATTTGATTTAAGCCGCTTTGCGACATGATATAATATAAAAAAAGCAATGTAAAGAAGAAAATCTGTGTGTTTTAGTATCTGATTTGCGGAAATGGATGAAAATATATAAATAATATATAGCAGCCCAAGGGTTTGAACTTGAATCACTATGCCTAAAACGGGAGGTAATGAAATGAGCGGGGCAAAAGTAAGAGATATTGTAATAATTGGCGCGGGCGTTGCCGGGCTTTCGGCCGGCATATACGCTGGTCGGGCGAAGCTGGATACGCTCATGGTGGAGGCTGCCTTTCCAGGCGGACAGGCGGCGCTCACCAACGAGGTGGAAAATTATCCGGCTATCGATAATATCAGTGGGCCGGAGCTTACCAACAATATGCTGGAGCAAGCGATAAAATTCGGCGCGGAGCTGAAAACAGTTTCCGTTACCGGGGTGGAGCTGAGCGGCGAGGTAAAGACCGTGCATACTGCCGAAGGTGACATCCAATCCAGAACGGTTATAATCGCTACCGGCGCGAAACCCAAAAAACTGGGCTTCGAAGGCGAAGAGAAATTCTTCGGGCGGGGCATAAGCTACTGCGCTACATGTGACGGCTTTTTCTTCCGGGATTGTGATGTTTTCGTGATAGGCGGCGGCAACAGCGCGGCTGAGGAGGCGCTGTTCCTTACCCGCTTTGCCCGGAAGGTCATTATGATAGTGCGCCGGGATGAGTTGAGCTGCACCAAAACCATAGCGGAAGAGCTGATGGCAGAGCCGAAGATCGAAATAAAGTACAGCACCGAGCTGATGCGGGTAAGCGGCGAAACAAAAATGGAGACAGCCGAATTCAAAAACAACAAAACGGGGGAGAACTGGTCATACCGCTCCTCTGATGGTGAAAAATTCGGCATATTTGTCTTTGTGGGCTATGAGCCTGAGTCTGCGCTTTTCGCCGGACAGCTTGAGCTGGACGAGCGGGGCTATATACTCGCCGACGAGCGTCTGCATACGAATATCCCCGGAGTCTTTGCCGCAGGGGACGTGCGTGCCAAGGAATTGCGGCAGATCATTACGGCTTCTGCCGACGGCGCGGCTGCTGCGGTGGAAGCAGAGAAGTATTTGAAATGATTTTGCATGAACAGCGATAACATTTCCACCCTCATGATATGGAATTTCAGAAAATTCTTGTAGTTTGGGATTTGCTGTGATATAATACCTTGAATATCAAAATGAAAGGATTGACGGACATGGTGAAAATGACAAACGATATGGGCAACATAAACGTTTCCGCTGACGTTTTCACAAATCTTGCGGGCGCCGCAGCCACAAACTGCTTCGGAGTTCGCGGTATGGCCATGAGATCTGTGAGTGACGGTCTTGTCCACCTTCTGAAAAAAGAAGCTATGGGCAAAGGCGTCCGCGTGACTTTCTGCGAGGATAACTCTATCGTTATAGAGCTTCATATCATCGTGAAGAACGGCGTGAACATCCCGGTTATCTGTCGTTCCATAATCAAGGAAGTTAAGTATAAAGTTTCGGCGGATACCGGTGTTGAGGTAAAAAGCGTAGACGTTTACGTCGATTCAATTATGCCCGAATAATAAATAATGGATCAAGCGCACGGCTGATCCGGGCGTTTTTGAAAGGACGGACATTATAGAATGATAGAAATTATTGATGGGCTTGCCCTGAAAAAGATGTTTATCGCCGCCGCTGTTACGCTGGACGGTTTTAAGGAAGAAATAAATGAGCTGAACGTTTTCCCTGTACCCGACGGCGATACAGGCAGCAACATGAGCATGACGATCGGAAATGCCATGACCGAGCTGCAGAAGGCTGAGCCGGACAGCGTCACCAAGACTGCAGATATCGCCGCCGGCGCCCTGCTGCGCGGTGCGCGAGGCAATTCCGGCGTTATTCTATCCTTGCTTTTCAGAGGATTTGCCAAGTCTGTGAAAGAGAAAAAGACTATCGGCGCAGCCGAGCTCGCCGAGGCCTTCCGCGAGGGCGTCAGCACCGCGTATAAGGCCGTTATGAAGCCCTCCGAGGGAACTATCCTCACCGTTTCGCGCCTGGCTGCGGATGCCGCGTGCGAAGCGGCTGAGACTGAGACCGATATCGAAAAAATCTTTGAGCACATGATATCTGTCGGAGAGGAAGCTCTGGCAGACACTGTCAACCAAAATCCGGTTCTGAAAAAGGCCGGCGTTATTGACGCGGGCGGTAAGGGATATCTTATTATTATTGAGGCCATGCTGGCTTCCCTGCAAGGCAAGACATTTGAGGTGCCGGAGGTTAAAGCTGCTCAGGAGCCCAAAGAGAAGGCTGACTTCTCCGGCTTCGATACCGAGGACATAAAGTTCGCCTACTGCACCGAGTTCATCATAGGCCGGGAGAATCAGAAAGATCCTCAGCTGCTTCGTGAGTTCCTGGATAAGCTTGGCGACAGCATAGTTGTTGTGGATGACGATGAGATAATCAAGGTTCATGTGCATAACAACTGCCCTGGTATTGTTATTACCGAGGCTCTTACCTACGGTAATCTTATCACCGTTAAAATAGAGAATATGAAGCTGCAGCACACGGAAGCCGTTGAAATGCAGGCGGCAGCACAGGAAGAGAAAAGCACGGTCGCCAAGCCCGAGAAGGCGATAGGTGTGGTCGTTGTCTGTGCAGGAGACGGTCTTGAGGCAATGTTCAGGGATTTGGGCGCTGACGGAGTTATCTCCGGCGGACAAACCATGAACCCCTCCACCGAGGATATCCTCAAGGAGATAAACTGCACTCCCGCGGATACGGTATTCGTTCTGCCAAATAATAAGAACATCGTTCTCGCCGCCGCACAGTGCGTGGGCATGAGCGAGAAAAACGTGGTCGTTATCCCGACTAACACCGTGCCACAGGGCGTTTCAGCCATGCTGGCGTTTGATCCCGATGGGGGAGTGGAGGCGAATGAGGCTGCTATGAACGATGCCGCCGGTACCGTGCATACCGTTACCCTAACTTATGCGGCCAGAAACTCCTCTTTTGACGGCATTGAGATAATTGAGGGCGATTACCTTGCCATGATCGAGAATAAGCTTCTTGCCGCGGGTGCGGATTTTGAAGCTATCGAGAAGGAGATAGGAGAAAGCCTTGCTGATTTTGAACCAGAGTTGGTGAGCATCTATTACGGTGAGAATGTCACAGGGGAGCAGGCGCAGGCGCTTGCGGACGTTCTGCAGGATGCCATGCCGGACGCTGAGGTTACGGTCATCCCCGGCGGACAGCCTGTTTACTACTACATCATTTCCGCAGAATAAGAATGATACAATGGCGGGATATCTATCCCGCCATTGTGTTCTGAATGATCTTCAATGAAGTAAACCCCAAAAGAAACAGAGATGATAGGCATGAATAAAGAAAATGAATACACCTGGCGTGATTTTGAAATAATTGATACCCATACCCATGTTTTCCCGTCCAAGGTCTCCGCAAAGGCGGCATACAATATAGGCCGTTTTTACGACCTTCCATCCCAGCATGACGGAAGCTGTGAGGAGCTGCTGGCAAACGGCTCCAAGTACGGCATATCCAAATATGTCATATGCTCTGTCGCAACCACGCCCCATCAGGTGGCGGATATAAATAACTTTATCTCCCAGCAGCAGGTGGAGCATGAGGAGTTTTACGGATTTGGCGCGCTGCATCCCATGATGCACGGCGTAGGTGACGAAGTGGAACGTATTATCAGCCTGGGTCTCCACGGTATCAAGCTGCACCCTGATTTCCAGTGCTTTGATATTGATTGCCCCGAAGCGTATGAGATATATGAGGCTGCTCGGGGCCGTCTGCCTATACTTTTTCATGTGGGAGACGACAGATATGACTATTCCCGCCCCAACAAGCTGGCTAAGGTGGCTGACGATTTCCCGGATTTGAAAATAATTGCCGCGCATCTCGGCGGTTTCAGAAAATGGGACGAAGCCTGGGATTATCTAAAGAGACCGGGCATAAAATATGACGTGAGCAGTACCATGCCCGTTGCAAGCATAGGCCGCACCAAAAAGCAGCTATATTATCTTGGTGTGGAGAACTGCTTCTTTGGAACGGACTATCCTCTCTGGAACTATGGCGAGGCGCTGGAGCGCTTCATGAGCATGGAACTGCCTTATGAGGATTGCAAAAAGGTGTTTTCCGAGAACTTCAAGGAGTTTATGGGAATCCAATAATGCCTTTAGAAAGGATGTGTCTGATGGCAGACCAGAAAAAGCAAAGCTTTGTCCAGGGCGCCGCTATGCTTACTGCGGCGGTCATTATAGTTAAGGTTATCGGTGCGCTGTATAAGATACCCCTTGGCAATATCCTCGGCGACGAGGGTATGGGATATTTCGGCGCGGCATATAATATATATTCGCTGCTGCTTACAATATCCACAGCTGGTTTGCCTGTGGCATTGTCAAGAATGGTCTCCGAGGCCAATGCGCTGGGCAGACGGCTGCAGGTGAAGCGCACCTTCAATGTGGCGTGGATGGCTTTCTTTGCGTTCGGACTGATAGCCACCCTGCTGATGATGCTGTTCCCCAATGCCTTTGCAAACGCCATAGACAATGCTGAAGCAGCTAAGAGCATTTTTGTGCTTGGACCTTCCGTACTGCTGTGCTGCCTTATGTCTGCGTATCGCGGATATACTCAGGGCCTCTCGGATATGGTACCCACCTCGGTGTCTCAGGTGCTCGAGGTGCTTGGCAAGCTGATATTCGGCCTTGCTCTTTCCTGGATATTTGTTAAGAAGGGACTTGGTCTGCCAACCGCGGCGGCGGGGGCCATAGCCGGCGTGACCATCGGCTCCTTTGCGGCGCTGATGTATATCGTAATCTATAAGCGACGGATGGATAAACGCAGCGGCGCTCCGGCGGCTTTGCCTGATGTGCCGGAAGCCCGCGGCCGAATTTTTGCAAAGCTTCTGAAGATAGGTATACCGGTCACCATAGGCTCAGCGGTTCTTAATATCATCGCCCTCATTGATACCAAGCTCATACTTAATCGCCTGCAGTTCGGCGCGGGATTTTCCTACGAGGAGGCCAATATACTTTACGGCGTGTATTTCAAGGTGCAGACTCTCTTCAATCTGCCCTCTGCATTTGTCGTACCGCTCACCGTAAGCGCCATTCCCGCTATCAGCACATATATTGCAAGAAAGCAGTATAAGGATGCCTCTCAGGTTACAGCAGCGGCGGTAAAGCTCTGTGCGTTGTTGGGCATGCCAATGGCGCTGGGTATGTCTGTGCTGTCTTATCCCATTATGAATGTGCTATATCCCGGCAGTAATGAGCAGGGGCCCGCTCTTCTGGCTATTCTCGGCATAGCTTCCTTCTTTGTCTGCCTCACCATGATGACCAACGCTATTCTCCAGGCCTACGGCCACGAGCGAGTGCCCGTCTGGACTATGCCCATCGGAGGAGTGGTGAAGATAGTTCTCAACTGGCTGCTCATCGGAAACGCAGCCATCGGTGTTCGCGGAGCGGCAATAAGCAGCGTAGCATGCTATCTGGTTATAAGTATAATAAATATTGTTATCATCTGTCTGCGTGTCCCGGAGCATCCCAGCTTTATGAAGATTTTCCTCCGCCCGGTCATTTCCACCTTAATCATGGGCGCGTCTGCCTGGCTGTCTTATCGTGGCATCAGTTCTGTTATAGGTACGGATAGCCGCATGGGTCTGGCTTTGGCAATGGGCCTGGCTATCATTATTGCCTGCATTGTTTACGCAATAATGATAATTGCCATCCGCGCAATAACAAAGGAGGAGCTGGAGCTTGTACCCAAGGGGGATAAAATAGCCAGACTCTTAAGAATTCGATAAAAATTTGCTCTTTTTCAGTAAAATACCTTGCAGAATGTGCGAATATATGGTAAATTAAGCAATGCTAAAGTTAATTAAGACCTTGAGGGTCTAAGGATAATACATCGGGAGGAACTATTATAATGAATAAAACTGAACTTATCAACGCAGTTGCCGCTAAGACCGGCGTTTCCAAGAAGGACGCAGATAAAGTCATTGCCGCTACCCTGGACACTATCGCAGAGACCATTAAGGCCGGCGATAAGGTTTCCCTGGTTGGATTTGGCGTGTTTGATGTTAAGGAGAGAGCTGCCCGCGTTGGTCACAACCCCAGAACCAACGAGCAGATCGAGATTCCCGCTTCCAAGGTGCCTCAGTTCAAGGCCGGCAAGGCTCTGAAGGACGCAGTTGCCGAATAATTTGCTTCTTACAAAGTGCCGCCTTAAAAAAGGCGGCACTTTTGCATAAAGCACAGAAGGGGATTTCTATGAGACTCGATAAATATCTTAAGGTTTCAAGACTTATAAAGCGCCGCACCGTTGCCAACGAGGCCTGCGATAATGAGCGTGTAACGGTCAACGGTAAGACCGCCCGCGCCTCCTACGAGGTGAAGATAGGCGATGTTATTGAGATAAGCTTCGGTCAGAAGACTGTGAAGGTTGAAGTGCTTGAGGTAAATGAGCACGCTGCCAAGAGTGATGCGCCTGCGATGTATAGGGAAGTAGTGTGAAAAAACACACTATTTATTAAAAAGCCCATCGCCTCGCCCTCCGGGCGACCGGCGATGATGGCAAAAATCCTCCATGCGGGGAGATTTTCAATGACTATTTGTGCGGTGATGCCGCATGGAGGAGTTCTATGAAAAAATTTCGTTGGGATAAAAAATATCTGTATACCGGCGTAACGGCTTTCTGTGTTGTTGCCTGCAGCGTTATTTTCTTCTTCATTATCAATAATTGGAGCGATTTTCGCGGCGTACTGAGGAAGATACAGTCGTCTATCAGCCCGGTGATAATTGGCCTTGCTTTGGCCTATTTGCTTCGCCCGGGGCTGAACACGCTGGAGCGCCGCATCCTGAGACCGTTGGGGACAAAGCTGTTCAAGGGCAACGATAAGAAGACATTCGCGTTCGCCAGATCGATAGGCATAACCATTATGATACTTTTGATGCTTGTGGTAGTGGCCGGAGTGATCAGAATGGTGCTGCCCCAAATCTACCTCAGCGTTGAAAAACTTATTATGAGCATCGACCATTACATAGAAGTGGTCGTGGAATGGGCTGATAAATATCTCTCAGAGAATCCGGAAATGGAAAGCTCCATGAGCTCCATCATAAGTGAAGTACTTAAGTATCTGGCCGATTGGCTGCAGACCGGCGTTCTTGGTCGTATTGATACCATAATCGTAAGCGTTACCAGCGGACTGCGCAGCGTTATAATGTCGCTGTTCAATTTCTGCATCGGTATTATCATTTCTGTTTATGTGCTTTACAGCAAGGAAAAATTCGCTGCTCAGGCCAAGAAGGTCGCCTGCTGTTTTCTTCAGCCGAAGAACGCCAACGGTCTGCTTGAGGCTTTCCGCAAGGCTGACGAGGTGTTTGCCGGTTTCTTTATCGGTAAGCTCTTGGATTCTGCAATAATTGGCGTTATTTGCGGTATATTCACCGCTGCCGTGAACATGCCCTATGCCGCGCTCGTCAGTGTTGTGGTAGGCGTGACCAATATTGTGCCGTTTTTCGGACCTTACTTCGGCGCCGTACCCTGCGCCTTTATTATCCTGCTTGAGAGTCCCATGATGTGCCTGGTGTTCATCATATTCTGTATCGTGCTTCAGACCTTTGACGGCCATATCCTCGGCCCGAAGATACTGGGCAGCAAGACGAATCTTTCAAGCTTCTGGGTAATTTTCGCTATCCTGCTCAGCGGCGGGCTTTTCGGATTTATTGGCATGATCTGCGGCGTGCCAGTGTTCGCGGTGATATATTATTTCTTCCAGAGAGCGGTGCGCCGCCGGCTGGAAGAGAAGGGAATGCCGGTGGATACCCGGGATTACATGGAACTGGATATGCTGGACGAGGAAAGCAGCGAGCTAATTATGAAAGCTCCGGAACCGCGGGAAAAGCCTCCAAGGGCGAAGAAAAAATAAATCAAAAGGCACGCTCGGGGGATACTCATCCACCTTGCGTGCCTTTCGCCTGTTGTATGCCTTGGGATTGGGCGGCTTCCTGGTAACGGGATTGATGCCGTACCAGCTTCCGCGCTTTGCCCGGTCTATCTCCCTCTTCTTTTTGGGAGAAAGCTTCTCGTAGGGTATGAATTTTTCCATAGCGGTTCCTCCTTTTGATTGGTAGCATAGTGTACGACAGAATCTGCGTTTTGTCAAGAAATTCATTGAATCTTTATATGGATCATATGGAAAAATACGGTATTTAAAATAACAGCGGCGTCGGAAACCCGGCGCCGCTGTCCTCATCTCAAATTTTCAATAACTGCTTCGGCGCACTTTATGCCGTCCACGGAGGCGGACATAATGCCGCCCGCATAGCCCGCACCCTCGCCGCAGGGATAAAGTCCGTGGATGTTCGTGGAGCATAGCTGCTCGTTCCGTAGTATGCGGACAGGGGAGGAGCTGCGGCTCTCCACTCCGGTAAGCACTGCTTCGGGTGCGTCAAAGCCCCGTATTTTTTTGCCGAATTGAGCGATGCCCTCCCGTAAGGAACTGACGATGAACTCCGGCAGATATTCAGCAGGGGAGACCGGGACAACGCCGGGGCGGTAGCTGGGCATTACCTCGCCGAAGCCGCTGGCTCTGCCGCTTAGCAGCTCACCATAGCATATCGCCGGGGCGCGGTAATTGCCGCCGCCCGCCGCGAATGCCGTGCGCTCAAGCCTGCGCTGGAACTCAACGCCCGCCAGCGGATGTCCGCTGCCGAAGTCGGATGGCTCCACGCTTACCAGCACCGCCGCGTTGGAGTTCTCGCCGCTTCTGGCATGGTAGCTCATGCCGTTTGTCACCACTCCGCCCGTCTCCGATGCCGCGGCAACAACATGACCGCCGGGACACATGCAGAAGGTGTAAACGCCTCTGCCGTTGGGCAGATGCACCGCCAGCTTGTAATCCGCCGCGCCTAAAGCCGGATGTTCGGCAAACTCCCCGTACATGGCCCTGTTAAGCCAGCTCTGCCTGTGCTCTATCCTCATGCCGGCGGAAAATGGCTTCTGGATAAGCTCCACGCCCTTTTCGTAAAGCAGCTCGAAAACGTCACGGGCACTGTGGCCGACTGCCAGAATGACGTTGTCCGTTTCAAGCCGGGTGACTGTGCCGCTTTTCTCAAAGCTCACGGCGCTTATAGCGCCGCCGCTGCGCTCAAAATCGCAGAAGCGAGCGCCGAATATTACTTCGCCGCCAAGGGCGATTATCTCATTTCTAAGGTTCTTTATGGTGCCGCGCAGCCGGTCTGTGCCTATGTGGGGCTTGCCAGAGTAAAGTATTTCCTCCGGCGCGCCGCAGGCCACAAACTGCCGCAGTACCAGCTCAATGCGGCGATCCTTCATGCCTGTGGTCAGCTTGCCGTCGGAAAACGTACCCGCGCCGCCCTCTCCGAATTGGGCGTTGCACTCAGGGTCAAGCTGCCCGGTCTGCCAGAATTTCTCCACCTTCTCCGTGCGTGAATCAACGTCAAGACCACGTTCCAGAATGATTGGAGCAGCGCCTGCCTTTGCCAGCGTCCACGCGGCGAAAAGCCCGGCAGGGCCGCTGCCAATGACCACTGGCCGCTTTTTTGGCACGGCTACATTGGGAATGTCATAACGGTATTCGCTTGCCTTGCTTACTGTGGGCTCATTTTTCAGCTTTGAGAGCACGCGATCCTCATTTTTGACCTCAGCGTCGATACTGATGATAAAATGCACCTCGGCCTTTTTTCGGGCGTCTACAGACTTCTTAGAAAGGCGGAAGGAAAGTATATCCTCCCGCTTTATTTTCAGCCTTTTGGCAGCGGCGGCGAGTATCTCATCCTTGCCGCCGTCAAGGGATATTTTCAATTCACGAATTCTTAGCATATTTTCACCTCAGCCCATTCAGGGCACTGCTTCCCGCCATACGCCCGGAGGCCCAGGCCCAGTGGAGATTGTAGCCGCCGCAGGGGCCGAGAACATCCACCGCCTCGCCGCAGGCATAAGCGCCAGGAAGCTTTTTCAGCTCAAGCTTGTGGCTAAGCTCGCTTGCGGCGATGCCGCCCCGGGTCACCTGAGCTTTCTCCCAGTCGCCATCACCGACGGAAAACCGCCAGTCTTTTATGGTCGCCGCCAGCTCACGAAGCATCTCAGGTGACAGATCACCACAGGGAGCGGTCAGCGGCATTTTGCTCACCATGCGTATAAGGCACTGCGCCACACGCTTATGAAACAGGCCGGTGAATGCGTCCTCAGTGGAAGCGTTGGAGCGGCAGGCAGCGATATTGTTCAAAATATCAAATACCTCATCGGTGGAGTGCTCGGGCATAAGGTCTAAGGAAAGCTCATCCGGGGAATATGCTGCCGTATCGAAAACACATATGCCGGAAAGAGCGTTATCGGCAAACTGCACCTCTCCACGGATTTCAGCCAGCAGCTTGCCGCCGCGATACGCGCGTACCGCCGCCGCGGCACGCAGACCTTTCAGGGCACGCAGCTCAGAAGCGGAGCATTTAAGCGGCGATAGAGCGGGGACGAGCGGTGTAATTGAAATGCCGTAGGGATTCAGTAGCCTGAAGGCGCTGCCGTCGGTGCCCAGCTTAGGCGCTGCCTTACCGCCGGCGGCGAAAATAATTTGCTTCGCCTGCACCTTTCTGCCGTCAGCGGCGGTGATAACAAAGGCTTCGCCCTTGTTGATACCAACCGCATCGAAATCACAAAGCTCCGCAGCTCCAAGGCGGGCGCATTCGAGGCGTAGAGCGTCCAGAACGGCTGAAGCGGCGTTGCTCATTGGATATACACGTCCCTCATTGTCAGTGCGGGTATAAAGACCCATAGAGGCAAAAAAGCTCTTCACATTGCCGAACTCAGCCAGAACAGGGGAGATAAGAGCGGTTTCACCTATATAGCTCTCCGGCGTGGCTTTGTCGTTGGAAAGATTGCAGCGGCCGTTGCCGGTTACCAGCAGCTTTTTTCCCACCCGATTAAGGCGCTCCAGAATATATACGAACGCGCCGCCACGGGCACATTCCACGGCGGCCGCCAGAGCCGAAGCCCCACCGCCGATAACAGCTACGTCGCAGTAATACATGGCATTCTCCAAAACATTTGATAAGCTATTTTATACCATCAAAACCTCCACGTCAAATATATTGGGGTCAAAACCAGGACTTATACTCAGCTTTAAGAAAAAAATATGTTAATGTGCAAAAAAGTCTTGACTTCTATTTGGTAAAGTGGTATAAAAGAATCAAGTTAAAGCTTGAGTGCTCCGCTGGGCGATGAACCCCGTGGAGAGAATAGAGAATCGTGTGTGAATCACGAACGGTACCGCCGCTGTATGCGTGGAGAGACGTTCAGGACGAAAGTCAGTCACTGGGGTTACCTGGGAAGGCAGAATGTTCTTTATGAAGCGTAAGTCAGAAGACCTGCTCATGCTGTGATTCCGAGCCTGCGAGTTACAAGGTTCGGGGTGCTTTTGTTTCGGGAAAACGGCCGTAGCATATTCGTATGCTGCGGCCTTTCTGTATATTAGACATCTTCAAAACGCGTACCATCTTCCTCTCATACATCCGCCTCTTTGTCCACCTCTTGAGGCGGAAAAGCTCAACTGCCGGGATTAACGACGGAACGGACGGTTCGGGCCCGTCCGTTTCGCTCCCCGGATATTCAGGTGGATACTAACTCATGATTATTGATTTTGACATAATAACTCCTGGATAACGGGCTGCTCCAGCACAGCAGCCCGGTATCCGAAAATTATGTGAAAATTGATGATAAATTTGGAAAATTATAGGGAAACAAACAATTTGGCACAGGGGGGGTGCTGTTATGGCTGACTGTACGAATCTCGGCAAAAAAATCAGAGCTGTTCGTTCGCAGAAGAAAATAACTCAGGAGCGTCTCGGCGAGCTTATAGACGTTGGAACTACCCACATCAGCCATATCGAAACTGGAAACACCATGCCGAGCATGAGAACGTTTGTTAAAATAATTAACGCCCTCGAATGTTCGGCAGATGAGCTCCTGAAAGAAGAGTAAAGCAAAAAACAGGCTTTGGCAGCAGTGATATGCTCCCCATATGAAAGACAAAGAATTGGAAAAGTCTTTCATAGGGGGAGCATATCATTTTGCTTTATGCTATTGGTAGAAAACTACCGGACCCGACAGGCTGAAATCAATCACTGACCACGTTTTTGCCAGAAAAGATATTTCGCGTCGAACCAGGACCATACATTCAAATCGGAAATGTTTTCATAAAACTCTTCATTACCGAGATTGATATAGCGCTTCTGTTTGAAAAGGTCGAATCGGTTGCTTGCGTTTACGGTGAATTCATTATCTGACAGATCATTTTCGGCATTCCAAACCGCCATATACGAATAGAAGGTATCGGAGTAGCCAAAAGCAAACTCGCCTCGGGAGGGAACACTGTAACAGAAAGCCTTTTTGGGGGCAATATTGACGCCATACTCAGTTAGCAGTTCGCCAAGCTGTTCTTCTGAAAGACTATTCTTCTCGCTGCCGGATACTTCCGAGTCGCCGAGAAGCTCAGGTATAGTGCTTATCTCGCTCATAAGAGCGATCTGTCCCTCATCGAGCAATATACCCGGGCATTTTTTGATTGCTTCATCACGCGTGATGGATACTGTAGGGCCGGCAGTGTATGACCGGGGGCCGGAAAGAAGTATCGCGGAAAAGATGGCAAGAAACACAAGGCATCCGCATACTGTGAGCAATATGCGTTTGCGCCTGCGCTTTGTCGCGCTGCGCTCCGCGGCATCAACAAAACTATAGTCATTGTCCATACCCTGCGCTCCTTTATGTTTTGTATATAATATAATACCACAAAATTGGATGATATGCAACATATTTATGAACGCCGTAAAATTGGGAACCGGGTATTCCACTGTACTATACGATTTCCCGTCCGGTTCGAATAAAATGTTCTTCCTGGATTGCCGCGAATGTTGCCATACAGCAAACCACAACAGCACTGTACCTCAGGTCAATAAAATATATTGTAAGCGGCAATAAAAACAGCAACGCCCCCGTGACTTTGTTTGCGACAGTATGTTCAGCAACAAATCTTTTCCAATAAACGAAGCCGGATGCGACATTGATGATTTTGATGGCTGCAATCACCGCGAGCCATATCCACAGCCAACCCGGGATATGCATCTCCGGTAAGAGTTTAGCCAAGCATACAGCCGTGAATATAAGGTCCGCAGCCGTATCCAGTTTTGAACCGAGTTTGCTGACAGTATTTGTTCTTCTGGCAATTGTTCCGTCTATGATGTCAGTGATTCCGCAGACCAGATACAGAATATAAAACCACGGCGAAAATACAGGCAAAAATAACAATATTATGCTGCATATGATGCGAGAGCATGTAACTATGTTTGCCATATGCTTTCTCCTTAAACGGTTTTTCGGTATGTTATTAAGTATATATAATAATGGTTTTAATTCACGTTTTCAACACAACTGGTGAAACATCGGAAAATTCCTCTGAAACTAAGGATAAATGAAACAGCATCATGGTAAGCGATTGCTTTTTGCACTGAGAGGGTATATAATATACAATATATAATTATAGAAAATAAAATGACGGAGGCGTTTCGGCAATGTATAAAAATCCTTATCCCCATCTTTTCAGCCCCCTTAAAGTTAAGAATCTTACCCTGAAGAACCGCATCATGTCCGCTCCCAACATGCTTTTCCACACTGTGGACGGTCGTCCCACGGATTACTACATAAGGTATCTGGAGCATAAGGCACGCGGCGGCGCGGGTATCGTCAACCTTGGCGAAATACCTGTTTGTGACGGCGGCTGCCATACACCCGGCATGGAACAGACGCGGGACAATTTGCCGCTCCTCGCAGAGATGGCCGCGGCTATCAAGGAGCACGGCGCAATAGCCAGTGTCGAGTTGACCCACGGCGGAAGAAATGCCCGTCCCGAGTTCAATAAGAAAGCTCCTATGGGTCCGGATGAATACACCACGCCTTTCGGCGTTCATATCAACGCAATGACCGAGCAGGATATGGAGGATGTAGCCGAGGCCTTTGCGTGGGCGAGCGAGTTCTGGATGGGTGCAGGCTTTGACACCGTGCTTATCCACGCTGCCCACGGCTGGCTTTTCCCCCAGTTCCTTTCTCCGCTCATGAACCACCGCACCGATAAGTACGGCGGCAGTTTGGAAAACCGCATGCGCTTCCCACTGATGGTGCTCAAGCGCATCCGGGAACGTGTCGGCCCCGATAAGGCGGTATGTATTCGCCTGAGCGGTTCGGAACGTGACCCAGAAGGCTTTGATGTAAATGACATAATAACCTTCCTGGAGAAGGCTCAGGAGTATGTTGATCTTGTTGAAATAAGCGTTGAAAATATTGTCAACTTCTTCGGTACAACGTATCGTCCTTGGGGGCTGAACACCGACCTTTCCGAGGCTATCAAGAAGTCCGGCAGGGTGAATATTCCCGTTTTTGTAATTGGCTCCATCCTCGACCCTGAGCTTGCCGAGGAAATAATCGCTTCCGGCAAGGCTGACGGCGTTTCCATGTCCCGTGCCCTGATTGCCGACCCGTACCTGCCGGAAAAGGCGGTGTGCGGCAAGGCTGATGAGATAACTCCATGTCTGCGCTGCCTTAACTGCACCGACAGTGATAATCTCCACCGTCACTTCGTTTGCAGTGTTAATCCTCTCATCGGTCGGGAGGAGCGCCTTGGTTTTGGCGAGAATATAGGTACCGCCAGGCATGCAAAGTCTGTTCTTGTGGTGGGCGGAGGCCCTGCCGGTATGCAGGCAGCGATAACCGCCGCCGAGCGCGGTCACGATGTTACACTCTGCGAGAAGTCCGGCGCTCTGGGCGGTCTGCTGAAGTTCACAGACAGTGACAGCCTGAAGGTGGATCTGAAGCGCTATAAGCAGTATCTTGTCCGCATGACCGAGCGAAAGAATATAAATGTTTTGCTGAACACTGAGGCCGGCGACGAGCTGATCGAGCGACTGAATCCGGATACCATTATCGTTGCCACAGGAAGCAGCCCGGTAACGCCCGGGATAAAGGGCATAGAGAACGCACGCCACGCTACCGAGGTTTATTTCTCCGACGCGGGAAAGGGCAATGAGATAGTCATGATAGGCGGTGGCCTTGTGGGCGTCGAGACAGCCATGCATCTGGCTAATCTTGGCCGAAAGGTTACAGTTCTTGAGCAGGCTGGGGACGTAGCTATGGATGCCGGCACGGTCTATAAGATAGGTATGCTTTGGAAGGCAGCCGAGCTCGGCGTAAATATAATCACAGGCGCTGCGGTAAAAGAGATAAGAGCAGGCGAGGTGATTTACACCAGGGAAGGCGCGGAAGTCTGCGTCAAGGCTGATGAGGTGCTTTATGCAGTCGGAATGAAGTCCAATGAAAATACTTATTTTGAGCTTGCCATGAAGGCTCCCCACGTCGTCGCAGTTGGAGATTGCAAGACTGTCGGCAAGGTCGCCGGAGCGGTTCATTCCGGATATTTCGCAGCTATGGATGTGGGCAAGTGAGTTGCTTTTTTTGGCGACAGCGATAATGTGCGCGGAGACGTACAGGATTAGTTAGCACGATAGGAGGCGAATATGAAACAGACAGTTGTTGCTATAATATATGATTTTGATAAGACTCTTTGCACAAAGGATATGCAGGAGTATACATTTATACCCAGTCTCGGTATGAGTTCGGCTGAATTCTGGGAGTGGGCGGATCATCTTGCCAGCAAGGACGGCATGGACCGCATCCTCGCAAGTATGTATGCCATGTTGAAAAAGTCCCAGGAATTGGGTCACGGCATTCGCCGCAGGGAGCTGGTTGAGATAGGAAAGGATGTGGAATTCTTTCCCGGTGTGGAAAAATGGTTCGAACGCATGGATGATTTTGCCAGGAATGAGAATATTGCCATTGAGCATTATGTAGTGTCCTCGGGTATGAAGGAGATAATAGAAGGCACATCCATTAAGAAACGTTTCAAACGTATATTTGCCAGTGAGTTCTATTACGGCGAGGACGGATGCGCCGTCTGGCCTCGGATGGCGGTAAACTATTCCGCAAAGACCCAATTTCTTTTTCGTATAAACAAGGGAATACTGAATATAAGTGATGACGATTCTCTCAATGAACTTACTCCGGAGAACGAGCGCCCGGTGCCGTTCCGAAACATAATATACATAGGCGATGGGATGACAGATGTGCCTTGCATGAAGGTGGTAAAGGCCAATGGCGGCATTTCCGTGGCAGTCTATACTCAGATAGAAAGGGCCCAGCGCCTTATACTGGACGATAGGGTGAATTTCATCGCCAATGCGGATTATAGCGAGGGCAGCAGACTGGATAAGATCATCAAGGACTCCATACGCATGATTGCGGCAGGAGACAGGCTGGCTCAATACAGCTATTCTCAGAAAAGTGAGGCAGAGCGTGTTTATAATGCCAAGAAGGATTGAAATAGCATAAGGCCAAAGCGGGACGCCCTAACTGAGATACCTAAAAATGAACTTTAAGGAGCAGCAATGAAAAATAAGAAGATACTCATTTACATGCTGATTGGCGCAGCCATCATAGCCGCGCTGGCTTTGGCCTTCGTTTTCGGCGGCGAAGCGCCCGATACTGTTTACACAGCGGCGCCGGACGTAAGCGCCACTCTGCCGCCCTCAGCAAGCCCGAAGGTGACACCTGCGGCGGAGAACAGCCCGGAGCAGTCCACTGAGCCTGGAGCTGAAACTACGGCGGAGCCAGTGCCCGAGCAGACCGGAGATGTTGATTGGTCTGAATCTCAGGGGATGGAGATAGACCCGGAGACCGGTACTGATGAATTCGGCACAGAGCCTGTACCCGAGGGTATGCCTGCACCTGTTGAGCCGCAGGACGCGGTGGAGAGCGAAACTGAATATAGCTGCACCATTTCCATAAGCTGTGCAGCACTGCTGAATAATATGGAGCGTCTTGACCCGGAAAAGCATGAGCTTGTTCCCTCCGACGGTGTGATACTTCCCGCGACGGCAGTTACATTCACCGAGGGTGAGGATGTGTTTACCGTCCTGCACCGAGTATGCAAAGAGAATAAGATACATCTGGAATTCTCAGAGGAGCCTATATATAACACCGCCTATGTGGAGGCGATAAACAACCTATATGAGTTTGACGGCGGAGAGCTTTCCGGCTGGTACTATTCCGTCAACGGATGGTTCCCCAATTACGGCAGCAGCCGCTATGCCCTAAAGGACGGGGACGTTGTTGAGTGGCACTATTCCTGCGAAATGGGCAATGATATAGAAGGATATGCGCAATAAAATAAAGACCGGGATGAATTTGCTCATCTCGGTCTTTTATCATGCTTCGTATTAAACTGCGTGCTTAACTCTGTCCCTTTCTTCGGCCTTCTTCGCGTCGTTGAAGCGCTCGGTGGTGCCGACAAGGTAGCCGGTGATGCGGCGGATGCGGTCAAACTTGACCGGAACCCACCAGAAGCGCTCACTTGCCTGATTCTCGCCCACGCGGTGAAATTCAGCTTTAGCCACGGTACGGCCGCGCTCACGCTCTATCTGCTCGATTTCGGAGAAAATAAAACGCTCGGGAATGTTATCGGGATTAATAATTTCGGCTCTCATTGCAATTCCGCCCTTTCGTAATAAGTATCATATAACACAAAATATTGTTGTTTTCTTGGAACGAGTACAGTATATCATGTGTTATAGGGAAAGAGTGTGATATTTGCAACAAAAATAGAAAATTTTAGCTGAGGAGAGTAAAATTTTCATGCCGAACCGGGAGCGGAACGGCATATAGACCGTGCAATTATCCCTTGGGCTTATAATAAAGCATGCAGTGGCAATAGCCCTCAAATTCCGGGTCGGCCATCTGCCTGCGGAATTCGTCGCAGATGCACTTTGTTTCCGGGGTCTGCTCAAGGCGGCAGGGGCAGTAGCCTCCGGTGCGCTTGAGTCCCTCCTTAACGGTGCTGACCACCTGGGCGTTGTCATTCAGACGTATCTTGCTCATTTGCACTCGTCGATGCGAGAACGGACGGTGGCCTTGTCGGCATAGCCTACGAACTGATTGACTATTTTCTGGTCCTTTATCATAACCACGGTGGGAATGCTGCTCACGCCGAAATGAGAGGCCAGCGCGCGCTCGTCGTCTACGTTTACTTTATAGAAGCTAACGTCGGTCATTTCCTCGGAGAGGGCGTCGATGACGGGTGAGAGCATCTTGCAGGGGCCGCACCAGCTTGCCCAAAAATCTATGACAAGCAGCTTTCCGGGTACGGAAACGGCGGCGTTGAATTCGTTTGCGGTAAGTTCTTTAACAGCCATGATGGAATCCTCCTTTTAACTTAGTATAATTTATATTCTACACTAAATTTCAAAATATGTTGTGGTAAATGCAACAAAATAGTGTATAATATCCTATGAATGGATATTATATCTGATTTATAGCCGCTTTGCCCGTCCCTTGCGGGATGACCGCAAAGCATGGAACGGATTATACCACACCACACGAGGTGATAGTGTGATGAATCACACTATATTATGAAAAGCCCATCTGCTCGCTGCTCTGCAGCAGCCGCAGATGATGGCTATAATCCCCCCATTTCTCCGGGGGAGTATCTCGCTTCTAATTTGTGCCGCTCAATAGCGGAGGAATGGGGGATTACAATGGGCCAGGCAAAGATATTTGACGGCATGACAGAGACTGAAAGAAACAGCATATTCGAGTGTTTTTCGGTAAATACTCGCCGGTTTCTTGCCGGGGAACGTATTCTTACTTATTCTGAGCAGCTCAATAATGTCTGCGTAGTGCTTTCCGGCAGCGCCCATGTCTATTCTATCGATGAAGATGGAAACAGCTCCGTCATCGAGTTTCTGCGAAAAAACGACGTTTTTGGAGAAGTGTTCCATTTTCCGCTCAAGGGCATGGAATACATAGCCGAGGCTGACGAGGACTGCGAAATAATGTTCATAAGCTATGAGCATATCATCCATCCTTGCTCCAAGGCATGTATGAAGCATACCCTGCTGATAAATAATCTCTTTGCTCTGACGGCGGAGAAGCTGCAGACCCTTGAATTGAGGATAAACATCCTTGCACAGAAGAATGTACGGCAGAAGCTGCTGGCCTTTTTGGATTATGCTGGCCGCTCGGCAAAGGGAGAGAAGTTCTCAGCAGGCATGTCGATAACGGAGCTTGCAGCTTACCTGAATGTGGACCGCTCCAGCCTTATGCGGGAAATGAAACGCATGAAGGATGAGGGCATAATATGGTCTGAGGGACGTTGGTTCAAGCTGCTGGAGCAGTGAGCGCTGAGTGTTGAATTTAAAATAAAACATGCCACTTGCATGTGATATGCTGCGGCATATTATAATAAAAGACTTCCGAAAAAGGAGATAATCAGATGGTACGTTTTGAATGTGATTACGGCGAGGGCGCACATCCCGAAGTGATGCGCCTTCTTGCTGAGACTAATATGGAGCAGACTCCCGGATATGGAGAGGATGCCTACTGCCAGAAAGCGAAGGAATACATAAGAAAACACTGTGGTGCTGATGACCTGGATATTCACTTCCTTGTGGGCGGTACCCAGACCAATATGACTTTTATAGCCTCTGTTCTTCGCCCCCACCAGGGTGTGGTGGCGGCAAGCACCGGCCATATCAATGTCCACGAATCCGGAGCTATTGAGGCTACAGGACATAAGGTGCTGCCAATACCCGGCACAGATGGCAAGATATACGGCGCTCAGGTAAAGGCTCTTTATGATGGTCATTGGGCGCTTTCAAACCATGAGCATGAGGTCCAGCCCGGTATGGTATATATCTCTCAGCCCACTGAGAACGGCACCCTTTACACCAAGGCTGAGCTTGAGGAACTGAGCAAGGTATGCAGGGAATGCGGACTGCCGCTGTATGTGGATGGCGCCCGCCTTGGATACGGCATCATGAGTCCCGCGAATGATGTGACGCTTGCCGATCTTGTCCGCCTTGCCGATGCCTTCTATATTGGCGGCACCAAGCAGGGCATGCTGTTTGGCGAAGCGCTGGTCATCGTCAATCATGCACTTCGCCGCGATTTCCGCTATATTCTCAAGCAGAAGGGCGGGATGCTGGCTAAGGGACGTCTTCTGGGCGTTCAGTACTGCGCAATGTTTAAAGATGATCTATACTTCGAGCTTTCCGAACACGCCGATAAGCTGGCGATGAAGCTCAAGTCTGCTCTCGCTGAGCTGGGCTATAGCTTCCTTTACGAGTCATATACCAACCAGCAGTTTCCCATCATGCCGGATGAAACTCTTGAAAAGCTCAGCGCTAAATACGCCTGCTCTTTCTGGGAACGCGTGGACGATACTCACACCGCTGTCCGCTTCTGTATGAGCTGGGCCACCAGGGAAGAGGACGTAGACGCCCTCATAGAGGATTTGAAGGCATTAAGCAAATAAAACGCGATATGAATTAAATGAAATGCTGCACCAAGCGGTGCAGCATTTTCCATATAAGTAAGACAATTACTTCTCCACGTACTTTGCAAGGCCGCCCCAGGTCTCGTTGAAGATCTCGGGGTCCATGAGCTTCAGGTCGGGAGAAATTTCGGGCTTGAAGTCCATGTTTGCAAGAATGTCCTTCTCGAGGTCAATGCCGGGAGCGATTTCAATGAGTGTGACCTTGTGGTCGATGAGCTGGAATACGCAGCGCTCGGTGACGTAAAGGATGGTCTGATCCTTGCCTGCGTACTGACCGGCGAAGGTGATCTGCTTTACATGCTTTACGAACTTGCGTATCTTGCCTTCTTCAAGGATTTCAAGCTTGCCGTTGCCGGGCTTCAGCTTGGCCTTGCCCATGAAGGTTCCGCAGAAGATTACCTTGGGGGTGGCCTGAGTTATGTTGATGAAGCCGCCGGGGCCGGTCATCATCTTGCCGAGGTAGCTGACGTTGTTGTTGCCGTCCTCGTCCACTTCGCCGAGACCGAGACAGGTCATGTTCAGACCGCCGCCGTCGATCAGGTCAAACATGTAACCGTGGTCGATGCAGGCTTCCGCGTTGTATGCCGCTCCGAAGTTCGGAAGGGCAGAGGGAACGCCGCCTATCATACCACTTTCGGTGCTCATAGTGAAGTCATCGATATTTACTTCTTCGTTTACTACCTTGGCGGTATCGGCGGGGATGCCGACGCCGAGGTTGATAACGTCGCCCTTCTTGAGTTCCATAGCAACGCGGCGGCAGATGATCTTGCGCTCGTCGAAGGGAAGCCTGTCGATGGCATCCAGAGGCTTTTTGATCTGGCCGGAGAAGGCAGGCTCGTAATAAAGTCCTTCGGTCTGCCAGCAGGCATCGGTGGAAGTGGCCTGAACGACATAGTCTACGAGAACGCCGGGGATCTTAACATCCTTGGGCTCCATGGTGCCCTTCTTGCAGAGATACTCCACCTGCACGATGACGATGCCGCCGGAGTTCTTTGCAGCGGTAGCTATGGCCAGACCCTCGTTGATAAAGCTCTCGTGCTCAAAGGTGATATTGCCGTTCTCGTCGGCGGTGGTGCCGCGAAGAAGCGCCACATCTACCTTAAAGCCCTTGTAGAAGAGGTATTCTTCACCCTGGAAGTTGACGACTTCAACAAGGTCATCGGTGGCGGCTTCGTTCATCTTGCCGCCCTGAACGCGAGGATCTACAAAGGTGCCGAGGCCTACCTTGGTGAGAAGGCCGGGACGTCCTGCGGCGATCTCGCGCCAGAGGTTTACGATAACGCCCTGAGGCAGGCAGTGGCACTGGAGCTTGTTTTCCAGAGCCAGGTCACGCAGAGCGAAAGAACTTCCTACGTGTGCGCCGGACCATCTGGTGACAAGACCGGGGCCAGCTTCTCCAAGGTGGGTGGTGCCGCGGGTCTTCCAGTCGCCCATGGCGCAGCCCTGCTTGAGGTTAAGGTCACAGGGATGTCCGGTCTCTTTGAATCTGTCGCGGATAGCCACGCCGACCTCTTCGGGCCAGCCGGCAAGACCCATGCCGCCTACACCGACTGTAGCGTGGTCGGGGATAAGCGCGGCAGCTTCCTGGGCGGTGATAAATTTTGCCATAATATTTCCTCCTTGCAAATGCTTGCATTAGTTGATAAAGTCAGCAAATTCATTTTGCCATATTTTTCGATGTAAAGCAAGTAATATGTTCAGCTTTTCTGAAATTTATTGAAAAAACAAGAAAGCCGAAGGACACACCCTTCGGCTTTCTGCATGATACTATCAAATAAATCTTACGCGGAGGATGCCATCAATGCCGGAAAAAGTATCGGCGGCGAGTGGGGCATCCGTGTCGATAATTGCGGCGGAATAAGCTCCGCGAGTCTTATCGGCGCTGCCGGTAACCTTGGCGCCTGCGGCGGCGACGGCGTTCAGAAGGGCAGTCAGCTCCACATCGGCCCTGCGGATAACCACGGCGCGCGCTGTGCCGGTCTTTTCAAGACTAATACAGGGAAGATTGACGGAGTTTACTATATTGCCGCGCAGCATGTACTCGGCTATCTGGTCTGCGGCCATGATAGCGCAGTTGTCCTCGCTCTCGGGGGTAGAGGCACCCAGATGGGGGATTGTCACTACCTTGTCGGCGGCAGCAAGCTTGCCGTCGGGGAAATCTGTGACGTAGGCAGCCACCTTGCCGCTGTCCAGAGCGGCGAGAATATCGTCGCCATTCACCAGTTCGCCACGTGCTATGTTCACAATGCGGACGCCGTCCTTCATCTTGGCGATGCTTTCGGCGCATACGGTGTTTTTAGTGGAATCGTTGCAGGGAACGTGGAGGGATATATAATCCGCGGCGGTGTAGATATCGTCAAGAGAGGGGACTATGCTTACGAAGCCTTCCAGCTCAGCCTTGAGAGTATCGGAGAGGAAGGGATCGTAGCCGTAAACGGTCATGCCCAGGGCATGAGCGGCCCTGGCGACCTTGGCGCCGATAGCGCCAAGACCAATGAGTCCTAAAGTCTTGCCCATGAGCTCGGGGCCTGCGTAATCGCTCTTTCCCTTTTCTACAAGGGCCGCGACCTCATCGCCTTTGTCAGAGATGGACTTTACCCAATTTACGCCCGCGACGACCTTTCGGGATGCCAGCAGCAGAGCGCAGATCACAAGCTCCTTGACACCATTTGCATTGGCACCGGGGGTGTTGAAAACCACGATGCCCGCCTCGGCACACTTATCTGTGGGGATGTTGTTGTAACCGGCTCCCGCTCTGGCAATGCAGGCCAGCTCAGGATTAAGAGGATAATCCGCCATTTTTGCAGAGCGTACGATTATGGCCTCTGGGGCCTCGGCGTTATCGTCAATAGTGAACAGGGTCTTGTCAAGACGATTAGTGCCAATAGCGGCGATTTTATTAAGCGTTTTTACTGTAATCATTTATATATTGACCTCCATATATGGAGAGCGGGTTTAGCCGTTTTCCTTTTCAAACTTTTTCATGAATTCTATCAGATACTTTACGCCTTCAATGGGCATGGCGTTATAGATGGAAGCTCTCATACCGCCGACACTGCGGTGTCCGTTGAGGTTGGACATGCCCGCCTTGGAAGCGTCAGCCGCGAACTTCTTGTCCAGATCGGCGTTGCCGGTGGTGAAAACAACGTTCATATCGCTTCTTGCTTCGGGCTGTACAGCGCAGTTGAAGAGCTTGCTGTTGTCAATATAATCGTAGAGCAGCTGAGCCTTCTCGTGCTTGATGGCCTGCATACCCTCTACGCCGCCCTGTTTCTCCAGCCATTTGAGTACCAGGCCCAGCATGTAGATATTCCAGCAGGGAGGGGTGTTGTGCATGCTGTCGCCCTTGATCATGGCTGCGTAATCAAGCATTATGGGGGTGTAGGGCAGAGCGTTGCCGGCAAGAGATTTATCAACGATGGCAACAGTGACGCCGGCGGGAGCCATGTTCTTCTGAGCGCCTGCGAAGATAATGCCATACCTTGAAACGTCAACAGGACGGGAAAGAATGTCGGAGCTCATGTCGCTTACGAGAACAACGCCCTCGGGAACTTCGGGTGTGTACTTCCACTCTGTACCATAAATGGTGTTGTTGGCACAGTAATAGAAATAGGAGGCGTCAGCGCCTATCTTCAGCTCTTCCTGAGTGGGAATGCGGGTATGGTTGCAGTCGGCGGTGGAGGCGGCGATGCGGCATTCGCCGTACTTTGTGCCTTCCTCATATGCCTTCTTGGAGAAGTTACCGGTGATGGCGTAGTCGGCCTTACCGGTGCGGGTGATGAGATTCATGGCTACCATTGCGAACTGAAGGGTAGCGCCACCGCCGAGGAAGAGTATTTCGTGGGTATCGGGTACATTGAAGAGCTTTTTGAAATCGGCCTTGGTTTCTTCAAAAATAGAGAGGAAGACCTTGCTTCTATGGCTCATCTCCATAACTGACATGCCTGAACCGCCGAAATTGGTGATTTCTGAGCCTGCCTTCTCAAGAACTTCGAGGGGCAGCATGGACGGACCGGCGGAAAAGTTGTAGATTCTTTCATTTGCCATAGACATGGGTAATACCTCCTGTATGAGTAAGTTCTAAATAATCACGGTCACG
Source organism: Clostridiales bacterium (assembly GCA_029008095.1). Taxonomy (GTDB): domain Bacteria; phylum Bacillota; class Clostridia; order Oscillospirales; family Oscillospiraceae; genus RGIG6375. Next base: position 25,279 of record JAQXJB010000029.1, read on the forward strand.
CGGTATCTGACCCCGCGTCCGTGATTATAGTTGGGATTATACTACACTAATAACTGGCTGTCAAAGGTAAAATTATATTTTTCGATAATTCGCTAAAGTAAGAAAATCTTATCGCGAACGTGTTTCATAATTTAGCAAAGTTTACCCATAAGTACTCCGTCTTTCCAGCCTGTTATTTCGACATCATGTATCTGGCCGCTGAGGCCATCATCTTCGACCCATACCTCGCAGTAATTTTCCGCGTGACCGAGGGAACCGCGAGCTGCTCCGCTCTCGAAGAGCACGGAGCAGATTCCGCCGACACAACTTTTCATATACGCCTCGCTCATCCTTCCGGCCAACTCAATGGCTCTGGTGGCTCGCTCCTTTTTGATACTCTTGCTGTTTTGCAGCGGCATGGCTGCCGCCACAGTGCCGGGACGAATGGAATATGGGAAAACATGCATGGAGGAAAAGGCACACTTCTCGATAAACGCCATAGTCTGCGCAAACTCATCCTCATCCTCTCCGGGAAAGCCTGTGATAAGGTCGGCGGTGAGACCGCAACCGGGGAAAAACTCACGCAGCAGTTCAACGGATTCGTAGAAGCGGGCGGTATCGTATTTGCGGTTCATACGCTTGAGAGTGGCGTCACAACCGCTTTGCAGCGAGAGATGGAAATGGTGGCAGAGCAGTGGAATATTTGCCAGAATACGGCAGAACTCCCGTGTGATAACCCGAGGCTCAAGAGAACCAAGACGCAGCCGGGTCTCGGGTACGGCATCGGCGATGGCCGCTACAAGCTTGGACAGGTCGCTGCCGTCCTTCAGGTCACGGCCATAGGAAGCTATTTCAATGCCTGTTATGACTATTTCCTTTATCCCCTCATCGGCTACACGGCGGGCTTCTTTTACAGCTTCATCAATAGGAAGACTGCGGATAGGGCCGCGGGCATATGGAATGATGCAATATGAGCAGAAATTCACACAGCCGTCCTGGACCTTAAGCATTGCGCGGGTGCGTCCGTGAAGCCGGCCTGCGGGCAATGGTTCAAAAACGCGGCGCTTCATGGCATCGTCGGTCAGAAGAGCGGTTTTGCGCGCTTCGTATGCCTTTTCCACCTCGTCGGCAAAGCCGCGGCGGTCTCCACTGCCGGCAACAATGTGAGCGCCAAGTTCCTTTGCCTCATCAGGGCTTACCTGGGACCAGCAGCCGCAGATGGCAATAAGAGCTGCGGGATTGCGGGCTATGGCGTGGCGGGCGGCCTGACGGGACTTGCGTCCGCTTTCTGCCGTTACCGCACATGTATTTATGATGCAAACATCCGCGCTCTCGTCGGAGGAAACTATCTCATGTCCGCGCTGAGAAAATATGGCCTCCAGTGCCTGACTTTCAAATTGGTTGACCTTGCAGCCCAAGGTGACGATGGATATTTTCATTTCTTCGGCTCCCGATGGCTAAAATATTTGACAAGTAATTGCCGTGATTTTATAATATATTAATCGGGAATAATATTCAAGAAAAACGTATTTGTCAGGAGGAATAATAATGACTGTGTTTAAAATACAGCTCGTGACCATAGAGGATGTCCGCACTTTTGTTACCAACGCGAATATGCAGATGTGCGAAGCGGATGTAGTTTCCGGACGCTATACCATTGACGCCAAGTCCCTGCTGGGGATATTCAGCCTTGACCTTTCCAAGCCCGTTGAAGTCCATGTCCACGGCACCAGTCACGACGCGGAGCGCTTTAAAGAAGCCATAAAGCATCTGATAGTCGAAGAGTAATGATATATCTGGATAATTCGGCCACCACAAAGGTCTGCCCAGAGGCCGCCCGGGCAGCGCTGGAGGCTATGACGGAATGTTACGGCAACCCGTCCTCGGGGCATGCTATGGGCAGGGCGGCCGGAGAATTGCTCTCCACCAGCCGCGATAAGATAGCCAGAGCCATCGGAGCGGCACGCGAGGAGATCTTTTTCACCTCCGGCGGAACTGAGGCGGATAATTGGGCAATTATATGCGGCGCGCGTCACAATGCCCGGGTGGGTAAGCATGTTATCACGACCGCCGTGGAGCATGACGCAGTGCTCAAATCAATGAAGGAGCTGGAAAAGCTCGGCTTTGATGTTGAGTACATAAAGCCTGACGGGGACGGAAATATCCCAGCCCAGCGCTTTATCGACGCCATTCGTCCGGATACTGCGCTTATCTCAGTGATGATGGTGAATAACGAGACCGGCTGCGTGTTCCCGGTGGCGGATATTGCCCGGGGCATAAGGCTGAAAAAGAGCCGTGCGTTGCTTCATGTGGATGCGGTGCAGGGATTTCTGAAGCTTCCCTTCAAGGTGAAAACACTGGGGGCGGATATGATATCACTCAGCTCCCATAAGGTTCATGGGCCGAAAGGTGTTGGCGCTCTGTATGTAAAGAAAGAACTGCATTTGCCTCCTTTGCTTGTGGGCGGAGGGCAGGAGAGCGGCTACCGCTCCGGTACCGAAGGCATACCCGGTATAGCGGGCTTTGCCGCCGCCGTGGAGGCAGGCATCAGGAACATGAGCGGTAATATTGCCCATATGCAGGAGCTGAAGGAGCGCCTGAAGGAGCTGCTTTCGGAAAATCTCCCTGAGTCCGTCATTATCGGAGCCGGAGCCGCTCCCCACATCCTGAGCCTCTCCATGCCAGGCTATAAGAGCGAGGTGATGATGAATTATCTGGACGCCAGAGGGATATGTGTTTCCAAAGGAAGTGCGTGCAAACGCGGTAAACGCAGCCATGTTTTAGAGGCAATGGGCCTTTCCAACGATGTAATGGACGGAAGCCTGAGAGTCAGCCTTTGTCCGGAAAATACGCTGGAAGAAATACAGATATTTGTCGAGGCTCTTGCTGATGCTCGCGCCGAGCTATATACGGCACTGAGATAACAGCTTCCCACATCAACCGCCGGTTGATGTGGGATTTCTTTTATTCGCGGTCTACCGCCAGAGTTTGACCCAGCCACGGTCGTTGAACTGCTTGAGCAGCATAAGCGAGATGGGAAAAAGTATCATTCCCGATACGCCAGAAATCCGGTAGCCAACATATACTGCGATGAGGGTGGCTGCGGGATGCAGACCCATCTGCTGGCCCAGCAGCCTTGGTTCAAGACAGCTGCGCACCAGATTAACGATAGCATAGGTAAGAATTATAAGCAGCGCCCGTTGGTAATTGCCCATAAGCAGGGAAACCACCGCCCACGGAATTAAGGCCAGCCCTACTCCAAAAACCGGCAGCGCGTCTACTATAGCAACCGCGGCGGCGATGAGCAGGGCGTAGTCAAGCCCAATTATGAGAAACGCAGCGGAAAGCTCCAGAAAGCATATTACCATCAGCTTCAGTTGGGCCCTGCACCAGCCCTTCAGGGTTTCCATCACGTCGCTCTTTATCGTGCCTGCCTTTGTCCGCAGACGTTTCGGCAGCTGGCGGAGGATAAAGCTTTTTATCCCGGGGAAACCAGCGCTGATGAAATATAGCCCCAGTGCCAGCATAAGGGTAAAAAATAGTATTGACGGAGCTTTTGACGCCGCGGAGGACAGCAGCTCAAACAGCCGGGAATAGATACGGGAGGGCAGGGCTGATACCTGTTGGCGCAGGCTGTCCAGTAGATTGCCGCATATTCCTGCCAAATCGTCAGGCAGTGCGGAAATGAAGCGCCCAAGCCGCTGGGAGAGGTCTGTGGTGGGAAGAGTAAAGCCGCCAAGCTTTTGCGGCATGTCCCGCAAATATCCGCTGAGCGCAGAACCGACCCGGGATATGGCGAATACCGCTCCACCAAGAAAAAGCGCAAGAAAAAGCGTAACAATAAAGGCGGAGGCGAACCCTCGCTTCATGTTGAATCTTTTTTGAAGCCGCTCAATCAGGGGTTCAAGGAGCATGGCTATGAAAAAAGCAAGGATAAATGGCAGAAACAACGGGATAATGTATTTTACCGTCAGCAGAATTACCAATGCGGACAGAATCCAGATGCCTGCTTTTTTTAATATTGAATGACTTTTATCTGTCATAGCGTCACCATACAATAAAAATGTTGATTAATGGGAAATCTTATGCTATGATATAAAACAACAAATAGTAAAAGTGAGCGCGTTCAGAAATTCTGGGACGCACAACACCTATATTTTGGCCTGCGTGAGGGCGGATATGCGCTGTCGTGGGCACAAAGGAATGATACAGATGATCAATGTTGCAGTTATGGGTTATGGCACTGTTGGCTCCGGCGTAGTTGAGCTGCTTCACGTTAATCATGACCGCATTGCCAGGAGCGCCGGAGACAGCGTTCGCGTGAAGTATATCCTTGATGTGCGTGATTTTGAGGATAGTCCCTATGCCGGGCTTTTTGTGAAGGACTTTGCTGTTATCGAGAATGACCCTGAGGTCAGCGTAGTTGTAGAGACAATCGGCGGCGTTGGCGTGGCTCAGGAGTTCACCCGCCGTGCACTTGCAGCGGGAAAGAGCGTTGTCACCTCCAATAAGGAGCTGGTTTCCGAACACGGCTGCGAGCTGCTGAAGATAGCCGGGGAGCACAACGTGTGCTATCTCTTTGAGGCCAGCGTCGGCGGCGGTGTTCCTATTCTTCATCCTATCAGCGCCTGTCTGGCCGCCGATGATATAGATGAGATATACGGAATACTTAATGGTACTACTAATTATATTCTTACCAATATGTTTAAGAACGGCGCCACCTTTGATAAGGCTCTCGGAGAGGCTCAGGAGAAGGGATATGCCGAGCGCGACCCATCTGCCGATATCAACGGTGTGGATACCTGCCGCAAGACCTGCATCCTTGCAGACATTGCATTCGGAAGAAATATTGCCCCTAAGTATGTCCGCACCGAGGGTATAGCAAACGTCAGCGCTATCGATGTTGAGCATGTAAGCACTGCCGGCGCGTCCATCAAGCTGATCGGCCGCACCGTGCGGATGCCGGACGGCACTATCGCCTCCTATACCGCGCCTCATGTGCTTACGAGCGAGAATCTCCTTGTCAATGTTGAGGGTGTTTTCAACGGCATCGTAGTCCGAGGAGATGCCACGGGCGAGACAATGTTCTACGGCAAGGGCGCGGGCAAGCTGCCTACAGCCACAGCAGTCATTGCCGACATTATCGAGACCGGCAAGACTATCGGCACCGGGGCATTTCTTGGCTGGAGCGAGGCTGGGGAAGAGGTAATAGGCGACCCTGATCTGCTGGAGAGCCGCTGGTATATTCGCGCAAATATGGATTTTGACGAGGCTGCTGTCCGTTTCGGTCAGATCACCATGCTTGGCTGTGATGAAAACGGAGCCGCGTTTATAACCGGCAGCATGACCGGCATACGCTGCGCCGAGCTGCTGGAGGACATTGAGGCTATTACCGTTTACCGCGTGCTTGAGTGAGCCAATAACGAATTTTATGGGCGTATCCTGCATCGTTCGGAGAATGATGCAGGATATTTCATTCGCTGAACATCGTAAAGCAGATAAATGAACCCTGACCTATAAAAACCATATATCATGTAAATAAGAAAGAAACGACCCGAAGCATTCTATCGCTTCGGGTCGTTTGTGTCAGAGTAAGGTCAGTCGCCAAAGAAGAGACCGCCGCCTATATCGGGCGGAACTACCAGATCGCCTGGAGAACCAACGCCTATTCCGCCTTCGCCTGTGTCGGGAGTATGTGTTGGGTCGCTGCCGCCGCTGTCATCCCAGGGATCGCTGCTGGTGGCGGGCGGAACATCGATTCCGGGGGTGTCCGTATCTGAAGTGCCGCCAGGTCCGTATCCGGGCGGGCGCTGGAATTTATCGGGCGAATTCGCGTCGATTGTGCCGTCGGGAATATAGGTGTCGCCGGTCCACGGGTCGATGAACTCGCCGGAGATGGGGTCAATAAGCGCGCCGGTCTTCCAGTCTATTTCCCAGCCGCTGTACTTATCGTAAAGCTTGTCGTTCACAGGGTCATAGATCAGACCGGTCTCGGGATTTACCAGGAAGCCTGTCTCGGAGTTGATATACCAGCCGCTCTGAGGGTCAACGTTGTGCAGATGACAGGTATCGATGGCGTCAAGGGTGTAGGGAATAAGTCTGTCCTCAACGGTGGCCGGGTCTGTGGCGGTATAGCATTCCGCGCTGTCGTAATATGGAAATGCATTTATGGGTGTCTCAGCCTTGGAAAGGTCAAGGACTGAGTAGGTCTTTATAGAACTCTGGGGGCAGCTGCCGCAGTTGAAGCTCATAGATTCGCTGCAGAGCTCTACCATGACATGGCAGTTGCAGGACTGAACAGGTATCTTGCTTTCCTCCATGTAGAGGGTCATGGTGCGGTTGCCGCGGATATCTTTCGTGCAGGCATCCGACGCGCGCAGACCGCTGTCTATACAAACGGTCACCTGACGCATGCCCTCTGGTATGGGAAAAGCCTTGGTGGGTAAATCAGCGTGTATCTTTTCCATTACCTGCTTCCACATGCCGGTGGAGGGGTTGCTGCTGCCCATTGTCTCAGGATGCTCATAGCCGCTCCATACGGCGGCCACATAGTAGGGAGTGAAACCAACGAACCAACGGTCACGCCATCCGGAAGAGCCTCCGGTTTTGCCCGCCACGGGCATATTTCCGAACTTGGCATAGAAGCCGCTGCCTGCGTTGACAACATTCTGCATAAGGTCGGTCATATAATATGCCGTGGTGCTGCTGAGAGCGACCTTGCTGTCTGGTACGTTTTCAAATACCATCTGATCCTGAGAATCGGTGATGTGCGTATAAAGGCGGCTCTCAGTCCAGATACCGTTGTTTGCAAAGCAGGTGTATGCCGAGGCCATTTCGCGAACGGTGGCACCGTAGGAAAGCTCACCCAGCGCCATAGGCGCGTAACCGACATCACTGAAACCTTCATCACTGTCAACAAGTGAGGTGAAGCCAAGCTTCTGCGTAAGAAAATTATAGGAGGTCTGAGGACCTATCAGGTCAACAAGCTGCGCGGCAACTGTGTTTATAGATCGCTGCAGAGCGTAGCGGATGGTTATCTGTCCCTCGTTTTTGCTGTTGTCGTTGTTGGGATACCAAGCAGTGCCGTTAAGCTTGACAGCAGCACTGTCATAGAAGGTGGTGTAGGGCATTATCAGCCCAAGATCCATAGCCAGAGAATAGCTGGCGAGGGGCTTGATTGTGGAACCGGGAGAGCGCTGCATATCGGTGGCGTAATTGAAAAGACGACTGCCTTCCTTTTCGCCCATGCCGCCAGCCAGAGCGACTATATTGCCCGTGTAGGGGTCGACAACAACGATGGCGGACTCAAGCTGCTGATAGGTACTCTGCTTGTAGCCGGAGGGGAGATTGTCTCGGTTGGAATAAACTTCGTCAACCGCCTTCTGTATATCCCTGTCGATCGTGGCGTAAATCTTATAGCCCGCAGAGTAAAGCAGATCTTCGGCGATGGAATAAGAAACGTTTTTCTGCTCCATAAGGTCTGCGATAACGTCCTCAATAAGGGCGTCCACGAACCAGGAGGTAACGTCTGCCGGGGCTTCGCCATCCTCCTCATCGTCACGACCGCGGTGGAACACCAATTCCTCGGCAACAGCCTCCTTATATTCGGCCTCTGTGATATATTCCTGGTCGTACATTTCGTAGAGAATGGTCTCCTGGCGCTCCTTGTTGGCTTCCGCATCGATATAGGGGTCAAACATGGAGGGATTGTTCGTAATGCCGATTATGCTGGCACATTCTGCTATGCTCAGCTCATCCACCGTCTTGCCGAAATATTCATTGGCAGCGGCGGCGATGCCATAGCAGCCCTCACCAAGGTATATTTTGTTGAGATACCATTCCATTATCTCTTCCTTTGAGTACCTTTTCTCAAAGTCAAGGGCTCTGAATATCTCCAAAAGCTTTCGCTTTACCGTTACCTCATCGTATTCCGTCAGATTTTTAATTAGCTGCTGAGTGATGGTAGAACCGCCGAAGGTGTTGGACATGCTCAAAAACATTGATCCGAAAGCGCCCACGGTTCTGTACCAATCAACACCCTGATGAGTATAAAAACGCTTATCCTCTATGGCTACGGCGGCATGCTCCATGTACTTTGGAATGTTTTCGTAGCTTATCCAGGTTCGTTTTTCTCTGCCGGAAAGCTCCTCAAGTATCTGGTAGCTTTGGCTCACATCGTCCCAATAATATATGATGCTGGTCTGGTCAAGAGAAAAGTCTGAGAGGTTTACATCGAGCTCTTCGGAAAGAGAGTTTTTGACATAGCTTCCGAAAATGACGGCGAAAATAAGAGCGGTCAGGATGAACACAAGTATTACCGTTCCGAATATTTTCAAAATAAGGTGCATCAGGCCACCCGCCGTGCGGGCGGATATTTCGGCACCCTTTTTTACATGGTTCTTATTTATCTTCAATTTTACACCTCCTTGCAGGGAAAAGAAGATACTGTAAAAAGTCTGTTCCAATTTGCGGAGCTTTATCCAATATGCCTTGGACATCAGGACATATTCCGGGTTATTATAACACGCTGATATGTAAAAATCAATCAAAACAGCAGAATGTTAATAGTATGTTCATGGGTATAAAAGGAAGGTTATTGGGATATTATCCGGGTAAAACTATCATTGGAGGATATACTTATGAAAGCAGCCGTAAAATATGAGATCGCCTTCGCCATTCTCTGTGTTATCTGCACAGCCGTTTTTTTCGTATCCGCGGCAGTATCGGCCAATATCAGCCGCGGTATGCAAGAGCCGGAGAAATTAGCGCGGCTTACGGAAAGCGCGGTGGAGGAATCCGGCGCTCCCGCGGAATTTATTCTTATGGAGCATGATGGGCACGTATATGTTTACAGCGCCGGAGAGCCATTTATTCTGACGGATATTGACCCCGAGCGTTTGCCTCTGGCGGACCGGGAGAAGCTTAGGGAGGGCATTGGCGCGGCGGACAGGGAGGCCCTGCTGGGACTAATCGAAGATTTTGGGTCTTGAATTTTGTGGTTTTATAGAGTAAAATAGCTTCAACGATACTCAGAACGGAGGAGCAGAAATGGACGAGAACTTTGAAGCAACTTATATAACCATCACAGACGAAGAAGGAAACGACCATGAGGTCGAGTTCATATCCCGTATTACCGTAGGCGAGCATGACTATGCCGCTTTCTTCCCGGCAGACGTGGACGAGGACAGCGAGGAGGCAAATGAAATCATCATGTTCCGCATCGTGGAGGAAGACGGAGAGGAACTGCTGGAGACTATAGACGATGAGGAAGAGGCCGAGCTGGTTTACGAGAAATTTACCGAGTCCCTTTTCGATGACGAGGACGACGAAGAATAAGGCGCGGGAGTAGAACCCGTACCGCATCCGGCAGCCCTGTTCGGTGCTTTTTGCCTTGTTGTTCTTGCCTTGCTGACGTATTTTCAAGACTGTTGACGCAGCATGGGCGGAAATCCGCCCGAAAAAACCGGCACGGGTTCGACTCCCGCTGCCTTAAACATATTTAACAAAAAACACTATTGAAAAAGCGTTTGGTGTGTGTTATTATGTGAGCAGAAAGATAGCAAAGCTACCCTGCCGTGTTCGTGATAGGTCTTTTTAAACCCACATTTATAAAATGGGATGCCGGACTCTTGCTGTGAATTGCAGGCCTCCCCGATTTATCGGGACGTTGGAAGCAGCGAAGCCGCAAGGAGGCGACCCACCTGCCGAGTCGTGCAGGTTATAAATGGGCTTACACGGCATACGCGGGGAAGCTTAAAATTTCGAAGGACATCTGCCGGATGCCCTTCTTTTTTGTTCATACGATGATTTACCATATAATAACACAAATAAATATAATATTTAAAAAATAATGAAGAAACGAATGAAATACTTGAAAGATTTTAGTTTATAGTATATAATACCAAAGATTGATTGGTTTAGGCCATATCAAGGGGCGGTCGGCTGGCCGGTCGTCCTCAGTGAGACGAAAGGAATGGTCATTAAAAATGAGCGCTTCACAGGAAAAGAAAAGACGCAGAGAAGAACGCGCCGAGGGCGTAGAAACTAAACAGACCAAGCGCGTGGATCTTGCGAAAAGAAAGAAGAGAAACAGCATTATCAAGTCTGTGGTGGCAGCCGTTGTTGTTGTCGTCATTATCGTGGCGATCATCTTCAATTCCACCCTTTTCACCGCTAATATGACTGCTCTCGCCATTGGCGACCACGATTACACAGCGGTAGAGTTCAATTACTACTATCAGACAGCATACATCACCGCTTATAATAACCTATATTCTCAGTACGGTGAGTATGCCAGCTATATTCTCAATCCTTCAACGCCCTTGAAGGATCAGAAATATTCTGAGACCCAGACCTGGGATGATTATTTCAGGGAGAACGCTCTCGAGAGCATGCAGCAGAGCGCTATGCTCTATGATGCTGCCGAGTCTGAGGGCTATACCCTTACGGACGAGGAGAAGGCTTCTGTAGACGCAGTTATCTCCAGTGCAAAGGCCGCAGCATCAGAGATGGGATTCTCCACCTTCAAGCAGTACCTCACCGCTTACTATGGCAAGGGCTTTACTGAGGAGACCTACAAGAAAATCGTGACCGTGCAGACTACTGCTGCCAGCTACTCCAATGCTCTTATCGAGCGTTTTGCTTCCGAATATACCGAGGAGCAGCTTCTGGCAAAGTATGATACTGTGCGCGATGATTACGACCTTATCAGCTATTGCTATTATTTCGTCAACGGCACTGCTGACGAGGCTAACGGCATCGATGCCGATACTGCAATGAATAAGGCCTATTCCATCGCCAAGGAGATCGCCGCTGCCAGAACCGAGGAAGTATTTGCCGAGCTGGTAGAGCAGTACTGCAGCGAGGATGAGAAGGCCACATTCGCAGATCACACTGCCGTTCAGAGAAATAACGTTGCTCCTTCCGCTATCTCCACCTCTTATGCTGATTGGCTTACCGATCCCGCCCGTGCTTACGGCGACACCACATACGGCGAGAGCAGCAACGGCTACTATGTAGTGCTCTTTACCGGCAGAAATGACAACAGCTTCAATGTTCAGAACTTCCGCCACATCCTTATAGAGACCCAGACTGACGAGAACGGTGAAATCACCGGCGAAGCCGTTCTTGCTGCTCAGAAAGAGGCTAATGCTCTTCTGGATGAGTGGAAAGAGGATCCCACTGAGGAGAACTTCGCTAATCTGGCCAATGAGAATAGTGCTGACAGCGGCTCCAATACAGTGGGCGGCCTCTATGAGAATGTTATTTACGGCAGGATGGTTCCTGAGATCGAAGCATGGCTCTTTGACAGCGCCAGAAAGCCCGGTGATACCGAAGTTGTTTATGTAAGCAGCACCAACTACAGCGGCGCCCATGTTCTCTACTATGTAGGCGAGGGCGAGCAGTACAATATCACCATCGCGGAGAATCTCCAGAAGCAGGAGGATTACAACGCATGGATAGATAGCAGAAAAGCAAATTACGATATCGACACTAAGTTTGCTTTCCGCTTTGCAAAGTAAGAAAAATATGATAAAATGCGGCGTACAGGATTTGTGCGCCGCATTTTTGCGTATTAATTTTACCTTGAGGACAAATCACACATTCTGAAAGACGTGGTAGACGAGGTACTTTATGGAACGATTTATTCGAGAAGAAATGCTCCTTGGCCCGGAAGCTATGGCAAAGCTGGCCGGAGCTCATGTGGCGGTGTTCGGCATCGGCGGCGTAGGCAGCCACTCTGCCGAAGCGCTGGTGCGTGGCGGGGTGGGTAAGCTTACCTTCATTGATAACGATACCGTTGGCAAGAGCAACATAAACCGGCAGCTCATAGCGCTGACTTCAACCCTCGGCAGACCCAAGGCGGAGGTAATGGCTGAGCGCGCCCGGGACATAAATCCGTATGCCGAGGTTCGGGCCATCTGCGGCCTATACAGCGCCGAGACCAGGGAGGAATTCTTTGCCGAGCGTTATGACTATATCATCGACGCCATTGACCTGGTATCCTGCAAGCTGGACCTTATAGAAACGGCAATGGCTCGCGGTATCCCTATCATATCCTCCCTTGGTACGGGCAATAAGCTTGATCCCAGCCTTTTTGAAATAACGGATATATCCAAAACGAAAAACTGCCCACTGGCTCGAGTCATGCGCAAGGAACTGCGCGCTCGAGGTATAGAGCATCATAAGGTGCTTTACAGCCCGGAAGAACCACTGAAGCCCATAGAAATGGAGACTCCGCCTCCCGGACGCCGCAGCATACCCGGCAGTGTCTCATGGGTGCCCTCCTGCGCCGGACTGATGCTGGCAGGGGAAGTGATATTGGGCCTTGCAAAGAACTGAACATCAGTATACAGTAATGAAAACTTGCATTAAAATATCCGGTATCTGCCATTGAGACAGATACCGGATAAATAATTTATTTATAAGACTATTTTTTTAAAAGCGCTTCCACCTGAGCCAGGTCCTCTTTGGTATTCACCCCAAGCAGTTCGTCACCAAGCTCGCGGCGGCAGAGACTTACCTTGCCTCCTTTTTCAAGGATAAGGGCCGGTACATCGGTGAGGTAATATTCGTTCTGGGCATTATTGCTCTTAAGCTTGCCGAGGCATTCCAACAGGGTAGGGCAGGAAAACACGAAAACACCGCTGTTGTATTCCCTGATAGCGTCCTCGTCGGGAGAACAATCCTTCTGCTCAACTATCCGGAGAAAGCTGCCGTCTACGTCACGGACAATGCGGCCGTATGGCTTCTTGTCCTCGTATACTCCGGTGAGAATGGTGCAGTCCGCCCCGCTGGCGAAATACTCGTCCCTCAAGGCCTTATAGGTGTCCTCGGTGATAAGAGGCATATCACCGCAGCACACAAGTACAGCGCCGTCAAAGCCCTCAAGCTGCTCTTTTGCCATAGCCACGGCGTGGCCGGTGCCAAGCTGCTGGGCCTGCTCGGCAAATGCGTAGCCCGGGAAGGCGTTGATCACCTGTTCCTTCATATATCCGACAACGATTATTGTATCCTCGGGCGGGATGAAGGAAAGCTTGTCAAGAACGTGGCCCAGCAGGGGCTTGTCCGCCGCCAGCCGCATTACCTTGGGGATGCCTGCCTCACCTGAGCCCAAACGCTTGCCCTGTCCGGCGGCGAGGATAACTGCCTTTATTTTCTGCTCTGTCATAAGGTTCAGCCTCCAATATATTCTGCGGCGCGCAGTTCGGTGAGCCGCGAAATGTTGTAATTTTCGGTTCTCATCGTTCGCAGCAGCGATGGGAGATTGTCCGCTGTCTGCTCATCTGTGATGAATAGCAGGTCAATGCGCTTATCTGCTTTCTCAAGCCTTGTAAGGCAGGAGGATAGGGTCAGCGGTTGAGCTTCGGAAACTCTGCAGTAATGTATCAGACCGGAATCGTCCTCATCGGCTGTAAATACAGAGGGACGCGCCGTGATAAACGACGAGGTGTGCGCCGCGTCAAAAAGCAGGGAGGAGGCCGCCTCATAATCCGCGGCGAAGTCCTCTCCGCATATGATGCCTATCATGTGTCCAGAGCCGTTTATGCGGCGGACGAGGTCGGGGTAGGTGGAAATGTCCTCTGCGCTCATGAAAAATGCGGCTGGGGCAGAGCGGAACTGCAGCGCGGTGAGTATGCGCGGAGTCTGCTCCGGGTCGAGACCGAAAAAGCTTAGATATACCTTCACACCGGAACGGTCCGGAGTGGGTGAGGTGTCCACACTCGGTATACGGCTGGGCGTAGGCGTGGGTGTGGGAGTAGGTGTGGGAGTGGGTGTAGTGGTGGGAGTAGACGTTGCTTTTGTCTTGTTATAATCATCCAGCCGGCTCTTCATAAGTGCGGAGGCCGCCTCTGAGAATGTTTCGTTACTCAGAACATCGCCAACGGTCATTCGCACGATGGTGCCGTACTTGTTGTTGTAGATGGTGGAGTAATTTATTCCGAAGAACTCGCAGGTGAAGGCCACAGGGATGTATATACGTCCGTTGGAGGATATGGCGCGGTGGCGGTATTGGGTGCCGTAGGTGTCATAGGTAGAGCCATCCTGAAGGTTATAGTAGAGCTGCACGCCGTCACCGAATACGGTCACTATCTGTGCCGACTGAGAATATACGGCGAAGGTACCTAGTTCATTGGAGTTGAAAACAGAGTAGGGGACATACATATATCCGTTGTAGCTTATAGGCATGGTATCGTCGCTCAGGGGCATGAGGATATTGTTCACCGAGGTGAAATAAATGGTGCCTGCCGCGAAAGAGGGGAGGGCTATGCCGATGGCTATCGCAGCGATGAGTATGATCGCAATAATAGTCTTTTTCATCGGCATAGCCCTCCCTTTACATTAGTGTTTTGGTTGGGACTATTTTATCACTCAATGGCGGAACTTGCAAGAGCTTCAAGGTCTATTCCCAATTCTTTCAGAGCAGCGACGGTGTACTTCGCATCCTCGGTGATGTCATCAAAATAGATATACTCATAGTAGTAATCATCATCATAATCGTATTCGGGGATACGGGCACTAAACTCGATATTTACACTTATTTTGTTTTTGTATCCGTTATTATGGATGAGGATGCGGGCGGCGTCTCCGTTCCTTGCGTCCTTCATAATCGCGTTTTCAAAGAGAGCGCGTGCCTGACGGGCGGTGAGCTGCAGATCTCCATAGATATAAGTATAATCGTCATATTCGCTAATGTTGATATTGACTCCGTTGGGCAATGTGAGGTCGTGCTCAGAGACATTAACAGCATAAGTGGCGTTCTCATCGACGTTCTCGACTTTACCCTGCTCTTTTGGAACATTATAGTGGAAATATATATACGCGTTCTCAATGTACTCTGGGGTGATGGTGCTGTTTATGCGGGACAGGATCGCGTCGGGCTGGTTCAGCATATTCAGCAGGTCGGCGCAGAATTTGTCTGATTCGTTATACAGAAGCGTATAGCGCCGGTCAAGTGTTCTGCCGTTGTCCAGTTGATAAGAAATATAGAGAGTGTAGGGGGAACTGCTATCATAAGCGCGGTAACGGGAGTCGGAGTAATAGCAGTAAATGCTCTTTTCTGTCTGAGCCTTGTTATTGATGATGCGTTCATGAAGCAGCATTACATCGGCTATATCTCCTACATCGGTAAAGCTCGTAGGCTCGCCCCAAAGCTCGACCTGAGCAGACCGAACATTCTCGATAGCGGGTATGCGGCGCTCATAGCCAAAGACGTCGGTTTCCATCACTGTGATAAAAAGAATAATAACAGCGCCTGATATGAGATACCCCTTCCATGACTTTCGGAAAACCTTGAAGGATTTTTTCATCAGCATTTCTGCCGCGAAGTAGCCAATAAAGCCGCCGATCAGCATGCAAAGGCAGATGACTACACTGGCTATCGGATTGCCGGTAGTGAAAAATGCGTTAAATATCAGCTCGAACAGACCTATACCGATAACCAGCGAGCAGCCGAAGCAGAAACAGTATTTGAAAACGGGCTTAAGCAGCTTTACCGCCACAACATCGGAGGCGCTTTCCATCTTTCTCCTGCGGAAAATAAGCAGACCGATGAAAGCAAGCACAATGCCGATTAGGGCGTAGATTATAAAGGGTGCCCAGCTATCGAAGTGGGCTGTTCCGTTGGGTACGGGGCTGGAATTCACATTTACATGCTCTATAAGATAGACAACGGGCGAAAACTCGTCAAGCTGTATTCCGCCAACAATAGCGCCAAAGGTAAATTCTGACATAAGATACTTGACCAGCCATTCTACAACCACAACGACGAAATTTAAAATGGTATAAACTACGGGAAGCACGAAAACATGACCGGTAAGGGTGGCGCAGAATGTGGCAAGGCCAAAGAAGAATATACATTCCAGGCTTACAACAAGGAAGCACTGAAGAACGGTGAGGAAAATATTGAAGCCGTTGAAGAGGCCCACCAGCCATGCGGCTATGGCGGCGATGAGGTTGCAGGCTATCATGGGTACGATTCCTGCCAATGTTATGGAGCAGAACATGCTCGCCCGGCTCACAGGCAGGGCGGAGTAGGCGCTTGCGCTGCGGGCGTTATACATCCAGGAGTGTACCAGCATAGCGGAGAGGCAGCTTGCGGCCAGGCTGGCAAAGAGACCAAACATCCATGTGAATTCCAGTATATCGTCAGACCAAAACTCGTTGCTGAATAAGCGAATGCTGCTTTTGGCACATACGCAAAGGGCCAGCGTCCAGACCAGCAGGTACATTGCCCACATGGGCCAATAGCGGCGTACCGTCTTTCTGAAAATAGCGCCGTTAAAGAATGATCTCGTTGACTGCATAGTCTACACCTCCCAATTCATATATAAATATCTCTTCCAGAGTCAGGGGGAGAAGCTCGTAATAAACCGGTGCGGATGCATGGGCTCTGGCGCTTATCTCGCTGGGAGTTCCGCGCACGATGAGAGTTTTCATGCGTCCGGTGCTGGATTCATGGAGAATATCAAGACCCTCGGGAAGCGCGGCGCCCTCCTTTGGCACTATCTGAAGCTTCACGGTGTTGCCCTGTATTTCCGAGAGGGAGCGTTCAAGCAGCATCTTGCCCTGGTGGACTATGCCCACATTGTCGCATACGTCCTCAAGTTCACGCAGATTGTGGGAGGAAACAAGGACAGTGGTGCCGCGTTCAGCTACGTCGGAGAGGATGAGACTCCAAATCTGGCGGCGCATTACCGGGTCGAGGCCGTCGACGGGCTCGTCAAGCAGAAGAATATCTGGCATCATGCACATGCTCAGCCAGAAGGCGGACTGCTTCTGCATACCCTTGGAAAACTTGCGGATGGGGGTCTTTTCGTCAAGCTTGAAAACCTCCTTCAGCTTCTCGTAGCGTTCAGTGCTGAACTGAGGGTAGATGCCCTTATAAAACTTCATCATGTCCCGCTGAGAGGCCTGAAGAAAAAAGAAAAGGTCATCGGGAATGTAGGATATGCGTGCCTTGACGGCGGTGTTTTCAAAGACTGGCTGGCCGTCTATGGTCAGGCTGCCGCTGTCCTGAGCATATACGCCTGCCGCGTGGCGCAGAAAGGTGGATTTGCCCGCTCCGTTTGGGCCGACAAGGCCGTATACGCTGCCTCTTGGTACGTTTATGGAAAAACCGTCAAGGGCGCGGCGGCCATCAAAGCTCTTGACAAGTTCTGTCGCGTGTATCATTTGCTTGCCTCCTTTATGTGGTTGATGATCTCATCCTGGGAGATGCCGAAATCATAAAGCTCTGCGAGAGTTTTATCCAGAGCTGCCAGCAGCTCATTTCTTTTCACGCTTGTGGTTTCTTCGAGGGGAGCGGCGAATGAGCCTTTTCCGGCGGCGGAGTAGATGTAGCCCTCGGCCTCCAGCTCCTTATATGCTCGCTGGATGGTGTTGGGATTTATGGCGAGCGAGCTTGCCAACTCACGCACTGAGGGCAGTTTTTCATTTTCCTTTATCGCGCCGCTGGTTATAAGACGGCAGATGCCCTCCTTGACCTGCTCATATATGGGTCGTCCGTCGCGATAGTTGATGTTGATCAAAAACTTCACCTCCTATTGGATTTTGGTTCTGAATAAAGTCAAATGCCGCGAAAGATATTGGTTTTGCGTAACGTATCCTTCGCGGCATTCCCTCCACTTGGTAAGCAGCATTCACTGATAGAGAAACTGTGATAGCTGTATTAATACAGTAGCACGAAATTGCGGCCTTGTCAATAGCGCGTTGGGAAATTCTGCAGCACTCGCCGAGAAGATGGAATTTTAAAATGTACTGCCATAAAACTTTTTGTCCAATACATGCAAAAGTGTTTTGCATTTACGGCAGAGCTGTGGTACAATCATTTATTATTATATAGTTATACGAGGTTGAAACTGATGTTTTTCAAAGGAAAGGACGGGGGAGCGCCGCGCTGGATAGTGGCATTCCTCGGCAACCCTGAAAGCAAGTATGAGAGAACACGGCATAACGCGGGCTTTATGGCCGCCGCCGCTCTGGAGCAAAAGCACGGTATAAAGACCAATAAGCTCAAGTTCCACGCCTTTACCGGCGTTGGAGAGCTTGGCGGCGAGCGAGTGCTCTTCATGCGTCCCCAGACATATATGAATCTCAGCGGCGACGCGGTGGCTCCCGCGGCTGCCTTTTATAAAATACCTGCCGAGCGGGTCATAGTGGTCTTTGACGATATGGCCTTGCCGCCCGGAAAGCTCAGGGTCAGGCGCAGCGGCAGCGCCGGGGGGCATAACGGCATAAAGAGCATCATCTCCAAACTGGGAACCGACCAATTTCCCCGGGTGAAGATAGGTATCGGAGCACCTCCGAATCCGGACTATGACGTTATAAGCTGGGTAATCGGCAAGCTCAACGATTCTGACTATAAAACCATAAGCGAGGCGGCGGGAGTCGCCATAGACGCTGTGGAGGAAATGATAAGGAACGGCGTAAATTCCGCGATGAATAAATATAACGGCTAATACGGAAAACCGGGCGGGAGCGGCCCTGTATCATAAATCCTGTGTCCGCTTATACTCGGTGTTTAGCGTGAAAGGAAAATAGAGAAATGGTAAAATATTACGACAAGGGAGTATACCTCCTTAACGGCGAGACCATTGTGGATGCGGCAGAAGCAAAGGGCCTTGCCGCCCCGGACGAGGCAAGAGAGGGCACGATCGCCTATTCCATCATGCGTGCTCACGATAAGTCTGCAGATCCACGGAAAATGCGCATCAAATTCGATGCGCTCATGTCCCATGACATAACCTTCGTTGGTATCATCCAGACTGCCCGCGCCAGCGGCATGAAGCGTTTTCCCATACCCTATGTCCTCACCAATTGCCACAACAGCCTCTGCGCTGTCGGAGGCACGATAAACGAGGATGACCACGGCTTTGGCCTTTCGGCCGCGAAAAAGTACGGCGGTATCTACGTTCCGGCCAATCAGGCCGTCTGCCATCAGTTCATGCGCGAGATGCTGGCCTCCTGCGGCTCTATGATCCTCGGCTCTGATAGCCACACCCGCTACGGCTGCTACGGTACTATGGGTATCGGCGAGGGCGGCGGCGAGCTTGCCAAGCAGCTTCTGGAGAATACATACGATGTGGACGCGCCCCAGGTGGTTCTTGTCTGGCTGGAGGGTACTCCCCGCAAGGGTGTAGGACCTCACGATGTTGCCATCTCTCTCTGCAAAGAGGTTTTTGGCGGCGGTCTTGTGAAGAACAAGATTCTTGAGTTCGCAGGCCCCGGCGTTGCGGGTCTTTCTATGGACTACCGCATCGGTATTGACGTTATGACCACCGAGACCTCCTGCCTGTCATCTGTATGGGTCACAGATGAGAAGGTAAGGGAATATTATGAGACCGTGGGACGCCCCGAAGCATATAAGGAGCTTAAACCGGCTGACTGTGCCTATTATGACGCAATTGTCAAGGTAGACCTTTCTCAGCAGGAGTGCATGGTGGCGCTGCCATTCCATCCCTCCAACGCCGTAACTATCAAAGAGCTGCAGACTGACCCGGTGGGGATCCTCACCCGCGTGCAGGAGGATTGCAACAAGCAGCTTGGCGGTCAGGTGGAGCTGAAGCTCACCGATAAGATAGTGGACGGTAAGGTAGTTGCCGACCAGGGCGTTATCGTTGGCTGTTCCGGCGGTATGTATGATAACCTCACCGAAGCAGCTGCCATTCTTGATGGCAAGAGCGTTGGTGACGGATATTTCAACCTTTCCGTTTATCCCTCCTCCATGCCGATTGGCATGGCCATTACCCGTGACGGTACGGCGGAGACACTCATGTCCGCGGGCGCTGTCATAAAGCCCGCCTTCTGCGGCCCCTGCTTCGGCGCGGGCGATACTCCCGGCCATAATGCGCTGAGCATCCGCCATGCCACCAGAAATTTCCCCAACCGCGAGGGCTCCAAGCCCGGCGAGGGACAGATTTCCGCCGTGGCGCTCATGGATGCCCGCAGTATTGCCGCCACCGCGGCAAATGGCGGCGTTATCACCGCCGCCACGGATATTGAGTACGATATCCCTGAGAAAAAATATGTTTTCGACCCTTCCGCATATAATAAGCGTATCTATTTCGGTTTCGGTAAGGCAGACCCTGATGTGGAACTGAAGTTCGGTCCCAATATCACTGATTGGCCACGCTTCAACTCTCTGGGTGATAATCTGCTGTGCAAGCTCGCGGCGGTCATCTTCGATGAGGTTACAACGACCGATGAGCTCATTCCATCCGGCGAGACCTCCTCTTACCGCTCCAATCCCATCCGCCTTGCCGATTTCGCCCTTTCCCGCCGTGTGCCTGAGTATGTTCCCGCATCCAAGGTCATCCGCGATATGGATCAGGCCAGAAGGGCCGGGGAGAAGCCCCAGGAGGCTCTGGAGGTTCTCGGCAAGGTCAGCGACAACGCCGATCAGCTTTTGGAGAGCACGGATATCGTTTCCTGCGTCTTTGCCAAGAAGCCCGGCGACGGCAGCGCCCGCGAGCAGGCGGCGTCGTGCCAGAAGGTGCTGGGCGGCGGAGCAAATATCTGCTATGAGTATGCTACCAAGCGTTACCGCAGCAACTGCATAAATTGGGGTCTCATACCCTTTACCATAGATAGGGATGTCGACTTCGACTATGCTCCCGGCGATTACGTTTTCGTTCCCGCCATCCGCGAGGCCATTATAAATAAGCTGGAGCGCATTCCGGCTAAGGTCATAAGCGGCGACAGGGTGGATGACATTACCCTGAATCTCACGGGACTCACAGATAATGAGCGCACCATCCTGCTGGACGGCTGCCTGATGAACTATTACGCCGCCGGTCACGCGGAATAATGGAGGAAATATGGAAAAAATCAAAATGAACGTCCCTGTCGTTGAAATGGACGGAGATGAAATGACCCGCATCCTGTGGCGGATGATTAAGGACGAACTGATACTGCCCTTTGTGGAGCTCAAGACAGAGTATTATGACCTTGGCCTTATGGAGCGCGACCGTACCAATGATGAGGTCACCCACGAGGCCGCTGAGGCCGCCAAGAGGCTTGGCGTGGCTGTAAAGTGCGCTACTATCACACCCAACGTGCAGCGTATGAGCGAGTATAAGCTCAAGGAAATGTGGAAGAGCCCAAACGGTACTATCCGCAGCGTTCTGGACGGAACCGTTTTCAGAACGCCCATCGTCATCGACTGTGTAAAGCCGGTGGTGAAAAATTGGCAGAAGCCCATCACCATTGCCCGCCACGCCTACGGTGATGTTTACAAGGCTGTGGAGCTGCGTACAGACGAGCCCGGCACCGCTGAGCTGGTGTTCACCGGCGCGAGCGGCAAGGTCTCCCGGCAGACCATCCAGAAGATGTTTGGAGCGGGCGTTATCCAGGGTATGCATAATAACGAGAAATCCATTGAGAGCTTTGCGCGGGCATGCTTTAACTACGCCATCGAAATGAAGCAGGATCTCTGGTTCTCCACAAAGGACACTATTTCAAAGGTCTATGACGGCGCTTTTAAGGAAATATTTGAACGCATCTACGAGAATGAGTACAAGGAGCGCTTCGAGGCTCTGGGAATCAAGTATTTCTATACTCTGATCGACGATGCTGTTGCCCGTGTCATCCGCTCTGAGGGCGGTTTCATATGGGCCTGTAAAAACTATGACGGCGACGTTATGAGCGACATGGTATCCACTGCCTTCGGCAGCCTTGCCATGATGACCTCAGTACTGGTTTCGCCCGATGGTAAGTTTGAATACGAGGCGGCTCACGGCACCGTCACCCGTCATTATTACCGCCACCTTAACGGTGAGGAAACATCCACCAATCCGATGGCGACTATCTTCGCCTGGAGCGGAGCTCTCCGCAAGCGCGGCGAAATGGACGGTCTTGCAGACCTTTGCAGTTACGCCGATAAGCTGGAGCAGGCCTGCTTTGATACCCTCAACAGCGGCGTGATGACCAAGGATCTCGCCGGTCTTGCCGAGGGCATCGAGCCTAAGGTCGTAAATACCGGGGAGTTCATCGGGGCAATTGCCACGAGACTTACCGAGCTGCTGGGCGCATAAGGATAATTACAATGATCCCTCTGATGAGCATGAGCACATCAGAGGGATCGTTTTCATATCAGATTGTTTTTGCCGCTGCATCGACAACGTGGCTTACAAGCACGGCTGTGGTAACAGAGCCAACGCCGCCGGGGACGGGAGTGATGGCGGAAACTATGGGCTCAGCTTCCTCAAAGCATACATCGCCGCATAGCTTTCCCTTTTCCTCGCTCCAATTTATGCCCACGTCTATCACTGCCTGACCGGGGCGAAAATATTCTCCGTCAATGGTCTCGGCGTGGCCGGCGGCAACGATTACGATGTCCGCTTCCCGGGTAATGCTGGGTATATCCGCTGTGCGGGTATGGCAGATGGTGACGGTGGAATTCCTGGCCATGAGCATCATGGCCACGGGTCTGCCAACCACAAGACTGCGGCCGATAACGGCGGCTCGCTTGCCGCTGCACTCGATGCCGTAGTGCTCAAGTATTTCCATGCAGGCTTCGGCAGTACAGGGGGGATAACCCTCTCCGCTGCCGGTAAATACTCCGGCCAGAGAACCGGAGGTGATGCCGTCCACATCCTTTGAGGGAGCAAGGGCGCGGCAGACGGCTTTCTCGTCGAGCTGAGAGGGGAGAGGGCGGAGGATAAGAACGCCGTGAACGCTTTCGTCCTTGTTGAGCCCGTCCAACACGGCCATAAGCTCGGCCTGTCCCACATCGGCGGGGAATGTGACGTTTTTCACCTCAACGCCAGCCGCGGCGCAGCGCTTCATAGCGCCTTTTTCATATGAAATATCGTCCGCACGCTCGCCTACGCGCAGAATTGCCAGCGTGGGCGAAACGCCTTCCCGCTTCAATTCCTCTACTTTGGCCGTTGACCTTGCATTCAGGGCTGCTGCTACGGCAGAACCTTTTAGAATCTCCGCCATTTCAGCAAAACCTCCCATATACGCTCTCATAGACAGAATCAGCTATTTTCCAATATTTGTCCATCAGGGCATCCACACGGGCGTTCAGCTCTTCTGCGTACGCTCTGTCGGTCATGAGCTTCGTATTTACCTTCACGTTCAGGGCGGATCCGTAAAGAGCGGCCCAACAGAATACAACGCCGCTTCCTACATCTGATACGATAGAGCCGCTGACTTTTTCCGCAAGCTCGCTGTGAAGTTCAATGGCTCGGCAAGCGAGCCCAAGTATCTTCATGGGGACTGAAGCAGCTTCCCGGAAACATTTTTCAAGTATCTCAGCGCGTCCCGGGTCATCCTTTGGGATGCCATATGCGTTGGAAAGCGGCTCAAAAGCGGTGACGTCCTCGTCAACGCAGCTAAGGAGAGAAAGACGAATGTTATCGGCTTCCTCAAGAATACGGAGTATATCCGGCTCAACGTCAGCGTGCTGCTCTTTGCCGAGAGTAAAATTTCCGACCATTGAGCCAAGGGCGATGCCCAGCGCGCCGACCAGCGCGGCGACACTGCCGCCGCCGGGAACGGGGCTTTTTGCGGACAAAGCCTCGGCGAAGGTACGGATGCTCATATCGTTCATAGACATAAAGATGCCTCCTTCGTCTGCTTTACATATCCTTTATGCCGGACATTTCCACCAGCTTAGCCACGTCCTCATATTTGTTCAGTGCGTAAAGGTGGATGCCGTTGATGCCGCAGACGCGGTATTCGTCAATCAGACGCACAGTATACTCCAGGCCGGCCTCCTTAAAGGCGGCTTTCTTTCCTGCAACATCGGCGTCGTATGGGTCGCTTACAAAGGGATTGGGGAATATCCAGTATTTAGATATTATTTCGCAAAGTTCTCTGGGCATAACGCAGCCGTTACGGCTGAGAGCCATGTTGATAGTGGCGGCAGCGTCCAGAACGGGCATGATGCCCACATCGACGGGCATGGTGACGCCTGCTTTACGTATGGCGTCCAGCCAGCGGAGGAACTGGTCCATATCCCAACAGAGCTGGGTCATGATGTAATCCGCCCCTTCATCCTGCTTTTGCTTAAGAAAGGAGATGTCGGCCTCAAGACTGCGGCAGGCGATGTGTCCCTCGGGAGAACCGGCCACGGCTATGGTGAATTTATCGCCGAATTCGTCGCGAACAAACTTGACCAGCTCGGTGGCGTAGCACAGATCGCCGCCGGTTCCTGTCCAGCCGAAGGGGAGGTCGCCTCGCAGGGCGAGGATGTGGTCGATGCCTCGGTCAAGATAATTCTGCAGCTGCTCCCGGATGCTCTCACGAGTGTTGCCGATGCAGGTGAAGTGAGCCACAGGGGTGGAGTTGTGGGCCTTTATTGCCTCCAAAACGGGGAGCTGCTTGCCTACGTTGGTGCCGCCTGCTCCGTAGGTGCAGGAAATATAATCGGGCTTCATTGTGGAAAGCTTATCCAGTACGCCGCCTTCACCCAACAGCTTCTTTTCGCCGGCTTCGGTTTTCGGAGGGAAAAGCTCGAATGAGAATGCCATGCGCTGCTTCATAAGTTCGCTCATCTTCATAGTGTTTGTGCTCCTTCCTAAAAGCTGTATATCCGAGTATTAATTATGTTCTGTTTCACAATGTTACAAGGCCTGCGTCCAGCATTTTCTGCAGACTCATGAGTATGCCGGTCTTTGCGTGAAACCAGGTGAGACCGCCCTGAAAGTACACAGCATAAGGCGGACGAATTGGCCCGTCGGCGCTCAGCTCTATGGAAGAGCCTTGTACGAACGCGCCCGCCGCCATAATTACCTCGGAGTCGTAGCCGGGCATTGCCCAGGGAACGGGCGTGACATAGCTGTCCACGGGCGCCGCGGCCTGTATGCCCTGGCAGAAAGCGATAACGCCCTCAGGGCTGCCCAGCTCAACGGCCTGGATTATGTCATATCGGGGCTCCGTAGAGTTGGGAACCACCTTAAAGCCGAGGCTTTCATAAACATTTGCGGCAAAAACGGAGCCCTTCAGTGCGCCGGCAGTGACGGTGGGGGCAAGGAAAAAGCCCTGGAAGAAGGAGGGAAGCAGACCTAAATTAGCGCCTACCTCCTGACCGAGGCCAGGTGCGGAAAGGCGGTAGGCGCACTGCTCCACGCATTTGGCCGTGCCGCAGATGTAGCCTCCGATGGGGGCAAGACCGCCGCCGGGATTCTTAATAAGAGAGCCGACTATCATATCAGCACCCAGATCCGAGGGCTCAATAGTCTGCACGAATTCCCCGTAGCAGTTATCCACCATGCAGATAATGTCCGGATTTATGGACTTTATAAAGGTGATAAGTTCACCTATCATCTCCGAGGAGAAAGTCAGGCGGGTTTGGTAGCCCTTGGAACGTTGGATGGTTACCAGCTTGGTGCGCTCGTTTATGGCGGCGCGAATTCCGTCATAGTCAAAGCTGCTGTCAGGCAGAAGATCCACCTGACGGTAGCTTACGCCGTATTCCTTAAGGGAGCCTATGGAATCCCGGATGCCAATGACTTCCTCAAGGGTATCATAGGGACGGCCAACAGGAGAGAGGAGCTCATCACCGGGGCGGAGATTTGCGGAAAGAGCCACGGCCAGGGCATGGGTACCGCAGGTTATCTGTGGGCGCACAAGGGCTGCCTCGGTGTGGAAGGTGTCAGCGTAGACCTTTTCAAGAGTCTCGCGTCCTCCGTCGTTGTAGCCATAGCCAGTGGTGGCGGCGAAGTGGGCGGCGTTGACCCGGTTCTTCTGCATGGCGGAAAGCACCTTGGCCTGATTGAACTCAGCCACCCGGTCTATCTCATCGAAGCGGGGGAGGAGCTTCTCTATGATCTTCTCGCCGTATTCATAGACCTCGGGGGAAATGCCCATGCGGGCGTATATTTCTTTAGTATCCATTTTCTACCTCTTCTGTTTCACCGGATATGATTTCAGTCTCCGGCAGATTTTCCGATGTGTCATTCTCCGGCTGTCTTTCCACTTCGTACTCTGTGGCGTAGTTTGACTCGTCTGAAGCCTGGGGACGGGCCGGGACACTATTCAGGGTGAGGATGATGCGGTCGTATTCCTCGCTGCCCGGGACTGCCGCTGTGGGCGGTGCGTCATAAGTACCGGTAAGGATGGGGATGCAGGCGGTCTCAGAGATGTATAGACCTCTGTCACCCTGGCACAGTGTGAGCTGAAGTACGGCGGCACAGCCGCCCTGATTGAAACTGCCGGCATATTTGCCGAGACTGTAGATGATGATTGCATCGTTATATTGCTCAAAATAATGTAGATTCTGACCGTTCTGACCGAAAACTATGTCTGCACCGCAGTCAACGGCATATCGCGCGGAATGGTATTCGTTGCTCAGATATATTTCCTCGGTGCCGGCGTTCCAACTGAAACAGACGATTATCAGGTCAGCTCCCGCATTCTTCAGAGAAGCGATGCTTTTTTTCATATTGCTGCCTGCGCCGCCGTTTGAGGAATAGAAACCAATGAGAAGGTCATCCTTGCTGATAAGCAGGGATATTGATTTGTCCTCCACGTAAGGAAGTCCAGCGCCGCTGAGTGCGGTCACAGTGTCCTCGTAGCCCTCCTGACCGAAGTCGTAAGCGTGAGCGCTTGCTGTGTTAACAATGTCTATGCCTGCCTCGCGGAATGCTGCCGCCCAGGCGGTGGATGCTGTGAGAGACTCTGATTCAGGCGATACGTGAGAGTCTGTAAGCACACCCTCAAGATTCATTATGCTCACATCATCGCTGCTTATAAGTTCGGCTATGGGGGAGAACATGGCGTAGTCCGCCGGATCGCCTATGGGGGAAACGCCGCCAATGAAGCTTATTTTATATTCTACCAGCTTGGAAGGCGGTTCAGGGGTTGGTTCAGGGGTGGGGTCCGGGTCTTGACCGGCATCATGAGTGGGTTCGGGAGTAGGCTCTGGAGTTGGTTCCGGAGTGGGCTCAGCGCTCGCCTCCGGCGTAGGTTCAACATCGGGAGTAGAGGTAGGCGCAGGTGTGGCTGTTGCGTCGGGAGAGGGGAATGCATCCGGAGTGGGAGTGGGCGTTGCCGGGGGCAGGGTGGGTATCGCTGTTGCCGGCGGCGAAGTGGGTACGGAGTCGGGATCGTCCAACCGTGTAAGGGCAAAAATGGCAATAGCGGCGATGATGACCGCCGCTGCCGTGCATATTATAGCTATAAGGATCCGTTGTTTTTTCAATATATGTACCTCATGGAAAAAGCACATACAGCGGGGCGAAATATCATCGCCCCGCTGGCTGTAATTATCTGTTTTCGTGCAAAATGACCTCACCGCAGTCGAGACTCTTCTGAACGTCTATTACGCGCTGATTGCGGCTTCCGCGCCACTTAAGGGTCAGGCTCTTTTCGGCAATAAGGAACATGCCGTCAATGAGCACATCGGTGGCGGAAATGAGAGCCTTGAAGCCTGGGTCGGTTTTGGAAATATCAAGTATTTCCTCAAAGGTGTAGCCGGAATAACACCATACGTTGAAGCCCGCAGCCTTCGCCCGCTGAGCAAGCTCAGCGCAGGCAGCCGCCTGCAGATAAGGCTCGCCGCCGGAGAGCGTGAGACCATCGGTGAGCGGATTGGATGAGAGGGTCTTGAAAAGGCTGTCAACGGTGACCTCTCTGCCGCCTGCCGGATCCCAGGTGTGAGGATTGTGGCACTCAGGACAGTGGCGTTCGCACCCTTGGGTAAATACCACGAAACGGAAACCAGGGCCGTCAACTATGGAGTCCTGTATGGTGTCCGCTATCCGAAGAACGGTATCACTCATCGCAGACACCGCAGCAGGAACCAATGCTGTGCTTTACGCGGTCATGCTCCTCAGCACGCTTGGCATTATTGAAGCGGTCAAGAGTGCCCACAAGGTAGCCGGTGATGCGGCGGATGCGTTCAAACGGACCTTCGTCCTCGGTACGTCCGCAGCCGGGACACTGATCCTTGATGATGCCGGAGAAGCCGCAGACGGGGTCACGGTCTACCGGATGGTTTACAGAGCCGTAGCCAATGCCGCACTTCTGCATGTAGCGCACTACCTTCTCAAAGGCATCAAGATTGTCCAGAGGGTCTCCGTCCATCTCAATATAGGTGATGTGTCCTGCATTGGTAAGAGCATGGTAGGGAGCCTCTATCTGTATTTTCTCAAAGGCGGCGATGGGGTAATAAACGGGCACGTGGAAGCTGTTAGTGTAGTATTCACGGTCGGTAACCCCGGGAATAGAGCCGTAGATCTCGCGATCCATTCTTACAAAACGGCCGGAAAGACCTTCAGCGGGGGTTGCAAGGAGAGAGAAATTCAGACCGTACTTTTGGCAGGCCTCGTCCATCTTTGCACGCATGTGGGAAACTATCTCAAGACCCAGGTTGCGGCTGGTTTCGCTCTCGCCGTGGTGCTTGCCGACCAGAGCCACGAGGGTCTCGGCCAAGCCAATGAAGCCCATAGAGAGCGTGCCGTGCTTGAGAATTTCGCCTATCTCATCGTTCCAATCAAGCTTCTCGCTGTCTATCCAGACGCCCTCGCCCATGAGGAAGGGGAAGTTGCGAACCTTCTTCTTTCTCTGAAGCTCAAAACGTTCAAGAAGCTGACCAATGATGAGCTCTATCTTGCTGTCCAGCATCTCAAAGAATACGTCGATGTCACCCTTAGCCTTAATGGCAAGGCGGGGAAGGTTGACGGTGGTGAAAGAAAGGTTGCCGCGGCCGGGAGCGATCTCGCGGCTGGGGTCATAGACATTGCCCATAACGCGGGTGCGGCATCCCATGTAGCCTATCTCGGTTTCGGGATGACCGGGCTTATAATACTGAAGGTTGAAGGGCGCGTCAATGAAGGAGAAATTGGGGAACAGACGCTTGGCGCTGCAGCGGCATGCCAGCTTGAAAAGATCGTAGTTGGGTTCTCCCTCGTTGAGGTTGACGCCGTCCTTGACTCTGAATATCTGAATGGGGAAGATGGGAGTTTCGCCGTTGCCCAGACCCTGTTCGGTGCTGAGAAGCAGGTTGCGCATGACCATACGACCCTCGGGAGAGGTGTCCATACCGTAGTTGATAGAGGAGAAGGGAGTCTGGGCACCCGCACGGGAATTCATGGTATTGAGATTGTGGATAAGTGCCTCCATCGCCTGGAAGGTGGCGCGGTCGGTTTCCTTGGTGGCACGGTAGTGGGCAAAGGTCTGAGCCTTTCTGCATACACCCTCATCGCAGCCTGTGAGATCCTGCAGCCTGGGAAGCTCGGCTTCAAAGTAAGCATCGCAGTCCTCAAGCTTGGGATAAAGGCCGGTCTCGGCTTCAATCGCCTTACGGTTTTCCTTGAGAGTATCCTCCAGATCCTCGCAGTCAGCCAGAAGCATGAAGGCACGAGCCAGATTCTGAATATAGATGCGTCTGAAGGTCTTGCTTACGCCTTCGGCCATGCTGTAATCAAAGTTGACGATACTCTGTCCGCCGTGCTGATCGTTCTGATTGGACTGGATGGCGATGCAGGCCAGAGCGGCATAGGAAGCGATGTCCTGAGGCTCACGGAGAATACCATGGCCGGTGGAGAAGCCGTTTTTAAAGAGAGAAAGGAGGTCAATCTGGGTGCAGGTAGTGGTGCCGGTGGAGGCGAAGTCCATGTCATGGATGTGGATGTCGCCCTCACGGTGAGCCTTTGCGTATTCGGGCTTGAGCACGTACATCTCGAAGAACTGCTTCGCTCCCTCGGAACCGTACTTGAGCATGGCACCCATAGCGGTGTCTCCGTTGATATTGGCGTTCTCACGCTTGATATCGGAATCCTTGGCGTCGGCAAAGGTTATCTCCTCATACTTCTGCATAAGGCGAGTGTTCATCTCGCGGACGCGGCTGCGCTCGGCGCGGTAAAGTATATATGCCTTGGCGGTCTGGACATAGCCGTTGTCCATAAGAACTCGCTCTACTATATCTTGTATATGCTCAACGTCGGGAGAGTTGTTGCCCTCAACCTCAAGAATGGACAAAACCTCAGCGGCGAGGGTCTTGGCTGTATCCTCACTGCCCAGCTTGTATGTTGCGGCGAAAGCCTTGGTAATAGCGGACTCTATCTTTTCCAGTTCGAAGGGGACTATGCGGCCGTCTCTTTTTCTGATGCCATCTATGGTCATATTGACTCTATCCTTTCACAATATCTGGTATAGCCGACAAAACTGTGCAGCATAGATATAGTACAACGCCTTTTCGCTTATGTCAATATCTCAACGAAAAATAATTGCAGGATTTTTGATTTCTATAAATGGACAAAAGTTGTATACATTTGGCTCATCCGGTGATATAATAAAATCAAATAAAAAAACAATGCGGAATGCGGAGAATAGCTCTTTATAGAAAAATTTTTAAGCAGCAAAAAATTTCAGCCACCAAATATTGGGGTGGGGAAGAAACGGAGAAGGAGAAAAGGAGGACGGCTATGAACAGAACTCAACTCAAGCGTAGGGCGCGTCACGCATATATGGATACGCCCCGTCTCTATATGACCACGTTTATCTACCTTGTTATTCTGCTGCTGCTCACCATTGTAAGCAGCAAGATAGACGCCATAATCGTTGCCTGGACAAATAATGCGCTTCGCTATATGGAAGCGGGGAACGTTATCCCGGTTTATTCAAAGCGGGAATGGGCCGCCACGCTCTTTGTATTTGTCATTCAGATTATGATACAGATACTTACCGTGGGCTATATGTCCTTCGCTCTTAATATCAGCCGACACCGCCCCACCGGCATGGCGGACCTGGCTGACGGTTTCAGTATTACCTTTAAGGTATTTGCGGTCTATTTCCTTCAGGGGTTGTTCATAACGCTTTGGTCCATGCTCTTTGTCGTACCCGGCATCATCGCCGCTTACCGCTATCGCCAGGCTTATTATATCCTGCTTGACGATCCTTCCAAGGGGCCTCTGCAATGCATCCGCGAGAGCAAGAAAATCATGCGTGGCCATAAGGCTGAGCTCTTCGTCCTTGATTTGAGCTTTATCGGCTGGTATATTCTCATTCTTCTCAGCGCAGGAATTCTCGCCATATGGATTCTGCCATATACGGAGACCACATACGCCATTTATTATAATATGCTTCTTTATCCGGATGGTATTTTTCCGGCACCTCCGCTGTACGAGGAATCAAACAACGAATGATAGCGGCGTCCCCTGCATTTTGATGCGGGGGACGCTTTGTGTTTGACATTGCCGAATGCATTACGCTCTCTGGCGGCTGAATAGATAGGAGTATAAACCCGCCGATACTGGGCAAAATGCTTTAAGGTGATAGTGTGAAAAAATCACATTATATTATTAAAAGCCCATCTGCTCGCCGCTTCGCTGCAGCCGTAGATGACGGCTATAATCCCCATTTCGCCGGGGGAGCATTTCGTTTCTGATTTGTGCCGTTCATAGCGGCGGAATGGGGGATTAATATGAAAAACGAAGAACTCACAAATGAGGAATTTTCCGGGGACGAGCTGCTGCAAAGCGATATAATCCGCCTTGGTTCAGCCACTGCCCGCTCCTCTAAAGGCTGCATCCACTGTCTTACCATCATCGGGCAGATAGAGGGACATATTCTGCTGCCGCCCAATAATAAGACCACCAAGTATGAGCATGTAATGCCTATGCTGGCTGCCATCGAGGAAAGCGATGATATCGATGCGCTGATGATACTGCTCAACACTGTAGGCGGAGATATCGAGGCTGGGCTGGGGATAGCGGAGCTTATTTCGGGAATGAAGAAGCCTACGGCGTCTCTGGTGCTGGGCGGAGGGCATTCTATCGGCGTACCGCTGGCTGTCTCGGCGAAAAAATCTTTCATCGCGCCCTCGGCGGCTATGACCATACATCCCGTGCGGCTCAACGGGGTAGTGATAGGCGTGCCGCAGACCTTCACCTATTTCGAGAAGATCCAGGAGCGCATTGTAGCCTTCGTGACGGAAAATTCCTCCGTGGACAGGGATACCTTCGTGCGCATGATGCTTAAAACGGGAGAGCTGACTACCGATGTAGGCAGCGTTATATATGGTGAGGAAGCGGTGAACTGCGGCCTTATCGACGCCCTTGGCGGCCTTTCCGACGCGCTGGATTATCTGCACGGCGAAATAGAGAAGAGGCGGGAGAAAAAGTGATTGCGAATATTTGTACGCTGTGATATACTGCTAAAATATAGACGTATAATTACTTTCCCGAACAGAGGTGCATATAAATGCCTGCAAAAAAGGGCACAACAAAAAATACAAGCAGCAGGAAAACAGGAAAAAAGCCTGCCAAGTCCTCGGCGTCCGGCTCTTCCGCCAAGACTGCTGCACAGCAGCCGCACCGGCGCGAGATAGGCGCGGTGGTCTGTCTCTTACTTGCCATTTTCTCTTTCATTGGATATTTCAGCTCGGACGGCTGGTTCATAGACTTTTTCCGTTCTTTCCTCTCGGGGCTTGTGGGCAGAGGCTTTTATCTCTTTCCGCCAGCACTGCTGCTGGGCGCGTACATATTGTTCTTCCACAGGGGACGCCCTGTGAGGCTGCGCCTTGCCTGCGCTCTGCTCATCCCCCTCATGCTTGGAGCGGTACTCCATCTTTTTGGCTGCAAAACCGAATATGAATGGTCATGGAATGTCATTTCCACTCTTTACAGAGACGGCTCCGCCGCAGGCGTTTCCTGCTGCGGTGGAGTGTTTGGCGGTCTTTTGGCAATGGGCTTTGGCGCTATGTTCGGCAAGGTGGGCGCGGGCATTGTCTTCGTGATAGCCCTGCTCTTCCTGCTGCTCATGGCATTCAACGCCACAATCAGCGGAATCGTTGATTGGTACCGCTCCAGAGAAAAGGTGGAGTATGAATACATACCCAAACCGGAGAAAACCAAAAAGGAGAAGCCGGAGGTTGCGGAGGAAGCAACGCCCGAACCCGGTCACACCACTGAAATAGCGGGTAAGACCCGCCACACAAGTCGGGTGATCGATTTCCCGGTGGATGATCCCATCAATCCGCCAAAAGAAGATAAGGACTCCTTCTTCGACAGTAATCCTGCCGTACCAACCCCTGATAAGGTGCTGAGCGGCGAGGCAGAGCCCGTACCTGAGAAAAAACAACCTGTAAATCCTGAGCCTTTACACCGTGAGGAAGAAGCACAAAAGGCGGCGAATGCGGCTGTACCGGAGGTCTCTGAGCACGTTCCCGCTCAGTCTGTAAACGAGATAATGAAGCCGCTTGAGGAAGAACTGGCTGCCAGCAAGAAGATGGAGAAGCTTCGCAACGAGGCAGAGAAGCGTGCGGCTTCAATAGAGGTGGCTGAAGCCATAGAGGAGAGTCTTGGCAATTCTGAGCCTGCCGCGTATGTGTATCCGCCCACATCACTGCTGGCTCAGGCCAGCGCGGGCAGCAGTGCCGACGGAAAGACCGAGGTGGAAATGAATGCCCGCCGGCTGGAAACTACTATCCAGAGCTTCGGCATAAACGCCCGCCTTGTGGATTATACTCGCGGCCCCTCCGTTACCAGATATGAGGTGGAGCTTGAGCAGGGTGTAAAGCTATCCCGCCTTACCAATCTGGCGGACGACCTAGCCCTCGCACTTGGCGCTACGGGCGTAAGAGTGGCTCCGATCCCAGATAAAATATCCATAGTTGGCATTGAGGTGCCGAACAAGATAGTCAACGTTGTCGCTCTGCGCGAACTTATCGAATCCAAGGAATTCACAGGCAAGAGCTCCAAGCTCTCCTTTGCCGTGGGCAAGGATATAGCGGGCAACCCCGTAGTTGGCGATATTTCCAAGCTGCCCCATCTGCTCATAGCGGGTACCACCGGCTCCGGTAAATCCGTCTGCATGAACTCTCTTATACTCAGCCTGCTCTTCAAGTCCTCGCCGGACGAGGTGCGCCTTATAATGATAGACCCCAAGATGATAGAGCTTGGCGTTTATAACGAGATACCTCATCTGCTGATTCCCGTGGTTACCGACCCGAAGAAGGCGGCAGGCGCTCTGCAGTGGGCCGTAGTTGAAATGATGAAGCGCTATAAGCTGTTTTCTGAGGTTGGCGCAAGAGACCTTGCCACTTATAACACTGCCATCGTTAAGAAGGAGGGCGGCCAGACCCTGCCCCAGATAGTGGTGCTCATAGACGAGCTGGCCGACCTGATGCTGGTGGCCGCCAAGGATGTTGAAGAATCCATTTGCCGCGTGGCTCAGATGGGCCGCGCTTCCGGAATACACCTTGTCATCGCCACCCAGCGTCCCTCCGCCGATGTTATAACCGGCCTTATGAAGGGCAATATACCGTCCAGAATAGCTTTTGCCGTTGACTCGGCTTTGAACTCCCGTATTATCCTCGATACGACCGGCGCTGAAAAGCTCATCGGTAAGGGCGACATGCTCTATTCTCCCATCGGTGCGGGCAAGCCTCTTCGTGTTCAGGGCGCGTTCGTCACCGACGAGGAGCGTGAGGCCGTTGTAAACTTCGTCAAGGAACGCAGCACCGCTCAGTATTCCGAGAACATCCTTGAGGAGATCGAGCGCAACGCTGAGAAGGATTCCAGGAAAGATAAGGACGAACCCGCGGAGATAAGCGAGGGTGACGGCGAGGTGGATGAACTGTTCAATTCCGCCGTTGAGGTCATCCTTGAGGTCAAGCAGGCTTCCGTATCCATGCTCCAGCGTAAGCTGAAGCTGGGCTATTCCCGAGCTGCCCGTCTTGTAGACCAGATGGAAGAACGCGGTATAGTCGGCCCCTTCGAAGGCTCCAAGCCCCGCCAGCTCCTCATCACCCGGGAACAGTGGCTGGCGATGCAGGGCATTGAAACGCAGGAAACCCTGCCAATGCCTGAGGATAATTACGTTCCCGAGCCTGAAGAAGACATATCTGATGAACCAACAGAATAATGCTAAGTACCAAGCAGTCAACGAAAAAAATCGCCGCGCATCATTTGATGTGCGGCGAATTGGATTTCATGGGGACAATGCTGCAAATATTTCACATCTGTGCCGCATGGTGCATCAGACGATCACTTCTTCTCCTTGGGCTTGCATATCAGCGCCACGAAATAGCCGAAGAAGACGGCGGCGCAGATACCCGCGGCGGCAGCGGTAAAGCCGCCGGTGAAAATGCCCAGTAAGCCCTTTTCAGCAACAGCCTTTTTTACGCCCTGAGCCAGCGTGTTTCCGAAGCCTGTGAGGGGAACGGTGGCTCCCGCTCCCGCCCAATCGGCAAAGGGCTGGTAAAGTCCCACCGCGCCCAGCAAAACGCCAGCTACAACGTAGGAAACGAGAATTTTAGCAGGAGTCAGACTTGTCTTGTCAATGAGTATTTGGCCTATGGCACAGAGCAGACCACCAATAAGAAAGGCTTTTACATATTCCCAGATCATCCCTGCACCTCCTTGGATATAGCCACGGCGTGGCAGATACCGGGGATACTCTCACCCTGTCCCGAGGAGGTGGATGACATCAGCGCTCCTGTTGCGGCAAAGAGCACATTTTTATAGAGTCCTTCCTTTATGCCGTTGAGTATATGCCCGCACAGCACACCGGCGCTGCATCCACAGCCGGAGCCGCCGGCGTGAACGTCCTGCTCCTCACGGGAGAACATCATCAGTCCGCAGTCATCATAATTGGCGCTGATGTCCAGACCATCGTCACGGAAAAAGTCCAGCACTATGGAGCGACCCACGTCACCAAGGTCGCCGGTGACGATAAGGTCGTAAAAATCCGGGTTTCTGCCGGTGTCGGTAAAATGGCAGCTAAGTGTATCGTAGGCTGCGGGAGCCATAGCAGCGCCCATGTTGTTCGCGTCGGTTATGCCCGCGTCAACTATCTTTCCCGTGGTAACATGGGTGACATACGGCCCACTTCCGATGGAGCCGAGAATAATGCTGCCGGCTGCGGTTGCCGTCCATTGAGCCGTGGGTGTGCGCTGTCCGCCGTATTCAAGAGGAAAGCGGAACTGCCGTTCGGCGGAACAGAAATGGGAGGAGGTCACCGCCGCGCTGATATCGGCGAAGCCTCCGTCTATAGAAAGAGCGGCAAGGGAAAGACTTTCAGCCATTGTGGAGCACGCGCCGTAAAGGCCGAAGAAGGGAACTCCCGCATCACGCATGGAAAAGGCTGAGGCTATACACTGATTCAGAAGGTCGCCCGCGAAGAGATATCCTATTGCCGAGGGGGACACGGAAGCCTTGTCGCAGGCCATTGAAAAGGCCATTTTCTGCATGGCGGATTCGGCCTTCTCCCAGCTTTTTTCGCCGAAATAGGAGTCCTCACCAATATAGTCAAAGCTGTCCTTCAATGGGCCTTCTCCCTCTTTTTTGCCTACCACACAGGCGTGTCCGATTATGGATGGGGGAGTCTGAAGAGCCACGGTTTGGGCTCCGATACGCTTGGTACTCAAAAAAACACCTCATTTGCCTGTACTAATCAAGAATTAGTATTATATTTAGCAAATGAGGTGTTTTTTATATATCCAATTAATTCAAAAATTCCAGCGCCTTTTCGATGGAATTACGGGCTTCGTCTGATAGAGGAGTGCCTGCGTTGCGATGGTCGAAGCTGACGGTGAATTCCGTTACGCTTGCCCGAAGCTTGTCCAGATATGCCCTGTTCAGAGCGGTGATATCCTCATAAAGGCTCTGATACTTCTCCGCCTTCAACTCACGCCGCCCGGCTTCAAGGATGCCTGCCGTATGGGTGACGCATATGTAGGGCTGGCTTCTGAACTTCTCATGAAACTTTTCGTCACTGTCCCAAAGGTAGGCTATGTTGGAATAATATCTCAGCTCAGTGGAGCGGATACGCTTGCAGGCAAAGCAGGAGCCGGAAAGCGCGCTGAGCTTATCGCCGGCGTCGGCGTCGGGCTCTTTCTTTTTGAAAAATCCTTTCCTGCCGCTGACCTCAGTCTCCAGCAGGCTGTTCACGTCCGCCAGATGACTCTCAAGGATAAGGGCCAGTGCCAACTTGTTTTTTATGCCGCGCAGCTTGGCAAAATGCTCATGGCAGAAGCCTGCTTCGTTCATCTTTATTCTCACGTCGGGCTCCATCATTGCCGCACCGAGAACGTAGGTAAGGCTCGTTTCCTCAAGCGCCCGGTGCAGGCGGCACATGGGGCAGCCGTCGTGTTCGTCAAAGGCTTCGTTTATTGGTATAGTAAATATTTTTTCTGACAAAATCAGCACCATCCCTGTTCTAAACCATGATTTTGTGGTACAATAATATTTATAATATATATTATTATAAACGGAAGCGTGCTTTTATGCAATACATAGAACATGATGGATTTGTGGAGATAAGCTCGCCGGAGGATTTCGACCCGGTTAAAATTTTTGAGTGCGGCCAGTGCTTTCGCTGGAACGCGGATGAGAACGGCGTATATCGGGGCGTAGCCCACGGATGCGCCGCCAGGGTCTGGACGGAGAACGGCAGCGTTTTCATCAGCGGAACGATGGAGGATTTCCAAAGTATCTGGTACGATTACTTTGACCTCGGCCGCGATTACGCCTCGGCGCGGGCAGCGCTTTCCATAGATGAATATACCCGCTCTGCCGCGGAGTACGGCGCGGGCATACGCATATTGCGCCAGGATAAGTGGGAGGCGCTGTGCTCATTCATTATATCCCAGTGCAACAATATTCCGCGCATAAAGAAGATAGTGGAGACGCTTTGTTCCTGCTTTGGTGAGCCGGTTGAGCTGGAGGGAAAGACACTTTATGCCTTCCCCAATGCGGAAAAGGTGGCGGCGCTCAGCGAAGCCGACCTCGCGCCACTGCACTGCGGTTACCGCGCACCGTATATCCTCGGAGCGGCCAAGGCTGTTGCGGACGGTTCTCTTGATTTGGACGCGCTGGCCCAAAGTGATTTCAATACCGCGCTCAAGGCGCTCAAGACTATGAACGGCATCGGCGACAAGGTGGCCAACTGCGTAATCCTTTTCGGACTCTGCATCCCGGACGCCTTTCCGATAGATGTCTGGATGAAAAAGGCGCTGGCGGCTCATTATCCAAAAGATTTCGACCCGAAGGTGTTCGGTAAAAACGCCGGGCTCGCCCAGCAGTACATATTTTATTATGCCCGCTCGGGCAACGTATGAAAAATAACGGAATAATTAATAAATAAAGGAGTATAGAGTACAAATATGAAATACGATTTTACCACTATTATGGATCGCCGCGGCAAGGATTCTGTTGCGGTCGACGTTATCCCGATGGAGGGTGTGGAGGTCAAAGAGGGCTTCAGCAAAATACCAATGTGGGTGGCCGATATGAACTTCGCCACTGTTCCAACCATCGTTGACGCTATTATTGAGCGCGCCAAGCATCCCGCATACGGATATTTCCGCACTCCCAAGGAGTATTATGACTCCATCATACGCTGGCAGAAGGTGCGCAACGGTGTGGAGGGTCTTGAAGCGGAGCACATCGGCTATGAAAATGGTGTGCTCGGCGGCGTTATTTCAGCCATTCAGGCCTTTACCGCGCCCGGCGAGGCTGTGCTGCTCCATTCTCCCACCTATGTAGGTTTCACCGGCTGCATAGAGAACAATGGCCGGAAGATCATCCATTCCGACCTTGTGCAGGATGAAAACGGCGTTTGGCGCATGAATTTTGAGGACATGGATGCCAAAATAAAGAAGCATAAGATACATACCGTTGTGTTCTGCTCTCCCCACAATCCCTGCGGACGTGTTTGGGAACGTTGGGAGCTGGAGAAGGCAATGGAGGTCTACGCCGCCAACGATTGCATCGTCATATCAGACGAGATCTGGTCGGATATCATCATCGGCGAGAAGAAGCATATCCCTACTCAGTCTGTCTCTGAGGATGCCAGGAACCGTACCATAGCCATGTACGCTCCCTCAAAGACCTTCAATCTGGCCGGTCTTGTAGGCTCCTACCATATAATATATAATAAATACCTCCGTGACCGCGTAATGAAGCAGGGAAGCCTTGCTCATTATAACGACGCGAATGTTCTATCCGTCCATGCCCTTATCGGCGCGTATAAGCCCGAGGGCGAGGAGTGGGTAGACGAGCTGTGTCAGGTGCTGGGCGGCAACGTGGACTACGCATACGACTATATCAAGGAACACTTTGCGGGCGTGGAGCTCTTTAAGCCCGAGGGCACCTATATGCTCTATCTGGACTGCGAAAAGTGGTGCAAGGCTCACGGAAAAACCATGGACGAGCTGATCCGCGCCGGTATGGAGGTCGGCGTTATCTGGCAGGACGGCAGACCCTTCCACCGGGAGTACGCAATCCGTATGAACCTCGCCGTACCCCATTCTCTCGTAGTCGAGGCTATGAACAGATTGGATCAGTACGTTTTCAACGCTTGATGATATATTAAATCCCGCCGCAGTAAAAACTGCGGCGGGGTGGTTTATGCGAACAATTTTGCGAAATCCTCGGGTTCTGGGACTTCAAGGGGATTTTCACAGTAGTGAGCGACTGAGACGTTCAGCTCACTGTCAACAATGAAGTAAGCGGGGAGCTGCTCCTCAATGCCCTCGTTGGGGCCATGCTGCAGTCCCATGTCCTCGATGGCCTTGAATACCTGCAGCATCTCGGGAGTGGGAGCGGGCATTTCGCCGCCTTCGGCTGGAGGAGCCATTACGCCGATCTCCAGCTTCTGATAAAGAAGCATATCGGGGTCGCAGATGATATCAAAGGGGAAATCAATATCCGTCTGGGAGGCGATGCTTTCCGGGGTGGACTGAAGGGCGACCACGAGGCCGTTGCCTCCGGCGGTTATCTGCTCATAGCTGTCACGGTATTTTATCATATCGTACTGGCAGAGAGGGCAGCCGTAATAGCGGAGGAAAACTATGGCGGTCTTGCCGCTTTTCCTTACAAGCTCCGAGATGCTTGTCCTGCCTTTTTTCAGGCTGGTAACGCTGAAATCCTCAAACTTTGTTCCGGCTTCAACTTTAGACATGGTGAATCACTCCTGTATGTAATATAGTTGATACTTTAAATATTATAACGAGGAAAAGCATATGTCAAATAGTAAAAAAACGTCGATTTTACCTCACGGGCGAGGTTGACAAGAAGAAAACCGCGTAGTAAACTATCTAAAATACGTTGGAGAGGAGCTGTTTGCTTTGGCAGAAAAAACAAGTTTCTATGACAGAATAGTAGGTGAGGGAATTACCTTTGACGACGTCCTGCTGGTGCCGTCCGCAAGTGAAGTCGTTCCCAATCAGGTGGATCTTTCCACTTGGCTCACCAAGAAAATAAAGCTTAATATCCCCCTGGTCAGTGCAGCTATGGACACCGTTACCGAGTCCCGCATGGCCATCGCTCTCGCAAGAGAGGGAGGCATCGGCATTATCCATAAGAATATGACGATCGACCAGCAGGCGGAGCAGGTCGATATGGTAAAGCGCTCTGAAAACGGCGTTATTTCCAATCCGTTCTATCTTTCTCCCAATCATACCCTTGCTCAGGCCGATGAGCTCATGGGCAAGTTCAAGATCTCCGGTGTTCCTATCGTTGAGAACGGCAAGCTCGTTGGAATCATCACCAACCGCGATATGAAGTTCGAGGAGAACATGGATAGACCTATCCATGAGGTCATGACCAAGGAAAACCTCATCACTGCCAAGGAGGGTACTACTCTGGCTGACGCCAAGGAGATACTCCGCCGCCATAAGATCGAAAAGCTCCCCATCGTAGACGATAACTTTGCTCTCAAGGGTCTTATCACCATCAAGGATATTGAGAAGGCTGTTACTTATCCCAATAGTGCAAGAGATGATAAGGGCAGACTCGTTGTCGGCGCTGCTCTTGGCATCACCGCTGACGTCCTTGACAGAGCCTCCGCTCTTGTTGACGCCGGTGTTGACGTTCTTGGCCTCGACTCTGCCCACGGACACTCCAGAAACGTTCTCCGCTGCATCGATATGATAAAGTCCAAGTTCCCGGATGTTCAGCTTATCGCGGGCAACGTTGCCACCGCCGAGGGTACCCGTGACCTTATCAAGGCCGGTGCGGACTGCGTCAAGGTCGGTATTGGCCCCGGTTCTATCTGCACCACCCGTGTCATCGCCGGTATCGGCGTGCCTCAGATCACCGCTGTTGCCGACGCGGCCGAAGCTGCGGCTGAGTTTGGTATCCCGATCATTGCCGACGGCGGTATCAAGTATTCCGGCGACATCGTCAAGGCTATCGGCGCCGGCGCCAGTGTAGTCATGATGGGTTCTCTCTTCGCGGGCTGCGAGGAAAGCCCCGGAGAGACCGAAATATATCAGGGACGCCAGTTCAAGGTATACCGCGGCATGGGCTCTCTCGCCGCTATGGCAAACGGAAGTAAGGACCGTTACTTCCAGGAGAACGCGAAGAAGCTCGTTCCCGAAGGCGTGGAAGGCCGTGTGCCTTATAAGGGAAGCGTTTCCGATACCATCTACCAGATGATTGGCGGCATCCGCTCCGGCATGGGCTATTGCGGCACTCCCACTATCGAGGCGCTGCGCACACGCTCCAAGTTCATCAAGATCACCGGAGCTGCCCTCAAGGAGAGCCATCCCCACGATATTTATATCACCAAGGAAGCTCCCAACTACAGCACAAATCAGTAATTTCGGAAGTGTTTTAGTGTGAAAAATCACACTATATTATAAAAAGCCCATCGCCCCGCCCTGCGGGCAACCGGCGATGATGGCAAAAAATCCTCCATGTGGGAGAGATTTTTAATGACTATTTGTGCGGTGCTGACGCATGGAGGATTTATAGTGTGAAAAATCACACTATATTATGAAAAAGCCCATCGCCTCGCCCTACGTGCAACCGGCGATGATGGCAAAAAATCCTCCATGCCGGGGGATTTTTTGCAGACTATATGTGCGGTGTTGCCGCATGGGGGATTTATATGACTGATAGCGTAAAAACGCTGAAGCAGTGGATAGAAAACTCGGATAACATCGTGTTCTTCGGGGGCGCCGGGGTCAGCACCGAGTCCGGCATCCCTGATTTCCGAAGCGTGGACGGTCTTTATAACCAGAAGTATGAGTTCTCACCGGAGACCATCATCAGCCACAGCTTTTTTATGCGGTATCCCGAGGAATTCTATCGCTTCTATAAGGATAAAATGATATATACCGAAGCCCAGCCCAATGCCTGCCACCTGAAGCTGGCGGAGCTTGAAGCCAAGGGGAAGCTAAAGGCCGTCATTACCCAGAATATAGACGGTCTCCATCAGCTTGCCGGAAGCAAAGAGGTCATGGAGCTTCACGGTACCATCCATAAAAACAGATGTATGCGCTGCGGCAGAAAATATGACCTTGACTTCATTGTAAAGTCCGAGGGCGTGCCCAAGTGTGACTGCGGCGGAATAGTAAAGCCCGAGGTAGTCCTTTATGAGGAGGGACTTGACGATGATACCGTGCGCAAGTCTGTGGAGTATATCAGAAACGCGGATGTGCTCATAATCGGCGGAACATCTCTCTCGGTATATCCCGCTGCGGGTCTGCTGCAGTATTATCGTGGCGATAAGCTTGTCCTCATCAATAAATCGCCAACTCCCTATGACGGTGATGCTAACCTGTTGATCGCCGAAAAGATAGGCGAAGTATTCTCTCAGCTCTGAGGCAATGCTGTTCATATCGGCGTTGCCGGAAAAGGGTGATACATTGCGCACTGAAATATTAGGCGTAGAATTTGACAATTTTAATATGGAAGAGGCTGCTTCTAAAGCGCTTGAGCTTATGAAGCAGCGGAGCGGTGCATATGTAGTCACGCCAAATCCGGAAATAGTCTGGATGTGCCGTGACAATGCTGCGTTAAAGGAGGCTGTCGCGGAAGCTGACCTTGTTGTTGCCGACGGTATCGGCGTCATTTACGGCGCGAGGATATTGGGCACGCCGCTTAAGGAACGTGTCCCCGGCATTGACCTTGGCACTGAGCTTTTCAAAGCCTTGTCCGAAAAGGGTGGGAAGCTTTATCTGCTGGGAGCAAAGCCCGGTATCGCGGAGAAAGCAGCGGAAACAATATCAGGGCGCTTTCCCGGAATAAAAATCTGCGGTACGGCTGACGGATATTTCAAGGACGATGAACCCATCATCGAGAAGATAAACGCCGCCGCTCCCGACCTGCTGCTGGTCTGTCTCGGAGCGCCCAAGCAAGAGATATGGATGCATAAAAACGCGCCCAGGCTCAACGTTGGCCTTATGATGGGGCTCGGCGGTGTGCTGGACGTATTTGCCGGCACGGTGCAGCGTGCCCCGGAGAGCTGGCAGAAGCTTGGTCTTGAGTGGCTTTACCGCCTTATCAGGCAGCCATCGAGAATAAAAAGAATGATAAAGCTGCCGGTGTTTCTTTTAGCGGCTATCGGGCAGCGTATAAGAGGTAAGAAAAAATGAGCAGGGGCAAGCTGATCGTATTCGAGGGCATAGACGGTTCGGGAAAATCAACGCAGTATAAGCTGCTGTGCGAGAAGCTCAGAGCTGAAGGCGTTGAACTGAGAAGCCTCGTGTTCCCTCAGTATTCCGAGCCTTCCTCGGCTCTTATAAGAATGTATCTCGGCGGGGAATTCGGCTCTAAGCCCGGGGATGTGAACGCCTACGCGGCCTCAGCCTTCTTTGCAGTTGATAGATTTGCCTCGTATAAAAAATCATGGGGCGAGTATTATGAAAGCGGAGGGCTTATAATAACCGATAGATACGCCACTTCAAACGCTGTCCATCAGGCGTCTAAGCTTACAAGGGAAGCCCGCCGCGCTTTCTTTGACTGGCTATATGATTTTGAATACACGAAAATGGGCCTGCCTGCCCCGGATATGGTCATTTTCATGGATATAAGCGCCGAGGCAGCTTCGGCGCAGATGCGCAGCCGGGAAGAAGCTACAGGTACGGCAGCGGATATACATGAGCAGGATATGGAGTATCTCAACAATTGCTGCGAAGCTGCTCGTGATGCTGCAGAGTTTTACTCCTGGCAGAGGGTGAACTGCCTTACCGGCGGCAAAATGCGCACCGTTGGAGACATACACTCCGAGGTTATGGAGCTGGTGCTGCCATATATCAAATAAGGGCAAACATATCATATAAAGGAAGTGAGCATATGGTATATATTCTGCTTGGCAAGGGCTTTGAAGAGATAGAGGCGGTAGCGCCGCTGGATATACTCAGAAGAGGCGGCGTTGAAGCGGCCTTCGCCGGAATAGGCGGCATGAGCGTAGAGGGCGCGCACGGCATAGTGATGAATTGCGACTTGAACGCAGATGATATCGACCTGGATAAGACCGATATGCTCGTTATTCCAGGAGGACTTGGCGGTGTGGAGAGTATTTCCGGCTGCGAAGAGGTCATGACGAAGATAAAGAATGCCGGTGAGAAGGGGATAGCCCTTGCTGCCATTTGCGCAGGTCCCACGGTGCTCCATAGGCTTGGCCTCCTCAAGGGCGTGAAGGCAGTGTGCTATCCAGGCATGGAGGAAGAAATGCCTGGCACTATTTTCGGCAAGGCTCCCGCCTGTGTGGACGGTAAAATCATTACAGGCCGCGGACCCGGCGCCGCATTGGAGTTT
The DNA here is from genome assembly GCA_029008095.1 of Clostridiales bacterium. GTDB lineage: Bacteria > Bacillota > Clostridia > Oscillospirales > Oscillospiraceae > RGIG6375. The sequence goes on from JAQXJB010000029.1 coordinate 69,702, forward strand.
GGTTTTGAGCTGCTGCGATTCTTCAAAGGCGACGAAGCGGTGAGAGCTATGGGAAACTCTATGGTTTGCGGGTAATGTTCATCGTTGATGACCCCGGGGCCTTCGGATGAAAGCCCCGGGGATGGAGATTTACGGCATATTAGCAGCCGCAGTTGTTGTTATTGTTGCCAAAGCCACAGCCGCAGCCACAGCCGTTATTGCCCCAAGTGCCGCAGCCACCGCAGGCGAAGATGATGATTATGAGGATGATCCAGATCCAGCAGCTACCAGTATTTCCACAGAACATAGTAAATTTCCTTTCTCCGCGCTTCAAGATTCAGCTCCCGCTGCGCGGTAGAATCATCGGGAGCCGTTGATCAGTTAAGCTCCTTGCGCTTTACCTTTCGGCTTATACTATGCCGGTACAGCAAAAGGTGTTACAGCCATCTGAGAGAAGAGGTGTGTGATGGCGGAAAACAAAAACAATAAAAAAGGCAGCGCTATTTTTGAACGCTTTCTGAGCATGATTGATAATGTTCAGGAAGATAACTATGAAAACAACGTTACATCTGAAGCAGGAAGCGAGGACACACCGCTGTCTGAGGACGTGAAGGAATTTTTTGGCAGCGAAGTGTCCGAAGAACCGGAAGTCACGGAAGAAACGCGAAAAATAAGCAGCGAAGAATTATCAAGTCTGCTGGACATATGCGGGCTGGATATCCAGCCTGACGAGAGCGAGAACACAATGGTGTTCAAAACCTCTGACGAAGAGTCTGACGGCGGGAACGATGAACATAACGATGAAGTGGAAGAAACCCATGTTTTCACCAAGCTCGGCAATGAGGCTGAAGAGAATTCCGATGCGGAAGACGACGAGGAAGAGTATGAGGCCAGGGATTTCCGACCCATTCGGAGAAGCAGACGTTATCGCACGGGCTGTATGGGCGGAATCCTTTATTTCCTCATGGTTGTTTGCATAAGCGCCGCTTTGGCAGCCTTCGGCTGGCTGGCCGCCAACGATGTTCTATCACTGAATAAGGAACTGGTGACCGCAGAGATAACCGTCAAGGAAGGATTTACAATTGAAGAGGTGGCCCATGACCTTAAAGAAGCGGGTATAATCGAATATCCCTTCCTTTTTAAGATGTTTTCAAAGTTGTCGACTGCCGAAGAGAAGATCACTCCCGGCACTTATACTCTCAGCTCCAATCTGGACTATAGAGCCATTGTAACCAATCTTCGGGAGACCTCCGGCCCGCTTAAGACTGTCACGGTTACCATCCCGGAAGGCAAGACCATGATGCAGACCTTTGAAATACTCGAGGAAAACGGAGTATGCAAAGTGGATGAGCTTCTGGAATGCTCCATGAATTATGAGTTTGATTATGATTTCCTCAACCCGGACAAACTGGGTACGGAAAAGCGTTTGGAGGGCTTCTTGTTCCCGGATACCTATGAGTTCTATGTGAACTCCGACCCGGAGGACGCCATCGAGAAGTTTCTGGATAACTTTAAGTATCGCGTCAAGGATCATATGTACCTCAAGGCTGAAGAAATGGGATATACCTTCGACGAGATCATGACCATTGCATCCATGATAGAAATGGAGGCAGCCTCCGACAGTGAGCGCACGACCATTGCCTCCGTTATCTATAACCGGCTCAAGAGCTCCGATTTCCGATGTCTGCAGATAGACGCCACCGTTCAGTACGCCCTCGGTGAGCATAAGGAATCGCTTAGCTATGATGATCTTCAGGTGGACAGCCCCTATAACACTTATATATATGAAGGCCTGCCTCCCGGACCGATAGCAAATCCCGGCATCACATCTATCGGCGCTGCGCTTAATCCCGAAAACACCAATTATTATTACTACGCGCTCAGTACCGATGGAACGCATAAATTCTTCACATACTATTCGTCCTTCCAGGAGTTTGTAAACAGTTCCAATTACGGAGGATAAAAGAAAATTAATGTTTATTGGAGGAAAACCCGGCAATGGAAAAGCTTGGACTTAACGAAATTAGAGAAAAATTTCTTTCATTTTTTGAGAGCAAGGGCCATCTGCGTCTGCCCAGCTTCTCTCTCATTCCTCAAAATGACGCATCTCTGCTCCTCATCAACTCCGGTATGGCGCCTATGAAGCCCTACTTCACCGGCGAGGTGGAGCCCCCGAGGCGCAGAGTCTGCACCTGCCAGAAGTGCATCCGTACCGGCGACATCGAGAACATCGGTAAAACTGCACGTCACGGCACTTATTTCGAGATGCTCGGCAACTTTTCTTTCGGTGACTACTTTAAGCATGAGTCTCTTGCCTGGAGCTGGGAATTCCTCACCTCTCCCGAGTGGATGGGTCTTGACCCAACCCGTCTTTATCCCTCCGTATATGTTGATGACGACGAGGCATATGATATCTGGGTAAAGGAAATCGGAGTGCCCGAGGATCATATGGTTCGATTCGGCAAAGAGGATAACTTCTGGGAGCACGGCACCGGTCCCTGCGGTCCCTGCTCCGAGATCTACTATGACCGCGGCGAGAAGTATGGCTGCGGTAAGCCCGACTGCAAGGTCGGCTGCGACTGTGACCGCTATATGGAGGTATGGAACAACGTTTTCTCTCAGTTCAATAATGACGGAGAAGGCAACTACACAGAACTCGTTCAGAAGAACATAGACACTGGTATGGGTCTGGAGCGTCTGGCTGTTGTTATGCAGGATGTCAACTCCCTTTTCGATGTTGACACCGTTATGAACATCACCAACAAGGTATCTGAGATAACCGGCGCAAAGTATGGCCAGAGCCATAAGAACGATGTTTCTCTCCGTGTTATCACTGACCATATCCGCTCCGCAACCTTTATGATATCTGACGGTGTTCTGCCTTCCAACGAGGGTCGCGGCTATGTCCTGAGAAGACTTCTGCGCCGCGCTGCGCGTCACGGCAAGCTCCTTGGCGTGAATGAACCCTTCCTCTATAAGGTCTGCGACACCGTTATCCACGAGAATGAGGGAGCTTATCCTGACCTCAGCGAGAAGCGGGATTACATTACCCGCGTTATTCGCGTAGAGGAAGAGAATTTCAGCAAGACGATCGATGCCGGTATGCGCATCTATAACGAGATACTTGAAGAGCACAAGGCCAAGGGCGAGAAGGTGTTTTCCGGCGCTGACGCCTTTAAGCTCTATGATACTTACGGATTCCCCATCGACCTGACTATTGAGATGGTGGAGGAAGAGGGCATGGCCGTAGACCAGGAAGCTTTCAATGAGCTTATGCAGGAGCAGCGCCAGCGTGCCCGCAAGGCTCGCGAGGCTCTTGGTGACCTTGGCTGGGCAGGCATTGAGTTCGGCAAGGATATGCCCGAGACAGAGTTCGTTGGCTATACCAGCACCCGCATTGATGACGCAAAGGTGCTGGCAATCGTTGCGGAGGGTGAACTGCGCGACAGTATCGTTTCCGGCGTTGAAGCCATACTTGTCCTGGACAAGACCCCCTTCTATGCTGAGATGGGCGGACAGGTCGCTGACCACGGCGTGATTGGCGGCGGCATCAGGTTCGAGGTCAATGACGTCCAGAAGAACAAAGGCGGCAAGTATATGCACTACGGCAAGCTCCTTGAGGGCGAGGTCAATGTAGGCGATACCGTTTCCTGCGCCATCGACATGGAGCGCCGCAAGGCCATCATGCGTGCCCACTCCGCCACCCATCTGCTGGATAAGGTACTGCGCACCGTTCTTGGCGACCATGTCCATCAGGCCGGCTCGCTCGTCGAGCCCGATCGCCTGCGCTTCGATTTCACTCACTTTGCCGCAATGACTGCCGAAGAGCTGGCAAAGGTAAACGCTATGGTCAATGAGGCCGTCCTTGAGGGCTATGATATCGTTACTGATGAGATGCCCATTGAGCAGGCTAAGAAGAGGGGAGCCATTGCCCTCTTCGGCGAGAAGTACGGAGATGTTGTCCGCGTGGTCGATATGGGCAGCGGATATTCCGTCGAGTTCTGCGGCGGTACGCATCTTGACAACACTGCCAAGGTAGGCGTGTTCCATATCAGCAGTGAGTTCTCCGTTGCCTCCGGCGTCCGCCGTATCGAGGCCACCACCGGCAAGGTATCTCTGGATATTATGAACCGCAATCAGGAGATGCTCTTCGAGGCCGCTGCCGCTCTGAAGGCCAAGCCCGGCGAGCTGCGTGAGAAGGCCGAGGCTACTGTGAACGAGGTGAAGAAACTTCATCAGGCAATAGAAAAGTACAAAGCGCGCGAGGCCGCCGGCGAGACCGAGCGTATGCTCTTCAGCACCCATGATGTTGGCGGGCTGAAGGTGCTCACCACCACAGTTGCGCCCGGAACAGATGCTAACCGTCTGCGCCAGATGGGTGACATACTCCGTGATAAGGCGGCAAACATCGTGGCAGTTATCGCGACGGTGAATGACAATAAGATAAACTTCCTCGCTGTCTGCGGCAAGGAAGCCATCAAGAAGGGCATAAAGGCCGGCGATATCATAAAGGGTATTGTTCCCATCTGCGGCGGTAAGGGCGGCGGAAAGCCCGACAGCGCTATGGGCGGCGGCAGCGACATTATTAAGCTTGACGATGCTTTGGCAGCAGTTGACAACTTGGTCGCAGAAAAGCTGGGTCTTTGATAAGAAGATAATAGTGTGGAAAATCACACTATATAAAAGCCCATCTGCTCGCCTTTTTGCGGCAACAGCAGATGATGGCAATAATCCCCCATTTTGCCGGGGGAGGATTTCATTTCTATTTGTGCCGCTCATAGCGGCGGAATGGGGGATTCATATGTCCGATGTTCTTAAATATGATCCAAACTGTTTGTTTTGCAAGATAATCAAGGGCGATATACCTTCAAATAAAATATTTGAGGATAATCTGTGCTATGCCTTTTATGACATAGACCCGCAGGCGCCTACTCATTTTCTTGTGATTCCCAAGGTGCACATCGCCTCCGCGGCTGAGGTGACCAAGGGAAACAGTGCCATTGTAGGCCATATTTTTGAGGTTATCTCCAAGCTGACTAAGGAGCTGGGGATCGAAAGCTTCCGCGTTGTTTCCAACTGCGGCGAGCAGGCCGGCCAGACCGTGTTCCATCTGCATTTCCACGTCCTCGCGGGGCGTGACATGACTTGGCCTCCCGGCTGATATAATGATTAATTAGGAGGATTGCCGCCATGAGAAAGCTTGCATTATTCGTGCTTGGCTTTTCGGCGGCAATCTTCTTATCTCAGTATTTTCTGGGCAGGACCGCCGGTTTGGTACTCGCCGGAGCGGCGGCTCTTGTTGCGCTGGCGCTGCTTATTGTAAAGAAAAAGCCCGCCGCTATGCTTCGTATTGCGGCCTTCGGCCTTGCAGTGGGCGCTCTTTGGAACTTCGCTTATCATCTTCTGTTTTTCGACCACGCCGTGGCTCTAAATGGATATAAGGGCGGCGTGACCGCCGTTGTAGCGGACTATCCGCAGAAAACGGACTACGGTGTAAAGACGGAGATAAAAATACAATTTAAAACCAGACCCTGGGTCAACGCAACGCTATATCTATTCGGCAGCAGCCCGGAGCTTTCACCGGGGAATATCATCCACTTTGAGGGTGAACTGGTGCTGGCCTCGGAAAAAGTGAAAAACGACTATTTTGCCTCCAGGGGTGTTCCGCTCTTTGCTTATGCGGACTCTGAGATAGAGCTTGGCGGGGAAGCGGAGCACAGCGGTCTGCGCTTCTTTCATAAGCGCGCTGCTAAGGCGGTAAAGGACAAGATAGCCGAGATATTCCCGGATTTTTCCAGACCCTTTATGACGGCCATACTTACAGGAGACAGGGCTCTTTTGAATAGGGAAACTTACCTTTTTTCCGTGCTTGCCACGACCGGCGCAGCCCATGTGGTAGCCGTTTCAGGTATGCATGTGGCCTTTCTCGTGAACCTGCTCAGAATGCTTTTCGGCAAAAACAGGGCTGCAAATTTGCTGTGTATACCCGTTATTCTTTTGTTCATGGCAATGACTGGCTTTGCCGCTTCGGTGGTCAGAGCAGGTATCATGCAGATAACAATGCTGCTTGGTGCGGTGCTGCGGCGGGACTACGACGATATCACGTCCCTCTCTCTTGCACTTCTCATCCTTCTGATGCTGAACCCGGTTTCCATAAAGAACGGCGGCCTTCAGCTTTCCTTTGCCGCCACTCTGGGTATAATACTCTTCGGAAATAAAATATACAGCCGAGTGAGCGCGCCTTTTGAAAAGGGCAGACGCCTGCACAGGCTGTATCGAAACCCGATAAGCAGAAAAGCGGTAAGCTTTGTATGCGCCGTCATAGCGTCATCATTCGGAGCGCTGGCGCTCACCATACCGTTTTCAGCCGTCATGTTCGGGTATGTATCCGTGGTTGCCCCAATAGTAAATATCCTGATTTTATGGGCGGTCACGCTGGCCTTTTCCGTGGGGCTTATCTGCGTGCTTGTGGGATTTATCTTCGCTCCGGCCGGGGCGATTCTGGCATGGGTGCCATCCGCGCTCACTCTCTATATCAGCGGCGTAACAACCCTGATAGCGAAGCTTCCCTTCGCCTCCGTTTATACGGACAGCATTTATATCCGGGCATGGCTGGTATTCATGTATGCGGAGCTCGCCTTTCTAAGCGCAGTCAAGGTGCGGGGAAAATTCACGGCCTTTCTTGTCTCGAACCTCGCGGTTCTGGCCTGCAGCATATGCTTTGCCTATGTCGAGGCGGGCAGCGGCAGCCTTACAGCCTCTGTGCTGGATGTGGGGCAGGGGCAGAGCGTGGTTCTCTCATCGGAGGGGAAAACAGCAATAGTGGATTGCGGCGGAAGTCTGAACGCAAACGCGGGGGATATCGCGGCGGAACAGCTTGCCTCGATGGGTGAAACGCAGCTCGACGCACTGATACTTACGCATTTTCACTCGGACCACGCAAACGGAGCGTTGGAGCTGATGCGCCGCGTAAAGATCGACAAGCTGATAGTTCCTCAGCCTGAGGGGGACGATGAATACGGACAATATGTGCTGGAATACGCGGCCTCTAAGGGGACGGAGATAATCACGGTTACATATACGGACTATATAATGGATTTGGGACTCGCGGAGCTTACCGTGATCCCTCCGCTGGGCGCGGCAAATGACAACGAAAGGGGCCTTTCCGTGATTTGTACCTCTGGCCGCTTCGATATTCTGATTACCGGAGATATGAGCAGCGACACAGAGTACAGGTTCATTGAATATGCGGATATCCCTAAAATCGAGCTTCTCGTTGCCGGGCATCATGGTTCCAGATACTCTACCTCCGAGGCGCTGCTGGAGATAGCGGAGCCAGATATTGTTGCGATATCCGTGGGCACAAACCCCTATGGACACCCCGCGGATGAACTACTGAGTCGTGTCCAGGAGAGCGGCGCGGAGGTATACAGAACAGACAAAAACGGCATGATCACCGTAAAGCTTGGAAAGCAGTAAAAAATAAAGGAGTTACAGATGGCTGATTACAGAAAAAAAACTTCGGCATATTTGGATTATTCCGATTTCAGAAAAATAAAAACGCCGGAGGAGGCGAGCGGCTGCTTCATTCTCTTCGGCGATGAGAATTATATAAAGGAGAGCTGTCTTTCTCAGCTTAAGAACCTTGCGCTTAACGGCGGTGACGAGACCTTTAATTACCGCCGTCTTAACGGCCCCAATATAGACCTGGATGAACTGCTGGAGGCCGTGGAGGCCTTCCCGTCCTTTGCAGAGCGCACATTTGTGGAGGTGCGGGATTTCGATATATATAAGTGCAAGGAGGAAGCAGCGGAGAAGCTGATGGCTATTCTGACCGATGTGCCGGAGTATTGCTGCTTGGTGTTCATATACGCCACGATCCCATTTTCCGAGGATAAGCGCAGAAAAAAGCTTCACGAGGCCGTAAAAAAGTCCGCGAAGCTCTTCGAGATAAATATGCAGGAGCAGAATATGCTCATCAAGTGGATACAGCGCCGCTTTGCCGCCGCTAACCAGACCATAAGCACCGATAACTGCGAGTATCTCATTCTGCTCTGCGGCGGCCTGATGACAGGGCTTATCTCCGAGATTGAGAAGATATCCGCCTACGCCAAACAGAAGGAGATATCCAGAAGTGATATCGACGCGGTAGCCGTGCCAGTGGCGGAGGCGCAGGTTTTTAAGCTGTCGAACGCCATCGCTGAGAATAATTTCGATGAAGCCGCCCGGCTTATGGGAACGCTCCTTCAGATGAACGAGCATCCGGTAATGATACTCGGCCTTATCGGCAGTCAGTGCCGTAAGCTTTATATTGCCCGTCTCATGCGGGATAAGGGCGGCAGTGTAACCCAGCTTATGAAAACTCTGGACTTCCGCAGCGAGTACCCGGCAAAGCTGCTAATGAATAACGCCTCAAAGTTTTCTCTTAGCTGGTGTGAGAAAGCTGTGCTTGCCTGCGCGGAGACTGATTATCAGATGAAAAATTCGCCCATAGACGAGGAAGAACTGCTGAGATCGCTCTTCCTGCGCCTTGCCGGAGAACGCTGATATGGAAAAACTCAAAATCAGGGAAGCTATCGTTGTGGAAGGACGCTATGATAAAAATACCATCTCTCAGGTGGTGGACGCGCTCATTATCGAAACCTCCGGATTCGGCATATTTTCCGATAAGAAAAAGCTGAAGCTGCTCAAGGATATTGCCCATAAGCGCGGTATCATCATACTTACCGACAGCGATTCGGCGGGCTTCATGATACGCGGCCATATAAAGGGCGCTATCGATAACAGCAAGATAAAGCAGGCGTACATCCCGGATATCCTGGGAAAGGAGAAACGCAAACGCAGTGCCTCCCGGGAAGGTAAGATTGGCGTGGAGGGTATGCGTCCTGATGTTATTCGCGAGGCACTTATCCGCGCGGGAGCCACTATAGAAAACGCGGAGACTGAGCGGACGCAGGCCAGCGAGCCCATCACAAAAAACGATTTCTTCTGCTGGGGACTCAGCGGGGGAGCGGGCAGCGCTCAGAAGCGGACACAGCTTATCAAGAGCCTTGGTCTGCCCGAGCGCCTCTCGGCGGATGCTTTGATTGATATCCTGAATGCTCTTTATACAAAAGAGAAATTTGAAGAGTATTTATACACTCAGGTCTTCCACGATGGCGGAAGCAATAATTGAAACGAGCAGTATCGCAGCGGGAATCTCTATTAAGTCTGCCGCGAGATTTTTGGCGTACAGCCATCCTTCCGCATTGAAGATGACCAGGCATATCAGTGCCGCGCAGGCCATGACGCAGGAGAGTATAAGCGCACCACGAAAGATTATGTACGCCATGTCACACATACCCATCGCCCGAGCGTATATCCTTTTCAAAGAAGAAAACATCATATCACCTCGGTGATATGATAGCGGTAGCTTACAGTAAACTCAAGGCACAGATTATGGCAGGATCATATCTTGGGCAGTTTCCTGATAATATTCTGTGAAAACCGCATCATGCGGCAGAAAAATTATGTTTTACTATTTATTTTCGTAAATCGTAATGCTATAATATTGCATCAGAAAGAAAAGATATTTGCAAAACACAATATTCAGCCAGTCTGCATAAACTGCTTTATCAAGGAGGTTAGTCCTAATGAAGTGTCCGTTCTGCAATTACAGTGAGAGCAAAGTTATAGATTCCAGACCAGCCGAGGAGGGTGCCACAATACGCCGCCGCCGCGAGTGCCTGGCATGTCAGAAAAGATTTACCACCTATGAGATAGTGGAGCGTTTGCCTTTGCTCGTTATCAAAAAGGACGGCAGCCGCCAGAGCTTCGATAAGATCAAACTCCTCAATGGTATGGTTCGCGCCTGCGAAAAGCGACCTGTGCATATAGATGACATCGAAAAAATTGCCGATGACATCGAGCATGAGCTGCAGAGTTCTCTTGAGCGCGAGGTATCCAGCGATAAGATAGGAATCATGGTAATGGACCGCCTGAAAAATCTTGATGAGGTATCATATGTCCGCTTTGCCTCTGTCTACCGCCAATTCAAGGATATCAATACCTTTCTCGAGGAGCTTAATAAGCTGCTGAAAGAGAAAATTTAAAATACGCTTTTTAACGTGATGCGTTCCATTTCATAGATATTTTCCAGATGACCCAGGAGCTTTTTCAGTGCGCCCTTAGCGCCGCCGATGTCGGATTTGTATATTTCCGAAAAATAGTCGCCGAAGGCGTCGGTGGTCAAGTCGATCTCGGAATGGCGTATAAAAATCTGTGTGTAGCCGCCTGAATCGCTCCATTTCTGCTCCGCGCTATTGGCCAGCTCTGCCGCGCCTTCCCAATCGTCGGCTTCTGCCATTGCGTAGGAGAGCTTAAGCGTCTCCGATATTTCGCCGGTGAGGGATTTGACATGGTTGAGGTTCCATGCCGAGAGTCCTGACAACAATATGAGTATAGTCACGGCAAACAGTTCTTTTTTCACCTCATCGCTCCTTTTCCGCGAAGTAAATATTGCCGGCGTCATCAATACTCAGAAAATAGACGTCCTTGCTGCTTGAGATATTTCGCTTTTTCAGCTCGGTGTCCAGCCAGCGCAGGTCACGGCCTATGAGTGCAAGATTGTTGTCCAGCACACGTCCGTCGTTGATGATTATGTGCGGCATTCCGCAGTCAGGCCCGGAGCTTTCCAGACTTTCGGGAGTAAGAGGCTGTGCTTCGGAATTGAGTATTATGTTCATGTCGCCGTCAGTTTCCAAAATGGCGTATCGAACCTTGTTTATGTCTGTTACATTGTTTGAACGCAGGGATTCTGACAGCTCATCAAGTGAGAAACGGTTTTTTCGCATGGCCTGCTGGTCTATTTTTCCATCCTTTATCAGCACGCTTGGCCGTCCGAATATGAGTCCTCGCAGCTTTACGTTTTTCAGCGTAATGCCTGAAATGAGCAGCTCGCAGCCAAGCAGCGCCAAGATAGGTACAATGGCATTCAGCAGCGGTATTCCAACGTCCTGCAGAGGAAGAGATGCTACGTCGGAGATGAGCACAGCAATTATAAGCTCTGATATTTCCAGTTCACTTAGCTGGCGTTTACCGGAAAGCCGCATTGAAAATACCAGACATATAAAAACTATTATCGTTCTCAGAAGGATGATCGCCAAAATATCCGCCTCCGGTGGAATAATATCCGTGATACGGATATTATGTTCGATTTAAGCCGCTTTGCTCGTCCTTGCGGAACAACCGCAAAGCATGGCACATTATACCATAACGGCTTTGCCGACATGGTATAATGTCCTGATATATTTTCTCCGGAAAGCGGTGCATGATAAATACCAATTTTTTCAATTATTTTTATTCTGCCCAATGGGGCAGAAGGGAGGTACATCAAATGTGTGGAATAGTGGGATATATAGGACGGGAAGAGGCAGCGCCTATACTCCTTTATGGTCTCAGCCGTCTTGAATACCGCGGATATGACTCCGCGGGAATCTCTGTTTATAATAACGGATGCCTCAACACAGTGAAAGCTGTGGGAAAGCTTCAGAATCTCATTGATCTTACTGACTCGGGTAAAAATGTTCCCGGCTGTGTAGGTATCGGTCATACCCGTTGGGCAACTCACGGACAGCCCTCTGATATTAATTCGCACCCCCATGTCAGCGCTTCGGGCAAAATATCCGTTGTGCATAACGGTATAATCGAAAATTATCTGGAGCTTAAGGAAATGCTCATATCTGAGGGCGTACAATTTAAGTCTGAGACGGATACCGAAGTAGTCTCTCAGCTTATCGATTATTACTATAATGGAGATCTGATGGACGCGGTATCCAGAGCGCTGGCAAAGCTTGAGGGCTCATACGCTCTGGTCATAATCTCCTCTGAGCAGCCGGATGTTATCATAGCGGCGCGGAAGGACGCTCCGCTTATAGTTGCGTATGGTGATGGCTGCAATTACATAGCTTCGGATGTTGCCGCGGTGCTGAAGTATACCCGCCAGGTAAGCTATCTCGAGGATGACGAGATAGCTGTTGTTAAGGCCGACAGCGTTACTGTATACAATGAGTATGGCAAACCGATAGATAAAGCGGTCACTACTGTTGAATGGGATATAGAGGATGCTCAGAAAGGCGGATACCCTCATTTCATGATAAAGGAGATCCACGAGCAGCCCAAGGTGATAAGAAATACCATTTCTGCCCATATCAAGGACGGAAGGGTAGACCTGTCCGATACCATCCTCAGCGAGGAATTTTGCCGTGATATCCGGCGCATCTGCATTATCGGCTGCGGCTCAGCAAACCACGTTGGTGTTGTAGGCCGCTACCTTTTGGAAAAATATACACGCATACCCACCGAGGCTGTTCTTGCCTCAGAATTCAGGTATTCAGAGCCTATCGTTGATGAGCATTCTCTGATAATAGTTATCAGCCAGTCCGGCGAAACTGCCGACACCATCGCCGCAATGCGCGAGGCAAAACGCCTTGGAGCAAAAACTCTGGCAATCGTAAACGTAGTGGGCAGTACCATTGCAAAGGAGGCAGACTGTGTCCTGTATACACTGGCTGGGCCGGAGATAGCCGTTGCCACTACCAAGGCTTACAGCGCGCAGCTTGCGGTAATGTATCTTGTTACTATTGCAATTGCAGATAAGCTCGGCAGGCTTGATGCGGCGGAGCATGATGAAATAGTCCGAGAGCTCTGTCTGCTGCCCGAGAAGGTGGAACACATCCTTGCGGACAAGGAGAAGCTCCAGCAGTATGCCTCTCAGTATTTCAATAACGAATCCATATTCTTCATTGGCAGAAATCTTGACTATGCTATCTCACTTGAAGGCTCTCTCAAGCTGAAGGAAATATCCTATATCCACTCTGAGGCCTATGCAGGCGGCGAACTCAAGCATGGCACCATCTCCCTCATAGAACCCAAAACGCTGGTGATTGCCGTCGCTACCTATGAAAAGCTTTTCGATAAGCTGATGAGCAACGTCAAGGAGGTAACCGCGAGAGGTGCAAACGTGCTGTGTGTGGCGCAGCAGCACAACAGCGGCAGCGCTACCGACGCGGTGAATAATGCCTTCTTTATTCCTGATACGCATGAGATGCTTACTCCATCTCTGGCAGCCATACCGCTCCAGCTCTTTGCGTATTATGTGGCTCTTTCCCGCGGCTGCGATATCGATAAACCCAGAAATCTGGCCAAGTCTGTTACGGTTGAATAATGAAAAAGCTGCTTATCAACAAAAAAACAGCCGTCCTTGCGGCGGCTGTTTTTTTTCTCATTTCTTCCCTCGCGGGCTGCGCCCGGAACCGGACAATTTCCAAGACTGCCCTGAAGCTGGACACTGTTGTTACCATCACCATCTATGGCAGCAGCGATCCCGCTCCAATAGACAGCGCGTTTGATGAAATTGACCGCCTTGCGGCCCTGCTTGATGTAAACGATAAGGGGAGCGACCTTTACCGCCTTGCAGAAAACGCCGGCAAATGGGTGGAGGTAGCCGATGAAACGGCTGAGGTGCTCGCATTGGCGCAGCGGTATTATGAACTGTCCGGCGGGTACTTCGACATTACCGCGGCTCCGCTGGTGGAGCTTTGGAACGTGAATAACGGGGGATATTTCCCCACGGATGAGGAAATAAAAGCTGCGCTTGCTATTGTTGACGGAGCTGCCCTGTTGCTGGACGGTAATATGGCTTGCCTTGAAAGAGAAGGCATGAAGGCCGATCTTGGCGGCATAGCCAAGGGATATATAGCCGATAAGGTGAAGACTCATTTGATCTCACTGGGCATTGACAGCGCCGTGATAGACCTTGGCGGCAACGTGCTGCTTATTGGCGGCAAACCCGATGGCAGCGCCTTCAATATAGGCATAAAAGACCCGCTGAGCGAAAGCGGGGAACTGCTTAAAACAGTGCGAAGCAGCGGTGAGAGCCTTGTGACCTCCGGCATATACGAGCGCTACTTCGAGCATGAGGGCAAGCGATACCACCATATCCTCGACCCGTTTACAGGTGCACCTTCGGAAAGCGATGTTGCGGGTGTCACGATAATCAGCACAGATTCTGTCCACGGAGACGCGCTGTCCACATCCTGTTTGCTCCTTGGGCGTGAGGCCGGAATGGAGCTTGTGGAAAGCATAGACGGAGCGGAAGCCCTTTTTGTAACCCGCGACGGCAATCTGTATATGACATCCGGTATGGCAGAGCGAATTAAATAGTACAAAACAAGGACATGAGAGAAAAGCTCATGTCCTTATTGTCATTCATAAATATCTTCGTCATCATCGGAAGCACCGATGCGTGCCAACTCCTCGTCTCTGTTCCAGAGAAAGCTGATGCGGACTTCCTCACCGGCTCTTATGCGTTTGAGATTTTCCACATGCTTGAACACCATAGTAGCGGTCACCGGGATAAAAATGAAAATGGGCAGGAAGGTACCCAGCTTATAGGCGTGAATGATAGGAAAGAATATGGAGGCGCTGATGGGCACATAACAGAGATATTTTGTTATCGCCAGAAGTACGATCTCCGAGAGAAGAAGCATGATAAAAAGCTTCCAGTTAAGCGCCAATATCATGCCTCCAAGGCAAGCGAGACCTTTGCCGCCACGGAATTTCAAAGCTGCGGGGAATATATGCCCCAATATGACTGCCGCCCCGGCTAACTCGCCGGCGAAAAAGAACGACGGCGCTATCAGGCGTGCCAGAACAACGGTTATGTACGCCTTGAAAATATCGAAGAGGGCAACGAAAGCACCGAGCTTCTTGCCTTTGAGTATAATGACATTGGATGCACCCGCGTTGCCAGAGCCGCGCCGGCGTATGTCAAAGCCACTGTACCGGCCGATGATATAGGCGGGATTTATGCCGCCGATTAAATAACCAAGCAGGAAACAAAAGAGGACACGCATTTTTATCCCTCATTCCTCGATTTATTGCTCATCAGTAAGCAGCATCGCTATCTGTGCGTAAAGCTCCTCCGCATTTTCGTGAAATTTCTTCGCCATAATGCGGGCCTGACGCTCGCTGCCGGTCAGAATATCCATAGACAGCAGACTCCCGGAGCCGTCGGCAAGGGAGAGATGGACCGTATAGCCTCCGTTCGGAGCGGGCTTGCTCTCGGTTCTTATCATGTCATTACGGCGCAGTTTCTGAGCGATAGGGATGAGGCTGCGTTCGGCTCTTACGCGGACAGAGTAGGGAATGCTGCTCTCTGTGGTAACGCCGTTTTCCCGTCCCTTATCCGTAACGGAATATTGCTCGTTTTGGCAGATAACATGGCCTGTGGTAACAAGAACACCGAGCGCGTCGGAAAAATTGAAATAATTTATACCGCCGTCGCAGTCGATGGTCAGCTCAGAAAGCGTATCTTTGTCAACCGCACAGGGAAGGCGGTTGAGAATAAACAAAATAAGCAGCTCAATGTCAAGCCTTTCGTGGATGAAACCAAAACCGTCCATTTAAAACACCTCTTTTTTATTTTAGCATCTTTTTGCCCAAAGGACAATAATAACATGCGGGAAAAAGCAGCAGTTTTAGAAAGGGGCTTTGAGTGGGCACGTAGTTAAGCTCCGTATCCTACATGAAAAAGAAATATCCTACATGAAAAAGAAATATCCTACATGAAAAAGAAATATCAGTTGACTTTTTTACTTATTATGATAGAATATAAATCAGAAAAGGTTGCTGAGCGGCGGATATCAGCGACTTAAGGTATTCGCTGCACATTATGCCTAAGAATTTAATAATGATCCGGCTTTTGTGGCAAATGCGCGACCTGGCTCGAGAAACGGGCCGGACACGCATCCTTGTTCTTGCTGAACAAGGGAATCAGGTGAATATTCCTGGACATGTTTTGCTGACAGCACCAAAGCGAAAGTTGCGGCAGCGGGCAATTCAATAGCTGTGATTGTGAAGTGTATTCGTTTTCTGCGAAAGCAGGTCACTGGTGCCTGTAATGGGTTAGCTGGGAAGGCAATGGATACGCGAGGGCAGGTTGGCCTGCCGGGACACATCAGTCAGAAGACCT
This sequence comes from Clostridiales bacterium, assembly GCA_029008095.1. Taxonomy (GTDB): domain Bacteria; phylum Bacillota; class Clostridia; order Oscillospirales; family Oscillospiraceae; genus RGIG6375. The sequence goes on from JAQXJB010000029.1 coordinate 85,693, forward strand.
ACTAAGAGCTCACCCCCGTTTACGGGGCTGCTCTGATAAAAAACGCCAGATGAAAGGGATGCACTTTATAAGTGTGCTCTTTCACCTCCCATTGCAGCAAAAGCGGACGTATATATTACGTCCGCTTTTATGATTTTCGGGAGCAAAGACGGACGTATATCAGCGTCCGTCTTTTTTAGAACCGGCGATATTCCAATTTTGATATAAGTGAGGCTTATGCAATGGAAAATCTCAAAACAGATCCCTCGGTGATCAGCGATAAGGAGTGGCAGATCGTTCAGCTCATCCGCCAGCTTGACTATGGCGAACTGTTGATCGTTGTAAAGGACGGTAAACCATGCCGGGTGGAGGAGATACGAAAAAGCATCCAGATCAAATGAGCGGAGGTAAATAACTGAACAGGCTGTGAGGCCGGACCTACGGAAGAACCGAAGTCCAACAACGCGCGGCGAATATCGCCGTGGCGTTTGTTGGACTTTTTTGTTTTTTAGACCGTGATGGACGCCCAACAACTCGGCTGAGCCTGCCGCCGCGGCGATGTAGGTCATTCCCCCCTATTCATTTGGTTTGAAATAATTTTTATAAAGGAGCATCATTATGAAAAAACGATTGTTATCCCTGCTATTGGTCCTGGTTTTGCTTCTGGGACTGCTGCCATCAGCAGCTCTGGCGGCAGACAGTGCAACCGTGGACTTTACCGCCCAGGCGGCTGGAGCATTCCTCTGCGCCCCGCAGTTCAATGTCAAGGTCGACAGTGATCTGGCGGAGAGCTATGGTTATACCGATAAGGTTACCGACGGCGTCTCCGCACTGGATGTGCTGGTTAAGGCGCATGAGGTGATGTATGCCAATGCCTTTACCTCTGAGACAAAGGACAACTATTTGGTGGTGTCAAACGGCACTGTCAGCAAGCTCTTTACTACTGATACCTATGCCAATGGCTTCATCCTCAATGGCATGTACCCACACGATGGAACGAATAGCCCTTACGGTGGTTATAATGGAACCACGGTTGATACTCAGACTGTGACAGACGGCGATCTTGTTGAGTTCTTCCTCTATCAAGATAACAGCTATTACTCCGATGAAGTCGCTTGGTTCTGTCATAATGGAAACGCAATTAACAGCCTGACGGTTCGTCCCGGCGCAACGGTTTCCATGACATTCAAGGGCACTATGTACATGGGCGGTTATCTATATCAAGATGTTGCTGCGATGCACGAGGCTGGTACACCCATTGAGGCAGCACAGCTTGCTTGGGTGGATATCAGCACCGGCACTGTCACGGATATCTCCGGTGCAGTCACATCCAATAGCGGGAACGTCTCTCTAACCATGCCGACAGAGGAAAAAACATATTACTTGACCGCCTATATACCAGCGGATGAAATTGAAAACAACTACGCTTCGCCTCTTGTGATGTCCCTTTTGAAAGTCACGGTTGATGTGAACGCGCCGGAACTGGATGAGCCCACCGGATCCTGCGACCTTACGGCACTGAGCGTGGGAGATTTGAATTCAAATCCGAATTCGCTGATTCTGAAGCCGGTGTTCAGCAGTGATGTAACGGCATATTCTGTGGATACTGTGGCTTTCCAGCAATATGCGAAGATGGCCTATGTCAAAGCGACTGCTGCCAGTGGAACGGCAATTATTAAAGCGACTCTCAACGGTACGGAGAAAACGGTTACTTCCGGGGACTCCTATTGGACAAGCTTCAACAACATGCTCCCAGGACAGGACAACATACTCACGGTTAAGGTGGCCGCTTCTGATGCTGAGGATGCCGAGACCAAGACCTATACCGTCATCATTCCTATGGCGCCGAACCCTAATGCACCCACTCTGAAAGGAGAGGCCTCCGGCGCCGCAAACATCCGGCTGGACGAGAGCTATGACCTTGACCTGAGCACCGTGTTCACCGACGCTGACAACGCAGAAGAGCTGACCTATAAGGTCAGCGTGAATGACGCGGAAGCGGTGAATGCGGAATCTGATTACAAATTCTATCCTGCGGCGGCCGGTATATACACGCTGGTGTTTGTTGCCAATGATGGCAAGGACAACAGTCCAGCCTACACCGTGACTTTGACTGTTACTACGCCCGACACAAGCATAACAGTGCCTTCTGACGCAACGGTGTATGTTGGCAGAAAGGATTATAAGGCTACTTATAATTATCAGCCATTTACGCAGGTGAATCCTGCATTTACCAAGGATAACGGAGATGGCACTACTACTTATTACTATGATATCGAAAGCAACAAATACTGCGTATATAGAATTGGCGGCACTGACTATGTAACCTTTGTGGGACAGTTCACCAAAAAGGCTGATGCACAGAACCTAACAGTGACCAAAGAACAACTGGAATGCGGCGGAAAGACTAAAACCACTGTTGATCACGATGTGAATTCACTGAGCGGAAGAAATGTGGCAGATGTCTATCTGAACATCAACCCTCAGAACTATCTGAAATTGAATGTGGGTGGCACTAAGCAGCTCATCCCTCTGCGTAATTGGCAGATCATTGAAAGCAGCAGCAATTCCTTCTTCGTGGAGCCGGACTACCACTACACTATACTAAATGAAGACCTGACAACTGCGGACACCAGTATAATCAGCATTGACGAAAATGGCCTTATAACCGCCAATGGAGCGGGTACTGTCATTGTTTTGGTGACCTATGATGCCATGTATAACAACTATAGTGGATGGTCAAATGGCTTCAACAGTGCCATTTGGCCGGAGAATACAGGCGTATTTGTGGTATCTGTGGGGGCTGAGGACAGCGGCATAACCACCGGAATGACTATAAACGCAGGAAGGAACACCACCGGAAACAAGCTGTCCGGCGACGCCATCGATGCCGAGCACGACGTGATCTATTTCACCGGAGAAACCGGCAGTTACACCTTTACCCCCGGCACTGATGGATGCACCGTAACCGTGGCCAATCCCACCGTGGCTGATACCATGACGTTCTCAACCTTCACAGCCGCTTCTGTGAACAACGACGGAAGCGTAACCGTTCCTTTGACCGAGGGTAGAAACATTGTCAAGTTAGAAAAGGAAGGCAAGGCGGAGTATCAGGTTATCACGGCAAAAAAAATCAGCTATACCATCAATGACGGCCAGCCCATAACCGCAGGCAGTGAGATATCCATTGTATTTGATAAGATATATCACCCGGCTAACAAACTGGCTGGTATATACAATTCAAATGCCGGTATTGCCTACACTACGCCGGATGGTAAGATGGCAGGCAGCATTTCAAATTCCGCATATGGTGTATACAACATTGCCTCTTTGAAAAGTGCACAGACAGTTGATTCGCTGCGAAGCCTTCAGACAACTGCTACTTCATGGGGTACGAACACATCTTTTGTTGCGGGCGATAAACTGACTATACCGGAAAATTGGACAGAAAACACTTATTCCCTTACGGGTGGTACGCTCTCGCTCATTGGCTTTGGCGATCCATTTGGCAATCATCGTGCTGTTACCTATGAAAATGGTAAAGATGCGAATATGACCGCTAATCAGCATGTGGCATACCTTGGCCAGATGCCTGACATAGAGATACCGGTCACTACGCTCCAGAGTATCGCTGTTACTGTTCAGCCCACTAAGACAACCTATAACATCGGTACACAGTTTGATCCTGCCGGAATGGAGATCACAGCAAATTATGCAAATGGCCAGAGCGTTGTTGTAAAAGATTATACGGTCGGAGAGGTGAGCTTTACCAAGGCAGGTGAGGCGCAGATACCCATTTCCTACACGGACGGCGGAAAAACCGTTAGTTGCACAACGGCTGTTACCGTTACCGATGTCACGCTCGAACGTATTGAAATCACCACGCCGCCCAGCAAGACTGAATATCTTACACATAACAGCTTTGATCCGACCGGCATGGTGGTTACTGCGTACTATAGTGATGGCTCCAGCGATGAAGTGACTGATTATACAGTTCCTTCTGAAAAGCTGAATACCGTGGGTGAGCAGGTGGAAGTGACTATCACATATGCTTCCAAGACCGCAACGCAGAAAGTCGCGGTAAGCGCAAATACATTGAGTTCGATATCCCTGCTGACCGGGCCTAACAAGACCAAATATATTGTAGGCGAATATTTTGATCCGTCAGGTACTTCTGTTACTGCAAAATATGCAGACGGTTCGACTGATATAATAACCGACGATCTAATCTTCAGAATGAACTTAAGTACCACCAGCACCGCCTATACGGCCCAAACACAGTGGACTTCTGGAGCAAAGACAAAAAATATCTTTGTTCATTATTCGGAAAACGGGGAGAACAAGCGTTCGGCAAAGTCGTTTGCAATCTCTATCCAAGACCTGACAAATCTGGAGGTCACTAATGCTCCGACAAAAACTAATTATACTGTCGGTGATTACTTCGACCCAAGCGGTATTCAGGTGACGGCTACATTCACAGACGGTTCTACCGAAAATGTGACAAACAAGGTTGCTTACAGCGATAACTACTTTACCGAAGCCACAGACAGTCACGCTGTCACTGTGAGCTACAGCTTTGGAGCCGATCCTGAAATGCTTACCACAAAGACGGCCTTTGTTTCATGCACGGTTGCTGAAGCACCCCCAGTCGACCCCGACCAGCCCGAGATTAAGGACATTACGGTTTCCTTCACTTTGCTGGGCGACAGCAAGCACGGAGAGCCAACGGGTAAGGAAGATACCCACACCCTGAAGGCCAGCAATCTGGAGACATGGATTTCCAAAACCAGCATTACTGTGCCCGAGAACTCCAAGGTAATTGACGTGATGGTCAAGGCCCTGGGTCTTGCCGGCATCCCCTATGAGAATCCGACCGGCAACTATGTGAGCAGCATTCGCGGCTTGTCGGAATTCGACAACGGCACAAACTCCGGATGGATGTATACTCTCAACGATATACACCCCACTCTGGGTGTGAATGAGCAGACAGTGAAGAACGGCGATGTTATCGTGTTCCACTATACGGATGACTACACGGTTGAGCAGGGCTCTGAGTATTGGGGAGGTTCTTCCTCCAACTCCGGCAGCAGTACCGCCAACACGAGCGGAGCGGTGATAAAGCCTGAAGCCACTGCCGACAAAAACGGCGAAGCCTCCGCTGAGGTCAGCTCCAAAGAGGTTTCCGCTGCTATGGAGCAGGCCAAAAAGGATAATGCGGATGCTATTGTAATTAAGCCTGACATCAAGGGCGACGCCTCTAAGGTAACCGTGGAGCTGTCCACAGCTTCCATAGACAGCATAGCCGCCAATAGCACACTGGGACTGACTGTCTCCACCCCCGTCGCCGATATGACCATATCCAACGTGGGACTTGCGGAGCTCGGAATGCAGAACGGCAGTACCGTATCCTTCTCGACGGAGAAGGTCAAGGTTGCCGGAAGCGACGCAGTCAGGGTGGAGATCACCGAGAACGGCAGGGCGATGGAGAACGTGGCCGGAGGTGTCACCATCGGTATCACGGGCGATGGTAATGCAATGGTGCTGGTCAATGCCGACGGCACGGAAACCATTATCAAGAAGTCCGCTGTGGATAAGGATGGCGGTCATGTGGCCGTTTTGCCAGGCTCCGCTACTGTGAAGCTGATAGACAATACCAAGAGCTTCACTGACGTGACGGACGCTCATTGGGCCAGCGATGCTATCGACTTTGTAACCGCCCGTGAGCTGTTTAATGGCACCGGCGACGAAATATTCTCTCCCGCCGAGGCTATGACACGCGGCATGCTGGTAACCGTGCTCTATCGTATGGAGGATGCCGCGGTCGAGAGCGGCAATAGATTCCTCGATGTTACGGAGGGCAGTTGGTACGCTGACGCGGCTGCTTGGGCAAGCGCGAACGGTATAGTTGATGGCGTTGACGACAACAATTTCGCTCCCGAAAGAAATATCACAAGGGAGGAACTGGCAACTATGATGTACCGTTATGCGGCCTTTGTAAAGATGGATACAGCCGCCTCCGGAAGCTTGAGCCGCTTCAGTGACGGCATCGAAGTTTCTGACTATGCTAAGGAGGCTATGGAGTGGGCTGTTGGAGTGGGTCTGCTCGATGGCAAAGAAAATGATGTCCTTGACCCCAAGGGCAGCGCTGCACGAGCCGAGGCTGCCGCTGTCATGCAGCGTATGATCACTCTTATGGTGAAGTAATCCAGCCCTGCGTGGATTCTCTAAGATAAACTGAACAAGCCCGTCAGATTTGAAAAAATCCGGCGGGCTTGCTCTATGTATGCGAATGGTTTTGCATGCGCAAAAGAGCCTTATATCACACATTGGCGGAATGCGGCATAGACTATAGTGAATTATTCATCAAGCGATGAACATATAAGGAGGTATACAAATGGCTGAAAAAATAGTGCCGGGACCGGTAAACAGCTCTGCAGGCATTAGAGAAGCCGTCTGCATCCATACCCGCAAGATATATGATTCCTGCCGGGATAAGGACTGCATAGAGGATCTGCGCTTCTACCCGGACTGCGATTCCAGAGTTTACATAAATTCTGCGGTAGGCGTGCGGGCCAAGTCGGTTGAACTGCTGAACGTGAGGGTGAATGTAGAGCCGGTAGCATTCAACCGGGGGTATTATACCATTGACGTGCGGTATTTTTACCGTATCAAGGGTGAGGCGTATACCCTGGGAAATAACTGCAATGAGATACGCGGTCTGGTGATCTTTGATAAGAGGGTGCTGCTCTTTGGCAGCGAAGGAAGCGCGAAAATATTCACCTCCCGTCCCGAAGATGCATGCTTGACGCTGTCCCAGCTTGAAAAGACGAATATGCCGGTTGCTGTTGTGGAAGCGGTAGATCCGATAGTCCTGGATTTCAAGCTGGTAGAAACCTGCGACTGCAATCCATGCGATTTTGACGCCGAGGAGCTGCCGTCCTTCGTCTGCGAGGCATTTCCGAGCTCGCTGGATACATCCAACGATACCCGCAGGATTTATGTTACGCTGGGGCAGTTCAGTATAATCCGTCTGGAAAGAGACTCTCAGCTTCTCATCCCGGCATATGATTACTGCATGCCCGAAAAGGAATGCGTTGGCAGCGGAGATGATGACCCCTGCGATTTGTTCAGACGCATAAAATTCCCCGTGGACGAATTCTTCCCGCCAAACTCGGTAAGCTGCTACGAGGATCGCTGCGGCAATCCGATACAGGTAGAAAACTGAGCGGTTAAAAATCAACGGTGCCGCCCCGCAGGGGTGACACCGTTGATCATTATTGCTCAATATTTGCTGGGAAATTCCAATTCGTCAACGAAAATATCCTGGAACTTGGGATCGGCTGCCAATTCGAGATATTCCATCTTAACTGCCAGTCTGGCAGAACGCTTGTACTCGTCAACGCTCAAAGCGCAGAGCTTCGCACCCTGACCTGCGGCGTTGCCAATAGCCACGACCTCGTCGCCAAGCTCGGGGGGAATGAGCGCGATGCCTGCCGCGCTCTTGGGGGACATATAGCTGCCGAAAGCACCGGCTATCATTATGTGAACGATGTCCTTGGTCGTGATGCCCAGCCGCTGGCACATCATCTGAATGCCGGCCGCCATAGCGCCCTTGGCGAGCTGCACCTCGCGGACGTCCTTCTGGGTGAAAACTATGCGCTCACCGTTGCCGGACTCAGTCTCGTCCGCTATGACAAAACAGCGGAAGCCGTCCCGCATTTCGATGCGGTTGGCGTAGAGCTTGCCTTCCTCGTCCTTTATCTCGTCGCCCATCAGGAACTTGCCGCCGGATTCTACAAGACCAACGCGGACAAGCTCGGAGAGCAGGTCGATAAGACCGGAGCCGCATATACCGATGGGCTTGCCGTCGCCGATAACGCTGTAATCAAGCTTGCCGCCGGAGAGCTTGAAGTGGTCAATAGCGCCTGCCGCGCCGCGCATACCGTAGGTGATGAGAGCGCCCTCAAAGGCAGGACCTGCGGCGGTGGAGCAGGCTACAAGTCTGTTTTTGTTGCCCATTACCATCTCGCCGTTGGTGCCGATGTCAATAAGCAGAGTCATTTCCTCGGCCTCATCCATTGCGGCGGCCAGAGCCGCGCCGACGGTGTCAGCGCCAACAAATCCCGCTATGTTGGGCAGGAAGAAAAGCTTTGCACTGGGATTTATACGGAAACCGTAGTCCTTGGCGTTTTCAATGATAGGCTCGGCAATCGCCGCGGTATAGGGAGCATAGGCCAGGGAAGAAGGATTAATGCCCATGAAGAGGTGATGCATACAGGTGTTGCCCACGAGCGTCACAACATAAATGCTGTTCAACTCCTTGCCGGTCTCCTTGCAGCACTGTTCGGTGAGGTTCATCAGAGCCTCGCGTACGTCGCCGGTGGGACCCTCAAGACCGTTCTCAATAGAGTACTTCATGCGCATGATAACATCAGCGCCATACTTGGTCTGAGGATTGAGCACGCTGGCCTGAGCGAGCTGTTCGCCGCTGCGCAGGTCGATGAAATACGCGGCGATAGTGGTAGTACCGATATCGAACGCCATTGCCAGAACGTCAGAGCCAACGGGCACGACGTCCAGAATGGTATTGTCATAAATGAGCGCATCGACCTCGAAGTTGTTGGCGGTGAGGGTATTGTACAGATGGGAAGCTGTATAAACGCTGGGACGTATACCCTCGGCTGGGATGCCGGCAGCCTCGGCCACAGTGTCCTTCAGACGCAGCCAGCAGGCTCGGAGATCCTCGGTGCTTGGTTCGGGTACCTTAACGGTGACGGCCTTAACGGCAGGGTTTTCCACTATATCACGGCTGATGCCGCCCATGAGGATGCGGTGACCCTCGTCCTTGGCACCAAGCTCAACGGTGATGTCCTCGGTGACTTCGGTAGTGCAGGCGAGGACTACCTCGCTGCCCTTGGAATTGGTGACCTTTACCTTGCACTTTTTGCACTTGCCGTTGCCGCCGCAGGGGGCGTCTATCTTGAGACCAGCGTCAATGGCGGCCTGCATGATAGTAGTTCCGGTCTCGACCTCTCTGACGATATGGTCGGGTAGAAAAGTAACTTTCATATCAAAGACTCCTTATTCAAAGAGATAGCAGCTTATATAAGTAAATGTGTCCTTGCCGTGGCTGGCGGGCACGTTGTTTTTGCGGCAGAGGTCGCTAACGAGAATGCCGTAGCCCTCAATTGGATGCATGCGTGTTTCCGGGTGGCGGCAGGGAGACGCAGGATAGGAACACTCTTCGCAGTGGTTGCAGACGTCGGAGGAGAGGGGCAGCATCCTGCAGCCATAAGTGTCGTTGAGCCGGCAGGTGAATTTTTTGAAATTCTCCCTGTGGCGCTGACCAAGCTCCATAATGGTCTCAAAGTCAAATTCGTCCTCCAGCTCGGCGGTGGACTGAACGATGATGCCGCGTGTATATTTCTTGAGCTTCTCACAGCATTCCTCAATGCTTCCACTGGCCGGGGGACATGACCAGCTCTTACCGAAAGAGCGGCATTTACCCGCCGCGCAGAGGTCGCGCACAGACTGCTGTGGGGAGAGGGTACTCACATCCAGAGGTGCTGCGAGAGTAAAGCCATGCTCCAGTGCCTCGGCTATAACTTTTTCGATGTCCATTGCGGCTCCTTATGCGAAAAGGAATGCGCCAACATAGGTGAGGGTGCCTTTGCCGCGGTTGTAAGGGATATTGTTCTTGGTGCAAAGGTCGCTTACGAAAATGCCGTAGCCCTCGAGAGGGGACATCCGCATGTCGGGGAAGCGGCAGGGCGCGTCGGGATATGTACATTCCTTGCAGAAGGTGCATCCTCCCGCGGTAAGTGGGAGTACCTTCATGTCGGGATAATTCTCGCGCAGAAACTTGGTGAACTTAACTGAGGTCTTGCCGTGCCTTTTACCAAGCTCCTGAATACCCTCGAAGTCAAATTCATCCTCGAGAGTGGTGCTGGACTGAACGATAATGCCGGTGGTATATTCCTTTATCTCCGCGGCGCACTCATCAACAGTGCCGCAGGCGGGAGGACATGACCAGTTCTTGTTGTAAGCGTGGCACTTATCGGCGGCGCACATGTCGCGTACCTCGTTCATTGGGTGCATGGTGCTTATGTCCAGGGGGCCAACGAAGTCAAATCCGTTTTCCACGGCCTCTGCCAATATTTTTTCAAGATTTATGCTCATAGTTTATCAGCTCCTGATCTTATACTTCGTATTTATTAGTATACTCCTTTTTGCACCGTTTGGCAATCGTTAAGAGCTGTATTTGTGCAGAACTTGTCAAAAGTAAGGGACTGCAATATACATAAATCAATATCAAAATATACAAGAAACATTGTGTATTTTGCCAGCATATGGTATTATGTTATTGTAATTAGGGAAAGGAGGAATGTATCCATGGAGAAACGTATCACTACCTTAGCCGCGATAGTGCTCAGCGCAGTGCTTTTATGCTCCTGCGCACCTGCTGATTCAGTGCGGGAAGCCACACTGCCATCTGAAGTTATGGCTGCCCCGACGATGTTGCCGAGCTCTCCCCCGAAAGCTGCTCAGGAAATAACCGATGGTATAAGCGGAATGGAAGCAATGGAAAATATGCCGGCATATTTTGAGCTTTATAAATTGCTCAATCCCGGTTCGTATATAGGCGTATCAGGCTGGGGGCCTGATACTGCAGGCTATATTGAAGCACATGCATATGGACCTGACCTTCCGGCGTTTGAGGTGTCCGGAATTCTTCCGGACTGCGTTGTTATGGAGTATGGAGAACAGTTTGACCCAAGACCGAGCCACCCGATACTACGCGAGCCTGAGAGCGAGGTGAGCTTTGATGATGGCGTGACCCTACGCATGGAAAGAAGCGTTTACCCTGTTTTTCCGGAATACGTTCAATATACAATGGAAACCACTTCGACGTATATGTATGGTGGGATCGCATTTGTTTACAAATATGTTGGCGGGGAATGGCACTGTATTCCGGATAATTACAGCTCTACGGCAATGGGAACTTATCTTCATGCCGGGGAGATTGAAACCTTTGATATATCTACTGCTCAGTGGCTGGGTGAGGGGCTGTACCGCATAGAGCGCGACGGCGATCACTATGTTGAATTCATCGTCTCAGCAGACGCAGAGCCTCTTGAGCCGCTTCCTGCGAAAACCCAGAGGAAGCGCAGCTATGCGGCAAATTTTTTCTACCAGCTTGAACTTCCGGAAAACTGCGTAAATAAACTGATGGGCAGTGTAGATTGGTACATGGAAGCCGGCAGTTTTTCGACTGATTTTAACCGTGAGGAAAGTGATGCGCAGATAGCAGCGCAGTTCCTTGGCAACGATTTTGCGTATAACGCCGATGATGGCACATATACATGCGGCGAACTCACACTATGCCTGGACGACGGTATATCCCTGGTCAGCAGCAGCCCCGATGCCCGCGCTTTTCGTGAGGTATACCCATACTGCGCGACCGAGCTCATCCCCGCGTATTATCAGGAGCTTGGTATCGGCAGAGGTAGTATGGATAACAACGGCGTAAAAGTAAAAAGTATGCTTCTGGACAGTAAGCAGATATTTTCCATAGACGGAGCCTTTGGGTTTTACGAGCAAACATACACACCGGGTTTCAGCGTTCTCAACTATGATTTAAAAAGAATTCTGGAGTATTACAGAACTACCTTATCGGAAGAATACTTTAACGAGAAATACGGCGGTATGGAGGAAGTGAGATTTAACGGGACTAAATACCATTACAAGCGGTATAGTGTTACCGCAGCGAGGGTGAAAATGTACGATGAATACTTTGCGCCTGCTACGACATCACTTGAAAACAGCCTTATCTGCGGCCCTGAGATATATTATGCATGTATTGACGATGAGCTTGCAGCACTTGAAGCGCACCGTGTGCCGGCATGCATCACGCCCAATGACGATACCGCACCTGTGATAACTCCCTTCGAGGCCGCGGCGGTTGTGCTCCCGGAGCTTGGCAAAATTAATCGGGACATAAAGCTCGTTGCTGCTGAATTTTCCTATGCCTACCACAACAGCGACCTGAGCGTGCTGCGCCCTACATGGATTTTCACCGCCGCTTACGAGACAGCATCACTTTATGACGATAAAATCACTGTTGAGAATTATATACACTTTGCGGTGGATGCGCTCACCTGCGAACTGTTGGCGGATTGATGTATAATATAGAATACAAAAATGCAGCAAAACCGCCGTTTCGTTTGAAACGGCGGTTTTGCTGTGAGAAGCCATGTAAGCCGGGTTCTGTGCAGACTTGAACGGCCTGTAAATCCGTGTCTGCGGCAGTCATCTATCTAGGCGTACCGTTGCCGGCACGCTCAAGCCACCTCCCGGGGACGGCCGGGCAGGCCAATGTCCCCTCCGCGGTGTTGCTGCGGATAGAGTTTACAGCGCCGGACTGTTCCCAGCCGGCGGGTGAGCTCTTACCTCGCCTTTCCACCCTTGCCTGCCTGAGGCAGGCGGTATATCTCTGTTGCACTTTTCCTGAAGTCGCCTTCGGCGGGCGTTACCCGTTATCCTTGCCCTATGCAGCCCGGACTTTCCTCGTAAGCAGCCTTTC
>JAQXJB010000030.1 GCA_029008095.1 Clostridiales bacterium
AGAAAAGCATTTCTCAGACTCGGGTTCACGCACTCGCCGGCAAAGGTATTATAGCTGGCGGTTATCTGCTTCTGGCTTGCAAGGAGATCGTTGAGCATCTCCTTCTCGCGCAGGATCTGGGCGCACTGCTGCACATTGGACATTTTCTATTCCTCCTTACTGAAAAAAGTTCATCAGGGTATCGCAATGCTGCTGATGCTTCTGGGCAAAGCTGTTCAGCTCATTCTGAATCTTGGTATCGTTGCAAAGGCAGGCCATTGCCTGGTACTTCTTCACGAGCACCTGCTCATATTTGATCTGATCCTCCAGAGCGGAAAGCTCCTTCGTGGTGAGGTTGGACATAGTCTATCGCTCCTTTTTTGCTGTTTTTCCGTTGACAACGATAGTATGCCCGGGAATCGCGTTTGCTTGCAGCAAAAAAGCTGACGCATAATGGCTGAATTTCATTTTTTTGCTTTTCTTTTTTGCTTTAGTGGTATATAATATTAAAATCTACACAAAAGAGGAGAATACATCATGGATATTGAAAAAAACGAAAACGAATACAGAAACTTTATCCACGATTTCATTGACAAGGATATTGCGCCCGGTGGCCGCTACGAGGGCATGGAGGTACACACCCGCTTTCCGCCCGAGCCCAACGGCTATCTGCACATCGGCCACTGCAAGGCGCTCTGCATAGATTTTGGCACAGCGGAGAAGTACGGCGGCAAGTGCAACCTGCGCTTTGACGACACCAACCCCGCCAAGGAGGACACCGAGTTCGTAGACGCCATCCAGGAGGATATCCGCTGGCTGGGCTTCGACTGGGGCGACCGCATGTTCTACGGCTCCGACTACTTTGAGCAGACCTACCAGTTCGCCGTGGAACTGATAAAGAAGGGTCTTGCCTACGTCTGCGAGCTGAGCCCTGAGGAGTTTAAGGAATACCGCGGCGACGTGGGCGTGCCTGCCCGCAGCCCCTACCGTGACCGTCCCATTGTGGAGAGCATTGCCCTCTTCGAGAAGATGAAGAACGGCGAGGTTGCTGAGGGCAAGATGACCCTCCGCGCCAAGATCGACCTGGCAAGCGGCAACTTCAACATGCGCGACCCGGTACTCTACCGCATCCGCTTCATCGAGCACCACAGACAGGGCACAAAATGGTGCGTATTCCCCATGTACGACTTCGCCCACCCCATTCAGGACGCGCTGGAGGGCATCACCCACTCTCTCTGTTCACTTGAGTACGAGGCTCACCGCCACCTCTAAGAGAGGGTCGTGAACAACAACAGCGTCCAATAACACATTCCAAGACAGATAGAGTTCGCCCGCCTGCACATTGACCACACCGTCATGAGCAAGCGCAAGCTCCGCGCTCTGGTGGAAAAGGGACTGGTCTCCGGCTGGGATGACCCCCGCATGCCCACTCTCTGCGGCCTGCGCAGAAGGGGCTACACTCCCGCCTCCATCCGCAATTTCGCCAACCGCATCGGTGTTTCCAAGGCGGACTCCACCGTTGAATACAGCTTCCTTGAGCACTGTCTGCGCGAGGATCTGAACATGACCGCACAGCGCGCAATGGTAGTCCAGCGCCCGCTGAAGCTGACCATCACCAACTATCCCGAGGACAAGTGCGAGACCGTCACCGTTGAGAACAACCCTAACGACCCCAATGCCGGCACCCGCGAGGTTCCCTTCTCCCGCACGGTCTATATCGAGGCCGACGACTTCATGGAGACGCCCATCCCCAAGTACAAGCGTCTTTTCCCAGGCGGCCCGGAATGCCGTCTGAAGGGCGCGTATCTCATCACCTGCACCGGATGCGTCAAGGACGAGGCCGGAAACGTGGTAGAGGTTCTCTGCGAGTATGACCCCGACAGCCGGGGCGGCGACCCCGCCGACGGGCGCAAGGTAAAGGGCGCCACCATCCACTGGGTGGACTGCGACACCGCCGTTGACTGCGAGATACGCCTTTATGACAATCTCTTCACCGACCCCGAGCCCGACGCCGCGGACAAGGACTTCCTCGCCTGCCTGAATCCCAATTCTCTGGAGGTGCTCACCGGCTGCAAGGCTGAAAGCTGCCTTGCCAACGCAGCCGCTCCCGCTCATTACCAGTTTCTCCGAGTGGGCTACTTCTGCGTGGACAGCAAGGATTCTTCCCCCGAGCATCTGGTGTTCAACCGCGCCGTCGCTCTGAAGGACAGCTTCAAAAAATAAACCGCATATAAAGTACGCGGTCAATCTGTCCAAAGATTCCCTATTCACAATATAAAACCAACTGCGGAGATTCTTTACAAAATCTCCGCAGTTTATTTATGATCTTACACTATTTTCTTTCCGTCCAAAACGGCTTCGGCAAGCTCCTCTCCCCGATAGACCAGCTTCAGGGAGAAAAACGGACAGGGCGTATCGATAAGGCGGAGGAATATTTTATCTCCCTCCCATAGAGTCAACTCCAGCAGCTTATCCTTGGCTATCCACTCCAGCTCGCCCTCGTCGCAGTCTGTAATCTCCCCCTCAAAGCCGTCGGCGGTGAAGAGGTGCATATACTCCGTTTCCCATTTGTCCGAAACGAAGGTGATGATGCCGCGGTATTGGAAGGACGTGAGGGTCAGTCCCGTTTCCTCCAGAGTTTCACGCAGCACGCAGTCCTCTGGGCTTTCCTTATCCTCGAATTTGCCGCCGATGCCTATCCATTTATCATGGTTAAGATCGTTTTCCTTCATGGTGCGGTGGAGCATGAGATACTGTCCGTCCCGCTCGATATAGCATAAAGTCGTGTTTTTCATAGTATCACCTGTTTTTAAAGGCGCGTTGGACTCCAACGCGCCTTTGATATAATGTCTTATCTGACTTTGCCCTTCTTGCCCTTCAGCTTGCACCACAGGGGACCTGCGATACAGGTGGAGGAATAGCCACCGGCGAGAACGCCGACCATGATGGGAATGGCAAAGTTACGGATAGAGGAAACGCCGAGGATAACGAGGAAGATTATGGGCAGGAGCGTGGTAATGGTGGTACCGATGCTTCTTCTCATAGACTGGGTGACGCTGCGGTCAACAACGCGCTCAAAATTCTCGTTGCCGCCGGTCTTTTTGTAATTCTCGCGGATACGGTCGAAAACAACGATGGTGGCGTTGATGGAATAACCGATGATGGTAAGCGCGGCAGCGATGAAGTTCATGTTCATGGATATCTGGAACACAACGTAGATGCTGAGCATTACCAGCAGGTCATGGATAAGGCAGATGATGGCCGCGATACCGGAGCGGAACTCAAAGCGGATGGTGATATAGACAAGTATCAGCAGAGCCGCCAGAGAGGACGCGATAAATGCGGCGCGGGTGATATCCTTACCAACGGAAGCGGAAACGTAATCGCTGGAAACCAGGGTTACCTTATCCACTCCATAAGCCTCGCTTACAGCCTGGAACACCTTGTCACGGTTCTCGCTGTCGATCTCCGTCATCTTGATGGTGACCATAGTGCCGCCATTGCCGGATTTGGTGACGGAGGAAGGCTTCACGCCGGTGGTCTCCGTGACGATGGCGGCGATGTCATCGGATATCTCGCGGGTAACGGCAGTACCGATGTCATACTCCATAGTGACGCCGCCGACGAAGTCCAGATCAAGGTTGAAGAAGGACTTTCCGAAGGGCAGCAGAATGATGCTGACAAGGCCGATAACGCAGAGCACGATGGAAATGATGCCGGTAACCTTGAATTTCTTTACAAAGCTGATATTCTTTTCTTCCTCGCTGCCGCTGCGGAGCTTTACGCCGTAGAGCGAGAGCTTATTCATGCGCATGGCGGCAAAGCACTTGAGCACCATGCGGGGCACGATAAGCATACATATCATGGAGAGGATAACGCCGATGAGCAGCGTCTTGGCGAAGCCAAGGATCGTGCCGGTGCCCTGCCAGAGCAGGACGGCGGCGGCGATGATGGTGGTAACATTGGAGTCCACGATGGCGGCAAAGGCGCGCTTGAAGCCAAGGTCAACGGCGGAGCGCAGCGTCTTGCCGTAGGAAAGCTCCTCACGGATGCGCTCATAGATAACAACGTTGGCGTCCACCGCCATACCGATCGTAAGTATGATACCAGCGATACCGGGCAGGGTCAGGTTGATGCCAGCGGCGGTCATAACGAAGAGGAACATGGCGATATACAGCAGCAGAGCAAGGTCAGCTACCACGCCGGGCAGGCGGTAGACAACGATCATATAGACCATTACCAGCAGGATGCCGATGATACCTGCGATGATGGCGGTCTCGAGAGAGCGCTCACCCAGGGATGCACCGACGGCCTGGAGCTTGGATTCACGAAGCTCAAAGGGCAGGCGTCCGGCGCTGATGATGGAGGCCAGATACTGAGCGTACTCGGCATTGGCGTCTTTGCCAAGGGAGATGATGGGAGTAGCGGTATTAATGCCGGTGGAGGCATACTTTTCGTCTACCAGGGGAGCACTTATCACATCATCGTCCATGATGATGGCCACATAGCGGTTGCTCTCATTTTTCTGTGCCGCGGCGGCCTTGGTGCCCTCACGGAACTTCTCCACACCCTCATCATTGAGATTAAGCTGGACGAAGTACTGAGAGACGCCGGTATCGTCAACAGGGCCATAAGCTGCTTTGGCGGACTCTATCTGCTTGCCGTCAAGGATGACGTTGCCGTCGCAGTCGCGGAACTCTATGACCGCGGTGGTGCCGAGCATCTGCACAGCTTCCTCGGGGTCTTCCACGTTGGGTATCTCAAGAACAATGCGATTGGAGCCGTAAAGATATACGTTGGCTTCGGTATAGCCAAGGGTATTCAGACGCTGGCGAAGCATCGTCTGAGCGGTCTCCATGCCGTCCGCAAGCTCATCCGCCGTCATTCCCTCGGGAACTACGGCCTCGTAGGTTATCTCGGAGCCGCCCACAAGGTCAAGGCCCAGGGTAATGCCTTCTTTAAGCGGCGGCACCTCCAGAGCGCCCAAAGACAGGCCGAAAAATGCGGAAAACAGGAACAGAGCGATAAGAATAAATATCGCTCCTATGGTCAAAATACTTCTTTTCATATGCCGGTAAGGCCTCCGTTAGTTGTTTTCTTCGCCGCTGGTGGATGCTTCAGCGCTGGCGGCGGCGCGGAACTTGACTCTGGACTGACGAATCTCCTCCAGCGCCTCGGAAATCGCGTTCTCGGTTCTGCGCATAGCGTCGTCAGCATAGTCGTTTGCCGCTTTTTTGAGGGAACCGGCGCGGTTCTCCGCGGCTTTAAGGATCTCGTTGGCGCGCAGCTTGGCTGCTCTTACAACGGTCTGCTCCTCGACCATACGCTTTGCGTGCTCCTCAGCGGCCTTGCGCATATTGTCCGCTTCCTTCTTCGCGTTGGCGATAAACTCCGCGCGGGCATTCACAAGGCGCTTTGCCTCGGATACCTCGGCGGGGAGCTGAGCCTTGATCTCGTCAAGCAGGTCAAGAGCCTTGTCCCTCTCTATAACGCACTTTTCCGCGCCGAGAGGAAGTCCCCAGGCGTCAGAAACCATGTTATAAAGCTCATCAATAAGTTCAGTTATCCCGTTTGCCATTTTGTTTACCTCCCCGAAACTCTTTTTTCTATAGCATCTATCAGCTCCCGGGGCGCAAACTCTGTGAGATCGGCGCCGAAGGCCGCCATTTCCTTAACTGCGCTGGAGCTGAGATACATGTATTTTTCGCTGGCCGCAAGAAAGAAGGTCTCCAAGTCAGGATTTATCTTCTTGTTGATTATCGCCATTTGGCACTCCTTCTCATAGTCTGAAAGAGCCCGGAGACCGCGCACTACGGCTACGGCATTCTTCTCCCTTGCATATTCAGCAACAAGACCGTTCCAGGAATCCACCTCAACATTGCCGAAGCGCTCCACAACGAGCTTTATCTGCTCGACCCGCTCTTCGGTGGTAAACAGCGGCTTCTTTGTGGAGTTTACCATTACGCACACTATAAGCTTGTCGAACACCTTGGAGGCGCGCTTTATAAGGTTAAGATGTCCCAGCGTGATTGGGTCAAAGCTGCCCGGATATACCGCGATTTTCATAGAAATCCCCCATTCCGCCGCTATGGGCGGCACAAATAAAAATGAAATGCTCCCCGGCGAAATGGGGGATTACTGCCATCATCTGCGGCTGCCGCAAAGCGGCGAGCAGATAGGCTTTTAATAGTTTAGTGTGATTTTTCACACTGCCATCCTTCTCAGCAGGGCTGAAGCAATATCCCTCCCGCCGGCTTACGCGCGGGTATATACCGTTATCTTCACCTTGCCGTATCTATATGTTTTGAGGCATTGATAGGGTTCTTTAAGCTCCGGAAGCTCTTTTCCCACCGGAGATTCGCATACTATTATACCACCTGTATTTAATTTGTCAAACTTAACTATATTCTGCAGAGAACTTTCCAAAAGTGTCGTCTGATAGGGTGGATCCAGGAAAATAAGGTCAAATTTCTCCCTGCCACCGAGGTAGCTTATGGAGTCGCCCTGAACCACCCTGCCGTTCTCAAGCTGGGTCTTTTTAAGATTATCCTTCACGAGCTTAACGGCCGCCTTGCTCTGATCCACGAACACAGCGCTCTCCGCGCCGCGGCTGAGCGCTTCTATGCCGAGCTGTCCCGTGCCGGCGAAAAGGTCCAGCACCCTGCGGCCCTCGATGTCAAACTGGATTATATTGAACACCGCTTCCTTTACAACGTCCGTGGTTGGGCGGATGTCCATTCCTTCGGGCTCGATGAGCTTTCTGCCTCTTGCCGTTCCTGTTATAACTCTCATTGATTTTCTCCTTCGTGGTAATATTCGTATATCGCTCTGGCGGTGCCCGCGGGCACGACCTGCGCCAGCTCCGCCTCGCTCGCCGCCTCGATTGCCTTCACGCTCTTAAACGCTTTCAGCAGCTTTATCCGCCGTGCTTCGCCCACGCCGGGTATTTTTTCAAGACTGGAGCCATAGCTGTTTTTAGTATGGAGCTTATGGTGATATTCTATCGCGAAGCGGTGCGTTTCCTCCTGAATACGTCCTATCAGTGAGAACACGGCAGTATTGCCGGATATGCCGATCTCGCTTCCGTCGGGAGCGGTGAGCGCCCGGGTGCGGTGGCGGTCATCCTTGACCATGCCGAACACCGGCACGGAAACGCCCAGACCGCTTATGGTCTTTACAGCCATGTCGGCGTGGACGCTGCCGCCGTCCACCAGCAGCAGGTCTGGCAGAGTGGAAAACTTCTCGTCGCCCTCCAGATAATGAGTGAAGCGGCGGGTCAGGACCTCCTGCATGCTGTGGTAGTCGTCCTGTCCCTCTATGGTCTTTATCTTAAAGCGGCGGTAATCCCGCTTCAGTGGCTTTGCGTTTTCAAAAACCGTCATTGAGCCTACAACGTCCGCTCCGGCGGTATTGGATATATCGTAGGCTTCGATGCGCCGGGGTATGTCCGGGAGGCTAAGAGCATTTTTCAGCCACTCGAGAGTCTTGGATATGCGCTCCTCCCTGTTCGTCACCCGCTCACATTCCTCGGCGGCGTTCATATTCGCCGTGGCGACCATTTTCTGCTTCTCGCCCCGCTTCGGCACCGTAACGCTGACCCGCTTTGCGAAGGTCTCGGAAAGGAACTGCTCCAGCTCCGCCATGTCGTCAAGCTCGGCGGGAAGATAAATATTCCGCGGGCATACGCCGCGAATGGCGTAGTACTGCCGGACGAGCTGGGAGAGTACCTCGCCGTCATCCTCCTCAAAGGGCAGGTCAAGAACCTCCTGCTCCTTGTCAAGAAGATTACCCTGGATGAAATGCAGCACCACGAAGCAGCTTTTCGCCGTGCCGCGCACGAAGCCGATAACGTCGGTATCCGCGTTGGCTGCGTTCTGCACAAGCTGCTTATTTGAAAGCCCCGCCACGGCGCGCATACGGTCCCGCAGCTCGGCTGCAAGCTCAAAGTGCAGCTCCTCGGCGGCGTCCTCCATCTGCTTTTCAAGACTACGGCACAGCTCGGCTGTGCGCCCGTCGAAGATGAGGACGGCCTCGCCGATGGTGGCGCGATACGCTTCCGCGTCCGGCTGCCCCCGGCAGTAGCCCGCGCAGAGACCCATATGGTGGTTCAGACAGGGACGTCCCTTTTTCAGCTCGGCTGGAAAGCGCCGGCTGCAGGTGGGCAGCTTCAGCGCCTTGCAGACCGCGTCCAGCGCGTCATAAAGGCTGCTGCGGCTGCTGAACGGGCCCAGGTACTTCGCACCGTCGTTTTTGCCCTTGCCCACAACGGTGAAGCGGGGGTATTCCTCTCGCATATCCACCCGCAGGAAGGGGTAGCCCTTATCGTCCTTGAGCAGTATATTGTACTTCGGCTTATGGTGTTTTATAAGCTGGTTTTCCGTCACCAGCGCCTCGAACTCGGAGTTTACCACGATGGTGTCGAAATGGTCAATATGCGCCACCATAGCGGATGTCTTGATATTATGGCCGCTCTCCCTGAAATAGCTGCTGACGCGGCTGCGCAGAGCCTTGGCCTTGCCCACATAGATCACCGTGCCGCTCTTATCCATCATAATATAGACGCCCGGCAGCAGCGGCAGCGAGTGCGCCTTTTGTTTTAGCTCTTCAAAGGTCATTGTCTATCCCCGTAAAGTCGAAGTCCGGGATGAATTCCTCTCCGGCGGACTCCATATCCTGAAAAAATCCGTCCATTATGCCGCTTCTGTCCATGTAAGCCTGAATTTTCCCGTATTCCTCTGCGGTCAGGCGGCGGTTGATCTCCGGGAACTCGGCGGCGCGTCCGCAGGGCGTGTACTGGCTCATAAGGCTGAACAGCACGCTGCCCGGGAGGAAGGTATCGTCCACCCAGTCGATAACGCCTCTTGAGTTTTCAAGGAGTCCGGGCAGTATCAGATGGCGGATGACCACGCCGCTGCGGAGCATGCCGGCATCGTCAAGGACATAGTCCCCGGTCTGGCGGTACATTTCCAATATAGCGGCCTTTGCCGTTTCCACATAGTCCCCCGCCCCGGAGTAGCGTCGGGCGGCGGCGTTATCGGAATATTTCATGTCGGGAAGGTATATCTGCACCTTGCCCTCCAGCATTTTCAGCGTCTCTACACTTTCGTAGCCGCCGCAGTTATAGACCACAGGTATGCCCGGCGGCTGCTCAAGAGCCTCGGCGATGGCGGCGGCGAAATGGGTTGGGTTGACGAGATTGATATTGTGTACGCCGCTGTCCGCAAGGCGCCTGAATATGTCCCGAAGCTGGACAACGGTCACTTCCCTGCCCTTCATGCCGCTGCTTATCTCGTAATTCTGGCAGAACACGCATTTCAGCGAGCAGCCGGAAAAGAACACCGCTCCCGATCCCTTTTCACCGCTGATGCAGGGTTCCTCCCAATAATGGGCGGCGGCTCTGGCGACAAGTATCTTCTCCCCCGCTCCGCATACGCCGGTTTTGCCCCCGGCTCTGTCGGCGGAGCATTTTCTGGGACACAGTGTGCAGTTTGACATATCGAAAGACATAGCAGCTACCTCGCCCTGCAATCAAGCTCTAATTTATTAATTATACACGAATTTTATCCGGAACACAATAAAAAAGTCTCCGCTTTCCAATGGAAAACGGAGACTGAATTTTTATTGTCACCCTGCATCAGCGGGCAAGCTGGTTGTTCTTTCTGCCAATAGCCAAGCCAACGAACATCACTACCAGACCCACAACAATTCCCGGGAAAACGGCTGCAAGCGGGAAAGTAATAATGCCCTGAAGCTTCAGAACGCCGTAAACAAGCGCTACGAGCGAGCCGGCAACAACAGAAACCATGGCAAACTTGCTGTCAACCTTCTTGCTTGCCCAGATAAGGAAGCAAAGAGGTGCAAATACGGTGCATCCGCGCAGAGCCATAGACAGGAATGCATAATCCTGAATCGTATCAGCAGGCAGGATGCAGGTAAGTATGGTAGCAACACCAAGAATTGCGACAATGAGCAGCTTGTTTGTCACGTCGGTCTTTTTGGGGTCGCCTGCCTTACCCTTGTTGATCAGGTCACGGTTCACAACAGTGGCAATACCCAGAGCCAGACCAGCGCCGGTTCCTACGGAAGCGATAAACAGAGCACCCAGCATAATGCCGCCGACAATAGCGGGAATACCGGAATAGTTCAGAATAAAGCTGGTAAGAGCGACCTTGGCAAGCGCGCCGGACTGAGCGGCAGCGGTTGCGGGATCAACGACGCTTCTCATATAAAGGCCAACCATGATACCGAAGATACCGATGATAGGAATGAGAATGGTGGAGATCAAGGCAGCGATACGACCGTCCTTATCGGAGCGGGCATTCAGTACTGCTTGAGCGTAGGTCTGAGTTGTGAGAACACCGAGGATAAGGCTCATGCAGGAGCCGAAATCGGTCCAGAAGCCGCGTCCGAACAGAGACCACATATTTCTGTCTATCACCGTGCCGTCCTTGTTCTGGATAACCAGATTGTTGACGGTAGAGGTAAAGCCGCCAATGCCGCCGACCTTGCTGAGAACGATAATACCGCAGATGACCATTGTCGCATAGAGCAGAACGGTCTTGAGGATACCAACAACGCCCGCCCCCTTGGTTCCGCCGAATACGACATACAGAACCATAAATACGGCAGAGAGAATAATAGCTGCAACCGTGCCCATAGTGTCGAACACAACTACAACAACAGCGCTTGCTGCGATGAGCTGAGACAGAATGTTGATGAAGGTACCGATGGAGTTCAGCAGAGTTGCTGCCATACCAACCTTGGGACCATACTCATCGCGAACCATGCCGACAAGGGTGGGGCTCGTCTGTGCGCGCAGAGGCTTAACATAGACAAGAGCCAATATCAAACAGCCAAGGCCGCCGCCGAGGGTAAACCACCATGCGGTCATGCCGTAGTTAAAGGCCAGTTGTGCAGTGCCAACGGTGGAAGTACCGCCGACAAGAGTGCCCATGATAAGTCCGGCTGCGACACCCCAGCTAATCTTGCCACCGGCTTTGTTTTTCTTCATACCAGTGACAACGGACAAGCCGACTATGGCAACAATGCTGATGACCAGGCCGACTATCATCATAGGGCTATTCGGGCTATTCATTAGATCATACTTCCAATCTTTTCAGGAATAATGAGTTCCGCGTCAGTCTTGGAAACAACTTCCTCAACCGTCACATCGGGAGCAAGCTCCTCCAGAACAAGACCCTCCTCGGTGCGATGGAGAACGCAGAGCTCGGTGATGATATAGTCCACCTCGTTGGCTGCGGTGAGGGGCAGGGTGCACTTCTTGAGGATCTTGGGATTGCCGTACTTATCGCAGTGCTCCATCATAATGAGCACCTTCTTTGCGCCGGAAACGAGGTCCATGGCGCCGCCCATGCCGGCGCAGGTCTTGCCGGGGACCATCCAGTTGGCGAGGTTGCCCTCCTGGTCCACCTCATAAGCGCCGAGGACGGTAGCGGCAACGTGGCCGCCGCGGATAAGGCCGAAGGACTCGAAGCTGCTGAAGCAGCAGCCGCCGACGCGCATGGTGGAAACGCGGCCGGAGGCGTCAACGATATCGATATCGCCGTCCTCCTCGTTTTCGGGAGCGCCGGAAAGGCCGAGAACGCCGTTCTCAGACTCGATCCAAATATCAATTCCCTCAGGAAGATAATCAAGACACATGGTGGGCATACCGATGCCCAGGTTTACAACGTCGCCGTCCTCGAAGAACTTGGCGGTTCTCTGTGCAATAAATTCTCTCTTAGTCATCAGTTTCTATCCTCCGGATTAGCCTGTACTACCATGTCAACTACGCAGCTGGGGGTCACGATGATATCGGGATCCAGCTCGCCGACTTCAACGATCTCCTCTGCCTCAACGATAACAAAATCAGCAGCGGTAGCCATGATGGGGTTGAAGTTACGGGCAGTTCTGTGATAGACAACGTTGCCTATTCTGTCAGCCTTCCAGGCATGGATGAGAGCCACGTCAGCATGGAGGGGCAGCTCGAGGATGAAGCGCTTGCCCTTGATGGGGTCAGCATCGGTAACGAACTTATACTCGCCCTTCTCGTTGTCCCACTCCAGAACCTGCTTGCCCTCCTGCATGGGAGTACCAAGGCCGGTGGGGGTAAGAACGCCGCCGATACCGGCGCCGCCTGCGCGCATACGCTCGCAGAGAGTACCCTGAGGAACGAAGGTAACATTGATCTCGCCGTTTACGACCTTCTCAACGGTCTCAACGTTGTTGCCGATGTGAGAACAGGTGATGTGCTTGATAGCCTCGGCGTGAACGAGCTTGCCGATGCCCTTGCCCTTAACGCTGGTGTTGTTGGAGATGATATTGAAATTCTTGCAGCCCTTCTTCATGATGGCGGCAATGAGAGTCTGGGGAACGCCGCAGTTGACGAAGCCGGGAACCATGAGGGTCTGACCGTCATGGATCATTTCCATAGCCTTGTCAATGGATACGACTTTATCCTTAGCCATGTGATAAATCTTCCTTTCTACATAGTACCGCTCCGGACGCCCGGTGCGCCCGGAGCGGTATCGTTCAAGTGATAATTACTCCTCGGTATAGGTAACTTCGCCGGTGACCTCGTCACGCAGGCAGTGGCGGGTGATGCCAAGGATCTCTCTTGCCTCGTCGGCAGTAGCGATCTCACGGCCGGCCAGCTTAGCCATAGCAACGGCGCGCTCTACGAGCATCTTGTTGGTGGCGATGATCTTGTTGCCGTCCGCATCCTTGCCGTAGAGGATGTTGTCCTCAAGGCCAACGCGGAGACCGTCAGCGCCCAGAGCCAGACCGGCGAGCAGCATGGGCATGTGAGCCTTGCCGATACCGGAAACGGACCAGGTAGCGCCAGCGGGCAGCTTGTTTACGAGGAATGCCAGGTTCTCGGTGGTGCCGGGCATGGAGCCGCCGACGCCCATGATGAACTGGATGTGGGGGGGCTGGGGAATATTGTGCTTATTGACATAGTACATAACGCTGTCGATATGACCGGTGTCAAATACCTCAAACTCGGGCTTGATGTCGTGCTTTACGACTTCCTGGCTGAGCTTGTTGAGGAAGCGGGGGCTGTTCTCGAAGATGTAGCTGTTGGCCCAGTTGATGGTGTTGGGGTCGAAAGAGCACATCTCGGGCTTGAGAGCGCCGAGGTGCTGCAGACGCTTAACATCCTCATACTCGCCGCCGGAGGTGGTGAGGTTGATGACGATATCTACGCCGGCTTCCTTGCAGGCCTTGCGGGTCATTTCAACAGCAGCGGTGAAAGCCTTGAGGCTCATGGACTTGTAGCCGATCTGAAGCTCGCCGTTGATCTCCTTATCCTCGCGAACGTGGATGTGGGCAACGGAAGCACCGGCCTTGGCGCATTCTACGATCTGCTCAGCGAGCTCCTCAGCGGTATAGGGAACGGTGGGAGCCTGAGCCTTCTTGGTACCGGCACCGCAAAGGCAAACCTGGATGATAATCTTATTGCTCTTAGCCATTTTTCTCGTCCTTTCGATAATTCAGAAAATTAATTTCTATTTGCTGATCAAACGGGATCGTCCATGAACTTCTTGGTTACGCGGAAGATCTCAAAGAGCTGCTTATCGCGCTTTGCTTTGAGCTCCTCTATATCCACGCCGCTGTAATCATAGAAGCCGTGGCCGGTCTTGATACCAAGCTCGCCGTGCTCGATGTGCTCCTCCAGAACGTGGGGCATCTCATCGCCGTGCTCGGGCATGGTGTAGCTGTGGTTCTTGTAGTTGTTGGCAGTCATGTCCAGGCCGCCGAAGTCGGCGCGCTTGAGCAGACCGAGAACGCAGGCTCTGGGGATGAAGGAAGCCTTGGCAGCCAGGTCAATGGCCTCAGCATCGCAGTAGCCGTTGTCCAGCAGGTAGAACACCTCGCGGTTGAGGCACTGCTGCAGACGGTTTACGATGTAGCCGCGAATGAATTTCTTCATGAGAACGGCGGTCTTGCCGCACTTCTTGAGCAGCTCAACGGCAATGTCGGCGTACTCCTGGGGAGCCTGCTCGCTCTTTACGACCTCGACCAGGGGAATGAGCTGGGGAGGAGCGTACCAGTGGCAGATGATCTGCTGGGGCAGGAGCTTCTCGGGAACGATCTCAAAGATATTCATAGCGGAGGTGTTGGAAGCAATGATAACATCAGCGGGAACGCAGGCAGCCAGCTGATCATAGAGGGCGATCTTGGCGTCCTTGTTCTCAACGATGGTTTCCTGGATGAAGTCAGCGCCGGCAACAGCGTCTTCGACGGTGAGAGCGAAATTAATGCGGTTGAAGATCACGTCAACATCCTCGGCCTTGATCTCGCCTTCATCGGCAAAGGTCTGGAGCTGGGTCTTGAGAGAAGCGATAGCCTTCTCGCGGGTGGACTCGGAACGGGTCCACATGGTGACCTCGTAGCCGCCCATTGCATAGGTCTGCGCAATGCCGGGGCCCATAGTGCCGGCGCCGAGCACTGCTATCTTCTTGATATCAGCAAGTGTTTTCATTATCGTAATAACCTCTGTTTCTTCATTCGTTTCCCCCACAGGAGCACTGCGGGGGAAACAACAAATTATCTTTAGAGTTTAAGCTTTATCAGAGCGAAATTAGAAGGAACCCTCTTCCCAGGCAACGAGACGGACCATGCCGCCGTCAGCAGCCTCGCAGCGGAAGGGGAAGGCAGCAATGGTCATGCGCTTGCCGGTGACCTGGTCGATGTCGCCGCCGGCGTTCTCAACAGCGATAACGCCATGCTGACCGAACAGTCTGTGGCAGGGCTCGTAGTCAGGATAGTCAGCGTCGATGTCACGGCCGGTAGCAGCCTTGTAGTTGGTGGCGAGCCAAGGCATCTGCTCCTTTACGGGGAAGTGCCATACGGGGGAGTCGGAAGCGCCGTAGGTACCGGCGATACCCTTGATCTTCTTGTCAAACATGAGCCACTTTGCCAGCTCGGGGCCGTTGCCGGGATAGTAGTTGAAGTACTTATCGTTGTTCTTTCTCCAGAAGCGATGGAAACCGGTGTTGAGAACGACCCAGTCGTTGGGACGGATCTCAAGACCATCCTTATCGAGAGCGGCCTGAACATCCTCGGGGGTGATGATGTGCCAGACAGCGCCCTTCTTGTCGGGAGTCTCAGCCCACTCGCCCATCTTTGCGGGGTCGCCGCCGGCAGCGTTGAAGGCCTTCTGGAACTCGTCATACATCCAGGTCAGGTCAACGATAACGCCGGAGCCGATGCAGTGCTCCAGGGGGAGCTCGGCGAGGGTGTAGCCGTAACGCTCGCGGTCAACCTCTTCCTCGTGGAGGGTGTGGTTGGGAGCGTCGCAGTGGGTAGCGGCATGGAGAGTACCGGTATAGGTGCAGGTTCTCTTATGGAAGCGCTCCAGATACTGACCGCGGGGGAAGTTCAGGTCAGAACGTGCGCCGGGGAAGGGCCACAGGGGAGTGTCCCAGCCCCAGGGCTGGCTGAGGTCCCAAATCTTGGTCATCTTTTCGGTTTCAAGATAAAGCTCATTCTTGTCAAGGGGCATGTAAGCCATGATTATTTCCTCCTAAAAGTATTATTTATGTAACGCATTGATTATTAACCTTGGAACTGTTCCAAGGTCAAGTAAATTTGAGAAAATTTGTTGAACATTTCAAAACTTTTGTTTATAATGGCAGATAGACACTCTGTTTTGAAGTTCAGCACGAAAGGGAGGTCATGAAAATTGCAGTATAAAATCGGCGATGTGGCCCGAATACTCGGAATATCCACGGACCTGATAAGATATTACGAAAAGAAGGGCGTAGTAACGCCGGTCAAGGATAAGAACAACGACTACCGCTATTACGACACCTGGGACATAAACTATCTTATAGACTGCCTGTGGTTCAAGAATTTCGGCTTCAACATAGACCATATTGCGGATATGGTGTCCGACTTTTCATACGCCAACCTTCTTGACGACATCGGTCAAAAGACTGAGGAGATAGAAGAGACTATCCGCCATCAGGAGCTTCTTCTTCGCCGCATAAAGGAGTACCGTCAGGACATTCTTAACATAAAGGACTGCGTGGGCGTCTGCGACATTCGCCGCAGTCCGGCCATCGCCTATTATCTGAACCGTTTCAACCAGGCCTATGACAACAGTGCGAAGCTGCGCAAGACCAGTCAGGAGTGGCTCAAGTACATGCCCTTTACCAAGCGGCACTTTGAGATAAACTGGGAGGATGTTCTCGGAGGCGGAGACGGCTATGCCTGGGGCTTTTCTCTGGACATGGATTATGTACAGGAGCTTGGCGTACCCATCGAATCGCCAATCGTCACCCTTCCCTCTCAGCTCAGCATCCACAGCGCCTTCAAAAGCTCCGGCAAGGACGCCTTCACGCCCCGGCACATAGACTTTATGATAGACTACGCCGAGGCCAACGGCCTTGAGATCTTCGGAAGCGTTCGCGGCAACCTCGTTTGCAGCATCGTCGAGGACGGGCAGCTCACGGGTTACTTTGAGGTCTGGATGCCGATAGAAGAAAACTGAATATCCTTTGACTTCAGCTCCGTATCATGCCTCGGCATGATACGGAGCTTTTGTTTTTGAGTTATCAGCCGATAGCGGTGAGGCCGCCGTCGGGATAGAGGATGTTGCCGGTGAGGAAGTCGGAAGCGGGAGCAGCCAGGAACAGAGCGGTGCCGACGCAATCCTCGGGGTCGGACATTCTGCGCATGGGCAGGCCTGCGCCCTGCTGTCTCAGGTACTCGTCAACGGTCACGCCGGCTTCAGCAGCGCGCATCTCGAAGACCTTGGTCATCATGGGAGTCTTCATGATGTTGGGGCCGAAAGCGTTGACAGTGATGCCGAAGGGGCCGAACTCGGAAGCGAGCTGCTTGGTGAGCATGTCAACAGCGCCCTTGGCTGCGCAGTAAGCGGCGTTGCCGGGGCCCTTGGTGGCGATCTTGCCGCGGACGGAGGTGACGTTTACGATCTTGCCGTAGCCGTGCTCCTTCATGTACTTGCCGAAGTGCTTGCAGGTCATGAGGATGGAGGCAACGTCGTCGTGCATGATGGTATCAAATACGTCCATGGGGAACTCGAGAGCGGGGAACTTCTTGTTGACGCCCTGGGAGTTTACAAGGATGTCGATGTGGCCGTAATCCTTGTTGGCCTGCTCGGCAACGGCAGCGACCATTTCCTCGTTGCCGGCGTCCATTACATAGTACTTGAACTCCTTACCGGTGAGCTCCTTGAGCTCCTTGCAGGCATCCTGCAGCTTGGACTCGGTACGGGAAGCGATGCAGACGTTTGCGCCGTGCTCAGCGAAAGCCTGAGCGACCAGCTTGCCAAGTCCGCCGGCGCCGCCGACGATCATGGCGTTCTTACCGGTAAGATCAAACAGATTCTTCATTTCAATTACCTCTTTCTCAAAAATTTTGCTTCGTATGTATATAAAGTATTTTTGCTTTTCAATTAATACCGCGCCGGTCCGTAAATCAGTCGCAGAGCTCGAGAACGGTCGCCTGACCCATACCACCTGCGATGCAGAGGGTGCCGAGGCCGTACTTAACGCCTCTTCTCTTCATTTCGTAGAGGAGGGTGACAAGGATGCGGCAGCCGGAGGAGCCAACGGGATGACCCAGAGCGATAGCGCCGCCGTTTACGTTGATGATGTCCATCTTATCCTCCCAGCCGAGCAGCTTGATGCAGCCGAGGGACTGAGCGGCAAATGCCTCGTTGAGCTCGATGAGGCCGATATCGTCGATGGTGAGGCCGGCGCTCTTGAGAGCCTTGGGAACGGCGTATACGGGGCCGAGACCCATGGACTTGGGGTCGCAGCCGGCGGTGCCCAGGCCGATGACCTTGGCGAGGGGCTTGAGACCCAGCTCCTTGGCCTTCTCCTCGCTCATGATGAGCATTGCGGAAGCGCCGTCGTTTCTGCCGGAGGAGCTGGCAGCGGTAACGGTACCGGTGAGAGCGGCGTCGTTGAACAGTCTGCCCTCTTCGTCATGGCGGATGTTGAAACAGGGCTTCAGCTTAGCCATCTTCTCCTCGTTGGTGTCGCGGCGGGGGAACTCATCGGTATCGAAAATGACAGGGGGCTTCTTTCTGCCCTGGGGAACCTCAACGGGAACTATCTCTTCCTTGAAGCGGCCTTCGTCAATGGCGGCGATGGCCTTGCGCTGAGAAGCGAGGGAGAAAGCGTCCTGCTCCTCGCGGGTGATGCCGAGAGTCTCGGCTACGTTCTCGGCGGTAGCGCCCATGTTGTATCTGCCGTACATCTCCTGGGGCTGGCTGCGGAACTGGCCTTCGGTGAGGGCGTCAACAAACTCGGTGTTGCCGGTGCCCACGCCCCAGCGGGCGTTGCGGACATAGAACACGGCGTTGGACATGGACTCGGTGCCGCCGGCGATAACAACGTCGTTGTTGCCGCACATAACGCTCATAACGGCGTTCTGAACAGCGGTCATGCCGGAAGCGCACTGGCGCATAACGGTGTAAGCGGAGGCGGACTCGGGGATACCGACCTTGAGGGCGGCTACACGGGCGATGTTGGGCTCGTCAGAGGTCTGACGGCACTGTCCCATGATAACTTCTTCTATTTCGTTAGGATCGATCTTGCTTCTGTCAAGGATGCCCTTAAGCACGGTGCAGGCGAGGTCGTAAGCGCTGAGGGGCTTAAGACCGCCGCCCATAGAGCCGACCGCGGTACGGCAGGCTTCGACGATTACCGCATTACGCATTTTTATCTTCTCCTTATTTTGTCATGTAATATAGCGAAAAGGCGCACCTTTCGCTTTCACGGCTATTCTAAACCTTGGAACAGTACCAATGTCAAGGGCTATAAAATTCTTTGTCAATTCAAATTTAAACCAAATTTTTGTTCAGTTTTTATGCACTTCGCCAAGCCCTCGCACAAGTACAACCAATCGGTTGTTACAAAAATTCTAAAAGACGTTTTACATTTTATATAATAAGGTCTATACTGTTATCAGATAAAAAAGATACAGGAGTGTATCATTATGGATAACGCAAAAAAGTTTACTCCCGACGAGCAGAATATAATATCCTTCTCGCTGATGGGCCCGGAGAGCGGAGGTCCCTGCCTGGTAGACTCCAACGACGGCAAGATAACCCGCATCCGCCCCTATCACTACGATAAAGAATATACGGACAAGCACTGCAACCCCTGGACGATGGAGGCCAGAGGACAGACCTTTGTGCCCCCGGACAGGGTCACCATCACTCCCCTGGGTCTCGGCTACAAGGCCCGCGTATACTCCCCCAACCGTGTGCGCTATCCCATGAAGCGCGTGGACTGGGACCCCAAGGGTGAGCGCAATCCTCAGAACCGCGGCAAGAGCGGCTATGTGCGCATCTCCTGGGACGAGGCCGCTCAAATATGCGCCGACGAGCTTGTACGCATGAAAGAGACCTACGGCCCCGAGGCCGTTCTCTGCCAGAGCGACATGCACGGCGAGGGCAAGCGCGTCTCCCCCAGCCACGGCTGCCCCAACCGCCTGCTGGCTCTCATGGGCGGCTACACCCTGCAAATGAGAAACATGGACTCCTGGGAAGGCTGGTATTGGGGTGCGAAGCACGTCTGGGGCTGCGAGCCCGTAGGCGAGATGGCACCCACCGCCAATCTCTATCCCGACATCGCCAAAAACTGCGACAGCCTGCTCTTCTGGGGCTGCGACCCCGAGACGACACCCCTTGGCGTTGTCTCCCACATGCCCTCCCGCCTCTGCTATTGGTTCACCCAGCTCGGCATCAAGAGCATATACGTCTGCCCCGACCTGAACTATGGCGCCGCCGTTCACGCGGATAAGTGGATACCCATACTGCCCAACACCGACGCGGCTCTCCAGCTTGCCATCGCCTACATCTGGATCACCGAGGATCTTTACGACAAGGAATACATAGCCACCCACGCCTACGGCTTTGACAAATTTGAAGACTACGTTCTCGGCCGGGAGGACGGAATTCCCAAGACTCCCGAATGGGCCAGCGAGAAATGCGGCGTGAAGGAATGGACTATCAAGGCTCTCGCCCGGGATTGGGCGAAAAAGACCGTTTCCATCCTCCACGGCAACGGTGGCTGCTTCATCCGCGGGCCTTACGCCACCGAGCCCGCCCGCCTTGAGGTGATGCTCCTTGGCATGCGCGGTCTGGGCAAGCCCGGCGTTCACCAGGGCAAAATGATAGAGTGGAACATGTGGGCCAAGGACTTCCCCGTTCCCTATCAGGGCGATTTCGCCCCCAAGGTGCCTCAGATATGCGACTGTATGCATCCCGTTGACGGCGACCTGCCCGGCTATATCAATATGGATCGCTACGGCCTCTCCGATTACCAAAAGGAAAAAGCCCCCGAGCTGATCGAGCTGTTCAAAAAGCTGCCCGCTCCCAAGCAGTTCATTCCCCGCTGCCTTGTCCAGAAGGCCATTGTTGACGGCCACGCCGAGTGGTACGGTATGCACTGCTTCTCCTCCAGCCAGCAGCCGGACAAGAACAATTACCGCCACCCCACGAATATTTTTCAGTTTGATAAGATTGTCTATCCCCGCCCGGGTCTCAGCCGCGTCCACATGCTCTGGACGGACGCGCCCTGCAACGTTACCTGCTGGAACAACGGCAACCTCTTTGCCGACGCTTACCGTGACGAGTCCATTGAGACCATCGTGGCGCAGCATCCCTGGATGGAGAACGACTGCTATTTTGCCGACCTCATCCTCCCTGTTGCCACCAAGCACGAGATGCACGATCTGGCAAACGACCTTTCCTCCGGCGTGTTCCAGAGCGTTTATCTGGAGCATCCCTGCTGTCCCCCCGTGGGCGAGAGCCTTTCCGACTTTGACGTCTGCGTAAAGGTCGCGGAAAAGCTCGGCCCCGAATACGTCCGCGCCTACACCGGCAACGGACTCACCGAGGAGGATCGCGTACGCTTCTTCTATGCCGCCTCCGGCTGCGAGGACTACATGAGCTGGGAGGAATTCCAGAAGCGGAAGATATTCGTCGTTCCCTGCAAGAAGGACGCTCAGGAGATACCCGCCGGCCTTTACAATTTCTATAAGGATCCGGCCAACAATCCTCTCACCACTCCCACCGGCCTGCTCGAATATTCCTCCACGGACATTGAAAAGCACATGCCGGACGACATTGAACGCCCGCCTGTCCCCCATTGGATAGAGAAAGGCCCCGCCCATGACGAGCGTCTTTCCAGCGAGCGTACGGAGAAATATCCCCTGCTCCTCATGTCAAACCATGGCCGCTGGCGCATGCACGCCCAGTGCGACGACATCATCTGGAACCGCGAGGTCGAGACCATGAAGATACGCGCCTGGGACGGCTACCAATACGAGCCTATGTGGATAAACCCCCGGGAGGCCGAAAAGCGCGGCATCAAGCACCACGACATCGTGAAGATATACAACGAACGAGGCATCGTCCTCTGCGCCGCCTACGTCACCGAGCGGCTTATTGACCACACCGTTTATGTGGATCACGGCTCCCGCCTTGACCCCATCATTCCCGGCTGGCTCGACCGCGGCGGCTGCATAAACAGCATCACCCCCACCTCCATGACAAGCACCAACTCCACCGGCATGGCCGTTTCCGGCTTCCTTGTGGAGGTGGAAAAGGTCACCCGGGAGGAAATGGAGGGCTGGATGCGGGATTATCCCGAGGCCTTTGCCCGGAAGGTCGATTATGACGCGGGCGTTTGCCTTGAAGGCTGGCTCATCGGCGACGCCAGAACCGAAGAGGAAAAGAAGGCTCGCCCCGCCGAGATGGACATGGAGGAAAAGACCATGTATATCGGCAGAGTTCCCTGTGGGAAAAAGGAGTGAAAGACTATGGGTAAATGTATCGTAGTAGACGTTGCGCGCTGCTCCGGCTGCTTCAACTGTCAGTTGGCCTGCAAGGATGAGCATGCGGGCAACGATTGGAGCCCCTACGCTAAGGCTCAGCCTATGACCGGGCAGTTCTGGTGCAAGGTGGAGGATCATCCCCAAGGCACCATCCCCAAAATTCGCGTACATTATATCGCTACCTTCTGCAACCACTGCCGCAATGCCGCCTGCATGGACGCGTGTCCCGAGAAGGCCATCGTCCGCCGGGAGGACGGTCTGGTGCTCATTGAGCCGGATAAATGCAGCGGCTGTAAGAACTGCGTTTCCGCCTGCCCCTACGGCGCGATATATTATAACGCCGAGCTGAATCTGGCCCAGAAATGCACCGGCTGCGCCCACCTTCTTGACCACGGCGCGACCCAGCCCCGCTGCGTGGAGGCGTGTCCCACCGACGCGCTGATGTTCGGTGAGGAAGCCGAGCTGATGGACTACATCGAGGGGGCGGAGGTCCGCAAGCCCGAGACCGGCTCCGCCCCCCGGGTCTACTACCGCAACATCCCCGGCAAGTTCATTGCCGGAACGGTATACGACCCTATCGAGAAGGAGGTAGTCATCGGCGCGAAGTGCCGCCTTATCAGCGGCGGCAAGGTCTGGCAGACGGTAACCGACGAGTTCGGCGATTTCTGGTTCAACGACCTTCCCGTAGGCGTATTCGAGCTCATCATCGAAGCCAAGGGCTTTGAGCCCAAGCGCTTCGACAAGCTCCGCTCCAAGAACTGCGTGAACCTCGGCGATATTCCGCTGGACGCGGTGAAGTAAGACTCATGATGCTGCCCGTTTTCGGGCAGCATTTTTGCTCTCCGCGTATGTTCACATATATTGAAGATAATACGATAATGTTCGATTTTCATTTTTATTTTTGCTTGACACGGCGGCTCGGCAGTCATACTATAGATAATGGGCCTATTGGCTGCCAATAATGTATAAGGAGGACTTTACACTATGGAACCCGAACCCTGTCCGGGCAACATTCCCTTACGCAAAAAGATAATGGCATAGCTCCCGCTCCTTCCGGCGCGTCTGCTTTGCCGGAAAGGAAAAGGCTATGATAAAATATTTTCTCACCGGCCCGGACGGCTTCAAACAGATAGGCGCTCCCGCCGCTGGCTGCTGGGTCTCTATGGTCGCGCCCAGTGAAGACGAGCTGCTCCGGGTATCTGAGCAGCATTCTCTGGATATGGACATTCTCAAGGCCTCCCTCGACCTTGACGAGCGCTCCCGTATCGATTCCGACGAGGGCTACACTATGGTCCTTGTGAACATCCCTACCGTTGAGGAGCAGACGAACATAGAGCTTTACAGCACCATTCCTCTCTCCATCATCATCGCGGGCGACAGCATCATCACCGTCTGCAGCGAGGACTCCCCTATCATCCGCTCCTTTGAGCAGGGCAAGGTGAAGGATTTCCACACCTATATGAAGTCCCGCTTTATTCTTCAGATACTTTACCGCACCGCCACTCTCTATCTGCAATATCTTCGCAACATTGAGCGTAAGACAGACGAGGTCGAGGACAAGCTTCATAAATCCACCCAGAACAGCGAGCTTATCGAGCTGCTGAAGCTGGAAAAGAGCTTGGTCTATTTCACCACCGCCCTGCGCTCCAACGAAGTAGTTCTGGAAAAGCTGCTGCGCACCGTGCTTATCAAGAAATATCCGGAAGACTCAGAGCTGCTGGAGGATGTTATAGTCGAAAACAAGCAGGCCATCGAGATGGCCAGCATATACAGCGGCATCCTCAGCGAGACCCGCGACGCCTTCTCCTCCGTTATCTCCAATAACCAGAACACAGTTATGAAGGTTCTGGCCGTGGTAACAATAGTCATGTCCATCCCAACCATGATATTCAGCGCCTACGGCATGAACGTGACCATCACCAGCATGCCCTTTGCCCAGCATCCCCACGCGTTCATTATAATCATTGCCATATCGATACTTATCAGCGTGTTCATAGCGCTGTTCTTCTCCAAGAAAAATATGTTCAAATGATACCAGCTCCCCGGAATGACTGCCATTCCGGGGAGCTTCTGCGTGTAGAAGAATATTCGCCATGCATGAACATCGATTTCCACCGTAGAAACGATAATACGAACCAATGTAAAAAATATGTCATTCTGAGCGCAGTGAAGCATCGCCCAAGTTGGTTTTACATTGGCAGTGTCATCATCGCGAAACGTAAAAACAATGTCATCCTGAGCTTGCGAAGGATCTCCGCACCCGCCATTACATTGGCAGTCAAATTTCTGCGGAGATTCTTCGCCACCGCCGTTGGCGGGCTCAGAATGACAAATCTTTTTGTTATGCGTTTTGTAGTTACATCGTACAAGTATAATAGTTATGTCATTCTGAACGTAGTGAAGAATCTCCGGTGTCGGTTTTACATCAGCAGTCACGTTTCTGCGGAGATTCTTCGCCACCGCCGTTGGCGGGCTCAGAATGACATATTCTTTACATATTTGCGTTTTATTTTTGCTGATTCGCACCGTTAGTGCCTCGGTGACGACATTATACCTATTTTCTCACCTTTCGCTTCTCAAGATAATCCTTCAGCTCGCTCAGATGCTCCTGCAGGGAACGCTCGGAGCGGAATGGACGGAAGAAATGATATTTTTTCCGGTTCTCCTCATAATGGCTGCGGATATGCTCCTTCAGCGCCTCGTAACGGACGATAACATCGTTGTCCTCCGCGAATTTTTTCAGCTTTACCACAAGCTGGGCGGAATGGACCACGTCGATTATGAACACGCCGAAGAACAGACCTATCACAAAGGAAAAGGCCAGATTCTGCGACAGCCAGCGAAGTGCGTCAAGAATATGGGGATGGATGAGGAAATAATAGACCGCGCTGAGCAGAGCCCAAATGAGAGAAAATCTCGGGCAGATAATGCCCTGGATATTTCCCCACTCATTGCTGTAATCCCAAAGGCGAACCTTTGTTATTTTCAGGCACATAATACCGGCTATGTATTCGATGGCGGTCATCGCGGCTGCGGCGAATACGAAGAGCAGAATTTTATTCCAGACAGGCGACTTCACAATACTATACTGCTCAAGGGACGCTATCAAAAACATGATGCAAAGGCCAAAGCCATACAGCGGCACATAAGGGCCGGTACAGAAGCCGGGATTTATCCACTTACGCTCGGGGTTAGCCGTGGAAATAAAGCGCCGGAAAAGCAGCTCCAACACCCAGCCGGACACCGAGCCCACAAAAAACAGAAAAGCCAACACTAAAAACAAGTTCAAAAAAACCACTCCCTGACATATATGCAGCTTATGAGCATAAAATAAACAGAATGGAAATATCCTTCTGCCACTGAGCTTTTTCAGCACGCTGCGCCGCACAGGCAAGCCCTTTGGCACCGGAGCATAGTACGCTCCCTTATTTTTTCCCGCAGCGGCAGGTGCTGTCCCTGTCGCAGTAGAAATTACATACGTCGCAGGTCTCCGGCTCTTCGATAAGAGATGTATCGCAGCGGTCAAACTCCGCGCAGAAGCCATTGGGGTCAACCACCGGCCAATTTTCCTTTTTATCCATTTTCATACTCCTTCCGGGGATTTTAGGGTGAAAAATCACACCATATGATGAAAAGCCCATCGCCTCGCCCTTCGGGCAACCAGCGATGATGGTAAAAAATCCTCCATGCGGTTTGAGATTTTTAATAACTATTTGTGCGGTGCCGCCGCATGCATGTAGGATTTTTATGATTATAACGCAGACTGCGGAAATTGTAAAGGATTTGCGATAAAGCACGGCTTAAGGCAGCGGGAGTCAAACCATGTCGCATTCCGGCGGCCCTTTCGGCGCTTTTTACCTTGCTGCCCTTATCTTGCGTGGCGTATTTTCAAGACCGTTGAGCAGTATGGGTGTAAATCGCCCGAAAAAACCAACACCGGTTCGGCTCCCGCTGCCTTATGGCAAAATATTCAAAAAAGTACGGTTTGCCATCCTCCGATATATCCTAATTTATCATTGCATGGCGTGTCTAATCATGTTAGAATGATGCCATATAAATTATATCTTCATCTCTATGCCAGAAACATAAAATTATACATATATGGAGGTCACTATGAAAACTTTGACTCCCGCCGATTTCGCCATCGCAGGCGAAGGCAAGGTTTACCGCAATCTCGCTGTTCCCGCCCTTGTGCAGAAGGCTCTGGAGCGCGGCGAAGGCACTCTTTCCGACACCGGCGCTCTCGTTGTTGAGACCGGCAAATACACCGGCCGCAGCCCTGACGACAAGTTCATCGTTGATACCCCCGCCGTGCATGACACCATCGCATGGGGCAAGATAAACGTACCCATCGCTCCCGAAAAGTTTGAGATGATCAAGCAGAAAATGCTTGCTTATCTTCAGGGTAAGGAGCTCTTTGTATTCGACGGCTTCGCCGGCGCCGACCCCCAGTACACCCAGCGCTTCCGCGTCATCAACGAGATGGCGAGCCAGAATCTCTTCATCCATCAGCTTCTCATCCGCCCCACCGCCGGGGAGCTGGAAACCTATGAGCCAGATTACACCATCATTGCCGCTCCCGGCTTCAAGTGCATCCCCGAGGTTGACGGCGTTCACAGCGAGGCGGCCATCATCATCAACTACGAGAGCCGCGAGGTTCTAATCGCTGGCAGCCAGTACAGCGGTGAGATAAAGAAGAGCGTGTTCTCCGTTATGAACTACGTTCTGCCCCTCAAGGGCATTCTGCCCATGCATTGCTCCGCCAACATCGGCGATGACGGTGACAGCGCCGTATTCTTCGGCCTTTCCGGCACCGGCAAGACCACCCTTTCCGCTGACCCCGCCCGCAAGCTCATCGGCGATGACGAGCACGGCTGGTCTCCCAACGGCGTTTTCAATATCGAGGGCGGCTGCTACGCGAAGTGCATCAACCTGAAGCACGAGAACGAGCCTCAGATTTACGAGGCCATCAAGTTCGGCACCCTGCTTGAGAACGTCATCGTAGACGAAAACGGCGCCCCCGACTATGCCGATGATTCCCTCACCGAGAACACCCGCGCGGGCTATCCCATCGGCTACATACCCAACGCCGCCATCCCCGGCGTAGGCGGTCAGCCCAGGACTATCATCTTCCTCACCGCAGACGCATTCGGCGTGCTGCCTCCCATCTCCAAGCTGGATAACGACATGGCCATGTACCACTTCGTTTCCGGCTACACCAGCAAGCTGGCCGGTACCGAGCGCGGCATCACTGAGCCCGTTACCACCTTCTCCACCCTCTTCGGCGCTCCCTTCTTCCCCATGAACGCCTCCGTTTACGCAACCATGCTTGGCAAGAAGCTGGAGGAGACCGGCGCAAACGTGTTCCTGGTGAACACCGGCTGGTGCGGCGGTGCGGCAGGCACCGTGCCCAGAATGAACCTGAAGTACACCCGCGCTATGGTCACCGCCGCCCTTTCCGGCGCGCTGAACGACGTGGAGTACGAGCTCGACCCCATCTTCAATGTCTGCATTCCCAAGACCTGCCCCAACGTCCCCGCCGAGATACTCAATCCCAGAAACCTCTGGAAGGACGCCGAGGCATACGAGGCTTCCGCGAAGAAGCTCGCCGGTGAGTTCGCCGCCAACTTCGCCGCAAAGTACCCCGATATGCCCGAGAACATCGTAAAGGCCGGCCCCAAGGCATAATTAAATATACCAAACCCCGGAAAGCCAATCGGCTTTCCGGGGTCTCTGTTTGTCTGCGGTTACGTCATTCTCATGGTCGAGGTTATGCGGTCAAATGAAAAAACATGTCATTCTGAACGAAGTGAAGAATCTCCGCAGTTAACGTTAGATTGGCGTTCCGCCGGGCTTCATATAAGCCCCAACAAAAAAGCAGCCCGCAAACACAAAACGTCCGCAGGCCGCCTAATATATTCTGATATTTACCTCTCCTGAAGTATCGCTTCAAGATTGTCGAGCAGGAACTGCTGTGCCCCTGCGTTGTAGTACACGGCGGTATAATCACCATTAGGACCATTACGCAACTCGGTGCTCATGCCAAGCCGGATTCCCTCCTCCGTTGGGCGGCGGCTTGTTTTTCCCGCCACGCTCTCGTCCTTATACAGGAAGCCCTTTGCCAGTAGCCAATTTGTGATGCTCGTTGTGCTGAGCTTTTTCATGTCCGGGTCATTCACCGCCTGATTCAGCATTTCCACAAACTCAGATATGCGAAGGGAGCGCTGCGTGGGGAACAGAGCCGCAAGCTGCTCCTGGGTTATGGTAAACTCCTTTTTCTTAGGTCTCCCGCCTATTGCCCCGCCGTTGGCGATCACCCGCCCCAGAACATCGGACACATAGAAAAAGCAGCGTGCCAGCCGGACGTTGTTCAGCACAGAATCCCACGGCATCTCCTCGCCGCTAATGGGGTCAATTCCCTGTGCCAGCTTGTCTATATACATCTTCGCCCGCTGCATGGTCTCCAGCTCGGTCACAATATCACCTCATTTTCTTCTTACAGCAGCTTTTCCCACTCGGCCTCCCGGAAGCCCGTGAGTATGATATCATCCCTTACGATGATCGGCCGCTTCACCAGCATACCGTCGGTGGCAAGCAGCCGCAGCTGCTCTTCCTCGCTCATGCCTGGCAGCCGCTCTTTCAGATTCAGCGACTTATAGAGCAATCCGCTGGTATTGAAGAAGCGCTTCAGCGGCAAGCCGCTGCGCTCATACCACTCCTTCAGTTCCTCGTAGGTCGGGTTGTCCTCCTTGATGTGCCGGTCTGTATAGTCCAAACCGTGCTCATCCAGCCAGCTCTTCGCCTTCTTGCATGTTGAGCATGGCGGATATTGAATGAACAGCATAAGCGTCTCTCCTTTTCTGTTTCGGAATCGTTCCATTTATAGTCTAATACGATTATAAATTATCTGTCATATCCATGCAAGCGTCTTTTGTGCACAGCATCAATTAATTTACATGTATATTACATAGGTCGATAAACCGTCCATCAGTTTTTCTGGACATTAGCATAACAATTTCCACGAGAGCTGAATACTTAATTAATATAATAGCTTGTCCAATAAGGTAATATCTCTTTATTTGTCTTCCTTCAAAAACTCCTCGGCAAACGTTTTTATATCAGCTTCATTCATAAAAGGCAGATACGGCGCAAGGGACTGTATACCACCTTTTTCAAACGCTTGAAAAGCAAGGTATTTTACTTTGGCTTCGCTCAAAAAAGGCAGAAGCCCTAATATGCATTCACCTGATTTATAAAGCTTATCTACCAAATCCTCAACATAGCTCTCAGATAGATAAGGTAACAGCACATTTATCGCTTGGGGCTGACAATCGACCGCATCTACCAGTTTCTCGACCTGTCGGGGCTTCATGAGCATTGCCGCATCTTTAATCTCAGTATCCGAATAGTTTCCAAGACTCGGTTCTTCTCCGGATACCACCTTTGACAGTATATCATTTTCTTTGCCGATAATAACATCAATAGACACATTGAACAACTCTGCCATCTCAGGCAGTTTCGATATGTCCGGCATCGAATTTCCACGTTCCCAATTTGAAACAGCCTGAAAACTGATCCCCATCTTATCCGCAAGTTCAAATTGAGTCATGTTGCTCTGTTTTCTAAGTTCAGCAATTTTCCTACCGACCTGTACGGTATCAAACATAAAAATACAATCCTTTCTCCAAGTATTCAGCTTTCGATACAATTATAAAAAGAATAGAAAACAAAAAACAGCAAGCAA
Organism: Clostridiales bacterium; assembly: GCA_029008095.1. GTDB lineage: Bacteria > Bacillota > Clostridia > Oscillospirales > Oscillospiraceae > RGIG6375. The sequence goes on from JAQXJB010000030.1 coordinate 29,546, forward strand.
CAGTTGAAGACAGTTCAAATCAGACTCAATCAATAGTTGAATCAGCTCTCATCAGCTGTGGTGATTGATGCATAAACATTCAAGATTGCATATTAAATATACGGCTTACGCCGAATGTGAAATAATCCACCTTATAAATTATAAAATATTGCTCACCGCGGTCGCAATGTGGAATAAAGCTTGTCCACGTTCGTGCCATCGGACATTTCACATTTACAAAGCAAATATCAGCGTGCCTGATAACTATCGTGCGATTTCAGTGTCATACTTCCGATACTTCCAATCGGCTTGCAGCAGCGGTAATTCTTCCCTGCGGGCGGAATGACATCACTTTTAGTCTATGCAAGGTAACGGACAAAAGCAAAACCTTACGATTTGTCATTCTGAGCCCGCCGCAGGCGGCTGCGAAGAATCTCCGACATTATTGAGAGATCGGCATTTACGGAAAAGGACTTTTGGAACAGTCTCCAAATTTGTAAAGCAAATATTTCACAGCAAAGCTATTTCACCTGTGAAGCAAATTTCATAATGGATTTATGCATTGAAAAAAGGCGGCTGTAAATAAAGCTTCCTTAACTTCTTCCCTATTCACTATTACCTATTACTTCCCAAAAATCCCGAATGCCAGTTCACTAAAGAGTGAATAGTGAAGAGGTAAAAAGTAAAAATCCCGAACGCTTTCGCATTCGGGATTTTTGGCAGGGGCAGAAGGACTTGAACCCTCGGCACTCGGTTTTGGAGACCGATGCTCTACCAACTGAGCTATACCCCTAATTATTAAGTTATCCTGCGGGGCCTATTGGCCCCGCAAGCATATGGTGGGCCTTCGGGGACTCGAACCCAGGACCATCCGGTTATGAGCCGGGAGCTCTAACCAACTGAGCTAAAGGCCCGAATTTAAGTATTGCCGCCACTTTAGGTGACGGCAATACTGTTTAAATGGCTCCCCAAGTAGGACTCGAACCTACGACACCGCGGTTAACAGCCGCGTGCTCTACCGACTGAGCTAAGGAGGAATATAGAAGAGGTCCGGTCCGGTCAAGACCAGACCTCTTTGTGTTGGCACTACATATCTTTCCGGGCCGTCACCAGCCAAGTATTGTCGGCGCGAGTGAGCTTAACTGCCGTGTTCGGGATGGGAACGGGTGGACCCTCACCGCAATCAGCACCAACTGCTGTATATTTTAACAGGTTTCCCCGCTAAAATCAATATGGAATTTTCCCTGAAAAAGTGGTGACCCGTGGGAGAGTCGAACTCCCGTTTGCGGCGTGAGAGGCCGCCGTCTTGACCACTTGACCAACGGGCCATGTCGTCGCTGCAAGCTCCGTATCGTTCGCTTCAGCCTTTGGCCAAAGCTCACTCACTTCGCTGCATCTCCTCTTCAAACCCCAAACGCTTCGCTGGTTTGCGGTTTGAGTTTTTAGGGTCTCCCGCTTGAGTGCACCCACCCAAGCGGGAGTGGTACACCTTCAGGGACTCGAACCCTGGACACCCTGATTAAGAGTCAGGTGCTCTACCAACTGAGCTAAAGGTGCATTTCAGGGTTTTCCGCACCCTCAAAACTGAACAATGTGACTTCACAAGCAGCCTGCAATTCTTATTGTAGGTCAAGCCCTCGGCTAATTAGTATCGGTCAGCTGCACGCCTCACGGCGCTTCCACCTCCGACCTATCAACGACATAGTCTACGTCGAGCCTTACTCCATTAAGGATGAGAGATCTAATCTTAGAGGGAGTTTCACGCTTAGATGCCTTCAGCGTTTATCTCGTCCATACGTAGCTACCCAGCT
>JAQXJB010000031.1 GCA_029008095.1 Clostridiales bacterium
ACTTTGTCCTGATAGCAACAGCACCACTGCAGTTTGCATTTTCCTTTGGAATAATACAGGCAGTAGCGGCGTCGCAGTCTTCTTTTTTATATATGTAGACGATCCGAAGCACCTCCTTTCTCAGACACAGAAATTTAACAATGTTTTTTGTGAAAAACGAAAAAAGGGCGGTTTTCGGAGAGAAAAACTCTCTGAAAACCGCCCTGAAATAGCATTCCACCGGTCCGATTCCGCGCAGTAGGTCAAAATCGGCGTTTGGCATCTTTTAATTTTTGCATTAATTCGAATTTTGAAAAAGTGAGGAAAACGGCGAAAAAACGAAGAAAACCCGAGAAAATCTCGGGTTTTTCGACCGGCATCTTTTAAGACCGGAACACTTGGAGGCGCCACCCGGATTTGAACCGGGGAATCGAGGTTTTGCAGACCTCTGCCTTACCACTTGGCTATAGCGCCATGCGCTGAAATCTCAGCGAGGTTTACTATACCACATACTTTCAGATTTGGCAAGAGGTATTTTGATAATTTTTCATTTTTTTACGCGCCTGCAAAACGGAATACGATTCCGACGACTGCGGCAGCGGCAATAAACACAACGGGATGAAGCTTTTTCACGGGCTTTACGAAATTTGTCAGAACAAATATCGCGGCGGCAAGCAGAATCGCCTTGCCGTCAAATAAGCTTAGTACTCCCCCGCCCTGCTGAAACGCTTCCACATTCAGAAGCGATATCTTCAGCACAAGCATACCGGCGGCGGCAATCAGGGCAGTAGAAGCGGGCCTGATGGTATAAAAAGCGGACTTGACATATTGATTATCGCTGAAGTTTGCAAGAAATTTGGCAATAATCAGTATGATAATCACGGAAGGCGTTACAAGACCGAGCGTAGCACACAGAGCTCCCGGTATACCCGCGGTGGTAAAGCCGACATATGTGGCCATATTCACGCCGATCGGGCCAGGCGTTGATTCTGATACGGCGATCATGTCAGCAAGCTTATCATAGGTAAACCATCCGGTTTTGTCCGCAATATCGTAGAGAAACGGAACAGTTGCCATACCCCCACCTACCGCGAACAGTCCGGTCTTAAAGAATTCATAAAAAAGACGCAGATAAATCATTTCTTTGCCTCCAGACTTTTCAGTATGATTCCGGACAAAGCCGCCAAAACTACATAAACAACAGGCGACACGGATGTAAAGACCGAAAGAACGAAGATAAGCGCAAAAATGATAAGTGTTACCTTGTCTACAACTGCTTTTTTCCATAGCTTGACTACGGCATTGATAATAAGCACACATACGCAGGCCCTGATACCGGCAAATGCGTTTTGCACAGCAGGTACATCAGCAAAATTGCTGACAAACGCAGCTATTGCAAGAATTATTATAAGCGAGGGAAAAATCAAGCCAAATGTAGCCGCAATAGCTCCCGATATGCCCTTGATTTTATGCCCTACAAATGTCGCCGTATTAACAGCGATAACGCCTGGAGTACACTGCCCGATGGCATAGTAATCCATCAATTCCTCCTCGGTAGCCCAATTCTTATTCTCCGCTACTTCACGCTGCAATATGGGCAGCATGGCGTAGCCGCCGCCAAAGGTCAGAACTCCTACCTTTGCGAAGCTGCAGAAAAGATCCAGATAAATATTCATAACGATACCTCCGTAGACTGCAAAAAATGCTGTCTGATAACAATATACCGCGTATCGGGCTGCAATGTCAATCATCAGGGGCATATCTGTATCATTGTATCATAAAATATCGCTCATACATAAAATGAATGTGAAGACCAAAAGGAGGAATTAATATGAATTTATCCTATTTCCTTGGTGCAAACAGCTACCGGGGCTTTTATTCTCTGTATGACGATTTTGTTTCTGCTCCTATGATAGACCGGCTTTACATAATCAAGGGCGGCGCGGGCTGCGGAAAATCCTCATTTATGAAAACAATTGCCGACGCTGCAAATGAGGCCGGCCAGGATGTGGAGCGCATTATCTGCTCCGGTGATCCCGATTCTCTGGACGGTATCTTCATTCCTGGACTGCGCATTGCTTACGTGGACGGAACAGCGCCGCATGCCGCTGTTCCCATCACTTCAAAAAAAGCTTGAACTGCCATTTAATTTTGGTATAATCTTCGTATACAATATAAAACACTCGATAGAAAAGAGCTGTAAATACAATGTACCATATAATAAACGTAGGTGCTGTCCGCGGCGGTGAGGCGTTTTTGCTTATGAATGACGCTGGCGCAGCCCTCGTAGATACCGGCTTCGCTTTCTGCGCTGATGAGATGATAAATAACGTCGAGAAACATCTGAACGGACGCAAGCTGGACAGTATATTTCTTACTCACTCCCATTATGATCACGCTTCCGGAGTACCATACTGCCGGGAAAAATGGCCGGAGCTCAAGGTTTACGCCGCCGCTTATGCCAAGCGTGTATTCGAGCGTGCCGGTGCGTTGAAAACCATCCGTGAAATGAACGACAATGCTGCCGAGGTCTTTGACCATCATGAATACCGCAGACTTGATGAAGGGCTTTCCGTGGATGTTCCACTGCTTGACGGCGATATCGTAACCGTGGGGAGCATGAAATTCAAAACCATAGAAACTCCCGGACATACAATGGACTGCATATCCTTCTGGTGCGAAGATGAAAAGCTTCTTCTTTCAGCGGAGACCATCGGTTATCCCCTGCTTCCTGAAAAGGTCGTGCCGACCTTCCTTGTCGGCTATGAAATGACGATCGACTCAATAAGAAAGCTCCGCGCTCTCGGTGCGGAAAAACAACTTGTTTCGCATCTTGGAGTTGTGGATAAGCCGTTTATCGAAGAATTTCTTGAAAAATCTGAAATTTGGATGGCTAAGACGCGGGATATGATACTAAAAGCCCATGCGGAAGGCTATGACAACGAAGCAATTATGACTATTCTGAAAAACGAGTTTTACAAGGGAGATATAATCACACTCCAGCCGGAAAAGGCCTTTGACCTTAATTGCTATTACACAGTTAATATGATAATCAGAGAGTGCGCGCCAAAGGCGCAGGATTAACGGAGGACGCCATGCCTGAGAATAATATTGAAAAATGCTGCGGCTTCATCGTATACAAACTCGACGATGACGGCCAGAAATATCTGCTTTTGTATCAAAAGGAAAGTAAAACCTGGAGCTTCCCAAAGGGACATGCTGAACCCGGCGAAACCGAGCTGCAAACAGCCATGCGCGAGCTTTATGAGGAAACGGGACTTGTAGCCGATCCGGTATGCGGCTTCCGTAAGGAATACAGCTATACTACCCCATCCGGCAGTGAGAAGAACGTAACACTCTTCCTCACAGAGTATTGGGATGACGATATCATTCCAAGTGATGATATCAGTGTATATGAATGGGTGGATGCCGGCGAGGTGGTAAAGCGAATGGAGGGACGCAGCGTCCTGCCTGTAATAAGCGCAGCCGACCATTATGCCGTGTCCGTATTCCTCAGAGATCTGCTGAACGGTGTTCCCTGCACCTCGGGAAATGAGTTTACCATAAAGGAATTCCTTATGGCATTTCTCGGCAATTGCGCTGAGCTTGCTCTGCAGGATATGGGAAACTGGTTTTACGCTGTTCATTATGAAGACGATTCTCTGCCTTGGATCGCGGTAAGGGCTGATACTGACGCCATACTTGACAGCGAGGGTCACCCATTCCACGGCTGCGGTCATGACGGACATTCCGCCGTTGTAGCCTGCCTTGCGGTGCTGCAAAGCTCTCTCACACTTAATAAAAACATCGTTTACATTTTTCAGCCCGAGGAAGAGACCGGAGCGGGAGCTGAAAAGTGCCTGCCGATACTTCAGAAATACGGTGTGAGCGAGATTTACGGCTTCCATAATATTCCCGGCTATAAGACCGGCGAGCTGCTTATCCGCCGCGGTACATTTGCATGCAGCTCCTTTGGCCTTGTGCTCAGATTTATGGGACAGCAGAGCCACGCTGCCTACCCCGAAAACGCTGTTAATCCCTGCTTTTACGCAGCAGAATTTCTTAAACACTGGGAGTCCTTCTTTGATCCCGATGAATACAGAGGTATTGTCAAGGGCACCGTTGTTGGCTTGAATTCCGGCAATGTGAAATTCGGCGTCTCCCCCGCTGTCTGCGATGTGGCCATGACGCTCCGGGGCGAATACGACGAAGATCTGGACAAGCTGGAGAACGCGATTTACAGTATCGCCAACGGTATTGCGGACGCATATGACCTGGAAGTACAGAATATGTATTCCGACTTCTTCCCACTCACCGCAAATGACAGCGAACTGGCTGACAAGGCGGAAAGCGTGTTTGCAGAGCTGGGCGACATTACGGAGCTGAGCTCCCCCATGCTATGGTCTGAGGATTTCGGCAAATATTCCGAGGTCTGCAAGACGTATTACTTTGGTATAGGCAGCGGCGAGGAAGCAGCCGAGCTCCATACGGATGAATATGCGTGGAACGACCTTATAAACTGGCGCGCAATAGAAGCGCTGCGTATGCTTACGGAATTGTAAACAACTGCAAAAATTATAAGGGAGTGTATCTTGCCATGATACGCTCCCTTGTTTTACTATGCAATCGGTTTGAACCTTTCAAGGTTTTCTGGCCATTTCCAGATTCATTATGTAATTTACTGTTATGAGGACTATCAGTCAAAATGTACGTACTTACTGTCTGTCATTATTTGTATTTGATATCATAGCAATATTGTCTGTAAGAATATGACCTTTACAGATAGTGCGCAGTGTAAACGTATTGACTTTACATGCAGGTTTGGTGTTTTTAGTCCTATAATCATACTGTTTACCGTAGTTGGGATGTTAAAATTCCTGTGTCCGCTTGAAAAATTATTTCCCGGTAATTATAATCGAGACATTAATGCTGTTTATTTCTTTATCTTACAAAGCGAGGCTTATACATGAGTAAATTTATGTTTTATACCGCCGGTGAAAAGGCTATGGAGCTGGATATATACCAAAGCTCCATTCAAGTTTTTGGCAACGATATGGTATTTATGGCTGACGCAGGATATGGCGACGTTATCGTTATAACCTCCAACGGCAGCTATAGAAAGATGGAGCTTTGCCACGAGACAGCAATGTACCTGCGTAAGAATTTCCCTTTCACCGCGCCGGGCAGAGTGCTGCGCATTGCCAAGACGATCGGTATGGGTGACCGGCTCGGTATAGCCTCTGACGGACACATTGCATGCGTTGAAAACAGCGACTATGCCCCGGTCCTGGCTCAGCAATCCATCCGTGAGCTAACGCTTACCGGCAGAAGCTATGAGGATGCGCTTGACGCGGCCACCTTCGCTGTTTTCAAAAATGGATATAAAAAGCCCTGGGGCGCAGACGGCGGCCATCTGAAGAAACCGGAAGAAATTGAGCGTGCACTTTCATGCGGCTTTACCATGCTTACGCTGGACTGCAGTGACTACATAAAGTCGGGTATCGAAAGGCTTTCGGACGCCGAGCTTGACGGGCTTTATACCCCATCTCCCGAGCTTGAGAGCATCTACGCCGGTAAGAGCTTTGAGATAAGGCCGGATATAACGCTCAGCTTTGACGCACGAAGCTATAAGGAAGCCGCTGTTATCTACGGCGCGGCACTTGATTTTATCGAGGATATGTACGCTCTGTACATCCAAAACGGAAACCGTGATTTTGAAATTTCAATTGATGAGACTTCCGCTCCTACAACTCCCGCTCAGCACTTCTTTGTTGCCAATGAGCTGGCAAGGCGCGGTGTAAAGTTTGACGCCCTCGCTCCACGCTTCTGCGGCGAGTTTCGCGCGGGCATAGATTACATTGGCGATTTGAAGAAATTTGAAGCCGAGTTTGCGGTTCATGCCGCTATTGCCGCAAAATTTGATTATAAGCTTAGCATCCATTGCGGCTCGGAAAAGTTCTCAGTGCTGCCTATGATCGGTAAACTCAGCAAAGGCAGGTTCCACATAAAGACTTCCGGAACAAGCTGGCTTGAAGCTATGAAACTCATAGCAAAATGTGAGCCGGAGCTCTACCGGGAGGTTCACGCTTTCGCTCTCGGACACTTTGAAGAGACGAAGAAATACTACGATGTCAGCGCGAATATAAGCAGCATCCCTGTTCTTTCAGAATACAGCAATGAGCAGCTTCTTCAGCTATTTGACAATAACGCCGTCCGCCAAATGATTCATGCCTCCTATGGCCTCATTCTCAGTGTCACGGACGATAACGGCACTTATATTTTCCGAGACAGACTATACGCGGCGTGGCGAATGCACAGAGAGGAATATAAGAAGCTTCTCACAGAGCATATCGGCCGTCATATAGCTAAGCTTGACAGCCAAATATCCGGTCTGCGCGACTTACCCTGAGCCGCGGTTTGCGTAATGCCTCAAATAAAACCAGGTACGAAGGAAAGTGTATATTTAATGAAAAAGAAAGCATTTAAGGCTGCTCTGCCTTACACTATACCGATTTGTATAGGTTTCCTTTTTCTCGGAATGTCTTATGGATTTTTAATGAGAAGCAAAGGCTTTTCTTTTGTCTATCCCATGCTTATGAGCCTTTTTATTTTTGCCGGCTCAATGGAGTTCGTAACCGTCAATTTACTGCTGTCAACCTTTAATCCTTTATATGCGTTCTTCCTGACTCTGATGGTAAACGCCCGTCATTTGTTCTATGGGATATCCATGCTGGATAAGTACAAAAATACGGGATGGAAAAAGCTCTATCTCATTTACGGAATGTGTGATGAGTCGTTCACCATAAACTGCACCGTTACACCTCCTCCGGATGTGGATAAAGGATGGTTCATGTTCTTTGTCACGATGCTTAATCAGATTTATTGGGTTACAGGTTCAACACTTGGCGCGCTTTTGGGATATGTCATTCACTTTGATACCACAGGTATTGAATTTGTTATGACGGCGCTGTTCGTGGTTATGTTCATCAATCAATGGGAAGAATCGAACGAACACAAATCAGCTCTGACAGGCTTAGGCTGCTCTCTGCTCTGCCTGCTGATTTTTGGAAGCGCGAATTTTATTTTGCCGGCTATGGCGCTGATCATTTTGTGCTTCACTCTGAACCGAAAAAAAGAAAAACATGAGGAGACGATATAATGACGGCAATGCAAAGCGTTATCACTATATCCATTGTTGTGCTCGGGACAATGCTTACAAGGTTTCTTCCGTTTCTGATTTTCCCGGACGGAAAAACACCGCCCCCTTATATTAGATATCTGGGGACGGTTTTACCCTATGCTGTTATCGGACTTTTGGTGGTTTACTGCCTGAAGGACGCTGTTTTTGCTCCATCTCACGGTCTTCCGGAATTGATCGCCATTGCTTTCATCGTATTCCTGCATAAATGGCGAAAAAACACACTGCTCAGTATTGGGGCGGGTACTGTTTTATACATGATATTAGTTCAACATGTTTTTTAGCGGGTATTACAGCATAAATTTATTTATCATATCCGCCAGGCCGTTTTCATCGTTGGTAAGCGTGATATAGTCGGCGGCGGACTTTATTTCTTCGTGGGCATTGCCCATAGCCACGCCGAGACCGGCCGCTTTTATCATGCTCATATCGTTGAGCTCATCTCCGGCGGCAACTGCCTCGGAAATATCAACTCCACAGTATTCGCAGACTTTTTTCAGCCCCTCGCCTTTGGATACGTCTTTGCACATAAATTCCAGCAGATTAGGCGTGGATGTGCAAAAGACAGTGCCCTCAATTGGCGAACCGAGCAATTCATCGCTATATTTGGAAATATTATCTGCGCTGTCTATCCAGATGCATTTGGTAACTCCTAAGCTTATAACATCCTCAGGGTCACTGATAAGATTTATTTTTTCGCCTGTTATACGGCTGTAAGTCTCAACATGTTCATTGACTGTATTAGTAAAAAGCCGGTTTTTAGCCCAGGCTATAACGACAGTTCCCTTTTCGTTGCCCCGGCGGATTATTTCCCGGGCAGAATACTCGGAGAGACCTCTCTCGTATATTATTTCGCCGTTGTCCGGGCGAATTATCATGGCTCCGTTATAACTGATAAGCGGCACTCCGGGACTGACAAGGTGTGTGTATTTTGATACGCCCGTTATTGGACGTCCGGTTGACAGAGTAAAAAATTTACCCTGCTTTTTCAGCGCTTCTATTGCTTTAAAGGTGGCTTCTGTAAGCTCTTGCCCGGATGTGATAAGAGTTCCATCGATATCAGAGGCTAAGAGTCTGTATTCCATTCTTCGTCTGCTCCTTTTCTTTTCGTGCGCGTTTCTCTTTTTTCTCTTATTATGTCCTGTACTCTATCAAATGCGGCAATATCAATTATGGCCTCGTGAGTATCTTCTACCACGAACCATTCAGAGCTTGGCACGGACATGATGTATTCTGATTTGTAGCTGATTTTTCTGCGCGTCCCCTGCACCATAACGCCGGCATACATACGGTTGGAAAGTATGCGTGAAACAGTGGTTTTGTTCCATTTTGACGAGAAGCTTTTCCCCGAACTCGGGAGAAAAGCTTCTCCTTTAAGCGCTTTATATGTTGCGGGATTGGGTATCTCCGCGTCGTTAAGTATGCGGCAAATGGCATACTGGCTCTTTCCTGAAAGGTAGAGCTCAAATATTTGCCGCACCACCCCGGCAGCTTCGGGGTCCGGCTCTAATTTTCCCTTTTCGGAGCTTTTCCTATACCCATACAATGGGAAGCTTCCTATATACAGTCCCTGCCTGCGCTTGTGATCCAGAACTGTTCTGATGTTTTCCGAAAGGTCTTCAAGATACCATTCGTTTACGAGTCCGACTATCTGCCGGGCCTTCTTATTTCCCTTTATCGCCGTATCGGCGTTATCGGCAACAGCAATAAACCGTATTCCCCACAAAGGAAAAAGCTTATGGATATATCTTTCCACCTGCTCCATATCCCGCGTAAATCTTGACTGGGTCTTGCAGAGAACTATGTCAAAAAGTCTTTTTTCGGCGTCGCGTATAAGCTCAGAGAATGCCGGACGTTTTTCAGATATGCCGGAATAATCCTCATCGGAATATATCCTGAAAACTTCCCAGTCCCTGTCCAAAGCATACTTCAGCAGCAGCGACTTCTGATTATGTATACTCTCGGACTCCGCTTCTCCGCCATCCTCTTTGCTGAGCCGACAATATATTGCGCACTTCACCGTATGTATTCACCTCGGCAAAGTATATGCGCAAAGCAAATGGATTATTGCTTGACATGTACATCCATCTGAGGGAACGGAATCTGTATCCCATTCTCCTCAAAGGCCTTATTGACGCCCTCGGTAATATCGAAGAATACGTCCCAGTAATCCGCGCTCCTGCACCAGGTACGGGTGCTTATTTCGACAGCGCTGTCAAGATGGTTTGAAATGCGTACAAACGGCTCAGGGGTTTTGAGAGCCTTATCGTTGCTGTTGATAACATCCAGAATAACGCTCTTTACCTTTGCCATGTCTGAGCCATATGCAACCGTAAAGGCGATATCCACGCGGCGGTTATCCTCACAGGAATAGTTTACGACCTTACCGCTGGTGATGTTGCTGTTTGGTATAGTGATTCGCTTGTTATCGACTGTCATGATAACGGTATAAAACAGGCCGATACTGTCAACGGTTCCGGAGCAGCCGCCCGCGTCAACATAGTCGCCTGCGGCAAAGGGCTTGAATATTATTAGCATGATACCGCCGGCGATATTGCTGAGAGCTCCCTGCAAAGCAAGACCGATTGCAAGGCCTGCCGAACCGAGTACTGCCACTATCGAGGCCATTGGGATGCCAAGAATTGCGATAACGGAAATGATCAGAATACAGTAAAGGGCGATATTTATGAAATTATCCATAAACTTCTTTACTGTAATGTCCACTTTTGAGTTTATTTTGCTTTTGGATATGAGCTTGGTCACATACTTGATAATCAGGTGCCCAACAATAAGCACTAAAATTGCGGCAATTATCTTGCCACCGATTGAGAGCAAAAATGACAGGATTTTTTCAATAATTGCTTCCATAGCTGTATACATCCTTTCTGGAAATTAAGAATTTTAGATATATTAGCACATTTTTGCTACTATGTAAATCCCCGTATGCTGTTTGTAAGACGGATGCTGCATAGGAACAGCGGCACATGTAGTTGAGCCTATGCTGCCCGGCGCCCGGGACAGCTATATCAATCTCGGACGCTTTTACGACAGTCATCGTTTGGAAAAAAGACGTGCAGAGCTGACGGAATTGACACGTCGCTATAAAAATGCGTATTCGGCAGCGTACGATTATCTGTCCGCCGCTGGTGCCCTGAATATAAACGGAGCACGTCTGGCATCCGAGGCAGCGATAATGACAGCCGTTCAGAATTGCGCCGCGCTTCTTCCGCCCACCGCTCCATCCTCCGGCAATACCAGAAACTGCTTTATAGACACGTTCTGCTGCAAGGGCAAGGTATCTCTTTACGAGGCTTTCGGCGATTGGCATGTCTATACAATAAACGCCTCCGCAGCAGATGGAGACGCTGTACTTCGCAAGCTGGGCAAAAAACTCACTGAAAGCGCATACAGCATTACATACTGCTATTCTCCTTTGTCGCCTGAGCTTATGCAGCATTTGCTGGTTCCGTGCCAAAAAACAATTTTCACCCTGTCCCGTATGCATGAAAGTACCTGCGCGGCCGCTCTGTCCCAGCCCCGCCCTGACGAAAAGCGGATTGAGTATCACACAAAGCTGCTGGATTCCGCCTCTGAAATGTTGGCGCTTGCCAAGCGTAATCATGATGCGCTTGAAGAGGTATATAATCCATGCGTGGACTTTTCCGGCATTTATTCCGAGGCAAGAAAACACATCAATGCATTTTTGTAATCCATACCAGCAAAATAAGCATTTATTTGGTTAATTTTGTTTTGTAAATTAATTGAATTTCCTCTCGGGATTTGGTACAATATCATTATTAATCAATAATCTGGATGATTATATATTTCAATATTTCGGGAGGTAAATACATATGTCTTCTGCAAGATCCGTTACCCCTCTGCCAATAGAGCCTTTCGATAAGGAATGGGGCGTTGGTGTTTCCGGTATGACCGAGAATCCCTCTCCCTTCCCCCGCATCAATGAGATGCTGCGCTGGTTCAAGGAACGGCCCACTACCGCAGACCCTCAGCGTATGGTCATCTTTACCGAAGCGTATAAGAATTACGCCGCTGATCCTCAGATCATTAAGGTGGCCAAGGCTCTCAGAGATGTCCTCACTCAGGTCGAGGTAAATATCTGGCCCGGCGAGCTTATCGTAGGTGAAATCGCCGCTCCGGCAAAGAGTGCCCCGATTTATCCTGAATTCTCCATCAATTGGTTGGCGTACGAGATAGAGAACGATCCTCTCGACCAGCGTCCCAATGATGTTTATATTCTCTCTGACGAGTGCAAGCAGGCCGTTTTCGACGTTGTCGGTTCCTGGAAGGGTCAGACCGTTGAGGAAGGTATCAAGAGCAGCTTCCGCGAGGAACAGGCCAAGGGTTCCCAGATGGGCGCGGGCGTATACTTCTGTGACCTCTACACCTACGGCGGCGCAGGTCATGTATGTGCCGACTATGAAAAACTCATTAAGGTCGGCTTTGGCGGACTTCGCAAGCAAATAGAGAAAAAGCTGTCCGAGCTCACAGTATATCTCCCGGAAGATATTCAGAAGCGCAATTTCTACGAAGCTCAGCTTATCGTTCTTGACGGTGTAAAAAGCTATATTACCCGCTATGGCGACAAGGCCAAGGAAATGGCGGCTGTCGAGAATGATCCCCAGCGCAGGAAGGAATTGGAGCGCATATCCTCCAACTGCTATAATGTGGCAGAGGGTGTGCCCAATGATATTTGGGAGGCCATGCAGCTTTGGCACATCGCCACCAATATGATAATCATCGAAGCCAACGGTCACAGCGTTACCTATGGCCGTTTTGATCAGATATTCGGTGATATTTATAAGAAGAGCATTGAGGAAGGTACCGCCACCCGTGAGTTGGTTCAGGAGCTCACCGAGTGCATGTTCCTGAAGATACACCAGCTCTGCAAGATTCGTGACCGCGGCAACATTACTGTTTCCAGCGGAACAATGATGGGCGGTACCGGCTTTGACGTCGGCGGCGTTGATGCTGATGGCAATGATATTACCAACGACCTCAGCTACATAGCTCTTGACGCTCATGCGCACACCCGTATTCCCAACCCATGGATGGCCGTAAGACTTCATAAGGACACCCCCTGGGAGTTCAAGGTCAAGGTGTTCAACGTCATCCGCATTGGTACGGGCGAGCCCAAGGTCTTCGGCGACGAGATGATGATTAAGTCCCTTATGCGCTATGGAAAGCCCATAGAGGTTGCCAGAAATTACGTTGGCGTCGGCTGCGTTGAGCCCAGCATCCCCGGCAAAACCTACGGCTGGCATGATTCCTGCTATTTCAACATGACCAAGGTTCTTGAGCTCACCCTTAACGGCGGACGCTGCCAGCAGTGCTCCGCGGAATGTCCCCGCTACGCCAAGTGCGTTGGCGCAGGCACTCAGCTCGGCCCCAATACCGGCACTCTCGCCGATTTCAAGAGCTTTGACGAAGTAAAGGCCGCTTTCGAGACCCAGATGAAGTATTGGACCGACAGAATGGTCTCCAGCGTAAATACAATGGACCTTGTTCACCAGAGGCTCAAACCCCTGCCCTACCTCTCCCTCCTCGTTGACGACTGCATCGAAAAGGGTGTTGACGTTACCGCGGGCGGCGCGCGCTATAACCACAGCGGCAACCAGTGCGTAGGTCTCGGTACTGTTTCCGACAGCCTTGCCACCATCAAGCAGTTGGTATTTGACGAAAAGAAGGTCACCGGCGCGGAGTTTCTTGATATCCTCAAGAACAACTGGGAAGGCAGTGATTATCTGCTCCACTATGTGAACAGCGACAAGGTTCATCATTTCGGCAACGATGACGATTATGCGGACGATATCGCTCAGTTTGTTCTCAATACCTACTGCGGATGCGTAGAGCACAGACCCAACGCTCGCGGCGGCGAATTCATGCCCGGCGCATTCTCCGTTTCCATCAACGTTATGTGCGGCGACCATTGCGCGGCAACTCCTGATGGACGCCGTGACCACGAGCCTGTTTCCGATTGTCTCGGCGCTGTTCATACAGAGCTCGCCTCTCACGATGTATGCGGCCCCACCGCTATTTCCCGCTCGCTCTCCAAGCTGGATCAGTCCCGTATCGGCAATGGCGTTATCCTCAACTGGAAATTCTCCCCCACTTCCATCTCCGGCGAGACCGGCAGAGACAACCTCATCTCTCTCATGGATGTATATCTCAATAACGGCGGTATGCAGAGCCAGTTCAACATCATCAGCCGCGAGACCCTTGAAGACGCCAAGGAGAATCCTGACGGGTACCGCGACCTTGTAGTACGCGTCGCAGGCTACAGCGCATATTTCACCGAGCTCAACCCCGAGCTGCAGGTAGACCTTATCAACAGAACAGAGCTTTCCTTCGATTGATGCTCCTACTGCTGAAACAATAAACAAAAGCTGCGGTCATCCTCGCGATGGCCGCAGCTTATGCTGAAAGGTAGACAATATGGATAAGTCAGTATTGACCGGAACGATCTTCAACGTGCAGCCCTTCACGGTACACGACGGTCCCGGCATCCGTACCGAGCTTTTTATGAAAGGCTGCTCGCTCAGCTGTGAATGGTGCAGCAACCCGGAGGGTATACATTCCTGCCGCGAAATAGGCATTTATCCCGACAAATGCATCGGCTTCGATAAATGTGGCTGGTGCGAAAAGAGCTGCCGAAACGGCGTGCCTTATATGATATACGACAACAAGCTCGTTTCCATCGACAGGAGCAAATGCCAGCATTGTATGGCCTGCGCCGATGCGTGTCCCAGCGGCGGTATTAAGCCCTGGGGAAAGCTTTATACCGTTGACGAAGCCTTTAAGCTTGTAAAAAAAGACAAGGCTTACTACGATAAATCCGGCGGCGGCGTTACGATATCCGGCGGAGAATCTCTTCTCCAGGCGGATTTTGTGGCAGAGCTTTTCAAGCTTTGCCGCGCAGAGGGTATAGGTACCTGTGTAGAAACCGCGCTCAATGTTCCGCGCGAAGCGGTTGACAAGGTCCTCCCCTACGCTGATTATTGGATAACCGACATCAAGCATATGGATGCCGATGTCCACAAGGCACGCACCGGAGCGGATAACGTAAGAATACTCGATAATATCAAGTATTTGACCGATAAAAACGCAAAGCTCGTAATAAGAATTCCTGTTATTGAGGGCTTCAATGCAACTGATGAAAATATTCGCGCAACTGGCGAATTTATTGCCAACGAGTTGGGCGGAAAAATTCTCCAGCTACAGCTTTTGCCTTACCGTAAGCTTGGCATAGAAAAATATCAATCCTTAAATAAGAGCTATCCTATGGGCGATTATACCGGACCTGAGCGGGAGATATGGGAAGCAAATCTCCTGCGCTTCCGCGATATTCTTCGTGAGCTGGGACTGCCTGCCGAGGCCGGCAGCGGCAGTACCATTAAAGAATAAGCACACCTCCTTTAACGAGGTAGATAGTGTGAAAATCACACTATCGTATTAAAAGCCCATCGTCTCACCCTTGGGGCAACCGGCGTTGATGGCAAAATCCTCCATGTGGGGAGATTTTTAATAACTTTTTGTGCGGTGCTGCCGCATGGAGGATTATCATGTTTGAAAACATTTCAGATAAATATAGACCCGATGAGCCCGTAAGGCCCCAAAAACGAAAATGGCCTGCTCGCACCTTGGACACCGTTCCAATATGGTGCAGCGTTGATATGCGCGACGGCAACCAGGCATTAGTGCGTCCTCTTTCTCCCGAGGACAAGCTAACCTTTTTCAAGCTACTGGTAAAGCTCGGCTTCAAAGAGATCGAGATAGGATATCCTTCTTCTTCTACCACAGAGTTTGAATTCGTGCGCACGCTTATCGACGGAGGCCATATTCCTGATGATGTTTTTATTCAAGTGCTCACGCCTGTTAAAGAAAACCTTATTGAGCGCACTTTTGAGTCTCTGAAGGGTGCGAAAAACGTTATTCTGCATTTTTACAACAACCTCTCTCCCCTGCACCGCGAGGTCGTTTTTGATACCGACCTTGAAGGCGTATCATCCCTGGCCATCAACTGCGCAAAAATCATCAAAAAATATGGCGATGAGTGCAAGCAGGCCGGCATGAACATTAAATATGAATACTCTCCCGAGAGCTTCACCTCTTCCAACACAGATGAGGTGATAGGCGTATGCTCAAAGCTTATGGACATTCTTGTCCGCGACGAAGGCAAGCTTATAATCAATCTTCCCGCAACTGTGGAAAATCTTATGCCCAATCAGTTTGCGGATGTAATAGAGTATTTTATCGAAAATCTTCCCAACCGTGAGAAGGCTATCATCGGCGTACATCCTCACAATGACCGCGGTACAGGCGTCGCAGCCGCTGAAATGGCGCTTCTCGCCGGTGCGGAGCGCATTGAGGGCACTCTGTTCGGCAACGGCGAGCGCAGCGGCAATCTGGATATCATCACCCTTGCTCTGAATATGCTGTCAAACGGCATAGACCCCAAGCTGGACTTCAGCGATATTCTCTCAGTAAGAAAGATATATGAAAAAGTTACAGGGATGCATGTTCACGAGCGCCATCCCTATGCTGGGCAGCTTGTGTTTACCGCTTTTTCCGGCGCGCATCAGGACGCCATCAACAAGGGTATGCATGCGATGGAGTCTGGGAGGAGGAAACGCTGGGCAGTTCCCTATCTCCCAATCGACCCCGCGGACATCGGCCGCAAGTACGACTCCATCATTCGCATCAACAGCCAGTCCGGCAAGGGTGGAGCTGCATACATACTTGAAACGCAGTTCGGTTACATTCTCCCCCGCCCCATGCGTCCGGACTTCGGCAAGGTAGTGCAGGCTGAAACTGAGCGCAGCGGTTCCGAGCTTTCCTACGAGCGTTTGTATGAGCTTTTCAGAGATACCTATATCGATATAGACACTCCTTACAGACTCGCCAAATATAAGTTTGACGACCACACCGACGGCGATGGTCATTCCGTTGTTGATTTCTCGGGTACTCTCGATTATAAAGATACCCACTATGAGATAAGCGGCTCCGGCAACGGTCCTATCGATGCATTTTTCAACGCGGTACGGAACCTGGATATTTCCGATTTCCGCTTTGTTTCCTACAGTGAGCACGCGGTATCCTCCGGCTCGGACTCCAAGGCAGCGGCTTATATAGAGCTAATGAGCCCCTCCGGAAAGACCGTTTTCGGCGTGGGTCTCTCCCATAATATCTATAAGGCATCTATAAAGGGTATTATCTGCGCCATAAACAGAGCCCTGGCAAACGGCGACATATAAAAATCATGGTGGCTGCAAAATGCAAGTGCAGCCGCCAAATTTTATTTACATAACAGCAAAAATCAAATATAATATCCACAATACGGATATCATAATTATCACTTTTTATCTTTCCAAATCACCAAATCAATAGCATACTGAACGCATTACATTTTCACATAAGAGTTATTGGGAGGAAATGAAATGGAGAAAAAACAGTCCCGCGGCAGCTTCACCGGCTCTATCGGGTTTGTCCTTGCCGCGGCTGGCAGCGCGGTTGGCCTGGGAAATATATGGAGATTTCCTTACCTTGCGGCAAAGGATGGCGGCGGCGTTTTCCTGCTTTGCTATCTTATACTCGCGATTACCTTCGGCTTTACCCTGCTTACTACAGAAATAGCTATTGGCCGCAAGACCGGACAGAGTCCCTTGACGGCCTATAGAGCGGTTCACCCCAAGCTGGGTTGGGTCGGAATTTTCGCCTGCATAATCCCCGTGCTCATCCTTCCCTACTATTCTGCAATAGGCGGTTGGGTTCTGAAATATCTCGCGGCCTTTCTGACCGGAGCCGCTCATGCAACCGCTGACAGCGGATATTTTGCGGGATTTATTACTTCAACCTGGAGTCCCATAATATGGTTTGTGATTTTCCTCGGGGCAACGGTGTTTGTTGTATATAAGGGCGTCGATTCCGGCATAGAAAAGCTTTCCAAAATACTTATGCCTATACTCCTCGTACTCATACTCTGTATCGCGATTTTCTCTCTTACCCTTACCCACACTGATGAGAGCGGCGTTACAAGAACCGGCATCCAGGGACTTCTTGCATATGTAGTGCCCAATTTTGAAGGAATGACGCTGAAGCAGTTCTTCGTGATACTCACCGATGCAATGGGACAGCTTTTTTATTCCATCAGCGTTGCGATGGGCATCATGATAACCTACGGCTCCTATGTAAAGAAAGAGACCAATCTGGTCAAATCCGTCAATCAAATCGAGCTTTTTGATACCGCGGTGGCTTTTCTGGCGGGCCTTATGATAGTTCCTGCCGTATTCACCTTTATGGGGCCTGAGGGCATGTCTGCCAGCGGCCCGAGCCTGATGTTCAAGTCCCTGCCCAAAGTGTTCGAAGCTATGGGTTCAATAGGCACTGCTGTTGGTATCGTTTTCTTCATCACGGTCTTTTTCGCGGCGCTCACTTCCTCTGTCTCAATTCTGGAGGCCATCGTTTCCAGTGTTATGGACAAATTTCATATGAACCGCAATAAGGCTACTATTATGGTAGGACTCATCACTCTTGTTATCGGTCTTGTTGTTTGCCTTGGATATAACCTGTTCTATTTTGAAGCCGTTCTTGCCAACACTCCGGCCGGTTCCAGCGCGCAGATACTGGATATTCTCGATTATATCAGCAATTACTGCCTGATGCCGATCGTCTCTATCGCAACGTGCATATTTATAGGCTGGGTCGTAAAGCCAAAATATGTAATTGACGAGATAACGCTTGGAGGCCACAAATTTGCCCGCGAAAAGCTTTATGTGGTAATGATTAAGGTAGTTGCCCCCATACTCCTTCTTTTCCTGCTCCTGCAGTCTTTGGGAATTATAAAGTTCTGAATATGAGTAATAGCGCCTGTTCTCGAAAACAGGCGCTATTTTCGTTATTACAATTCAAAGCTCACAATCTCGGGCTCATGATTACCCTCGCAAAACGGACATCGTTTGCCTATGCACTGGCTATTGTGCTTCGAACGATGGCAAACCGGGATGGTGGCTGTCATTTCCACACCAAGATGTTCCTTCACAAAATCGATAGCCGCCAGTATTGACAGATAAGAATCACGCTTGCAGCACCTGGGGCCGCCGACAGAACCGATGCTGTCCAGAGCCTTTGCGGTCATTTTGTTGCTGAGCCCCCATGGCTCTTTTTTCAGAGGAGTGGAGCTTGTAACAATGGAAAGAAACTGTCCTGCGCTGATACCCGCGCCGCATGCGCCCCAAAAGCCGCAGGCGCCTCCGGGAACCTGCTTGCCACGGCTGCTCATCTCCCTTAATGCCGTATTCAAATCGATATCTCCACCCGCATTTTTGTATGCTGTCAGCAGCGCTGCGCCCACCATTACATGATGCTCCGGCCCGTGCATATGGCAGAACGGCAGTGACATCATTTTCTCGATAATCTCCATCGGATCGGTGGAGGTCTCCGACATACAAACGCCGAAAATACTGTCTATTCCCCTGATGTGACAGTCAGAGCAGACATAATGGCCGGCTATACAAATGGTCTTGCTCAGTTCCTTTTTATGGCAGATAGCGCACTCCATCATTTCGTCCTGATTCAGATATTTCAGAGGGGACTTACAGATCAAGCATTCTTCGTTCATTGTATACTCACTTCCTTATCGCTCCTTTTGTTTAATATTATAGCATATTAATCTGAATTTGTGGAGATATAGATGAGAGAAAATGTTTCTAAGCTCGGAACTGTGCTGAATATTACCGCATAAAAAAACTCGCTTCTGTTCAGAAGCGAGGAAGGGTTTTTGCCGCTTATATAGTATAAAGCCTATTGAATTATTGTTCATCAAAGGGCGCGTTTCGTTGTCTGGGCACGGAGCTCATCGAGCACAGACATTTCCGTGCGCAGTGCATTTGACAGCACGCACTCAAAAGCCACGTCGCTGTTCAACAGGTAGTGGACATCGTCAACGTGGGAAATCGTATTAAGCAACCGCTCTGCTTCCGCTTTCAGGAGCTGTGCCGTTGAGCGTCCCCGGCAGGCCGCACGGTATATAGTCTGGCTGCAGATATTAGTACAATCTTTTTTGTATCGATATTTGCGGCAGTGCACGTGGAGCAGGCTGTCGCCGTCCTCCGGAACAAGGGGTTCTGAAATATAACAGCCCATGAAATCGTTCTCCTTATCAGTACAGTGCGGACCGGGAATAAGCTCCCGGTCCGCAGTTGGTTTATTTATGGCAGGGAGAATTACCGCCGGAACACGGTGTATCCGGGCAGAGGCATTCTCTGAACAGATCCAGCTTCAGTTGGAGTGCCAACTCCAGACGTGTCACCGCGGCCAAGACACGCTCAACACTCTTGTCGATCTTTACCAGGTCATCCACATCTGTACCGCACAGCTCTGTGGTCTTTTCAATTTTTTTGTGCTCGGCCTCCAGAATTCGCGCCAGAGCCTCCTGTTCCTTAGCGAAAGATTCAATCAACTCGGTGATTGCTTTGCAGCGGCTGTCCTCGTGACGTGGAGGCATGGTTTTTACGGCTTCCATAGAATTATCGTCCCTTCGTTAATGATTGTGCCTTTGGCACAGTTCTTTTTTATGTACCATTATTTGGGGTTGACACAATACATTATTGCACTGCCTGGCTGCTTTCAAGCTGCAGAATATTTTCTTCCGTAAGGCTCACATATGGAAGCAGCCTTTCGTCCGAATATCCGATATACTTACTGAGCCATGCATTATACTCAGCAATATCCACGGGATGACTCGTGTCGTAAACTCCTTCCGTCATGATATAATATACTACACCGGTTCCGCTAATATCCACTTCGTCAGGAAATGCCTGATCCTGATATGTTTCGGAAACAGACTTATCCCAAGCATCTACCATTGCCACGGGCACATAGCTCCCGGTTTGGTAATCATACGAGTAGAGTGTGAATGGCCAGAGACTGTCACCTGCAAGGCCCTGGTTATGTGACCAGTAGGCTTTGATAATGCCATTGTTGTAAAATGTCAGCATAGGAAATTCCCGAAGCTCAATGTGCATATCTTCTGTCTCTTCATCGTAGGACATCACATAGGCCGCTTGACCGGCATAATAAGTGTTGGTAAAAAGTAGGATGAGTTCATCCACTCCATCGCCATTAACATCACAAATCGCGAATTCGTTTATATCCATCGGCATGTATGGTTCGCATTCTGAACCGTCTGGAAGTATATGCTCATGCAGAAGCTTCTTCAAAACGGCTGCATATGCCGCTCTGACTCCATCATAGTCCGGATCAATTGTAATATCTGACATAGTCGGATGCAGCAGCGAGTAATCTGCCGGACGAGCCGGTGTAAGAACATTAAAATCAAAGCTATCGGCAAAGCGCTCAAGATTCTCAGCCGTAAAGGGTCCGGAAGAGAAAATATCATATTCGGAAGTTTCGGTTCCGGCTAAAACATTGACCGTAACGAAGGAATCCGGCAAATTAACAATGATCAGGGACTTATTGGGTGCTATTGCCAGAGTGACCGGCAGGCCACAGACTGTAGTATAGGTCCACTCCGTGTAGTCGTTCACATCACCGATCACAAGCAGTATATCAGTTAAACTGCCACGCACGCAGCGCAAAAACTGGTAGTCCAGGTGTCCATAGCCGTCAAGCTCTATTTCGCCGTCAAAATGAAAAGTGCCGTCCTCGTAAAGATAAGCGGAGCCTATCTGATTTTCGCCCAGAAAATCGCCTCCCACCTGCTCACACAGTTCCTCATTGGTATAAATATCAGAAATTATATCCGTGTGGAGCTTCAGACCGTACCTGTCCGCTATTGTGTCCAGCTTATCAGCCATTTCCTGAGTATAAACCTGATAATACATATAGCTGGTCCCAGCACCGAAAATATTGTTTCCTACACCGGCGAGTATTGAACCGTCCGCGTCATAGCTGCTTAAAAACGCCTGCCATTCAGCGGTGGCGCGGCTTTCATTTGTGTCGGCATAACCTGCGAGCGATATGGCGTCCGACATATGAGGCTCTTTTGACGCCAGCTCAGTATCCGAAGGCGGAGTGATCTCCTGCCGCTCCGGAAGGAGCAGATCACGAAGTCCGAAAATATTCGCGGCATAAGCAGTGATGCAAAAGCCTGCTAAAAGCATTATGACTGCCGCCATGAGAACAGCGGCCTTCGGTACTCTATGGGTATTCTTCTTCATATAAAACACCTCTGGATCAAAGTCCCCGGCCGGGCGGACTTTGGAAACGACAGATTTATATAGTGGTTTAAACTCCATGTGTCATAGCCTCCGTCCATTCTTTTTTTAATTCTTTTCTTGCGCGTGAAAGCCGAGAAGTGACGGCTGTCTCACTGATATGCAGCAGCTCCGCGATTTCACGCACAGACAGCTCCTCGTAATAGAAAAGATATATGGCAGTTCTGTGTTTTTCCGGCAGAGCCATTACGCACATAAACAGTTCGCTTTCCTCCGGCGCTGTGAATGGAATGGCAGCACTCAGCTCCTCGAGCGATACTTTACGCCAGGGATTGCGCCATACACTTCGGCATTGATTCAACGTGACCTGTATCAGCCAATTTCGTGCATGGAGCTGACTGTCAAATGGCTCTTTTCGCAGATAGAGTTTTAGAAGAACCTCCTGCATTGTGTCCTCAGCATCCTGCATATTTCGATGAAAGTTAAGCGCTATGCGGTATACCATATCACGGTAAGTTTCCGCAAGGGCGCAAAAAAGTGTTTGCTCCATTGTGATTACCTCGATTTTGAAAGCTTTCACTATAAATACGCTAAAAACAAAGAAAATGTCACCGAATGTCGGAAATTTTTCAAAAATTTACTGTCAGCAAAAAAATAAACCTCAACCTTTCGGGCAGGTCGAGGTTTTAGGTCATATGAGTTCAAACTCAGTATTTTTGAATACTTCAAGGGCAGCTTCCGCGGCTCGTTTTTCAGCCTCCTCGTAAACAGCAAGGAAGCTGCGTCCCTTTTCGGTGAGCACTGAGCCGCGCTGAGCCTGGCGTTCAATAAGCTTAAATCCGAGGTATTCCTCGGTAGCGTTGATGCTTTTCCAAGCCTTGCTGTATGCCATGCCCATTTCTTTTGCAGACTTGTTCAGAGAATGGTGCGTCTCTACTCCACGCAGAAGCATGGCAGTCCCCTTGCCGAAGGCGCGCTTGTGGTCGCCTTCAGGGGCGAAAACCTTTATTCTAATGTTAAAGCTTATTTTTTCCGCCATATTTTCACGCCCCGAATGATTGATATAGGGTTGCCCGGAGACAACCCTATATCATCAAATATAAAATTACTTTGCGTACTCAACAGCCCGTGTCTCACGCAGGAGATTTACCTTGATCTGGCCGGGATACTCCATCTCGGTCTCAATCTTTTTGGCAATGTCTCTTGCCAGGAGAACCATCTGATCCTCGCTGACCTCTTCGGGCTTGACCATGATACGGATCTCGCGGCCTGCCTGGATAGCGAAGGAGCTTGCTACGCCGGGGAATGCGTTTGTAAGCTCTTCCAGCTTCTCAAGACGTTTGATATAGTTTTCAATATTTTCACGTCTTGCGCCGGGGCGGGCGGCGGAAATGGTATCCGCTGCCTGAACAATACAGGCGATAATGGTCTGAGGCTCAACATCGCCATGATGGGCAGCGATTGCGTGTACAACGGCTTCGCTTTCCTTGTATCTTCTGGCAATATCAACGCCTATGCTGACGTGAGAGCCCTCAACCTCGTGGTCGATGGATTTGCCGATATCATGCAGGAGACCGGCACGTTTTGCAAGCTGGATATCAGAGCCCAGCTCAGCAGCGAGAAGGCCTGCAATATGCGCTACTTCAATAGAGTGATTCAGCACATTCTGGCCGTAGCTGGTGCGATATTTTTGACGTCCGAGAAGCTTGACCACCTCAGGATGCAGACCGTGGATGCCGGTCTCAAAGGTGGCGCGCTCGCCTTCGGCCTTAATAGTAGCGTCAACCTCGCGTCTGGCCTTTTCGACCATTTCTTCGATTCTTGCGGGATGGATCCGACCGTCCTGAATGAGCTTCTCAAGAGAAATTCTCGCTATCTCACGTCTGTAAGGATCGAAGCTCGAAAGTGTTATCGCTTCGGGCGTATCGTCGATAATAAGGTCAACTCCGGTGAGAGTCTCAATTGCACGGATGTTGCGGCCCTCTCTGCCGATAACGCGTCCCTTCATCTCGTCGTTAGGAAGGGGAACAACAGAAACCGTGGCTTCTGCGACCTGGTCGGCGGCACAGCGCTGGATAGCCAGGGTAATGTACTCGCGGGCCTTGTTTTCGGCCTCGTCCTTGGCTCTTGCCTCGATCTCCTTGATTTTCATTGCGGCCTCGTGAGTGACCTCGGATTCCAGATTCTTTATCAGGTAATCTTTTGCTTCCTCAACGGTGAATCCGGAGATCTTTTCAAGCATTTCAAGCTGGCTGCGCTTGAGAAGTGTGATTTCATCTTTTAATGCGTCAGCTTCGGCTATCTTCCTGGTAAGAGTCTCATTTTTCTTGTCGAGATTATCATTTTTCTTGTCAAGGGTCTCTTCCTTCTGCTGAAGTCTGCGTTCCTGCTTCTGAAGTTCGGAACGGCGTTCCTTGACTTCTCTCTCGTACTCAGTTCGGTTCTTATGGATCTCGTCCTTAGCCTCGAGCAGAGCTTCCTTTTGCTTGCTTTCGGCTGTTTTTATAGCTTCGTTTATGATACGCTTTGCCTCATCCTCAGCGCTTGAAATCTCGCGCTCGGAAACCTTTTTGCGATAGGTGATACCGGCGAAAAAAGCAATGGCAGCAAGAACGACCACTATAACGGCTATTATCAGATAAACATACCAATCCATGAACGAAGGCATACCTCCAATCTTTATCAACTTACACAAGTATTTAAACACAAAAATGTTTATGTGTAGAGCTTTTTATAAGTATAGATAATTTCCCCAAATTACTTTACTTATAAGAATAATATTAAACCCCGGAATAGGTGTATGTCAAGATTTTTGGGCGTTTAATACATAATTTTTTTATGCAATTTATATATAATGATGTAAAACAAGTTGTATTTTCCTTGACATTTTTGATTTGGTGATATAAAATCTTTCGCGTAGTAAAGAGTTCGTTTCCAAATAGAATCATAAAGGAAAGTCTTTTCCTGAGGGTGTCTGCGCAAAATTTAAAGTTCTTCTCTGCAGCTCATTTATATTTTATATATATGGCATACGCTCAGCCGCAGATGGTTTACATCCTGCTGAGCGGGAAAATTGAATAATTCTTGTATATGCCCCCGTACCTCACCAGGATAGAGGGTCCGCCTCCTAAGAGAACGAGGAGCGGACACCTTTTGGGGAGGACCCCGCCTTAAAACTTCATATACGTCTCCGTAGCTCAGCAGGATAGAGCATCCGCCTCCTAAGCGGAAGGCCGCGCGTTCGAATCGCGCCGGGGACGCCAGGAATCACGCCGAAAGCCTTGATTTATCAGGGTTTTCGGCTTTCTTTTACTTTTCCGGTTCGTTCACCTTTGCAAATTTGCTAATAAAACCTGCTAATAAACGACTGGAAATTCGCTGCCGCTAATGGAAAGCGCATGGTCTGCATCGGTGGCCGGAAGAATTCTTTTTGCTAATAGAAGCCGGATTTTCCGACCCGAAAAGCCGGTTTTGGGAGGGCCTTTGCTAATAGGCGTTTTCGACCTCCCAGCGTGACTGCTAATAAAATCATCCGTTATTAGCAGTCTGGATAGACTGAAGAACTTTTGTTAGCAGTTCCGGGTTGCTGGTAAGCAGCGCAGCCAGGGCATTTGCGTCCATTGAGGGCGCTTTTTCTGCTGTTGCTGGCTGCATTGCAGTGCTGCCTTGCTGATAGAAATGCTGCTCCATTTCAGAAGCCAGCATTCTCCGATCCTCATCCAGAATATGCGCATAGCGTTTCGTGACCATATCCGGTGTACTCCAGCCGCCATCGCCCTGTACCGCTTTCAGATCACCGCCGGACAAGCGGAGTTTTACGCCCGCGCTGGTATGACGAATACTATGAAAGACGATCTCACTGGGATCAATGGTAGGATCACCCATTGCTTCGAGGACTTCCTTAAAGCGTTTGTTCAGGTGTTCTGTCATGATCGGTCTGCCGTTTGCCTGACAGATGATAAGCCCATAATCCATATACCCGTCATCGCCCAGCTCGATCTTGAGCTTGTCCTGCATTTGCTTCAGGACCTTCAGCTTTTGAGCAACCGTCTCCGGGATGTAAACATTTCGGACGCTGCCCTCAGTCTTGGGCTGTTTCAGGACGATCAGGGTTCCGGTTCCGGGATACAGGTTCGGAAACCGGAACATGATGTCCATTTTGGTAAGGGTATCTGCGAGCTTTTTGTCTACACGGTCAATCACCCTGTCGATATAGAGCATCCGGTTTGCGGGGTCGTATCTTTCCCACTGTGCGCCGCCGACCTCACCGCCGCGCATACTGCAGGCAAAGGCCAGATGAATCGCGCAGTGGATCAGATAATAGTCATAGATATCCGGCCTGTCCGTAAACTCCATGACCTTCTGGAGCTGCTCCGGCGTCAATGCGGCACGCTTTTTCTCTTTGTGTTCCGGG
>JAQXJB010000032.1 GCA_029008095.1 Clostridiales bacterium
CCTCCGCCGTGGCAGTAAACATTTTTGCAGCAGAAACGATAACACGGATAAATGAAAAAATATTGTCATTCTGAACGTAGTGAAGAATCTCCGGCGTCGGTTTACATTGGCAGTCAAATCGGTGCAGAGATTCTTCGCGTCCGCCTACGGCGGGCTCAGAATGACAAAACTTTGAGATTTTGCGTTTTATACATTACGCTATGCGTATCGTTACTGCCACTTATTCATTCTCCTCCATACGCTCGCTCAGCCAGCGGCGGTACTCCGCGCGGCACCCGGCCTCCGCAGCCGCCGATTTTTCCGCGAATTTATCCTCGTCCAGCCACTCCTCTCCCCCGGCGAGGCGGTAGGTGCGCGCCCACTCCTGATAAACGTCCACCACATGATAAAAGGGCGCGCCGCAGTAAGGACAGAAGCGCAGCTCCCCGTTTTCCTCGTAACGCTCCGGGGTACACTCATTGAAGAGGGTCAGCACGCTTTCGATGGTCTTTTGCAGGCTCTGTGTATAGTGGGGGAAAATTCCGAAAAAGGTCTTGAACACCTCCACATCCGGGAAGCGGTGCCCGCAGGCATCGCACTCGAAATACTGCCCCCGGCGGGGCTCGGTGCTCATACCGTCCGTCACTCTGTATAGATACATGGTTTTACCGGCTTTCTCTGTTTATTCGTCTTAATTCTACCACAGACGCATAGCTGTTGCAACCGCGCCCGGAAATGGTGTATAATGGTGTATAATAAAAGAAAAACGCAAAGGAGCATACCTATGCCGCAATTACTCATGGAAAAGATAGAGGCGCTGAGCCGCGAAATGGAGGAAGCCGACCGCATTCTCATCGGCGCGGGCGCGGGTCTTTCGGCCGCGGCGGGTCTGAGCTATTTCGACGAGGAGGCCTTTAAAAAATACTACCCCGACATGGCCGCCCTTGGCTACCACTTCCCCTACGAGCTGGTGGGACGGAGCGACGATGAATGGAGCGTCGGCCGCAAGTGGGCCTATTGGGCCACGCATGTAAACTATGTGCGCAACATATTCCCGCCCGCGGAGCTTTACAGGAAGCTGCTGAAGCTCCTCGATGGCAAGGACTGGTTCGTTGTCACCTCCAACGCCGACCGCCAGTTCATGCGCGGCGGCTTTGACATGGAGCGCGTCTTTGAATATCAGGGGCATTATGACACTCTCTGCTGCTCCAAACGCTGCACCCGGCACACCTGGGACAATCACGAGGCGCTGCAGCGCGTTCTGAAAAACATCGACCACGAGACCTTTGAATGCCCGCCGGAGGCGCTGCCCCGCTGCCCCTACTGCGGCGCGGTGGCCGAAATGGGCTTCCGCCCCGAGGATTGGTCAATAGGCCGTGACCGCTATGTAAACTTCGTGAATTCCAGCGAGGAAATGCGCCTTTGCATCATCGAGCTGGGCGTGGGCTTCAACACTCCCGGCGTTATCCGCTGGCCCTTTGAGCGGATCTGCGCCGCCATTCCCCGCTCCACCCTCTTCCGGGTGAACCGGGGCTATCTGGATTACAAGAACCACAAGGGCTACCCCGAAATTCCGCCGGAGCTGGGAAACCGTGCCGTTTCCATAGACTGTGACGCGGCGGAGGTCATCCAGACATTGACGGACATGAGAAAATAAATGCGGTAAAATGCGTCATCCGTAAGTCAGGGTGGCGCATTTTATATGACGGCAAATTGTAACCCTTTTTAATTGACACAATATTCCGCGAGGGTGTAAGCTGTTGCTACATATAATATAATATAAACACTATGGAAAACAGAAGAGGATGGTGACGATGGAAAAACGAATAGGAATATACTTCCATATACCCTTCTGCGCCTCCCGCTGCGCCTACTGCGATTTCTGCTCAACGGAAAACCGGCGCGACCTTATCCCGGCCTATCAGGAGGCCATCATCGCCCATCTGGAGGAATACGCCCCCCGGCTCAAGGGCTATTATGTGGACACCGTATACTTCGGCGGCGGCACACCCAGTTGGTACGGGGCGAAGAACCTCATCAAAATATTCGACGCGCTCAAGCGCTGCTGTAAGGTGCTGGTGGACGCGGAGGTCACGCTCGAGGCCAACCCGGACAGCATCCGGGAGGACGAGCTGCGCCAGCTCCGCAAGACGGGCTTCAACCGCGTATCCATCGGCGTGCAGTCCTTTAACGACGAGATACTGAAATTCATAAACCGCCGCCATAACAGCGACGCGGCTCTTGACGCCTTCGAGGCCGCCCGCAGAGCCGGCTTTGAGAACATAAGCCTTGACCTTATCTACGGCCTGCCCGCCCAGAGCCGCGAGGATTGGTCGGACACCCTGATGCGTGCCGTGCTGCTCGGCCCGGAGCACATCTCCTGCTACGGACTGAAGATAGAGGAGGGCACAAGGCTCTGGCAGTACCGCGGCACCTCCCTCATCCCAGATGATGACGCCCAGGCGGATATGTATCTTTACACCGTGGACTTCCTCGCCTCCCACGGCTACGCCCAGTACGAGATATCCAACTTCGCCCAGCGGGGCAAGGAATCCCGGCACAATCTGAAATACTGGCTTCTCGGCGATTACGCCGGCTTCGGCGCTTCCGCCGCCTCCCTTGTGGGCAGCACGCGCTACACCTTCACCGACAGCGTGGAGGAATACATCTCCGCCGTGAAAACCGGCGCGCCCGTGATACGGGAATCGGAGGAAATCAGCATCCACGAACGCTCCGCCGAATATATTATGCTCGGAATGAGGACGACCTACGGCATTTCCGCCGCCGATTACGAGACATTTTTCCGGGGCGGCTTCGAGGCTCTCGAACCCCTGCTGCGCTCCTATCAGAAATACGGCTACGCCCGGGAGACGGACGGCCGCTGGAGCTTCACTCCCAAGGGCTTTCTTATCTCCAACAGTCTCATCGGCGAGCTGCTGGACGCGCTCACGGAAAAGCGGTACAATCTCAGTGTTCCCTGGAAGCAGGAGGATTATTATTCATCCTTGTTCTGATTACATTCAACAGCATAGCCAGACATAAAAAGGTAGGTGCGCGATGAAACACGTCAGTTCCAATTCCCGACCCATGAAGGACGGTAAAACCGAAAAAAGCAAAACGAACAGCAAGCTCACTGGAGCTGTGGGCATAGTCTGCGGAGTGCTCGTATTCGCCCTGGCCGCCTTTATCGCCTACGTTATCTATGGCTCTGTCCGCTGGGAGGGCATACTTCCCAACGTATACGCCTACGGAGTGGATCTGAGCGGTATGAGCCAGAGCGAGGCCGAAGCGGCCCTCGCAAATGAGCTGGAGTCGCCCGGCTCGGGCGTGAGCCTTGTCCTGCCCAACGGCTCCGTGATGGAGCTGCCCCGTTCCGACTCCATAGCCGGCTACGACGCGGGAGCGGCAGCCGCCAGGGCGTGGAATTACGGACGCAGAAACGGCAAAGTCTCCCCGTTCCGCTATGCCTTCAGTCTGATGGGCAGCGTTGAGCTTTATGAGAACGCGCTGGGTCGGATAGACGGCGGGGCTCTCCGCGCCGCCATTTCCGAAAAGGCAGCCGCGATAAATTACGCCCATATAGAGGGCGCGTACAGCGTGAGCGGCAGCAATCTTACCATAGTCAAGGGCACCTCCGGCGTTCTGCTGGACGAGGACGAGGTCTACCGCGTGGCTCGCACGGCGCTTGAAAACGGCGAAAGCACCGTCAGCTATACGCCCCCGGAGTCCACGCCAAAGCCCCTCGACCTTGACGGCATATACAAAGCCGTCTGCCGGGAGGCCCGCAACGCGGAGTTTGACAGCAAATTCAACGTTATAAAAAGCATCAACGGGCTCACCTTCGACCTTGAGCAGGCCAAGGCTCTTTACGACGAGGCCGAGGAGGGAGCCGTCATTTCCATCACGCTTTCCACCGTTCATCCCGAGATAAGCACCGAGGAGCTCAGCGCCCTCCTTTACCGGGACAGGCTGGCCTCCTGGACCTCCACCCTTACCAATAACGAGACCCGCTCAAAAAACATTGAGCTGGCGGCAAGCGCGGTGAACGGGCTGGTCCTGCTCCCCGGCGAGAAATTTTCCTTCAACGAGACCGTGGGACAGCGCACCACGGAGCGCGGCTTTGGCGCCGCGGCGGCATATTCCAACGGCGAGACCGTTTACGAGGTGGGCGGCGGCATCTGCCAGGTGTCCAGTTCCATCTACTACTGCTGCCTTATGGCGGACATGGACATCGTCCGCCGCACCTGCCATCTTTACACCGCGCCCTACGTCCCTCTCGGCATGGACGCCACAGTAAGCTGGGGCGGTCCGGAGTTTGAATTCTCTAACAGCAGCGATTACCCGATCAAGATCGTGACATGGCGCGACGGAAATGAGCTTTACTGCGAGCTTTACGGCACAAAGACCAGCGATGAATACATCAAAATGAGCTACGAGATCGTGGAGCGCTATGACTATGAGACCATCTTTCAGGAGGACGAGAGCATAGAGCCGGGCCGTACAAAGATCGCGGTCTCCGGCATAACCGGCTACAAGGTAGTCACCTATCGTTCCCGCTTCTCGGCGGACGGCAGCATTATCAGCCGCGCCGAGGAGGACACCAGCGTTTACAGCAAGCGCGACCAGGTCGTCCTCGTAGCCCCCGGCGAGCTGCATCTTTATGTTCACGGCGCTAATTCTCCCGAACCCGGTTCTGAACCCGCTGCCGTGGAAGAAACTATGCCCACGTTAGAAACAATAACACGATAAATGAAAAAACATGTCATTCTGAACGCAGTGACGGCGGAGCTCAGGATGACATGTTTTTTATTTTTCCTTTTTATCCGCTGCAATAATCGCCGCAAACTTTCCGAATACGTTAGCAATACAACTAACGATGTATGGACTGTCCGGCCGCAATTAGTTATTATATATTCATAAGGAAAGCTTCCCACCGCTTAAAATTGGAGGTGTTTTAATGAATACTCTGGGAGAAAACATTGCCTCCCTGCGGAAGAAGAAGGGCATGACGCAGGAGGCGCTCGCCGACGCCATAGGGGTCTCGGCGCAGTCGGTATCCAAATGGGAAAACAACACGAACATGCCGGACATATTGCTGCTGCCCATAATCGCGGATATATTCGAAGTAAGCATAGACGCGTTATACGGCAGACTAAATCCGAAAGGCCCCATGGAAGCAGAAGCCGTTCTTGAGCGCTGCTGCGAAAGCATCATCAATAATATAGGCTCCCGCCTATATTGGTCCACACTCGCCTATAATTATTACCCCAGATTTGACATTACCACCGAAGAGCAATTTTTGAAGGAGAGAGTTGAACTGCTCAAGCAAGACAAGAGGTTCAGAACCGCCATCGTTCACAAAACAGGCGGGGTCTATTATCGGGATGAGTTTGGCGGCCTGCTCATCAAAAGACCGGCCGGCTCCTGGGCGGAGCTTCTGGAAAACGACGCGTCCTGTGGTATATTATCCTCGCTGGTTGACCGCGATTTCCGGGCGGCTCTTGCCGAGCTCATCAAAAGCCGCAGTCACACGTTTACCATATCCTCTCTCTGCGGCAAATGCGGCATTGAAAACAGCGCTGCGCTTGAGGAAAAGCTCATATCTGCCGGACTTATCTCCGGGAAAACCGTGGAAATAGACGGAAAAGATGTGGTTATTTACGAATTCGGCTCCACCCGCCTGTTTCTGATACTGGCCATACTGTCTATCGGAAAGGAATATGAGGAATACTTGGATTTCTACTGCGGCTACGAGGGTAACGATGAATATCTGTATAGCTGAAAACCGCAGCTACCGTTACATTGGCAGGCAAAGAAGTTATATCAGGCGACACAATGGTCGCCCCTACGGTGTGACGATGCCCACGTTAGAAACAATAACACGATAAATGAAAAAACATGTCATTCTGAACGCAGTGAAGAATCTCCGCATTTGGTTTACGTCGGCAGTCACGTTACTGCGGAGATTCTTCGCTCCCGCTTCGCGGGGCTCAGAATGACATATTCTTTCATCTTTATATGTTAATCGTTACATTGTGCGTATCGCTATTGCACGGCAGGGGCGCGCCCCTGCCCTACAAAGCGACCCTTGCATTCATTGACAGAACGTAGGGCGTCGGTTCGTTTCAATCCTTCATCATGGTTTCGCGGTAGCCCGTTGCCCTGTTCACCAGGTTTATCAGTTTCTCGCCGCGAATATAGCGTCTCAGGTTTTCGCAGCAGATATCGGCTATCTTCGCCTCGGTCTCGGGCAGGCGGTCGAAGCCGATACCCGCCACATGGGGCGTGATGATCACGTTGTCCATATCCCAGAGCGGACTGCTCTCCGGCAGAGGCTCGGGGGAGGTCACGTCCAGCGCCGCGCCGAAAAGATGCCCCTCACCCATAACGCGCTCCAGAGCGGAGGTATCGATAAGACTGCCGCGGCCCACGTTTACCAGCACGGCGGACTTCTTCATCAGGCGCAGGCGGCGCTCGTTCAGGAGACCGGCGGTTTCCTTTGTGCCGGGCAGGGCGCAAAGCACGAAGTCGGCAAGGGCGAGCTGCTCGTCAAGCTCCGCGAGGGTATACATCTCGTCAAAGCAGTCGGGGATATCCCGGGGAACGCGGCGTATGCCCACGGTGGTCATGCCGAAGGGCTTCAGCCGCCGGGCTGTGCAGAGACCAATATCGCCCGCGCCTAAGATCAGCGCCCGCTTACCCTCGAAGGTAAGCTCACAGCCCAGATCCTTCCAGCGCTTTTGGCGGGAATAGGCCGGGATATGGCGAGCCAGCGCCATAGAGCAGGCAATGATGTGCTCGGCAATGACCGGGCCGAAGGCGCCGCTGGCGTTGGTTATCGTCACGTCCTGCGGCACCGCCCCGGCTATTGCATCAACGCCCGCCCATGTTGCCTGCAGCAGCTTGAGCCTGCCCGCATGGCTGAACAGCTCCGGCCGCACGAAGCCTATGATCACCTCGGCATCGGCCATTATCCTCGCGGCATCCTCCGCGGGCGTAGACACGCCCAGCTCGGTGAAGGCGCAGGCCTCCCCGCCCGCCTCCATTATCTTTTGCTTTGCTTCCTCGCGAAAGGGCGAGGCTATAACTACATTTATCATGTTGATCCCCCATTCCGCCGCTATGCGCGGCATAAATCAGAAACGAAATGCTCCCCCGGCGAAACGGGGAATTACAGCGTACTTCTAAGGGCATGATAACAGATTTGCGGGAAAAATGGAACTGTTTTTTGCGCCCTTGCCCGCCCCGGCGGGAACTGTCAAATTACGGCATTGACAATTACCTTTCCTTATGTTATAGTGAGTAAAAATATCTTGCTTGGAGGATCACGATCCTTATGGAGTCCGACGACGGCGATTACGCGAACTGTCAGATAACAAACAATACATATAAAGTATGTTCGGCATACTCGCGCCCCTGAACGGGGTAAGGCGGGTGTGCCTTTTTGTGCTCTTTTGCAGCCGTTAATGTGAGCATCCACCGGGCAAAAATTATTAGGAGGAATTTTTTCTTGGACACGATTGCATGGCAATTACTTCTTCAGATAATACTCATCGCGCTCAACGCTATCTTCGCCTGCGCCGAGATAGCCGTTATCTCGATGAACGACATAAAGCTGCGGCAGTTGGACTCTCAGGGCGATAAGCGGGCGACCCGCCTGCTGAAGCTCACCGAGCAGCCCGCGAAATTTTTGGCGACCATTCAGGTGGCGATCACCCTCTCCGGCTTTCTGGGCAGCGCTTTCGCGGCGGATAATTTCTCCGACCTGCTGGTGGATTGGCTGCTGAGCATGAATGTACCCATTCCCGCCTCTACCCTGAATTCCATCTCCGTTGTCGTCATCACCCTCATTCTCTCCTTCCTGACGCTGGTGCTGGGCGAGCTTGTTCCCAAGCGCATCGCCATGCAGAAGACAGAGAAGCTGGCGCTTGGCATGGCCAATATGATAAGCTTCTTCGCCAAGCTTTTCGCGCCTCTGGTATGGCTGCTCACCGTCTCCACCAACGGCATGCTCCGTCTCTTCGGTCTCGACCCCGACGCCGAGGAGGAGGAGAACAGCGAGGAGGAAATACGCATGATGGTGGACGCCGGCAGCAAGCAGGGCACCATCGACGTGGAAGAGCGGGAGATGATACAGAACGTTTTTGAGTTCGACGACATCACCGTTGACGAGTTCGCCACCCACCGCACCGATATCGAGGTCCTCTGGACGGAGGACGATGACCAAACCTGGGAGGAAACCATTTATAACACGGGGCACAGCCTGTACCCCGTCTGCGACTCCACCATTGACAACGTTATCGGCGTGCTCAACGTGAAGGACTACTTCCATTACAGGGACGGAGGACGGGACAGCATTATGGAAAACGCGGTCAAAACTCCCTATTTCGTACCCGAGACCCTCTGCGCAGATATCCTTTTCAAGCAGATGAAGAAGAAGCGCAACCACTTTGCCGTGCTGCTGGATGAATACGGCGGCGTAAGCGGCATTGTGACCATGAACGACCTGCTGGAACAGATCGTGGGAGACCTTGAAGAAGGCCCGGACGAGGACGGCGACTCCCCCGAGTTCGAGCCGTTGAGCGAGAATACCTGGGCGGTTCGCGGAAGCCTGCCTATGGATGAGCTTTGCGAGAACCTTGGCATAGAGCTGGAGGAGGGCGATTACGACACCTTCGGCGGCATGGTCTTTGACGCCTACGGCTTCATCCCCGAGGACGGCAGCCAATTCGAGATCGATATCCCGCCTCTCCACATTCAGGTCCGCGATATTCAGGATCACCGCATCGAGCGAGCCATAGTGACCCTCACGAAAGAGGAACCGGAAGAGGAAGAAGAATAAATGTTTACCCCCTGCATCGCAGTTCATAGCGGTGCAGGGGGTTTGATGTTTTTTTAGGGGGCTCATCATCAGCCAACGCATTACCAAAAAATTTGTCATTCTGAGCTTGCGAAGAATCCCCTCAGTAGCGTGACTGCCGATGTAAACCAACTGCAGAGATTCTTCACTACGTTCAGAATGACATATTTTTTACCTCTTCGTGTTATCGTTTCTGCGGTAGATATCCCTATGCCATGGCGGGCGTGCGATGCACGCCCCTACGGTGCTGCTCTTTTCGTTTGTCCGTATTATCGTTTCTGCGGCCACCTTAGTTCCACATCGGAGGCACACCTCGCACAATGCTACGATAAAACATTAATATAAAAAGATCACACCGTAGGGGCGACCATCGGTCGCCCGCCGCAACGCACCCATTCCCCATGCCAACGTAACAAGAACACGCACCATCTAAAACCACGTCGTTCTGAGCCCGCCGCAGGCGGAAGCGAAGAATCTCCGCACGGATTTGACTGCCAAGGCAAGACCAACGCCGGAAATTCTTCACTGCGTTCAGAATGACATATTTTTTATCTCTTCGTGTTATCGTTTCTGCGGTAGGTATCCCAATGCCATGGCGGGTCATGCGCTTTCTTCCATCTCCCTAAGCAGCCTGTCGAGGTCCTCCAAGGCCCTGGCATGAATGCGGTAGAGCTGGCGCTGGCAGAGGGGCTGGTCAATATCCTCAAAAAAGCGGCATATCAGCTCCCAGCTCATGCCGTCCATATACCGCAGGCGGAGCACCATCTCCGCCCGCTCATCTTTGAGAGCGCCGATGAGCTGGTCGGCCAGAGTCTTGGCCTCCATCTCCCGGCGGGCGGCTATGTGGGCCAGCTCCAGCAGTATCTCCCCGTCCGAGCCCAGCGTCAGCGGGTCGAGGGGGTCGCGAAATTCGTTTTTCTCCTCAAGATAGTCCCAGAGTCTGCGGCTCGCCTTCTTAAAATTATCCCTTGTCCGGGCTATATCCTCCATTATGCTCTTAGCGTTCATCTCTTTCAGCCTCCCTTTTCATCATTTTTCTGCGTTTTTCCTGATTCCATGCCGCTCTGCAGGCGTTCCGGCAGAAGCGGTGCCGGGTACCAACGGGTAAAAATATCCTGCCGCAGTACCGGCAGCTTCTCTCGCCGGGGCGCAGCCGGGGCTTGGGCCGCTTACCTGCCAGCTCAGCCGCGTGGGCAAAAACATATTGCCCGTAGCTCAGGCCCTCAGCCCTCGCCAGACGGCAGACGTCCTCTATCTCCATACTCCATCATCCTTTCCCAGCAGTCTTTATGGTACAACGCCGCGCCGGAGTCCATATAGATGTCACCACTGTATATTTCTCCGTGGCATTCCGGACAGAGGGCGAGGGGAAGCTCCTCCTGCCTGTCCCGGCGAAGTGTTGATGTAAAAATAAATTTGTAGCTCATAATTTACCCTTTATCGTAATTTATGGCTCAAGTATATATTTCTAAACGTAATAAATCAAGTGACATTTTACGAAAAAGGGTATGTTTTGGTTGACAAATAAGTGACATAAAGTATAATTGATATATGAAGAAGTAAAATTTGCGGGGTGCTTGCATATGTTTCCGGAAAACGTAAGGGCGCTGATGGAAGAGCGCGGTATAAACAAGAGGGAGCTGTCCCTCGGCAGCGGCATACCCTATACCACCATCGACGGCTGGTTCAAAAAGGGCGGGGACAACGTGCATCTTGGCACGCTGCTGCGCCTTGCGGAATATTTTAATGTATCTCTGGACAGCCTTGCCGGCACGGACGGGGGCATGACTCCCGCCGAACAGCTCATGCTTGGCCGCTGGCGGCGGCTGGATGAGCACGGGCAGCGCATGGTGAAGCTGACCCTGAACGAGGAATACGCCCGCTGCGCCGCCGAAAAGGAAAAGGAGCAGGAGGCCGAGCAGCGCTTCATCCCCCATTACACCACTATGGCCGCCGCGGGCTACGCCAACCCCATTGAGAACGAGGACTTCAACTATATTCCCGTCACCGGCGAGGTGCCGGAGAACGCGCAGTTCGCCGTGACCATAAGCGGCGACAGCATGGAGCCCTATATCCATGACGGCCAGACCGTTTACTGCGTCAAGGACGCCCAGGGCGTGCACCCCGGCGAGATAGGCATTTTCTGCGTGGACGGCGCGTATTACTGCAAGCAGTACGCCACCTCCGGTTATGATACCTATCTTCTTTCCCTCAACAGGGAACGGGAGGATGCCGACATCGCCATTTACGGCAGCGGCAACCGCAGCCTCACCTGCGCCGGGCGCGTCATTATGGACAAAAAAATACCGATCGTATAATAAGGTTATGCAGGGCGGCGCGACGTCCGCCTCAGCAAAGTTTTTGGCATCAGGAACGATATGGCGAACAAACGAAAAAATATGTCATTCTGAACGCAGTGAAGAATCTCCGGAGTTGGTTTACATCGGCAGTAAAATCGGTGCGGAGATTCTTCGCACACGCTTTGCGTGGCTCAGAATGACATTTTCTCAGGTTCTGCGTTTTGTCGTTACATGGCACAGGTCTGAAAGTACTGTCATTCCGACCGAAGGGAAGAATCTCCCAGGCCGGTCTTGCATCGGCAGTAAAAACGCGCGGCTCCCAGCCCGCGCTCATTAAGCTCCGCCCTGATACATATATATAAATACCGCCCTGAAATGAATGATACTCTATGGTAAAATTCAAATTCCGGCTTCGCCGGCGGTTCAATTTCTCTGTCTTCGTTCATTTTCAGCCGTTTTAGGTGGTGCTTTTCATAAAAATTTCATAAATAATGAAAAAACTATACAAAAAAGCTGCAAATCATATTGCAAAACAAATTGAATAAGTGTAAAATAAGCCCACGCGTATCGCAGTTGAAATCAGCTATACGCATGGAAATTTATTTCTTTAGGAGGAAATAAGAAAATGGCTAAGAAAATCATTGCCCTGCTTCTCGCAGTATGCCTGATCGCATCCTTCTGCGCTTGCTCCGGCGGCTCCAAAACCGGCGACACCATCTACATAGGCGTTTACGAGCCCCAGTCCGGCTCCAACGGCGCGGGCGGCAAGCAGGAGATCCTCGGTATGCAGTATGCCAACAGCCTGGTCAATACCGTCGAGGTTGGCGGCAAGACCTACAAGGTAGAGCTTGTTATCGCAGATAACGAGTCCTCCACCGACAAGGCTATCTCCGCTGCTACCCAGCTCGTTTCCAAGAAGTGCTCCGTCGTTCTCGGCTCCTACGGCTCCAGCGTTGCTATCGCCGCCGGCGATACCTTCGCCAACGCCAAGCTGCCCGCCATCGGCGTAACCTGCACCAACCCTGCGGTTACCGACGGCAACGACTACTACTTCCGCATCTGCTTCCTGGATCCCTTCCAGGGCACCGTCCTTGCCAACTATGCTTACGATCAGCTCGGCGCCAAGACCGTTTACTGCATCGGCGAGCTCGGCAACGACTATGACCAGGGTCTCATTAACTACTTCAAGGAAGCCGGCGAGGCTCTCGGCATGACCATCATCACCGAGTCCTTCCCCTCTGACAACTCCGACTTCACCTCTTACCTCACCAACGCCAAGAACCAGAACGCTGACGTTATCTTCGCTCCCTGCTCCATCAGCTACGCTCAGCTTATCATCGAGCAGTGCTCCACCCAGGGCATCAACACTCCCATCGTTGCTCCCGACACCTGGGACTCCAACGTTATCCTCAACGCCGCCAAGGGCACTGACCTCAACATCAACGTTACCACCTTCTTCGCAGAGGGCGGCAACCCCGAGTTTGAGAGCGGCCTGAAGGCATGGATCAACGGCGACTCCAAGAACCTCGCCAACAACGGCGGCGACGACACCATCTCCGCTGTTACCGTTATGGGCTATGACGCTTACAACGTGGCTCTCGCCGCCATCAAGGCTGCCGGCACCACCGACACCGCCAAGATCCGCGACGCTATCGCTTCTCTCAAGACCACCGGTATCACCGGCGACATCTCCTTCAACGAGATCGGCGATGCCAACCGCAACGCCGCTTACATCAAGAACGCCAATACCGAGACCGGCGCCTGGGACTTCGTCGCTGTTCAGGGCGTAGCCTGATCACCGGCATAACCCAAATTTTCAGTTTACAAATCGTGGCGGGGGCCTGAAACATGGCTCCCGCCATCCGCACCTTTTTATAATGCCGCCATAATCTGGAATTTCAGGCGGCTGCTTCCGGATTTCACACCGCGTTTCCCCTATGGAGCGAATAAATGCGTTCCCTGGCTGGGGCAGGCCGGCCCTTCCTCATTCGGGGAGCGGATCTATTCGTTCCGCAGTACATTATCTGTAAGGAGGAGCTTCCGCAATGTCTGACTTTATCAGCGCGAACCTGCCGTATCTGCTGGCCGGTATATCCACCGGCGGACAGTACGCCCTTATAGCCATCGGCTATACTATGGTCTACGGCATCCTGCGCCTTATAAACTTCGCCCACGGCGACGTTTTCATGGTAGCGGGTCTGGTCATGGTTTATGTCTCCGCGTCCTTCGGCCCTTATGTTGCCATACCCGTGGTCATTATCGCTACGATGGCGCTCGGCTTCATTATAGAGCGCGCGGCCTATAAGCCCCTGCGCAGTGCTCCGAGAATGAGCGTTATGATCTCCGCCATCGGCGTGAGCTACCTGCTGCAGAACTGCGCCCTTTACTTCACCGGCGGTCTGCCTCAGATATACCCCGCCATCCCCTTCCTCGCCAAATCCGTGACCATCTTCGGCGCCACCACCAAGCTGGTAACTCTCATCACCCCTGTTCTCACAATCGTTCTGGTCATCCTGCTCATGCTGCTCATCAACCACACCAAGATGGGCATGGCCATGCGGGCCGTTTCCAAGGATTTTGAGACCAGCCAGCTTATGGGCATCAAGATAAACAACGTTATCAGCATAACCTTCATTATCGGCTGCTTCCTGGCGGCCATCGGCTCCATGCTGTATTTCTCCAACTACACCTCCGTTATCCCCACCTCCGGCGGCATGCCCGGCCTGAAGGCCTTCGTCGCGGCGGTATTCGGCGGCATCGGCTCCATCCCCGGCGCCGTTATCGGAGCATTTATTATCGGTATCTGTGAGAACATCATCAAGGGTCTCGGTCTCACCGAGTTTTCCGACGCCTTCACCTTCGTTCTCCTGATCATCATCCTCGTTGTCAAGCCCACCGGTATTTTCGGTGAAAAGGCGACAGATAAGGTTTGAGGTGAGCGCCATGACAACACTGAACAAGAAAAGCAAAACCGGCAGATACATAGCCATCCTTTGCCTGCTGCTGGTATATGTCCTGGCATACCTGATGGACAATGTCCTCCCCGCCACCTCCTTCACCCTTATGCTGGTGCCCGTTCTCAAAAAGGGCGCCATCTACTCTCTGCTCTGCGTTTCCATGAACCTGCTCAACGGCTTCACCGGCCTTTTCTCTCTGGGTCAGGCGGGCTTCATGCTCATAGGCGGCTATACCTACGCCGCTCTCACCATTCCCGCGGCACAGCACGACGCCGTTTACCAGTACTTTGACGGCGGCGCCATCAAGTTTTCCATCCCCGAGATACTCAGCGGCTTCCTCGGCAACAGCCTCGGCACGATTCTGGGCGTTATCATCACCCTCATCATCGCCGGTCTTTTCGCCGCCATCTTCGCCGCCCTTATCGGCTTCCCCGTGCTGCGCCTGAAGAGCGACTATCTGGCCATCGCAACTCTCGGCTTCGCCGAGATAATCCGAGCCTTCTTCCAGTGGGAGGGGCTGGGCGTCATTACCAACGGCTCCAACCTGCTGAGAAAGTACACCAGCTTCGCCGACATCGAGCTGACCATCGGCGGCACCACCATCGAGCTTGGTACTCTCTTCCTCTTCGTTATCGTCACGCTCTGCATAGCCGTCATCGTTCTGCTCATAAACTCCTCCTATGGCCGCGCCCTCAAGTCTATCCGCGACGACGAGGTGGCTGCAGAGGCAATGGGCATCAATCTTTTCAAGCACAAGATGATATCCTTCATCATTTCCAGCTTCTTCGCCGGCGTTGGCGGCGCGCTGCTGGCAATGTTCCAGACCACCATCCAGGCCTCCGCCTTCAAGAGCGCCATGACCTACGAGATCCTGCTCATGGTGGTTATCGGCGGCATCGGCTCCGTTTCCGGCAGCTGCATCGCCTCCTTCCTCTACATTGCCTGCTCCGAGTGGTGGCTGCGCTTCCTGGACAGCGGCTCCCTCTTCGGTCTGGTGAACGTTCCCTTCTTCCGCGACGGATTCCGCAAGGTCGTATTCTCCGTTGTTATCATGATAATCGTGCTCTTCTTCTCCAAGGGCATCATGGGTGACAAGGAGATCAGCTTCAAGGGCATAGGCGGCCTGATAAACAGGATAAAGAACAAAAAGAAAAAGGCCGTTACCGCAGCGGCCAACGCAGGCAGCGAGGAGGGTGAAGCAAAATGAATAACGTCCTCCATGTTGAAAACGTAACCATGCAGTTCGGCGGCGTCGTTGCTGTGAACAACCTTTCTCTGGACATTCCCGAGCACCAGATAGTGGCTCTCATCGGCCCCAACGGCGCGGGCAAGACCACCGCCTTCAACTGCATCACCGGCGTATATCAGCCCACCAGCGGTCTGGTGCAATTCATGGGCAAGCCGATGGTGAGAAGCCATCCCACCGGCAAGATGAAGAAAATGTATAAGGGCGCCAACGGCGAGCTTTACAAGGACCAGTCCGCCATCTCCCCCACGCCGGATAAAATAACCCAACTGGGCATCGCCCGTACCTTCCAGAACATCCGTCTCTGGAAGAGCATGACCGTTTTTGAAAACGTGCTCATAGCCAAGCACATGCGCGCAAAGCAGAACGTGCTCTCCGCCATCTTCCGGGGCAATGCCAAGGAGGAGAAGCGCATGCGCGAAGAGACTATGGCTCTCCTTGAGGAGCAGGG
Source organism: Clostridiales bacterium (assembly GCA_029008095.1). Classification (GTDB taxonomy): domain Bacteria; phylum Bacillota; class Clostridia; order Oscillospirales; family Oscillospiraceae; genus RGIG6375. Next base: position 15,794 of record JAQXJB010000032.1, read on the forward strand.
TCTGGATAAATATAAGGACGAGCTGGCCACCAGCCTTCCCTATGGCCTGCAGCGCCGCCTGGAGATAGCCCGCGCGCTGGCTACCGAGCCGAAGCTCCTGCTTCTTGACGAGCCCGCCGCCGGCATGAACCCCCAGGAGACTCAGGAGCTGGCGGAGTTTATCAAGCAGATCCGCGAAGAATACGATCTCACGATCTTCCTTATCGAGCACCATATGGACCTCGTTATGAAGATATCCGACTACATCTACGTCATCGACTTCGGCAGCAAGATAGCCGAGGGCGTGCCGGAAGAAGTGCAGAATAATCAGCGCGTTATTGACGCGTATCTGGGGGTGGCAGAAGACGATGAGTGAACCTATCCTCAAAATCAGAGACCTTAAGGTGAATTACGGCGGCATTGAGGCCGTCAAGGGCATCTCTCTGGACGTTCCCCAGGGCGAGATAGTCACCCTTATCGGCGCGAACGGCGCGGGCAAAAGCTCCACTCTGCGCGCCATATCCGGCCTTGTGAAGCCCTCCTCCGGAACTATCGAGTTCGAGGGCGAGAATATTACCGCCAAGAACCCCACCGACATCGTCACCCGGGGCATCACCCTCGTTCCCGAGGGACGCAAGATATTCCCTGACCTCACCGTTAAGGAAAACCTCCGCGTGGGCGCGTACCTCCGCAAGGACGATATTACCGACGACATAAACTGGGTCTATGACCTCTTCCCCCGCCTGAAGGAGCGTTCCTGGCAGGCCGGCGGCACCCTCTCCGGCGGCGAGCAGCAGATGCTGGCTGTTGGCAGAGCGCTTATGAGCCGCCCCAAGGTCATAATGATGGATGAGCCCTCTCTGGGTCTCGCCCCTCTGGTCGTCCGCGGCATCTTCGACATTATCAAAGAGATAAACAAGCAGGGCATGACCATCCTGCTTATCGAGCAGAACGCGAACATGGCTCTCAAGACCGCTCACCTCGGCTATGTCATGGAGACCGGCCGCATCACCCTCTCCGGCCCGGGCAAGGAGCTTCTCTCCAACGAGTCCGTCAAGGCCGCCTACCTCGGCACCTGATGATAACAAAAAATCCACCGTTTCTTTGAACGGTGGATTTTTTATGATAACGATAAACCGCAAAATAGAAAGAATATGTCATTCTGAGCTTGCGAAGAATCGACCCAGCAGCGTGACTGCCAATGTAAACCAACTCCGGAGATTCTTCACTGCGTTCAGAATGACATTATCTTTTACATTTATTCGTATTATCGTTTCTGCCTAAAAGCTCACTTCTGCAAGCGGCGGAGGACGCCTCCGCCCTACTTTTATAAACAAAATGCTCAGGAATACCGAAACAGCTGTTCCCGCAATTACCCATGGGTTGAGCGTAGGGCAGGGGCGCGCCCCTGCCGTGCAGCAACGTCCCGCACAATGTAGCGTATAAAACGCAAAACCTAAAAACTTGTCATTCTGAGCCCGCCAACGGCGGACGCGAAGAATCTCCGCACCGATCAGACTGCCAATGTAAACCGACTGCGGAGATTCTTCACTGCGTTCAGAATGACATTATTTTTTCATTTATCGTATTATCGTTTCTGCGGCGGAGGCACGCTTCTGCCCTACATTCTGCAAATGAACTCCGCAGAAGCGTCAGTTCTTATTGAACTCCCGCAGGATCAGACCCTCGTTCTTTTTCAGCGCCCAATCCACGCACCAGGAAGCGGTGAACAGCAGCAGGTTATTGCCCTTGAAATCCTGCACCCACTTGGTGTCGCTGGTGAGATTGAGCGTGGAGGGGTCAAGACCCTCGTTGCCTATCCAACGCACCTCCTGATAAGGCAGGGCGCGGCGGCGGACGTCGGTGGAATACTCGCTCTTCAGGCGGTACTCCAGAACCTCGAACTGCAGAACGCCCACAACGCCCACGATGACCTCCTCGATGCCGCTGTAAGGCTCGCGGAATATCTGGATGGCGCCCTCCTGGGCTATCTGCATCATGCCCTTCTCGAACTGCTTGCGCTTCATGGTATCCACGCGCTCCACGGCGGCAAAATGCTCGGGTGCGAAGGTGGGTATGCCCTCAAACTCCACCTTCATACCGGTGGCGCAGACGGTGTCACCAATGGAGAAGATGCCGGGGTCGAACACGCCGATGATGTCGCCGGCGTAGGCCTCCTCGATGATCTCGCGCTCCTGCGCCATCATCTGCTGGGGCTGCGCCAGCTTCAGGGTCTTGCCGCCCTGCACATGGAAATATTCCTCATTGCGCTGGAACTTGCCGGAGCAGATGCGCATGAATGCGATACGGTCCCGGTGAGCCTTGTTCATATTGGCCTGTATCTTGAACACAAAGGCGGAGAAGCGCTCGTCGAAGGGATCGACAATATCCTCGCCGGTGGTGCGGGCCAGCGGCGGGGTGGTCATCTCAAGGAAGCTGTTCAGGAACTGCTCAACGCCGAAGTTAGTGAGCGCCGAGCCGAAGAACACGGGACTGAGGCGGCCGTTGCGGACCTCGTTCAAATCAAACTCATAGCTTGCGCCATCCAGCAGCTCAACATCATCCACCAGCGTCCTGCGGAGGTTTTCCCCGATAAGCTCATCCACGGCCTCGGAGTCGCTCAGGTCGCACTCGATGGCCTTAATGCGGTTCTGACCGCGATGGAACTCGTTGAAGGCAAGAATGGCCTTCTTTTTCCGGTCGTAAACGCCCTTGAAGTCGATACCGCAGCCGATGGGCCAGTTCATGGGATAGGTGCCGATGCCGAACTCCTTCTCCAGCTCCTCGATAAGCTCAAAGGGACTGCGGGCCTCGCGGTCCAGCTTGTTGATAAAGGTGAAGATGGGGATATGGCGCATGGCGCATATCTTGAAAAGCTTGCGGGTCTGGGGCTCGATACCCTTGGCCGCGTCGATGACCATAACGGCGCTGTCGGCTGCCATGAGGGTACGGTAGGTGTCCTCCGAGAAGTCCTGATGGCCGGGGGTGTCAAGAATGTTGATGCAGTAGCCGTTATACTCAAACTGCATGACGGAGGAGGTGATGGAAATACCTCTCTGCTTCTCCAGCTCCATCCAGTCGGAAACGGCGTGGCGCGCCGTGGCCTTGCCCTTTACGGAGCCGGCCAACTGTATGGCTCCGCCGTAAAGGAGGAGCTTTTCCGTAAGCGTGGTCTTACCGGCGTCGGGGTGGGAGATGATCGCGAACGTCCGGCGGCGGCTTATCTCTTGTTTCATGTCACTCAATGCGTATCTATCCTTTATTTAAAAGTAGTATCCAATCACGAATAATCATGTTATCACAAGAATGCCCCAAAAGCAAAGGTTTTACGGCAATTTCTGAAAATTTTGCGTACAATTGACATGTCTACCCGGTATGGGGTATATTGAATACATAAGGCAACGGGAGTCGAACCCGTGCCGGTTTTTTCGGGCGGATTTCCGCCCATGCTGCGTCAACGGTCTTGAAAATACGTTAGTATTCTCTGCGACCGTTTCCTTGCCTGGACAAAAATCCACTCCGTAAAAACTGCATGGCACATTCCGGCGAGGAATGTTCGAGGGATTTTTGTCGCGGCGGACGCCGATTTGCTGACGCAAGGCAAGAACAACAAGGCAAAAAGCGCCGAACAGGGCCGCCGGAATGCGGTACGGGTTCGACTCCCGTTGCCTTAAGAACGACAAAAGGAGAGTTCATATGCCCAGAGAAAACCCCTTCCGCCCCGGCGACCGGGCAGTGCATTTCAAGCGCGGTCTGGCTGGCGCGGACGCCCTGACAGCCGAGCCGATGCTCTACCTTTATGAGATAGTGGGCACCGCCGAGCACACCGAGACCGGCGAAACGCTCATGGTCTACCGCCCTCTTTACGGCAAGGGCGGCCTTTACGCCCGCCCGCTGGATATGTTCCTCTCGGCGACGGATAAGGAGAAATATCCCGAGGCGGAGCAGGAATACCGGTTCGAGAAATACGAGGGCTGAAACGTAAGATTTTGTCATTCTGAGCTCTGCGGAGCAGGGAGTGCGAGGAATCTCCCGGCCAACTGGCGTGCAATGCACGCCCCTACGGTGTTTCTCTCCCCGTTTGTCCGCAATATTGTTTTTGCTGTGAGCGCCTTCACACCGTAGGGGCGACCATCGGTCGCCCGCCATTACGCAATAACGACATATACCATGTGACGCCCAACCCGCAAAATCAAAAAATAACCCCCGCATATCAAAGACCCCCGCCGGAAATCGGCGGGGGTCTTTGATATGCGGATATCAGATCATCAGATCGCTGACCAGCGCGGCATATTCCGCAGGGTCCTCTATCTTCGCGTCGGAAAGGAGCAGAGACTGGAAGTACAGGAGCTTGGCGTACTTTGCCGCGCGCTCCTTATCGGTTTCATAGGCGGCCTTGAGGGCGGCGAACACCTTATGCTCGCCGTTCAGCTCCAGCACGCGCTCGGCCTTGACCTTCTCGCCCGCGCCGGGAACGGTATTGAAATAGCGCTCCATCTCAAGGCTGATGGGTCCCTGCACGCCCAGGCAGACGGCGGAATTCTTCAGCTTATGGGAGAGCTTGACGGCGACGACCTCGCCGTTGAGGCTGTCCTTAACGAAGTCCAGAAGCTCCTTGTTGTCGGCTTCCTTCTTCTCGGTCTCCTCCTTGTTTTCCTCGGACTCGATACCCAGATCCTCGGCGTTCACGCTGCGCAGCTCCTTGCCGTCATACTCGCCCAGCATGTTCATGACGAACTCGTCCGGCTCATCGGTGAGGTAGAGGATGCCGTAGCCCTTTTCGCGGATAGGCTCGGCCTGGGGCAGCTTATCCAGCTTGGCGATGCTCTCGCCGCAGGCGAAGTAGATATACTTCTGATCCTCGGGCATCTCCTTGACGTAATCGGCAAGGGAGACCGGCTTTCCGGCGGCGGAGGAATAGAACATGAGCAGATCCTTCAGCAGTTCACGCTTCATGCCGTAGTTGGCAAGGATGCCGTACTTGAGCTGAAGGCCGAAGCTCTTATAGAACTCAGCATAGGTCTCCGGCTCGTCGTCCATCAGCTTTTTCAGCTCGGACTTTATCTTCTTCTCGATATTGCCGGCAATGGTCTTGAGCTGGCGGTCATGCTGGAGCATCTCGCGGGAGATATTCAGGGAGAGGTCCTGAGAATCCACAACGCCCTTTACGAACTGGAAGCACTCGGGCAGCAGATCCTTGCACTTGTCCATTATCATAACGCCGCTGGCATAGAGCTGCAGACCGGCCTCATAGTCGCGGGAATAGTAGTTATAGGGCGCGTTCTTGGGAATGAACAGCAGCGCCTTATAGGACACGGCGCCCTCTGCGCTGACGCGGATGACCTTGACGGGGTCGTCCTGATCGTGGAACTTCTCCTTATAGAAGGCTATGCAGTCCTCGTCGGACACCTCGCTCTTGGAGCGCTGCCAGATGGGTACCATGCTGTTGACGGTCTCTTCCTCGGTGTAGGTCTCCCACTTGGTCTTTTTCTTGCCGTTTTCGTCCATCTCGTCTGTCTCTACGCTGCGGCTCTTGGAGATGTTCATCTTAATGGGATAGCGCACATAGTCGCTGTACTTCTTTACGAGGCCGCGCAGGCGGTAGCTGTCCAGAAATTCGCTGTAATTTTCCTCCTCGCTGTCGGGCTTGACGTAGATGATAATTTTGGTGCCATGCTCCTCCTTCTCGCAGGGGGTGATGGTATAGCCGTCAGCGCCGGTGGACTCCCAGGCATTGGCCTCGTCGGAGCCGTAGGCTTTGGACTCCACGCGAACCTTATCGGCGATCATAAAGGCGGAATAGAAGCCCACGCCGAACTGGCCGATGATATCGATACCGCTTTCTTCCTTCTTCTCCTCGTCCATGTCCTTCTTGAACTGCAGAGAGCCGGACTTGGCGATAACGCCCAGATTGTTCTCCAGCTCCTCGGCGGTCATGCCGATGCCGTTATCGGTGACGGTGATGGTGCGCTCCGCCTCGTCCACGGCGACCTTGATGCAGAAATCGCTGCGGCTCATACCCACGCCCTCGTCGGTGAGAGCCTTGTAGCAGAGCTTGTCTATGGCATCGCTGGCGTTGGATATGAGCTCACGGAGAAAAATCTCCTTGTGAGTATATATAGAGTTGATCATCAGACCAAGCAGGCGCTTGGATTCGGCCTTGAATTGTTTCTTTGCCATTGTAATTCCTCCTTGAGGCAAGTATGTGAAATACGAATTAGCACTCTCGTGCTTCGACTGCTAAAATTGATTATAGCACGTTTTTCCCGGTTTGCAACATTATTCATAGAAATTTTTCCGAATATGTGATATTGTAATAAAAAAACTGTTTTTCCATGAATGCCGCTCTCTCAATAACGCCGGAGATCCTTCGCCCTCCCGCCTGCGGCGTGGCTCAGAATGACATATTCTTTATATTTTTATCTGTTATCGTTACATTGTATATATCATTATTGCGTACCGGCGGGCGACCGATGGTCGCCCCTACGGTAAGGAGGCGCTCACTGCAAAACGATCATACGGAGAAATGGAAAGAGAAACACCGTAGGGGCGTGCATTGCACGCCAGTAGTTCTGATATCCACCGCAAAAACGATAACAGGACAAATGTAAAAAAACTGTCATCCTGAGCCTGCGAAGGATCTCCCATGTTGGTTATTGCTTGGCAGTAACGTTGGTTGGGAGATTCTTCGCACTCCCTGCTCCGCGGGGGCTCAGAATGACAGGGTTTGGGGTTGTGCGTGTTGGTCGTTCCTGCACATAAGATTTCAAGTATGTGTCATTCTGACCGCAGGGAAGAATCTCCCATGTCGGTTTACCCTGACAGTCCCGTCAATGCGGGGATTCTTCGCAAGCGATCATGGAATCAGCAGAAAAATGGAGGGTTCGTGTGAAATGAAAATAATGGCCATAGATTACGGCGACGCCCGCACCGGCGTGGCCTTTTCCGATATAAGCGGCAGCATCGCCGGGGAGACGCTGGTGGTGGAGGACTGGAACGCCGGGCGGCTGGCCGAAAAGCTGGCGGAGCTGTATCAGTCCCGCGGCGCGGGGCGTATCGTTCTGGGCTGCCCGGTGAACATGGACGGCACCCGCGGCCCACGCGCTGAGAAGAGCGAGGCGATGGCGGAAAAGCTTCGCGAGCTCACCGGCGCGGAGGTGATTATGATAGACGAGCGCCGCACCACCGTGGACGCCCACCGCATCCTCTCCCAGAGCGGCAAGAAAATGAAAAAACACAAGGCCGTGGTTGACGCCGTGGCGGCGACGCTTATATTGGAGACCTATCTGAATTCCCAAAGATGAGAGGCCGAAGCGTCTCTATGCCGTCTCATAATAAAAATCATAGGAAAACTTCTGAATTTCCGCGCTTTTTGGGCATAATTCGCAACTTTTTAGCTGTAAAATACTTGTGATTATATGTTATTCACCTTGAAAAACGGATCCGATTGCGGTAAAATATGTATTTGTAGAAGTATGCAAAAAGAGGACAAGAAAGAGAAATGATAAACATAGTCTTAGTCGAACCCGAAATACCTCAGAACACAGGCAATATTGCCCGAACCTGCGCCGTAACGGGCAGCAGGCTGCATCTCGTCCGCCCGCTGGGCTTCGATATTTCCGATAAGGCAGTCAAGCGTGCGGGGCTCGACTATTGGCACCTTGTGGACATCCACGTTTACGAAGGGATCGAGCGCTTTCTCGAGGAACACGGACAGGAAAAGCTCTGGCTGGCCACCACAAAGGGCAGCCGCTGCTTCACGGACGTAAGCTTTGAGGAGGACTGCTGGCTCATGTTCGGCAAGGAGACCGCCGGTCTGCCCGAGTGGCTGCGCCTGCGCTATCCCGACCGCTGCATTCGCATCCCCATGCGGGAGGAAGCGCGGAGCATGAATCTGGGCAACTCCGTAGCGGTGATATGCTATGAGGCGCTGAGACAGAACGGCTACAAAGGCCTGCTTCAGACAAAATGATTGGGAAGGAAACAAAAGACATGAACTACAATAAGAAATCCGTTACCGACATAGACCTGCACGGTAAAAAGGTACTTCTCCGCTGCGACTTCAACGTTCCAATGGCAACCGGCGTTATCACCGATGACACCCGTATCACCGCTTCCCTGCCCACCATCCGCTATATTCTTGACCAGGGCGCGGCGATCATCCTTTGCTCCCACCTCGGCAGACCCAAGGGAGAATATGTCGCCGACCAGAGCCTGATGCCTATCGCCAAGCGCGTTTCCGCTCTGCTGGACCGCAACGTGAAGATGGCGGCGGACATCGTAGGCCCCAGCGCCCGGAAGCTGGCCGCCGCGCTGAAGCCCGGCGAGCTGATGATGCTGGAAAACGTCCGCTTCGATAAGCGCGAGGAGCAGAACGACCCCGAGTTCGCAAAGGAGCTGGCCTCCCTTGCCGACGTATTCGTATTCGACGCCTTCGGCGCCTGCCACCGCGCCCATGCGTCCACGGCAGGCGTGGCCGCCTATCTCCCCGCGGTCTGCGGCTTCCTCATTGAGGCCGAATTGAAGGGCATCGGCGGCGCGCTGAACAATCCCAAGCGTCCCCTGGTCGCCGTTCTCGGCGGCGCGAAGGTGGCCGACAAGATAGGCGTTATCGATAACCTGATCGAAAAGGCCGACACGCTCATCATCGGCGGCGGCATGGCCTATACCTTTATGAAGGCTCAGGGCGGCAACATAGGCAAATCCCTGCTGGACGAAGATCATATTGACTACGCCAAGGACGCGATGGCCCGCGCCACGGCAAGACATGTGAAGCTCCTCCTGCCCGAGGACACCGTTACCGCCACCGAATTCGCCCCCGACTCCGACCCCGAGACCTTCCCCACCTGGCGCATCCCCGAGGACCGCATGGGTATGGACATCGGCGAACGCACCCGCGTTATCTTCGCCGACGAGATACGCCGCGCGGGCACCGTTATCTGGAACGGCCCTATGGGCGTTTTCGAGTTTGACGACTTCTCCTACGGCACCCGCGCCATAGCCAACGCGATGGCAGAGTGCAAGGGCATCACCGTGATCGGCGGCGGCGACTCCGTTTCCGCCGTTGAGCAGTTCGGCCTTTCCAAGCACATCACCCACATTTCCACCGGCGGCGGCGCCTCCCTCGAATTCATGGAGGGCAAGGAGCTGCCGGGCATCGCCTGTCTGCTGGATAAGGACTGAGCCTGATACAAGGAGGATAGTGTGAAAAGCCCATCGCCTCGCCCTGCGGGCAACCGGCGATGATGGCAAAAAATCCTCCTTGCGGGGAAGATTTTTAGGGACTATTTGTGCGGCGTTGCCGCACGGAGGATTTTGATGAACAGAAAATACCGCAAAACCGTTATCGCGGGCAACTGGAAGATGAATCTTCTCCCCTCGGACGTGAAGCCCTTCGCCGAAAGGCTGAAGGCCGAAGCGGGCCGGGTAAAGTTCTGCGACGTTGTCATCTGCGCTCCGGCGGTGATGATACCCGCAGCGGTGAAGGCATTCCGCGACACCCGCATAGCCGTCGGCGCCCAGGACGTGAGCGAGCACGACGCCGGAGCATTCACCGGCGAGATAAGCGCGGCCCAGCTCCGGGACGCGGGGGCGAAATACGTGATAATCGGCCACAGCGAACGCAGACAGTACCACGGCGAGACCGACGCCGCCGTCAACGGCAAGCTCAGAGCCGCTCTGGAGGCCGGGCTGACGCCCATAGTCTGCGTCGGCGAAACTCTTTCCCAGCGCGAAACGGGAGTGTCTCTTGACATGATCCGCGCCCAGGTGAAGTCCGCGCTTTACGGGATACCCGCCGAGAAGGCGAGAAAGATAATAATAGCCTACGAGCCCATCTGGGCCATAGGCACCGGCATGACCGCCACGCCCGAGCAGGCGGAGGAGGTCTGCGGGGAGATACGCGCCGTTTTCCGCGGCATGTACGACGCCCGAGCCGCCCGCGCCGTCACCATCCAGTACGGCGGCTCCATGAACCCGGCAAACGCGGCTGAGCTTCTGTCTCAGCCGGATATCGACGGAGGCCTGATTGGCGGAGCCTCCCTCGATGCCGAAAAGCTTCTGGCGATAATAAACGCCGCCAATCAGTAAGGAACTATGAAAACACCAACTACACTTATCATTATGGACGGCTTCGGCCTGTCCGACAGCACCGAGGGCAACGCGGTCAAGGCCGCCGATACCCCCGTGCTTGACGCGCTCTGGAACAAAAACCCCCACACCACCCTCTCCGCATCCGGCCCCGACGTGGGTCTGCCCGAGGGCACCATGGGCAACAGCGAGGTGGGCCACACCAATATCGGCGCAGGCCGCGTGGTCTACCAGAGTCTGCTTCGCATCTCCAACGCCGTGGAGGACGGCAGCTTCTACGAGAACACCATCCTCTCCAGCGCGGCGGCCAAGTGCTGCGGCGGCCGCGCCCACATATTCGGCCTGCTCTCAGACATAGGTGTTCACAGCCACGACTCCCACTTCTGGGCCATGCTCGAGCTGCTGAAGCGCCAGGGAGCGAAGGAAGTATTTTTCCACTGCTTCATGGATGGCCGCGACTCCTCCCCCACCTCGGGCAAGGGCTACATGGAGCGCTGCGTAAAGAAATGCGAGGAATCCGGCATAGCGAAGGTGGCCACCCTCTGCGGCCGCTTCTACGCTATGGACAGAGACAAGCGCTGGGAGCGCGTGGAGCGGGCATACAACGCCATCGCCCTCGGCGAGGGTCTGCGGTACAGCGACCCGGTGAAGGCCGTGGAGGACTCCTACGCCCAGGGCAAGACCGACGAGTTCATCGAGCCCGTGGTCATCGACCCCAACGGCATGGTTCGCGAGGGCGACACCGTTTTCTTCATGAACTTCCGCCCCGACCGCGCCCGGGAGATAACCCGCGCCTTTGTCGACCCTGATTTCGACGGCTTCGAGCGCAAGAACGGCTACTTTGCCGTGAAGTACATCTGCCTGACCCAATACGACGCCAACATGCCCAACGTTTCCGTGGCCTTTCCTCCGGAGATACCCCGGAACACGCTCGGCGAATTCCTCAGCCGCATCGGCATGACGCAGCTCCGCATCGCCGAGACCGAGAAATATGCCCATGTGACCTTCTTCTTCAACGGCGGCTCCGAGGCTGCGCTGGACGGCGAGGACAGGGTGCTCATACCCTCGCCCAAGGAATTCGCCACCTATGACCTCATCCCCGAAATGAGCGCCCACAAGGTCTGCGAGGAGGTCTGCGAGCGCATTTACAGCGGCATGTACGACGTGATAATCGTCAACTTCGCAAACTGCGACATGGTGGGTCACACCGGCGTATTCGACGCCGTGGTGAGCGCCGTGTGTACCGTGGACGCCTGCGTGGGCAAGGTAGTCGCCGCAACCGAGGAAATGGGCGGCACCGTCATCATCACTGCCGACCACGGCAACGCCGAGCAGATGAAGGAGCCTGACGGCTCCCCTCACACCGCTCACACCACCAATCCCGTCCCCTTCATCATCCGGGGCGCGGACGTGAAGCTCCGTGAGGGCCGCCTCTGCGACATTGTGCCCACCATGCTGGAGCTGATGGGTCTTGAAAAGCCCCTTGAAATGACGGGCGAAAGCCTGATCGTAAGATAACAAGCCAATGGCAGCGCCGCGGACGCAATGCGCGGTATGCCTAAGGACGGAGACCCGTCACCGAGCCGCCGCCCACAAGAAAATATTCTATATACTAACTATATTATATTGTGTGGAAAGGATAGGAACCAAATGAAAGCTTATCTTGAGATCACCGACGTTATCGGCAGAGAGATACTCGACTCCCGAGGCAATCCTACCGTTGAAGTGGAGGTTTATCTGGAGGACGGCACCGTAGGCCGCGCCGCCGTACCCTCCGGCGCGTCTACCGGCATCTTCGAGGCATGCGAGCTCCGCGACGGCGACAAGAGCCGTTATCTGGGCAAGGGCGTTCTGAACGCCGTGGAAAACGTGAACACCGAGATTGCCACTGCCCTCATCGGCATGAACGTTCTCGATCAGCCCGCCATTGACGCCCTGCTCATCTCTCTGGACGGCACCGAGAACAAGTCCCGCCTTGGCGCCAACGCCATCCTCGGCGCTTCCCTGGCCTGCGCCAGAGCCGCCTCCGAAAGCCTGGGCCAGTCCCTTTATTCCTACATAGGCGGCGTAAACGCCAAGACCCTTCCCGTACCCATGATGAACGTGCTGAACGGCGGCGCTCACGCCAACAACAGCGTGGACATTCAGGAATTTATGATAATGCCCGTTTCCGCCACCAGCTTCCGCGAGGCTCTGCGCATGTGCGCCGAGGTTTTCCACAACCTCAAGAAGGTCGTTCCCTCCTCCGGCGTGGGCGACGAGGGCGGCTATGCTCCCAACCTTGACAGCGACGAGGACGCTCTGAAGGCGCTGGTCGCCGCCATTGAAAAGGCAGGCTACAAGCCCGGCGAGGATTTCCGCATCGCTATGGACGCCGCCGTTTCCGAATGGTGGTCCGATGACGACCAGTGCTACCATCTGCCCAAGCGCGGCACTGTTATGACCCGCCAGCAGATGGTGGATATGTGGGTGGACTTCTGCGAGAAGTATCCCATCATCTCCCTTGAGGACGGCATGGCTGAAGAGGACTGGGAGGGCTGGAAGATGCTCACCGACGCTCTCGGCAAGAAGATACAGCTCGTAGGCGACGATCTCTTCGTTACCAACACCAAGCGTCTGCAGAAGGGCATCGAGCTGGGCGTGGCCAACGCCATCCTCATCAAGGTAAACCAGATAGGCACTCTCACCGAGACTCTGGACGCCATCCAGATGGCAAACCGCGCGGGCTATGCCGCCGTTGTTTCCCACCGCTCCGGTGAGACCGAGGACACCACCATCGCCGACATCTCCGTGGCTCTCAACGCCGGCCAGATCAAGACCGGCGCTCCCTCCCGCACCGACCGCGTGGCCAAGTACAACCAGCTTCTGCGCATCGAGGAGGAGCTTTTCGAATCCGCCCAGTACCCCGGCATGAAGGCGTTCTTCAATCTGTGATCATACCTATACGAGACGGCTGTGCTCCGCATAGCCGTCTCTGCGCGTAAGCGAAGAATGACGCGGCTTTCCGTATTATGCCGCAGAACGATAAAATACTCAAAAAACCGCAAAAATACTGAAAAAAGTGCTTGACCGCATATACCAAAATGTGATATAGTACCTTTACCTGTCATGGGAGAGGTCTGTCCAGCCATGCCCAAACCCGTACAGGGAGGCAACAATCCCCAGAGGGATAATAACTAAGGAGGTGCCGATAAATGAGAGTAAAGGTTACACTCAGATGCAGCGAGTGCAAGCAGCGCAATTACAACACTGTCAAGAACAAGAAGAACACGCCCGATCGTCTTGAGATGAACAAGTACTGCCGTTTCTGCCGCAAGCATACGCTTCACACCGAAACGAAGTAAGAAGGGATAGGTTCTAATGGCTAAAGAAATCAAGGAAAACAGCGCTTCCAAGCCTGAAAAGGGCAAGAAGGCAAATATCTTCGTCCGCGCCGGCAAGCGTATATCCCGCTGGTTCCGCGAGATGAAGAGCGAGCTGAAAAAGGTCGTCTGGCCCACCGGCAAGCAGACTCTCAACAACGTCATCGTCGCCGTTGTAGTCATGGTTCTGGCCGGCGTAGTCATCTGGGCTTTTGACCAGCTTGCCTACCTTATCGTTCAGTCGCTCATCAGCATTGGCGGCTAACCACCACTGACGGGAAAGGAATGGTTTTATAATGGCTGAAAGCGCCAAATGGTATGTCGTCCACACATACTCCGGTTATGAAAACACGGTCAAGGCTTCCATAGAGAAGGCCGTTGAAAACAGAAAAATGCACGACCTTATCCATGAGATAAACATTCCTGTCGAAACCGTTACCGAAATAGTGGATTCCAAGACCAAAACATCGGAGCACAAGATTTTCCCCGGCTATGTTCTCGTCAAGATGATACTCACGGACGAAAGCTGGCACCTGGTAAGAAATGTCCGGGGCGTTACCGGCTTTGTCGGTTCGGAGAATAAGGCCATCCCCCTGAGCGAGGAAGAGATCCTTGCCCTCGGCGTTGAAAAGCGCGAGGTAGTCGTAGGAGTGAAGGTCGGCGACACCGTAAAGGTCATCGACGGCCCGCTGGACGGCTTTTTGGGTATCGTGGACGAGGTCGACGCGGAAAAGAACCGCCTGCGCGTTGTTCTTTCCATGTTTGGCCGCGAAACTCCGGTGGATCTGGAGCTGGATCAGGTCGAGGTCACGGAAAAACAATAAACAAGTACAAAAGGTTCCGTAAAGAGTGGGAGGGAAGCAATTCCCGACAGAACCGCGGCGGGGCGTCCCGCCGTGCACCACAGATTATTAGGAGGTACACATAAAGTGGCACAGAAAGTAGTTGGATATGTAAAATTGCAGATTCCCGGCGGCAAGGCAACTCCCGCCCCCCCGGTAGGTCCTGCCCTTGGTCAGCACGGCGTAAACATCGCCGCCTTCACCAAGGAGTTCAATGAGCGCACCAAGAACGACATGGGTATGACCATCCCCGTCGTTATCACCGTATACTCTGACCGCAGCTTCACCTTTGTCACCAAGACCCCTCCCGCGGCCGTTCTGCTCAAGAAGGCCTGCGGTATCGAGAAGGGTTCCGGCGTTCCCCAGAGAGACAAGGTCGCAACCATTTCCAAGGAAGACCTGAAGAAGATCGCCGAGCAGAAGATGCCCGACCTCAACGCCGCAAGCGTAGAGGCAGCCATGAGCATGGTAGCGGGTACCGCCCGCAGCATGGGTATCGTGGTGGCTGACTGAGCTTAGCTCAGTTGTCCAAAAGTGGGAGGATTATTCCGAGTAACCACAATTTAAGGAGGAAAAAAAGTTGTTCAGAGGTAAAAATTACAAAGAAAGCGCAAAGCTTATCGATAGATCCATTCAGTATGACGCTATGGACGCGTTTGACCTTGTCGTCAAGGCTTCCAAGGCAAAGTTTGACGAGACCGTTGAGCTCCACGTAAAGCTCGGCGTTGACTCCCGCCATGCTGACCAGCAGGTCCGCGGCGCTATCGTTCTCCCCAACGGCACCGGCCGCTCCGTTAAGGTTCTGGCCTTCTGCAAGGAGGAGCGCATCCAGGAGGCTCTCGACGCAGGCGCTGATTACGCCGGCGGCCAGGAGCTGGCTGAGAAGATCCAGAAGGAAAACTTCTTCGACTTCGACGTTGTTATCGCCACTCCCGACATGATGAGCATCGTTGGCCGTCTCGGTAAGATCCTTGGTCCCAAGGGTCTCATGCCCACCCCCAAGGCCGGCACCGTTACCCCCAACCTGGCTCAGGGTATCAAGGAGATCAAGGCCGGTAAGATCGAGTACCGTCTTGACAAGACCAACATCATCCACTGCCCCATCGGCAAGGTTTCCTTCGGCAAGGAGAAGCTCTATGAGAACTACATCGCTCTCATCGGCGCTATCATCAAGGCCAAGCCCGCTGCCGCCAAGGGTCAGTACATCAAGAGCTGCGTTACCGCCTCTACCATGGGCCCCGGCGTGAAGATCAACGCCGCAAAACAGATGGCTTAATTTAAGCAGCCGACGGCATCAGGCCGGATAATTTCGTCCTGAACCGTTCAACGCTTGCTTTGACAGCAAAGTCTTTACCGGGGGACGCCAACAGGCGTCCCCTTTTCATTTAAGGAGGATGGTCTGATATGCCTATTAAAATAGCTGACTCACTGCCCGCGAGAAGTATTCTCGAAGGCGAAAACATCTTCGTAATGACCGAGTACCGGGCCATGCACCAGGACATCCGCCCGCTGAAGCTGCTCATACTTAACCTTATGCCCACAAAAATAGTCACGGAGACCCAGCTTCTGCGCAAGCTCTCCAACACCCCGCTGCAGATAGAGGTGGAACTGCTGCGCACCATCAGCCACGAGGCGAAGAACACGGACGAGGATCATCTCTCATCCTTCTACCGCACCTTTGACGAGATAAAGCACCGCAATTATGACGGTATGATCATCACCGGCGCGCCCGTGGAAAAGCTGGATTTCAAGGACGTGGACTACTGGCCTGAGCTCTGCCGCATAATGGAGTGGACAAAGACCAACGTCCACTGCACCCTGCACATCTGCTGGGGTGCCCAGGCCGGCCTCTATTATCACTACGGCATAGAGAAATACGACCTGCCCAGGAAGCTTTCCGGCGTTTACAGGCACACCGTGGAGAAAAAACAGTCCCCCTTCTTCCGGGGCTTTGACGATGAGTTTTACATCCCCCATTCCCGTTACACCGGAGTGCGGGCCGAGGACATACTCGCCAACCCGGAGCTGGAGCTGCTCTCCACCTCCGACAAGGCCGGCGTTTTCGCCGTAAAGAGCGAGAACAACCGCCGGTTCTTCATAATGGGTCACCCGGAGTACGACGCCAACACCCTGCAGCTCGAATATGAGCGCGACGTGAACAAGGGCATCGACCCGGACATTCCGGAAAACTATTTCCGCAACGACGACCCATCTCAGGGCCCCATTGTCAAATGGCGCGCCCACGCCCAGCTTCTTTACAGCAACTGGCTGAACTACTATGTCTACCAGACCACGCCCTACGATTTGGACAAGATGAAGGAGTAAGGGCGGCAGCATATAAGAGCAAAGTAAAATCCGGAGTTCATCTTTCGATGATCTCCGGATTTTCCGCAAGTATACATCAGTGAGACATGCTCACTTCCGATTGATATGTATAGGTAGGTTCTTCAAAGGCGGTGTAGCGGTCTTTCCCGCTCTTCTTCGAGGTGTAAAGCAAATCGTCCGCCGCCGAATAATACTGCTCTATTTTGTCCGAAGCCGTGGGAACGGCTGTATAGACGCCAAAGCTAAGGGAAACGTATTCTTCCAGCGCGCGAATACCGCCCTTCATTTTGTCCTGTATCTTTTCCACCACATTGCAGGCCTGGCGGCTGGAGCAATCGGAAAAAATAATCAGAAATTCCTCACCGCCGTATCTGAATGTCTGGCCGCCGTTCTGTCCGGCCACCTCCTGCACGATACTCGCTACATCTTCAAGGACCTTGTCCCCGGTGGAATGTCCGTATCTGTCGTTTATCATCTTGAAATCATCAATATCCGCCATGACGCAGGACAGCTCGGTTTTTGCCTCACGGTTTTCATCCATGATGCTTTGACTTATGGCATTCAGCTTTTGCCGGTTATACAGCCCCGTCAAGTGGTCCCTTTCCGCAAGATCCTGCAATTCGATCTCCCGCTTGATGGATGTGAACTTGGTACCCTTGTATAGGTTGCAGGCGCACAGGCTGACTATGGCAAAAACGATGAAGTTCAGTATCGTGCTCAAAAAATTATCCGGCTTGATTATCACGGTAAAAACGACCAATACCACATCGCACAGCAGATACATGATATTCAACAGTGAGCGATTCACATAGATGACCGCGGGAAGGACGACAATGATGGTTGCGTAAACGATATAGGAAAACTCGGTATGGTGATCCGAGTCAAAGATGGTGACCAGAACAGCCCAGATAAGAAGCACTACCGCCGCGATCGCCTGCAGCACCGTCAGCTTTTTATATCCGTTCACAAGGTCTCTCTCAAACACAAAAGATAAAATAAACGCCACTACGGCGAACGAGAGCAAGCTAAGGTAGCATAAAAAATAACGAAGCTCACGGACGTCCGTAAACGAACGGTCGAAAATCAGCCAGGTAACAAGAAAATACAGCTCCAGCACCGCGATCAGACACAGGCTCAGTCTGCTGGGCCCCAGCGAATCGGCAATGGCGATCCTCTGCACCCTTTCCCGCATTTCTTTGCTTTCGTTTCCGTCTATGAAAAATTTCACGGTGCAGCTCTGCCTCCCTCAAAAGTAGTTTCTGATATTATATTTGATATTTCCATTTTCTGCAATAGCCTACATAAAAACAATGAAAAATCTGTTTCGTCCCAGCCCGACGGGAGGCAAAAAGCTTCATGCAGGCCAAATCAAGCAGGATTTAAAACGGATAGGTACAATCCCGTTCCGTCAAAATCATTTCAAGAATATATGCAAAAGGTTCTCGTAAAGCTTGCTTTTATAGGGCTGATAGCGCATAGGCAGATCAAGCCATACCTTTTTGTCAACTACCGACTTGTAATGGGAAAAAGCGTCAAACCCTTCTTTGCCGTGATAGCTTCCCATGCCGCTTTCTCCGACTCCGCCGAAGCCCATTTCGCTTGTGGCAAGGTGTATAATAACATCGTTTATACATCCGCCGCCGTAGGAAAGCTCGGTCATAACGGTATTTATATGCTTTTTGTCGCTCGAAAAGATATACAGCGCCAAGGGCTTAGGTTTATTCTTAAGCTCTTTTACAAGGCTTTCAAAGTTGTCAAAGGCTATTATAGGCATAACAGGCCCGAAAATTTCCTCGCCCATAACCGCGTCCCCGGCTGTTACGCCGTCCATAACCGTAGGAGCTATTTGACAGGTTTCGGGACTTACTTCTCCGCCGAAAATAACCTTGTTACTGTCGATCAAACCGCAAAGACGGTTAAAATGCTTTTCGTTAATTATTTTGCCGTAATCCTTGTTTTGGAGAGGATTTTCGCCGTACTGCCGCTTTATCTGCTTGATAACCTCTGTGATAAATTCTTCCTTTACCGAGCTTTCGCAAAGGATATAATCGGGCGCAACGCAGGTCTGACCGCAGTTGAGATATTTCCCGAATACGATTCTCTTAGCCGCGAGCTTTATGTTTGCGCTTGCGTCAACTATGCAGGGACTTTTGCCGCCAAGCTCCAGAACGGCGGGTGTAAGATACTCGGCGGTATGCCTCAGCACCTCTTTGCCTACCGCCTGACTGCCCGTAAAGAATACGAAATCAAACTTCTGCTCAAGCAAAGCCGAGTTTTCCGCTCTGCCGCCTGTTACAACCGCAACATATTCGGGCGGGAAGCACTCGGCGATAATTTTTTCGATCATACCGCTTATGGCGGGGGAATAGGCGCTCGGCTTTACTATCGCTGTATTGCCCGCGGCTATGGCGTCCGCAAGCGGCTCTATCGTTAAAAGGAAAGGATAGTTCCAAGGACTCATAATAAGCGTGTTTCCATAGGGAGTGGGCTGCTTAAAGCTGTGCGAGGGGAACTGCGCAAGAGGCGTGTAAACCGTCTTCCTTTTTGCATACCTTTTGGTATGACGTATTAAATATGAAATTTCGGACAGCACAAGACCGATCTCACACATAAAGCCCTCATAATCACTTTTGCCGAGGTCGGCTGTCAGCGCTTCGCTTATTTCGTTTTCATGCCTTTTTACGGTGTCATACAGCTTTTTAAGCTGTCCGATACGGAATTTAACAGGAATCGTTGCACCGCTGTTATAATAG
>JAQXJB010000033.1 GCA_029008095.1 Clostridiales bacterium
CGCGCCCCTGCCGTGCAATATCGCTCCGCATCATGTAACGATAAAACATTAAAACAAAAAGGTCGCCCGCAGGTACGCAATAACGATATGCACAATGCAACGATAACAGATTAAAATATAAAGAATATGTCATTCTGAGCCACGCCGCAGGCGTGATGCGAAGAATCTCCGCACTCATGTGATTGCCGATATAAACCAACGCCGGAGATTCTTCACTGCGTTCAGAATGAC
Source organism: Clostridiales bacterium (assembly GCA_029008095.1). Classification (GTDB taxonomy): domain Bacteria; phylum Bacillota; class Clostridia; order Oscillospirales; family Oscillospiraceae; genus RGIG6375. The sequence continues at coordinate 232 of JAQXJB010000033.1, forward strand.
ACGACTTGGGGTCTTATGCGCAGTAACGACCAAAACGCAAAACCGAAAGATTTTGTCATTCTGAGCTTGCGAAGAATCTCCCAAGTAACGACCCCCACCGAAGAAAAGCCAACACGCACAACCATCCATCAAACAGGAGGAACAAAATATGCTCATCAAAGCCTTTGAGGTCGGCCAGCTTTCCACCAACTGCTATGTGGTCATCGACGAAAAGACCCTCTGCTGCGCCATCATCGACCCCGGCGCGGAGTCCGGCCGCATCCTCAACTACATTGCCGAAAATAATCTCAAGCCCGTGTGCATCTTCCTGACTCACGGCCACTTTGACCATACCACCGCCGTACCCTCCATCCGCTCGGAGCTGCACATCCCCACCTATATCAACAAAAAGGACGCCAACACCGACGGCAGGCACGGCAACATGAAGTTCGACGTTGCCAACACCGACGAGGTCTGGTTCTACTCCGAGGGCGACAAGATAGAGGTCGGCGGCCTTACCTTCACCGTTATGGAGACGCCCGGCCACTCCAAGGGCTCCGTTACCCTCATCTGTGAGGACGCGCTCTTCACCGGCGACACCCTCTTCCGCGATTCCTGCGGACGCACCGACTTCGAGGACGGCAGCATGGAGGAGCTCCTCGGCTCTCTCCGCCGCATCTGCTCCCTTGAAGGCGACTACGAGGTATACCCCGGCCACGCCGATTACACCAGTCTTGACCGCGAGCGCCGCTTCAATTACTATGTGCGCCGCGCCCTGGAGAGCTGATGGAACTCATTCTTTCCGGCCACGACTATAAATACGCCGTGGAGCAGATCATGCTCCTTATGTTCCCCGAGGAGCGCCCCGTTTACGTCGAAAAGGATGAGGGGGGCGCTGCTTTCGCGTGCAGCGAGCTGAGCGCCGACGAAAAAAGCTCCCGCACCCTGCTGCGCTGGAATGGCCGCGAGGTGGTTGGCGAGGCCGCATTCGAGGGCGAGCTGCCCGGCAGCGAGATGCTCCGCAAGCGGGAGACTCAGAAGCTGGTGAAGCTCTCCTTCTTTAAGGCCGCGAGGGAAGCCACCGGCGCCACGCCGCCCTGGGGCGCCCTCACGGGCATACGCCCCGGCAAGCTGGCCGAGCGCTTCATGCGCCAGACCGGTCTGGGCAGGAACGAGGCTGCGGCGTTCATCGAACGCGAATACTTCGTAACGCCCGGCAGAGCCATGCTCTGCGCCGAGGCCGCCGAGGTGGCGGAAAATCTCCGCAAGAGCTTCGAGCCCAACGATATTTCCCTTTACGTCGGCATACCCTTCTGCCCCACCCGCTGCGCCTACTGCTCCTTCGTGAGCCACAGCGTGGAAAAGTCCTTCAAGCTCATCGCCCCCTATCTGGAGGCGCTGAAGAAGGAGATAGCCGAGGCGGGCCGCCTGACCCGGGAGCTGGGCGTGAGGGTGATCTCCGTATATATCGGCGGCGGCACGCCCACCACGCTCTCAGCCCCCCAGCTCGATGAGCTGATGGCCGCTATTCGCACCGCCTTTGACCTTTCCGCCTGCCGTGAATTTACCGTGGAGGCGGGCCGCCCGGACACCATTACCCGGGAAAAGCTCACCGCCATCCGGGACGGCGGCGCAAACCGCATCAGCATAAACCCCCAGACCATGTCTGACGCCGTGCTTGCCGCCATAGGCCGCCGCCACAGCGGCGCAGCCGTAACGGAAAGCTTCCGCATTGCCCGGGAAATTTTCCCCGGCGCGATCAATATGGACCTCATCGCCGGCCTCCCCGCCGACAGCCCCGAGGGCTTCCGCGCCAGCCTTGACGCGGTGCTGGCTCTCGACCCGGAGAACGTCACCGTCCACACCCTCTCCCTGAAGCGCGGCAGCCGCATCAATCTGGAGGGTACCTCCATCCCCGACGGCGCCGCCGTGGGCGAGATGCTGGAATACGCCCTGACCGCCCTGCACGGCGCGGGCTACGCCCCCTATTACCTCTACCGCCAGAAATTCACCTCCGGCGGCTACGAAAACGTGGGCTGGACAAAGCCCGGCTTTGACGGCGTTTACAACGTCTGCATGATGGAGGAGCTGCACTCCACCCTTTCCCTCGGCGCGGGCGGCGTAACCAAGCTGGTGAACCCCGAAACCGGTCTCATTGAAAGAATTTTTAACAAAAAATATCCATACGAATACATCAGCTCCATCGACGAGCTTATCTCCGCCAAGGAGTACATGAAGGAATTTTATGCAAAAATGCGAGCCCGGTAGGGGCGTATCCACACCGTAGGGGCGACCATCGGTCGCCCGCCTATACGCAATAACGATATATGCAATGTAACCGATAACACGCACAATCCAAAACCTTGTCATTCTGAGCTCGCGAAGAATCGACCCACCAACAACACCAACCGCAGAAACGCCAACACCCAGAACAAAAACCGACCGCGCCAAGCGCGCATAATCAGGAGGAACACAAAATGGCTATATTCCATCCCGGCGACCGCAGCCTCACAAAGCTGATGATAGAGCTGGCTGGCTTCAAGGCCGGCGACCGTATCCTTGACATGGGCTGCGGCGACGGCGAGACCATGAGCTACATGCGCGACGAATACGGCATCAAGCCCTACGGCTGCGACATCGACCAGAAGCTGCTGGACCGCGCTCTGGAGCGCGACCCCGCCCTGAAGCTCCGCCGTACCGAGGGCGTGGAACTGGACTACCCCTCCTATTACTTCGACGGCGTTATCATGGAATGCTCCTTCTCCCTGATGAGCCGCCACGATGAGCTGCTCCACGAGCTTTACTGCGTGATGAAGCCCGGCGCACGCATGGCCATAAGCGACCTTTACGTCATAAATCCCGACCCCACCCGCGCCGCCGAGGCCTATCTCAATGCCCGCGCCATTCTGGACAGACCCCGCCAGGACGGCGACTGCGATAACTCCCCTCTCTATCCCTCGCCCTACATCCTCGACGGCATGTTCATGCAGGATAAGTTCATAAGCGTAGTCAGGGAGACCGGCTTCGAGATCGTGGCCTTCAAGGACAAGACCCCCGAGCTGCGTGACTTCTACGCCCAGGCCATTATGGACTACGGCTCTCTGGACAAGCTCTGGGAGGCGGAGCTGCCCGAGGGCAGCGAGCCCTGCAATTTCTGCCGCACGAAGCCCGGCAAGAACACCGGCTATTTCGTTATGGTAGCGGAGAAGCCCGCGAGATGAGCCGCCCCACCCTTGATAACTGGCTGAGCCAAAAGATAGGCAAGCCCTTCACCCGCCGGGCGCTGGAGGAATACCAGCTCGCCCGGCTCAACGAGACCATCGCTCTGGCTCGGGAACACTCAAAATACTACGCTCAAAGGCTCCCTTCCGGGAGCCTTAGAAGCATCCGGGAGCTGGAAAAGCTCCCCTTTACCCGCCCGGAGGAGCTTTACGCCGAGCCCTACGCCTTTCTCTGCGTCAGTCCCCGAGAGGTGGAGCGGATAACCACCGTTGCCACCAGCGGCAGCAGCGGGACCAGCAAGCGGCTCTTCTTCACCGCCGATGACATAGAGCTATGCGCGGACTTTTTCCACCACGGCATGAAGCTTCTGGTGGACGAGACCGACCGCGTGGGCATACTTTTCCCCGCAAACGCTCCCGGCTCCGTGGGCGAGCTGCTGGCTCGCGGCCTTCAGCGGGGCGGCACGGACGCCGTGCAGCTCTTTCCCCTCATCGGGGACGCTCCCGCTCTCATCGAGACCATCCGCCGGGAAAACATCACCTCTCTGGCGGGCTTCCCCTCCATCCTGCAGGCTCTGGCGGAAAGCTGCCCCGATCTCCCCATCCGCTCCGTCCTGCTCAGCGCGGACTATGTCTCCCCGGACTGCCGCGCAACCATCAAAAACGCATGGGGCGCGGAGGTTTTCGAGCATTACGGTATGACGGAGATGGGTCTGGGCTGCGCCGTGAGCTGTGAGCAGCAGCGGGGCTACCATATCCGCGAGGCGGATATCCTCATTGAGATCATCGACCCGGAAAGCGGACGCGTCCTCCCCGAGGGCGAGCCGGGCGAGGTGGTTTTCACCACTCTCACCCGCCGGGCGATGCCCCTCATACGCTACCGCACCGGGGACATGAGCCGCTTCATCCCCGGCCCCTGTCCCTGCGGCACGGCTCTGCTCACGCTGGCACACGTTGGCGACCGTGGCCTGCGGAAAAACATACCGCTTCCCAAAAAGGAGGTAGAAATGTGAACATCATCGCCGTGATACTCGCCGGGGGCTATTCCTCCCGGATGGGCAGCTTCAAGCCCCTGCTGGAGCTGGGCGGCATACCCGCTCTTAGCCGGATCTGCGCCGCGTTTTCCTCCCTCGGCCTGCCCCTGTGCGTGGTGACGGGGCACAACGCGGAGGCTCTGCGCCCGCTCTTAGCCGAAGCCGGGGCGGCGGAGGCCTATAACCCGGACTTTGCCGGCGGCATGTTCACCTCCATCCGTGCGGGCGTGCTCCATGCCCGCAATACGGGCGCGGACGGCCTGCTGCTCTGCCCGGTGGACTGCTCGCTGGTATCTCCGGACTCCGTCCGCCTTGTGCTGGACACGGCGGAGGCCTTCCCCGACCGCTTCTCCGTGGCCTGCTTCGGCGGCAAAAAGGGTCATCCTCTTTATATCCCCGCAAAGGTTTTTGACGAGATCATCGCCCACGACGGTACAAACGGCCTCAAGGGCGTTACCCGCCGCTATAACGGCGAGCTTATCCGTATAGAGACTCTGGACGAGGGCGTTCTGCTGGACATGGACACCTCCGAAAGCTACGAGCATATGAAAAATTATCTGGCCGGACGCGTGCCAAGGCTGGCGGAGCTGCTTCCGGAACGCCGCTTCCTCCTCGCCCGCCACGGCAGCACCCGTCCCCACAGGGAAAAGACCTTTATCGGCCGCCATGACGTTCCCCTTTCCGAAAAGGGTCGCGAGGAAGCCCGCGGCGCCGCGGAGCTTATAAAAAGCCTTTCGCCTAACTGCGGGCGCGTCTACTGCTCCGACCTCTCCCGTTCCATCGACTCCGCCGAAGCCATAGCCGCCGCCCTCGGCCTGAAAATCAGCCCCGACCCACGGCTTTCCGAGCTGTCTCTGGGCGAATGGGACGGCTGCGCCATAAGCGAGATAAAGCGCCGCTTCCCCGCCGAATATGAGGAGCGGGGGCGGGATATTCTCGGCTACAAGACCCCCGGCGGAGAGAATTTTTACGAGCTGCAATACCGCGTCGCCCAGTGCCTCACGGAGCTTTTGGCCGCGGACCCCTCCCCGGATATCGTCATATGCGCCCACAAGGGCGTGATACAATCCATTCTCGGCCTGCTTGGGCGCAAGTCCCCGGATTTCTCCGCCCAGACCCCCGCCAAAGGCGAGGTCATCGTGACCCGCTATACACCGATATAAAAAATTTTGTCATTCTGAGCCATGCGAAGAATCTCCCAGCCATCGTCCCGCACCATGTAACGACCAACACTGCAAAATTCTCAGCATCCCTCGGCGGAGGCACGCCTCCGCCCTACATTCTATTCATAAGTGTAAATATAACATCGTAGGGCATGGGCGCGCCCATGCCGCCGCAATAACGATACGCACAACGTAACGACCAAACGCAAAGCCTAAAACCCTGTCATTCTGAGCCACGCAAAGCGTGTGCGAAGAATGACATGTTTTTTACTCCCACGCCTGACCCCCATATTTACAAATTAATATTGACTTTTTCCTCCTGTCGGGGGAAAATCTACATAGATAAAAAACGGACAGGAGGCGGGAGCATTGGGCATGGATTTCACCCCCATGCAGGCGGCGGCGATAGCCCACCGGGGCAGCGCGCTGCTCATATCCGCGGGCGCGGGCTCGGGCAAGACCCGTGTGCTGATAGAAAGGCTTATGAGCCTTATCGACGAGGGGCTGGATGTTGACCGCTTCCTCGTGATAACCTATACCCGCGCGGCGGCGGCGGAGCTGCGCGCCCGCCTATCCCTTGCCATATCCCAGCGGCTGGCCGCCGACCCCGCCGACAGGCGGATGCGCCGTCAGGCCGCCCTCATATACCGGGCGCGGATCAACACCATCCACGCCTTCTGCTCCGATATCATCCGCGAGAGCGCCCACACCGTGGGCGTCCGCCCGGACTTCCGCCAGATGGATGAAGCCGAATCCACCGCTCTGCTCCGGGAGACCCTTGAGGAGCTGCTGGAGCGGAAATACCCCGAAATGGACGAGGGCTTCCGCCTGCTCACCGACATGATGGGCGCGGGTCGGGACGATTCCCGCCTTTTCGATATCGTTCTCGAGACCTATTCCGCCGTCCAGAGCCACCCCTACCCCGAAAAGTGGATGCAGGGCTGGATAGACATGGAGACAGACCCCTCCGCCGACGCTGGCAGCACCCCCTGGGGCGGACTGCTGCTGCGCCGCGCCGGGCGCAAAGTTCGCTATTGGAAGGCCCGCATGGAGGCCGAGCTTTACGGCCTTGAGCTGGACGAGGACACGAAAAAGGCCTACCTCCCCTCATGGCAGGAGACCATAGCCAGCCTCGCTTCCTTCGCCGCCGCCATCGACAGCGGCTGGGACGCCGCCCACGGCTTCGGCGCGGTGTCCTTCCCACGGCTCGGCACGATACGGGGCCGCAAGGGTGACGACTACATTGAGCGCGTCAAGGCCATCCGCGAGAGCTGCAAAAGCGCCATGAAGAAGCTCGCGGAGAGCTTTTCCGTTGCCAGCGCCGGGCTGATGGCGGACATGGCTGCCATAAAGCCGGTCACCGACGAGCTGTATAAGCTGGTGCTGGAACTGAGCCGGGACTACGCCGAGGCGAAAAAGCGCCGGGGCGCTCTGGATTTCAGCGACCTTGAGCATCTTTCCCTTGCCATCCTCGCAGACCCGGAAACGGGCAGACCCACGGCCAAGGCCGGGGAGGTCTCCGCCCGCTTTGCCGAAATTTTAGTGGACGAATACCAGGACGTGAACCGGGTGCAGGAGATGATTTTCGCCGCCGTTTCCAACGGCGGCCGCAATGTGACAATGGTGGGCGACGTGAAGCAGTCCATTTACCGTTTCCGCCTCGCCGACCCCACGATCTTCCTTGAAAAATACGCCTCCTTCGCGGAGTATCCCGCTCCCGAGGGCGAGGCGGTCCGCATACGCATGGCCCATAATTTTCGCTCACGCCCCGAGATACTCTCGCTGGTGAACAAGGTCTTTGCCCGCCTTATGAGCCCGGAGCTGGGCGAAATGAGCTACGGCGAGGACGAGGCCATGCTTGCCGGGCGCAGCGACCCCGCCGCGTTCGCCGAGCCGGTGGAAATTTGTCTCTGCCAGACCCCCGAGGGCGCGGACAGGGTTGAATATGAAGCGAAATGCGCGGCAAGCTATCTATATAAGCTGCTCAACTCCGGCGTTGAACTGGATGGCCGTCCCCTGCGCAGCTCCGACTGCGCCATACTTCTGCGCTCCCCCGGCGGACGGGCGGGCGCATTCGTAGCGGCGCTGGAGGCATACGGCATCCCAGCCTCCGTGGCGGGCGGTACCTCCGGTCTCTTCGACGGCTTTGAAAATTCCTGCCTGCTCTCGATCCTGCGGGTGATCGACAACCCCATTCAGGACATACCCCTCATCGCCGCCCTGCGCAGCCCGGTCTGGCGCTTTAACGCCGACGAGCTGGCGCATATCCGCGCCGCCGCGCCCGGCGATTTCTATACCGCCCTCAAGGCCCGGGCGGAGGATGACGAAAAATGCGCAAGCTTCCTCGCGGAGCTTGACGAGCTTCGTGAGCTGGCGGCGCGCCTGCCCGCCGACGGCCTTGTGAGCGCCGTTCTGGACAGGACGGGACTGCCCGCCATCGCGGAGGCGCGTCAGGCCGGAGCTGCCGAACGGCTCTACATGGTGCAGAGCTACGCCCGCTCCTGCGAGGACGCGGGCTGCCGGGGTCTTTACGGCTTTCTTTCCCGCATTGATTCCGCCGAGCCTCCCAAGCTCTCCAGAAGCGCCGAGGGCGGCGTGACCATCATGAGCATCCACAGCTCCAAGGGTCTGGAATTTCCCGTGGTGCTGCTCTGCGACCTTGCCCGGCAGTTCAATCTGCAGGACGCCCGAAAGCCCCTGCTCATCCACCGCGACCTTGGCGCGGGCCCCAAATTTATCGACACAAAGCGTGGCATCGAGTACCCCACTCTGGCTCGCGCCGCCGTGTCCGCCCGCATCACCGCCGAGACCCTTTCCGAGGAAATGCGGGTGCTCTACGTCGCCATGACCCGTCCCCGGGAGAAGCTGGTCTGCTTCTGCTCGGTGAAGGACGCGGAGGAGCATCTGGCGAAGCTGCGCCTCGGCCTTACCGACCCGCCCGCCGCGGACGTACTGGAGGACGGCAAATGTCTGGGAGACTGGCTGCTCTCCGCCCTGCTCTGCGACCCCGATTTCAAATATACTCTCCTTGAGCCGGCAAAGCCCCCGAGGGCTGCCGCCCTGGCTGAGAATGACGATACCGCGCCGGAATTTGACGAGGCTCTTGCCAATGAGCTGCGCGCATCCCTGAGCTGGCGCGCCCCCGGAAATTCTCAGGGGCTGCCCTCCAAGGTGACCGCCACGGCGCTGAAAAGCGGCTTCCGCTCCGCCGAGGCCGGGGAGGACGCCGAGGAGATAGCCCCCGTACGCGACGAGCGCCGGGAACAGCTGCGCCGTCCCGCCTTCGTTGCCGGGGAAAAGGGGCTCAGCCCCACCGAGCGGGGCACAGCTCTGCACATGGCGATGCAGCTTATCGATTTCGCCCGCTGCGGCTCTCTTGACGAGATTTCCGGGGAAATAAAGCGCATGGAGACCATGCGCCTGCTCACGCCCGGGCAAGCCGCCAGCATCGACCCCTCAAAGCTCATGACCTTTTTCCGCTCCAAGCTTGGCCGCCGCGCCCTTGCCGCCAAAAGGCTGGAGCGTGAGTTCAAGTTCTCCGTCCTGCTGCCCACCGCCTTCGTTTACGGCAGGGGCGAGGGGGACGTGCTGCTTCAGGGCGTTATCGACCTTTTCTTTGAGGAGGACGACGGCATCGTGCTGGTGGACTTCAAGAACGACCGTGTCACCAAGGCCACCCGCGCCGCCCGCGCCGGGGAATACGCCGGACAGTTGAACGCCTACGCCGAGGCGCTCGCCCGCATCACTGGCAAAAGGGTGAAGGAAAAGAGATTGTTTTTCTTCGCCTGCGACGAATGATAGGCAGGAGCTGAAAATGAATGAACGCAGTAGGGGCGACCATCGGTCGCCCGCATGTACGCGCCACATCCCCCACAGCATAACGATATCATGCAAAAATGTAAATTATCTGTCATTCTAAGCCTGCGAAGAATCTCCGCACCTATTTAACTGCCAATCTAAACCACCTTGGGAGATTCTTCCCTACGGTCAGAATGACAAGGAGTTTTGCATTTATTCGTATCATCATTCAAGCGGCAAAAATCATACTGCCCCGGCGGAGGCACGCCTCCGCCCTACGTTCTATCCAAAAAGTGAATGTAAGTTCGTAGGGCAGGGGCGCGCCCCTGCCGTGCAGTAACGATACGCACAATGCAGCGATAACACGAAAACAAAAAGAATCTCCGCAGTAACGTGGCCGCCAGTGTAAAACCAAACACCGGAGATTATTCCCTACATTCAGAATGACACTGCCATATTATGTAAGCCACAACAAGCCATCCGCGCCTTACAGGAGGAAAAAACATGACGATACTCGACGGAGCAATGGGCACCATGATACAGGCTACGGTTGCCGAAATACCCAAATACGCCGAAACACTGAACCTTACCGCGCCCGAGGCCATAACCGCCATCCACCGGCGGTATGTAGAGGCGGGCAGCGAAATACTCTGCACCAATACCTTCACCTGCAACAGCCGCCGCGCCAAAGCAGGCGGCTACGACCTGGAAGAACTCGTCGCCGCCGCCATCGCCAACGCCCGCCGGGCGGGCAATGTGCGCGTTGCGCTGGACGTTGGCCCACTGGGCGAATTCATCGAGCCCTACGGCGACCTGAGCGAGGAGGATGCGCGAGCCATATTCCGCGCTCTGGGACAGGCGGCGAAGGGCGCGGACCTCGTCTATATTGAGACAATGGCCGACCTGCGGGAGGCCCGCATCGCCGCCGAGGAGCTGAAATCCGCCTCCGGCCTGCCCCTTTTCGCCACTTTCACCTTCGCCCGGGCGGGCAAAACCATAACCGGCGCCACCCCCACCGACGCGGCGAAGGCCGTGGAGGACATAGCCGACGCGCTGGGTCTCAACTGCTCTCTCGGCCCCGTGGAGGCCCTGCCGCTGGTGCGGGAATTCCGCGCCGCCACGGATAAGCCCATCATCGCCAAGGCCAACGCCGGCATGCCCGACAGCCTGGGCAATTACGCCATGAGCCCTGCCGACTTCGCCAAGGCTGCCGCCGCGCTGGCAGCGGCGGGCGCTGAATATATCGGCGGCTGCTGCGGCACCACGCCGGAGTTCATATCCGCGCTGAAGGCCGCCCTTCGCCGCTGACGCTTCATTACTCCTGGAGGATCATCATGAATTTTGCCGCATATGTGTTTACCGTCGCCGTGGCGGCCTGCGCCGTGGGCTTCACTCTGCGGGGCTTTGCCCCCGCGCCTGTGGGCAGCCTTGAGAACCTCGCGGAAAAGGGCGGCGTTTTCCATAAGCCCCACCCCATGGAGCGGCGGGATCTGCTGCCCCTTGGGATCATATGCCTTGTTTACACCATAGTGGCCTTCATCGGCCTCGGCAGCGGCAAGGCTCCGGAAAGCTATTACCATTTTCAGGGCGCGGACAACAGCGTCACCCTTGAGCTGTCGGAAAACCGCGAGGCCGGGGAGATACTCTGGTTCTCCGCCATAACCCACGGCAATTACCTTGTGGAGCTCTCCCCCGACGGCGAAAGCTGGACGGAGCAGGGCATATGGGAGCAGGACAGCAGTCAGCAGCTCAAGTGGCACACGGAGACCCCGGCGCTGGATGGCTTCCGCTTCCTGCGCATCACCGAGACCAGCGGCTCCTGCTATCTGGGCGAGGTAGCCGTCCGGGACAAGAACGGCGAGCTGATCCCCTTTTTGGGCGAGACCGCCCTCACCGACGAGCAGGACACCGTCCCCGAGCACATAAGCTATATGAACAGCAGCTATTTTGACGAGATATACCACCCCCGCACGGCTCTTGAGTACCTCATGGGCGAGCCCATATACGAGGTCTCCCACCCGCCGCTGGGCAAGGGCATTATCTCGCTGGGCGTCCGCCTTTTCGGCATGAATCCCTTCGGCTGGCGCTTCATGGGCGTTATCTGCGGCATACTCATGCTGCCGCTGATGTACGTTTTCCTGAAAAACCTTTTCGGACGCACCGCCGTCGCCGCCTGCGCCACCACGGTGTTCGCCTTTGATTTCATGCACTTCGTCCAGACCCGCATTGCCACCATAGACAGCTACACCACCTTTTTCGTGCTGCTGATGTTCTGGCTGATGTACCGCTGGTTCACCCAGCCCCTTGACGCTCCGGCGGGCAGGACAGCCCCGTGGCTCTTCGCCGCGGGAGCCGCCTTCGGCGTGGGCGCGGCCTGCAAATGGTCGGTCATTTACGGCGGGGCGGGTCTGGCGGTCATCTGGCTCATACGGGTGGTCATGCTTTTCCGCTATAAGGGTCGGCGGGCCTTCCTGCCCGTGCTGGGTCTTATCGGGCAGTCGATCGTCTTTTTCATCCTCATCCCCTGCGCGGTCTACTATCTTTCCTATCAGCCCTACGGGGCGGTAAAGGACGCGGGCCTGTTCAGCCGGGAGTATCTGGACATTGTTCTGGATAACCAGAAGTATATGTTCAATTACCACTCCAAGCTGGATGCCACCCATCCCTATCAGTCCACATGGTGGCAATGGGTGCTGGATGTGCGTCCCATCCTCTACTATCTTGAATATATCGACGACAGCACGAAATCCGCCTTTGCAGCCTTCGGCAATCCCCTCTTCTGGTGGGCTGGTCTGGGCTGCCTGATCTCGCTGGCGGTCACGGTCATCCGCCGCCGGGACGCCGTGGGGCTCCTGATCCTCATCGGCTGGCTCTCTGAGCTGCTGCCCTGGGTGGGCATAAGCCGCTGCGCCTTTATTTATCACTATTTCCCCTGCACCGTTTTTCTGGCGCTGGCCGTGGGCTGGCAGATGGAGGGCATGTGCCGGGCGCGTGAGGCGCAGCTATGCCGTCTCAGCCCGGAGGGTGAGACGATCGCCGTCCGACGCTGCGACGGGACGATATTCGTTTTCACGGGGCTTTGCATTCTGATGTTCGTGCTGTTCTACCCGGTGCTGACGGGCATCCCCTTCAGCAGAGCCTACACCAACGGACTGCTCCGCTGGTTCGGCGGACAGTACCCATTTTGAAATCGATTGGAGCATCGTGTGAAAAACCACACTCAGCTTGTCAAAGAACGATTGTGATTATGAGGAAGCACTCACAGAATGGTACTTCCCATCTGAGTCGTAGTCAGGAGATTCTTCACGACCTTCAGAATGACATGGCTTTTCGTTTCATTGTTGCTCGTAGGGCAGGGGCGCGCCCCTGCCGCGCATCAACGATACGCACAATAAAATAACAAACCGCAGCACCTAAAGATTTTGTCATTCTGAGCCCCTGCGAAGCAGGGAGTGCGAAGAATCTCCGACCTTATCGAGAGATAGGCACTTACGAAAAAACGCTTTTTTGACACTCTGAGTGTGAAAAATCACACGATAGAATTGGAAGCCCGGGGGATAGCATTTCATTTTTATTTGTGCCGCTCATGGCGGCGGAATGGAGGATTACTATGCTTTACGACCTGCACACACACAGTATCTATTCGGATGACGCGGACAACTCCATGACGGAAATGGCGCTGGCCGCGGCGGAAGCCGGGCTGGGCGGCATATGCTTCACCGACCACGCCGACCTTGACGACATAAACGGAACATACAACCCCCTCGCATGGCGGCGTGAGGAATATTTCTCCGCCTTTGAAGCGGCACGGAAGGCCGCCGGGGACAGAATAGCCCTGCGCCTTGGCCTTGAGCTGGGCGAGGCGAGCCATTACCCGGATATTGCCCGGGAGGTAGCCGCTCAGGTGCCCGATTTCATCATTGGCTCGGTGCATAATCTGGCCGGTACGCCGGACTTTTACTGCGGCCGGGCGGACGGCGAGGATAGCCGGATGTACGCCTCGCCCGAGGCCTGCCATGCCCTGCTGGAGCGCTACGTCTCCGAGCTGGAGGACACGGCGGCGCTGGGCTGCTTCGACGTGATCGGTCATATCGGCTACCCTCTGCGCTATATGCGGACGGTTTACCCGGACATGAGCCTTGAGCCGTGGCGGGAGCGGCTGGCGGAGCTTTTCCGCGCTCTCGCCCGTATGGGCAAGGGCATAGAGCTCAACTGCTCCGGCCTGCGCCAGAGCCTTGGGGAAACCATGCCCAGCGCGGGCATCCTCGCCCTTTACCGGGACATGGGCGGCGAGATCGTGACCCTCGGCTCGGACGCCCACCGCGTCTCCGACGTGGGAAAAGGTCTTTCCCAGGGAAAAAATCTTCTTATAGGGCTTGGCTTTAGCCGCTATTGCGTGTATAATAAGAGAAAAGCGGAATTTATAAACCTTTAAAATACAGGGGGATAAAGAATATGATAGCTCTTGCAAATGACCACGCCGGCATCGCACTCAAGGAAGAGATAAAGAAGCTGCTGGATCAGCGCGGCCTTGAGTACAAGGATTTCGGTACCAACACCGAAGCCAGCGTGGATTACCCGATATACGGCGAGGCTGTGGGTAAGGCAGTCGCTTCCGGTGATTGCGACCGCGGCATCATCATCTGCGGCACCGGCATCGGCATCTCCATCGCCGCCAACAAGGTTCCCGGCGTTCGTGCCGCTCTTTGCACCGATTGCTTCATGGCCGAGATGGCCCGCCGCCACAATAACGCCAACATTCTCGCTCTCGGCGCCCGCGTGCTGGGCGGCGGACTGGCGCTGAAGATCGTGGAGACCTTCCTCGACACCGAGTTTGAGGGCGGCCGCCATGAGCGCCGCGTGGATATCATCTCCGCCATCGAAGAAAAGTACAGCAAATGAAAAAGCTCCGGGTGTACCGGGACCGCAGACCCCTTGTGACAGCCCTACGTGTGACCTCGGCGGCTGTTGCTCTCGCGCTGGCCTTCTGCGTTTTCGCCTTCTTCTGGTGCCGGCGCTACATAGTCATCGAAAACGATGAACTGCGCCTTGAGCCGCCCTGGCGGACAAGCCATATAAGCGAATAATGAAAGTACCGCGTCTCATCGGGACGCGGTACTTTTTGTCAGCCGTAGGGGCGACCATCGGTCGCCCGCCAGTACGCAATAACGATATATACAATGTAACGATAACTGCCCCCACTGGCGTGCATTGCACGCCCCTGCCAACAAAAATCCCGCACCGGTTTTCCGGTGCGGGATAACGATTCCTTACGCGGTTTCTATGCTGGCGGCCTCCTGGAGCTTCAGGTATTCCACCGCTTCCTCGCGCATCTTGTACTTGAGTATCTTTCCGGCGGCGTTCATGGGGAAGGCGTCCACGAAGCGGACATAGCGGGGAGTCTTATGCTTCGCCATATGGGTGCGGACGAATTCCTTGATGCCGTCCTCGTCCACGGCAGCGCCCCCCTTGCGGATAACGCAGGCCATGATCTCCTCGCCGTAGTCCTTATCGGGCACGCCGATGACCTGAACGTCGGAGACCTCGGGATGGGTATAGATAAAGTCCTCGATCTCCTTGGGATAGATATTCTCGCCGCCGCGGATGATCATATCCTTGATTCGTCCTGTGACCTTGAAATTGCCGTCGGGCAGGCGGCGGAGCAGGTCGCCGGAATGGAGCCAGCCGTCCTTGTCGATGGCGGCGGCGGTGGCCTCGGGCATCTTGTAATAACCCTTCATGATGTTGTAGCCGCGGGCAACGAACTCGCCGTCCACGTTGTCGGGAACCTCCTCGCCGGTCTCGGGGTCGATTATCTTGCACTCAACGCCGAAGAAGGGGCTGCCGACGGTGTTTACGCGAACCTCCAGAGAGTCGGTGGTCTTGGACATGGTGCAGCCGGGGGAAGCCTCGGTCTGGCCGTAAACGATGCATATCTCGGGCATGTTCATCTTGTTTACAACGTCCTCCATGACCTTGATGGGGCAGGGAGAACCGGCCATGATACCGGTGCGCATGTGGCTGAAATCGGTCTTTTCAAAGTCGGGATGCTCCAGCATGGCGATGAACATGGTGGGTACGCCATGGAAGCAGGTGATCTTCTCCTTGGTGATGCACTTGAGACCCTTGGAGGGAGAGAAGGCCGGGATGGGGCTCATGGTGGTGCCGTGGGTCATGCAGGCGGTCATGGCGAGAACCATGCCGAAGCAGTGGAACATGGGCACCTGTATCATCATGCGGTCGGCGGTGGAGAGGTCAAGGCCGTCGCCGATGGTCTTGCCGTCGTTGACGATATTGTAATGGGTGAGCATGACGCCCTTGGGGAAGCCGGTGGTGCCGGAGGTGTACTGCATGTTGCATACGTCGTGCTTGCTGATGGCAGCGGCGCGGCGGTAGACCTCCTCAATGGGCACATCCTTGCCCATTTCAAGAGCCTCGTCCCAGGTGAGGCAGCCGGGCTGGCTGCTCTCCACGGTGACGATATTGCGCAGGAAGGGCAGCTTCTTCATGTGCAGGGGCTTGCCCTTTTCAGCGGTGGCCAGCTCGGGGCAAAGCTCCTTCATAATGGCCACGTAGTCGCTCTCCTTGTAGCCGTCCACCATGACCAGAGTATGAGTATCGCTCTGGCGCAGGAGGTACTCGGCCTCGTGTATTTTATACGCGGTGTTCACCGTGACGAGGACGGCGCCTATCTTCACCGTTGCCCAGAAGGTTATATACCAGGCGGGCACATTGGTGGCCCAGATGGCGACGTGGTCGCCGGCCTTCACGCCCATCGCTATGAGGGACTTGGCGAAGGCGTCAACATCGTCCCGGAACTGGGGATAGGTGCGGCTGTAATCGCACTCCGTATAGCGGAAAGCCCACTGGTCGGGGAACAGCTCGCACATCTTGTCCAGAACCTGGGGGAAGGTCAGGTCGATGAGGTGCTCCTTGGGCCAGACGTATTTACCGGTCTTGCGGTTATTGTCCTGCAGGCGGTCGGTGACCAACTGCTCGCCAAGGAAATCGCTCATGAAGTTGGCGTAATGGGGGAATACGATACCGGCGGATGCCAGGTCGGGTGCGTATTTCTTCAGCCACTCAAGGGTGACGTAGCCCTCATAGTTGATGGAGCGCAGGGCGCGGAAGATATCCTCAAAGGGCAGGTCGCCCTCGCCCATCATGCGGTACTGCACCTCGCCGTTCACCATGACGCTGTCTTTGATGTGGGTATATTTAATGTACGCACCCAGATTTTCCACGGTCTTGCCGGGGGTCTCGTTCATGAAGCGGTAGGGATGATGGATATCCCAGAGGGCGGCAACGTAGTCGCTGCCCACGTCCTCCAGCAGGTTCTTCAGGCGGGCGGTATCGGCGTAAACGCCGTTGGTCTCAACCAGGAGGTAAACGCCCGCTTCCTCGGCAATGGGAGCCAGAGCCTTGAGCTGGGCGAGCACGGCGGCGTCGTCCACCTCGCCGTCCACGGCAGCCTTCTCGTCGCCCAGAACGCGGATATAGGGGGTCTTGAGCTTGCGGGCCAGCTCGATATATTCCTTCAGCTCGGCGATGTTGGCCTCGCTCTTGTCAGCGTATTTCAGGCTGCAGCCGGAAGAAAGGCAGCATATCTCCAGATTGCGCTTATGCAGATGCTCCACGGTGGCATTGATGTTCTCGGGGCGGAAGGGCTTGGCCTTCACGGAGAAGATCTCGTCGCCAAGGCCGCGCATCTCGATGCCGGCGAAGCCGAAGTCCTTGGCCATGGAATAGATGTCGCTCCAGTCGAAATCGGGACATCCGAGAGTTGAAAATGCAAGTTTCATTTGTATTCCTCCTGTTGGTGATCGCGCTCAAAAGCGGTGAATGTGTGTAACTTACGGTGTACGGGTATCTGCGGGCAAAAAAAACGCCCCTCGCAGCCCTGCTGCAAGAGACGAAATAAATCCGCGGTACCACTCTTATTGGCTCATAGCCCACTCTGCGGCGCATTCACGCCGGGTCTTTTCTTAACGGGGGGACGTACCCCGTCCGCGCCTACCGGGCAAAAAGCCTTTGGGGCGGCCGCTCGGGAGCGAGTATCGGTCATGGACGCCACCCTGCCTCGCACCATCCGGCAGGTCTCTGTGGAAGCGCTTCCCACGCCTTATTCTCCGTCGCAGCGTTTTAACGTGCTGAATTATTGTAGTCATTTATAGCAGAAATTCTCCGCAATGTCAAGGGTAATTTTTTTGAAATCTCAAATTTCCCGGAAAATATAATATTTTGCATAAAGTTTTTAAAAAATTCATTGGCGGTATAAGCGAATCTGTGATATAATTTTTGCGAGTAACGATAATACGCAAAACCGAAGAATCACCGCACTAACGGAACTGCCTATCTAAACCCAACGCCGGAGATTCTTCCCTTCGGTCAGAATGACATAACTTGAGGTCTTATGCAACGTAACAACAACACAGCAACCCCCAGCATTCCTCGGCGGAGGCACACCTCCGCCCTACGTTCTATCCATAAGAGTGAAGGTAACTTCGTAGGGCAGGGGCGCGCCCCTGCCGTGCAATAACGAC
Source organism: Clostridiales bacterium (assembly GCA_029008095.1). Taxonomy (GTDB): domain Bacteria; phylum Bacillota; class Clostridia; order Oscillospirales; family Oscillospiraceae; genus RGIG6375. The sequence goes on from JAQXJB010000033.1 coordinate 17,970, forward strand.
CCGCACCATATAACGACCAAACGCAAAATCCCCAAAAACCTGTCATTCTGAGCCACGCCCCTACTTTCAATCCAAACAATAAAATATAAAAATAACCATACCACAGGGGGGAAACTCCCCTTATCCAACGAAAGGAGCGTAACTATGAACACGAAGATCAGAGCCAAGGATCTTGTTGCCCAGATGACCCTTGAGGAAAAAGCATCCCTCTGCTCCGGCGGAAGCGCCTGGACGCTGAAGGGCATCGAGCGGCTTGGACTGCCTGAAATATTTGTCACCGACGGCCCTCACGGCCTGCGCAAGCAGAAGGGCATGAGCCTGAGCGATTCCGTACCCGCCACCTGCTTCCCCACGGCCTGCGCCACCGCCTGTTCCTTTGACCGGGGTCTCCTCTTTGAAATGGGCGCCGCCATCGCGGACGAGTGCCGCCAGGAGGACGTGGCCGTTCTGCTCGGCCCGGGCGTGAACATCAAGCGCAATCCCCTCTGCGGCCGCAATTTTGAATATTTCAGCGAGGATCCCATGCTTGCCGGCGAAATGGGCGCCGCCTTCGTAAAGGGCGTGCAGAGCCGGGGCGTGGGCGTTTCCGTGAAGCATTTCGCCGCCAATAATCAGGAGACCCGCCGCCTTACCGTCAACTCCGTTATCGACGAACGCACCCTGCGCGAGATCTACCTTGCCGCCTTTGAGCGCGTTGTAAAGCAGGCGAAGCCCTGGACGCTGATGTGCGCCTATAACCAGCTCAACGGCGAATTCTGCTCCGAGAACAAGTATCTGCTCACGGACATTCTCCGGGACGAATGGGACTTTGACGGCATAGTCATGTCCGACTGGGGCGCGGTAGTAGACCGCGTAAAGGGCGTGGAGGCCGGTCTCGACCTTGAAATGCCCGGCGGCGACACATGGAATGACGAGCAGATCATTCTTGCGGTGAACGAGGGCCGCCTTGACGAAAAATACGTCAACCTCTGCGCCGAGCGTATCGTTGAGCTTATCCTCCGCACCCTTGACCGGGTAAAGGAGGACTACGACGCCGAGGTCCACCATGCTCTGGCCCGCCGCGTGGCCATCGCCTCCTCCGTTTTGGTGAAAAACGAGGGTCTGCTCCCCTCCTCCATCTTCAAGACCGCCGCCGTTATCGGCGCCTTTGCCGAGACTCCCCGCTACCAAGGTTCCGGCTCATCCCGCATCTCCCCCACCATGCTGGACACCGCCAAGCGCGAGTTCACCAAGGCCGGCGTAAAATTCGTCTACGCCCCCGGCTACGGGCTGGACGACGCCGAGCCCAACGAACCCCTCATCGCCGAGGCCTGCGAGGCGGCAAAGGGCAAGGACATCGTTTACATCTTCGCCGGTCTGCCGGATAAATTTGAGTCCGAGGGCTTTGACCGCGAGGACATCATGATGCCCCGCGCTCACACCGAGCTTATCCGCCGCGTCTCCGAGGTCAACCCCAATGTGGCGGTCATCCTCTCCTGCGGCTCCGTGGTTGACATGTCCTGGGAGGGCTATGCCAAGGCCATTCTTATCTCCTATCTGGGCGGTCAGGCAGGCGCGGGCGCTGCCGTGGATATCCTTCTGGGCCGCGTAAATCCCTGCGGCAAGCTGGCCGAGACCTGGCCGTATAAGCTGGAGGACGTACCCAGCATGGCCAACTTCCCCGGCACGGGCAATAACGTTGAGTACCGCGAGGGTCTGAACGTGGGATACCGCTATTTCGACACCGCCGGCGTGGAGCCCCGCTACCCCTTCGGCTACGGCCTGAGCTACACCAAATTTGAGATAACCGACCTGCTGCTGAGCGCCCGCCGCGCCGCTGACGACGGGGAGATAACCGTTTCCTGCATGGTCACAAACATGGGCAATATTGCCGGCGCGGAGATCGTACAGCTTTACGTTTCCCCCGCCGCCAGTGATAAGGTATACCGCCCCGCCAAGGAGCTGAAGGGCTTTGAGAAGGTGCGCCTGAATCCCGGCGAGAGCAAGCGCGTATGGTTCAAGCTGGGCGGCCGCGACTTTGCCTATTACAACACAGACGCCAAAAAATGGACTGTGGACAGCGGAAACTACATCATCGGTATCGGTAACTCCAGCCGTGATATCCGCCTTCAGAGCGCCGTTTACGTGCTCAATACGGACGGTATAAAAGCTCAGGACAAGAGAAATAAGCTGGGCTGCTACTACGACGTGAAGCCGGGCGTTCCCGTTTCCGACGCCGAGTTTGAGGCGGTTTTGGGTCATCCCATCCCCACTGACAGCGTCAGCGACGGCCCCTTCACCATCAATTCCTGCGTCGGCGAGCTGCTCACCTGCGAGGAAGGCCGCAAGCTCATGAGCAAATATATGAAGGACGGCAAGCTGAGCGGCCCGGACGAGGATTTCACCCATATGTTTGAAAAATCCTTCATGGAGATGCCCCTGCGCTCCATCGGCATGATAGACCCCGAGGTGTTCGCCAAGGCCAAGCTCCCCGCCCTCGTTGAGCGCCTGAATAAATCCAGAGGTCTTTGATATTTATTCATAATACTTCGTATAATAATCCACCGGTACGCATGCGCACCGGTGGATTTCTTTTCTATATAGCTTGGAAGATGAACGTAGGGCTGAGGCGCGCCTCAGCCGGGACAGTAACGATTTTTACCGCAGAAATGATCATACGATGAATTGTAAAATCCATGTCATTCTGACGGTCGGGAAGACTCTTCGCAGTCGATTTTTTCGTAGGGGCGTGCATTGCACGCCCGCTATGGAACGACGTCTGCGGCAGTAACGAAAACATAAACAATGTCATCCTGAGCGTTCTGCTCAGGATGACATAATTTTATACATCAATGTATTATCAACCATCAATCCAGAAGGGATTGGGGAGGGGCGGCATACGGTCAAGGTCTATGAACGAAAGGCCGTGGCGCAGATGGGGATAGAAGAATATCGGCTCGTGGCTGCCGGGGCCTTCCACATAGCGGTGCTCGATGCCCAGCTTTTCAAGGTCGGCATGAAGCTCACGGGCGGGCATCACCAGCATATCGTTTTTGCCGCAGGCCATGTAAATGGAGGGCAGGTCAACGCCCTCGGCCTTCATATGAGCGGCCAGCACGGCGGGATTGCTCTCGCTCTCGGGGTACTTATCCAGATCGCCGAAAACGGAGGCGAAGAAGCCACGGGTCGCGCCCACGAGGTTGGGTTCGTCGGTGGAATTGGCAATGTCATATTTCACCAGGGCGGGGCTGATGGCGACGATGTGGCCGAAGGTATCATGAAAGCGCAGACCGTTGATGAGCGCGCCGAAGCCGCCCATAGAGATGCCGCCGATGATGGTGTCCTCCCGTTTGTCGGAGAGGGGGAACACCTTGCGGGTGAACTCCACCAGCTCCCGGCCTATTAGCTCGGAATACATGTCCAGCCGGCCCATGTCGTTGACGTAGAAATGGTTCTCGCCTTCGGGCATAATGATTGCAAGATTATTCATCATGGAGAGGTCGCCGATATCGGAGCTTTTGAACCACTCCATGGAGCCGCCGCCGTAGCCGTGGAGCAGATACAGGGTCTTGAGAGGCTTCATCGGGCCGGGCATGGGAAACATGGAATCGCCGGGGAGCACTGCCGTGAAATTCACAGGGCGGTGCAGGCTCATGGAACTGAAGGTGCACTGTATAATAGCCATATCAATTTCCCTCCTTACCGATAACGTCAAATTCCGGGTCGTAATTTTCCACAAAAAACGGATTCATAAACTCGCCGCCCGGCTCGCCCAGCGAGTGGGCAAGGCCGCGCGCCAGGAACTTTCTCCAGAACGGCCACTCATGCGTGCCGGGGCCTTCCTCATAGGTATGGGCAAAGCCTATGGAATCCAGATAGCGGTGCAGGTCGCGGTTCACGTTGGAAAGCTCGTCATTATAGCCGCAGGCGAAATAGAGGTCAGGCAGGGGCTTTCCGCTCTCCATCAGCTCCCTGGCGATAGTGCGGGGATCGTCTCTGCCGCCCTCCACCTTGTTGATATCACCGAAAAGGCGCTCGTAGTAATGTTTATTCACGCCCAGCATGTTGACCTCTTCCGTGCTGTACTTTATGGTATTGATAACTATGGCGGAGGAAAGGCCGATAATATGGCCGAAGGTCTCGCTGAAGGCAAGGCCGTTTCTTATGGCTCCGTAGCCGCCCATGGAAAGGCCGGCAATGAAGGTATCTTCCCGCTTATCAGAGAGGGGGAATATCTTGCGGGTATACTCCACCAGCTCCTGCCCGATATAGCTCGCGCCCTTGACGCCGCTGGTGGGCTGGTCAACATAAAAGCCGTTGTCACCGGAGGGCATGACCACCGCAAGGCCGTACTGCTGGGAAAGCTCGTTTATATTCGTGTTCAGCAGCCAGTCGTTGCAGTTGCCCATATACCCATGGAGCAGATACAGGGTCTTGAATTTTTTCTTAGAGGCAGCCTCGCTCCCCGTGGCCGGGATAGGGCCGGGCATCTCCGCCGGCAGGAGCACATGTATGCCCACCTGGCGGCCAAGGCTTACGGAAAAGAAGTTTACCTGAAACCATGCCATAGTGTATCATCCTTTCGCAATTTATTATAATCTCAGTGTAACATGTTTCCCCCTGCTCTGCAAGAAATTATTGTAAATCTAAGGTGCCGCATGGGAGAACGTAAGGCAATAACTAATTTGACCGAATGAACGATAATACGGGCAAATGTAAAAAACAGCACCGTAGGGGCGTGCATTGCACGCCAGTGGGGCAAATGCGATACACACCGCAGAAACGATAACACAAATAAACTAAAAGCCATGTCATTCTGAACGAAGTGAAGAATCTCCCACGTTGGTTTTGCATTGGCAGTCAAATAGGTGCGGAGATTCTTCGCACACGCGACCCGTGGCTCAGAATGACGATGGTTTTCGCTCTTTGCCCTACACCAAATACCCCATGATTTCTCATGTTCATTTTCTCTTTTCCGCCGCAAATTTTCCTTGTAATGCAGCGTCATTTATGGTATATTTATTATAATATGTATAACTATAATAACAGATATCCTAACATATAGAACATGCTGAAAAAAGGCGTTTGGGAGAATAAATATGAACTCATCCTCTGAAGTATGGAGCGCGGTGCTGGCGCTTCTCGAAAAAGACCTGACGGTCACAGCCGTAAAGACCTGGTTCAACGACTGCGAGTTCGTTGAGCTGAAGGAAAACATGCTCGTTCTCCACTGTCCCTCGGAATTCCGCCGCAACGTTATCCTCAATGTCTACTCCGAGCGCATAAAAGAGGCGCTGAAGGAGATATTCGGCAGCGGCGACTTTGAGATAATGGTTCTCACCGACGATGAATACGCCGATTACGCCGGCGAGGTCAAGACCAGCGTCGACCCCTTTGACGATTCTCGCTTCACCTTTGACCGCTTTGTTGTCGGCCCCTCAAACCAGCTTGCCCACGCTGCGGCCAAGGCCGTTTCCGGCAGACCCTCTTCCACCTATAACCCTCTTTTCATATACGGCGGCCCCGGCCTCGGCAAGACCCACCTGCTTTACGCCATCGGCCACGAGCTGAAGCGCTCCCGCCAGGACTACCGCATCGTCTACATCAAGGGCGACGAATTCACCAACGAGCTGGTAAACGCCATCCAGAGCGGCAAAAACACCGAGTTCCGCAATAAATACCGCTACGCCGACCTGCTGATGGTGGACGATATCCAGTTCATCGCGGGCAAGATACAGACTCAGGAGGAATTCTTCCACACCTTCAACACCCTCTACGAGGCCGGAAAACAGATCGTGCTGACCTCCGACCGCCCCCCGAAGGAAATGCTTCGCCTTGAGGAAAGACTGCGCTCCCGCTTTGAATGGGGCGTTTTGGTAGACATTCAGCCCCCGGACTACGAGACCCGTCTCGCCATCGTGAAAAACAAGGCTCAGAGCATGGGCGTTCCTTTGGAGGACAATATCGCCGCCTACATAGCCGAGAATGTGACCGAAAATATCCGTCAGCTTGAGGGCACGGTAAAGAAGATACTGGCCTACCGGGAGCTGATCGTCGACGCGGACATAAACATCGACCTTGTTGAGCGCATCACCAAGGAGATCATCCGCGGCGACCGGGAGTACACCCCGGACATGATAATCGAGAAGGTCGCGGCCTATTACAGCATCACCGCCGACGATATTAAGGGCAGCAGCCGCCAGAAAAACACAGCTCTTGCCCGGCAGATATCCATGTACCTTATCCGCAAGCTCATAAACATGCCCCTTGCCGACATCGGCGAGGTCATAGGCGGCAAGGATCACTCCACCGTTATGCATTCCATAAAGAAGATCGAGAGCTCCATGTCCACTCCCGAGTTCGCGGATGTAATCAGGGATATCACGGCTAATATCACGAATAAGTGAGACGGAGAATTTCCCGGCTATTACATTCCCGGTCAAATAACTGCGGCTATATCCGACAAGAAAATTAAAAATTCACTATAATATACACGAATAGTATACTTTTTCACATTTTCCACAGACTTTTCCACAAGTGGAAATCAAACCTGTGCAAAACAAATTCGTCAAAATCCCTGTTGATAACCTTGAAAATTATCAACAATCTTTCCCACCGTCAAAACCCGCGCCGTCTCTTAGGTTTTTCCACTTTTCCACCCTTTTTTCCCTCTACGGACACTAAAACTAAAAAAATATCTATTCTATTCTTTTCTAAGCGAAAAAATTCGCTTTCATTCTCTTTTTAACGCCGTCGAATGTTGAAAACTCCTGCCGGAATATGCGTCCGGCCTTTCAAAAAACGCCGGCAGAAAGGACCGAGATCACATGAAATTTACCTGCGAAAAGTCGGCGCTGGCAAACGCCATAGGCATCGCCTCCCGCACCGTAGCCATTAAGAGCACCATACCCGCCCTTGAGGGACTTCTTATCGAGGCCAGAGGCATGGAAACGGTCATTTCCGGCTATAATCTCAAGACCGGCATCCGCACGGCTCTTGACGCTGTGGTAACGGAGCCGGGAAGCATCGTTCTGAACGCCAAGCTCTTTGGAGATATCGTCCGCAAAATGCCCGACGATACCGTCAGCTTTGACAGCGGCGAAGGCTATATGGTCAAGCTGACCTGCGGCATGAGCAGCTTCGACATCATGGGCACCTCTGCCGAGGATTACCCCGAGCTCCCCTCCGTGGACGCTCTTGACAAGGTGCAGATAGAAGAAGGCGTGCTGAAGGAGATCATAGGCGAGACCCTTTTCGCCGTCAGCACCAACGAGGCGCGCCCCATCCACACCGGTTCTCTTTTCGAGATCGAGAACGGCGAGCTCACCGTGGTCAGCGTGGACGGCTTCCGTCTTGCCCTACGCCGGGAAAAGATCGCATACGAAAGCAGCGAGAAGATAAGCTTTGTTGTTCCCGGAACGGCTCTCTCCGAGGTGGAGAAGATAGCCTCCGACAGCGAGGATATGGCTACCGTTTGCCTGGGCGAGAAGCACATCATGTTTATCATCGGCTCCACAGAACTGGTTTCACGCCGTCTGGAGGGCGAATTTCTCGATTACAATAAGTCTATTCCAGCCTCAGGTAAAATGAACCTTACCGTAAACAGACGCGAGCTGAGCGGAATTATCGAGCGCATATCCCTGCTCATCAGCGAGAAATACAAAAGCCCGGTTCGCATGAAGTTCTCTAACGGCAGCCTTAGGGTCAGCACCGCCACCGCCCTCGGTAAGGCCGTTGACGAATGCGATATAGTGGGCGACGGCGAGGGTCTGGAAATGGGCTTCAATAACCGTTATCTGCTGGACGCTCTCAAGGCCGCCCCCGCAGACGACCTCCGCCTCCAGCTCAGCTCCCCCATTGCCCCCTGCGTGATCCTTCCCGCCGACGAGGAGGACAAGAGCTTTGTCTATCTTATTCTGCCTGTACGTATCAGAGCGGAAGAAGAATGATTTATAAGGAGAAAGTATGAAACAGAAGGTTGAAATACACACCGAATTTATAAAGCTCGACGCCCTTTTGAAGTTCGCCGCGGTGGTGGAAACCGGGGGCGACGCGAAGCTTGCCGTACAGGACGGCGACGTTAAGGTAAACGGCGAGGTATGCACCATGCGCGGCAAGAAGATATATCCCGGCGATACCGTGGAGCTGGACGGCGTTAAGCTGCTTGTTATCAAGGAAGGCTCCGCCGCCGGCGAGAGCTTCAAGGTAAAACTGAAGCGCAAATAATCGAAAGCTTCACCGGCGTGCAATGTACGCCCCTACTGTGAGCGCTTCCACATCGTAGGGGCGACCATTGGTCGCCCGCCGGTATGCAATAACTAACGATCCCCACCATGTAACCATAACACCGCAAAACTTTAAGCATTCCCCGGCGGAGGCGTGCCTCCGCCCTGCGTTCTATCAATGAGAGTAATGGTAATCATGTAGGGCAGGGGCGCGCCCCTGCCGTAAAGTAACGATACCAACAACGTAACGACCAACCGCAAAACCCAAAAACCTGTCATTCTGAGCCACGCAAAGCGTGTGCGAAGAATCTCCGCAGCTACGGGACTGCCAATCTAAACCAATACAGGAGATTCTTCCCTACGGTCAGAATGACAAAACCTAAAGTTTTGTAAGCACTGACGGAACTGCCGATGTAATATCGCCTATGATACTGAACTCGATAAAAATTGAAAATTTCCGAAACTACGATAGGGCGGACTGCGCCTTCTCGCCGGATGTGAACGTCATCACCGGGGCAAATGCCCAAGGCAAGACGAATCTTATCGAGGCGGCCTACTACCTTTCCGGCGCAAGCTCCTTCCGGGCGCGGAGCAGCAAGGAGCTGATACGCTTCGGGCAAAGCGAATTCCGCCTTTTCGCGGAAATAGAGTCCGAGGGGCGGGAGCAGACCATAGACATAAGCCTGAGCGCGGCGGGACGGAAAAAAATTCTGCTGAACGGAGTGAAAAAGCGCTCCGCCGCCGAGCTTTCCGGCAAGCTGTGCTGTGTGCTGTTCAGCCCTGACGATATGGAGCTGATACGGGGCGGAGCGGTCACCCGCCGCCGCCTGATGGATCACGCCATAAGCCAGCTGCGGCCGAATTACGCCGCCTGTCTGGCGCGCTTCAATAAATATTACGAGCACAAGGTCCGCATACTCCGGGACTGGCGGGAAAAGCCCGCCCTGTTGGAGGTGCTGGACGACTTTAACTATAATCTGGCTCATCTTGGGGCACAGCTCATATACTACCGGGCGGCATGGTGCCGCCGCCTCAGGGAAGCGGCGGGCGCGGTTCACGCCGAGGTCTCCGGCAGGGGCGAAGTGCTTGAGCTGTCCTACAAGACAGTAAAGACTCTGCCCGACCCGGAGGGCATGAAGCCGCAGGAAATATTGGAGTGCCTTCTTGAGCACCAGCAGAGCCACCGCCAGGCCGAGCTGGATTCCGGCACGGTGCTTTCCGGGGCTATGAAGGACGACCTCATCGCCAAAATCGGCGGAGTGGAGGCAAAGAACTTCGCCTCGCAGGGACAGGCGCGCACCGCCGCCCTGTCCATAAAGCTTGCCGAGCGCGAGATAATCCGCTCCGACACCGGGGAGTATCCCCTGCTGCTTCTGGACGATGTTCTCAGCGAGCTGGACGAGGTTCGCCAGGATTTCGTTCTCAACCGCATCGCCGGCGGACAGGTGTTCATCACCTGCTGCGACGGCCGGCAGGTCAGCGCCCGCACCGGCGGCAGGCTGATATTTGTCGAGGGCGGCAGGATAACGGAAGAATGAGCATAAGGCAACGGGAGTCGAACCCGTACCGCATTCCGGCGTCCCTGTTCGGCGCTTTTTGCCTTGTTGTCCTTGCCTTGCGTCAATTTTCAAGACCGTTGACGCAGCATGGGCGGAAAGCCGCCCGCAAAAACCGGCACGGGTTCGATTCCCGTTGCCTTAAGGAGCAAAGTATGTATCTTCACCTTGGACAAGGCATGGTCGTGCCGAAAGCGGACATTATCGGCATATTTGACATGGAAAACTGCACGAGCTCGCGGCATACGCGAAGCTTTTTAAAGCTCTGCGAGGACGCGGGAGAGGTCATCGACCTGAGCACTGACCTGCCCCGTGTGTTCGCCCTTTGCGCTTCCCCGGACGGCGCCGAGACGGTGTATCTTTCCCAGCTCTCCTCTCAGACGCTGCAAAAGCGCTGGGAGCGCAATGAAATATTGTAATTGCCGCTTTACCGAAAGAATTTGTCATTCTGAGCCACGCAAAGCGTGCGCGAAAAATTTCCGCACTGATGGAACTGCCAATGTAAACCAAGATGGGAGATTCTTCACTGCGTTCAGAATGACAAGACTTAAAGTCTTGTGTAAGGTAACGAATAAAACGCAAAACCGAAAAAACCTATGGTAATTGTGGAAAAATGAATTTCAGCTTCAGAATAAACCGTTGGATGATCCGACGTTTTGGAGGATAGTGTGATAAATCACGCGATATGATTGAAAAGCCCATCGCCTCGCCCTTCGGGCAACCGGCGATGATGGCAAAAAAATCCTCCATGCGAGGGGATTTTTTAATGACTATTTGTGCGGTAATACCGCATGGAGGATTTTTATGGACGTAAAAATGAATGAAACACAGTATGACGCTTCCCAAATCCAGGTGCTTGAGGGTCTTGAGGCCGTTCGCAAGCGCCCGGGTATGTATATCGGTACCACCAGCTCAGCCGGCTTGCACCACCTTGTATATGAAATTGTGGATAACTCCATAGACGAGGCTCTTGCGGGCTACTGCAAGAACATCGTGGTGACCATAGGCGAGGGCAACGTGATAACCGTGACCGACGACGGACGCGGCATTCCCGTGGACATACAGGAGCAGACCGGAAAGCCCGCCCTGGAGGTGGTATATACCGTGCTCCACGCCGGCGGCAAGTTCGGCGGCGGGGGCTACAAGGTCTCCGGCGGTCTCCACGGCGTGGGCGCCTCCGTTGTAAACGCCCTTTCCGAGTGGCTTGAGGTCGAGGTACACAAGAACGGCAAGATATACCAGATGAAGTTCTCCCGGGGCAACATTACCCAGGAAATGACCATAATCGGCGATACCGACCGCACAGGCACCACTGTCCGCTTCAAGCCCGACCCGGAGATGTTCACCGAGACCACGGTCTATGATTATGACATCCTCCATACCCGCCTGCGCGAGGAAGCCTTCCTAAACGCCGGCGTTCACATAACCATTGATGACCAGCGCCCCGAGTCCGCCGATAAGGACAAGAGTGAGCGCTATGACGCCATGTGCTACGAGGGCGGCATCCGCGAGTTTGTTCGCTTCATCAACAAAAACAAGACGGAGCTTCACGAGGACGTGATTTACATGTCCGGCGAGAAGGATGACGCTATGGCCGAGGTGGCTTTGCAGTACCATGACGGCTATAACGAGATAATCGTCTCCTTTGCCAATAACGTTCACACCCCCGAGGGCGGCATGCACGAGGAGGGCTTCAGAAGAGCGCTTACCAACGTGATAAACGCCTACGGCAAGAAGATGAAATACCTGAAGGACGATGACAAGGTTTCCGGCGAGGACTGCCGCGAGGGTCTTACCTGCGTGATATCCGTCAAGCTCACCGAAGCTCAGTTCGAGGGTCAGACCAAGGCCAAGCTGGGCAACAGCGAGATGCGCACCTTGGTGAACGCCATCGTTTCCGAGCGCTTGGAGCAGTTCCTTGAGGAAAATCCCACCGTGGGCAAGGCCATCATCGAAAAGGCTATGACTGCCGCCCGCGCCCGTGAGGCGGCGCGCAAGGCCCGTGAATCCGTCCGCCGCAAGACGGGTCTGGAATCCGGCCAGATGCCCGATAAGCTTCAGGACTGCAACGAGCGCGACCCGGCTCTCACCGAAATATACATCGTCGAGGGCGATTCCGCCGCGGGCTCGGCCATCCAGGGCCGTGACTCCCGCTTCCAGGCCATCCTCGCCATGTGGGGCAAGATGCTCAACGTGGAGAAGGCTCGGGCGGACAAGATATACGGCAACGATAAGCTTTATCCTCTCATCGTCGCGCTGGGCGCGGGCATCGGAGACGAGTTCAATATTGAAAAGCTGCGCTACCACAAGATCATCATCATGGCCGATGCTGATGTGGACGGCGCCCATATCCGCACCCTGCTGCTTACCTTCTTCTTCCGCTATATGCGCCCCCTCATAGAAAACGGCTACGTCTATTCCGCCGTTCCGCCCCTCTATAAGCTCACCCGCGGCAAGACCGTCCGCGTAGCCTATTCGGACGAGGAGCGCGACGCCGTATCCGCCGAGATGCGCGCCGATAACCCCAACGCCAAGGTGGATATCAGCCGCTTCAAGGGTCTTGGCGAGATGGATCCCCATGAGCTTTGGGAAACCACTATGGACCCCGAAAGACGCACTCTCCGCCGTATCACTCTGGACGACGCCGTCCGCGCCGACGAGATATTCACCGTCCTCATGGGCGAGCAGGTGGAGCCGCGCAAGGAATGGATAGAATTAAACGCCAAGTACGCGGTGAATATTGACATTTGATGGCTGCCCGCCGCAGCGCACCAATTCGTTGAGCGTAGGGCAGGGGCGCGCCCCTGCCGTGCAGTACCAACGCCACACACAATGTAACGATAAAACCGCAAAACCTGTCATTCTGAGCTTGCGAAGAATCTCCGCAGTAAAACAACTGCCGATGTAAACCGACTGCGGAGATTCTTCCCTACGTTCAGAATGACAGAACTTAAAGCCTTATGCGCAGTAACGCAGCCGCCAATAAACCGGCAGCGATGCCGCCGTGAATGGAAGCCTCGCTTCATTAAGCCCCGCCCGGGGCATTGATAGGAGAAAACATATGGCACATAACAGAGATTACAAACCCGAGGATATAGCCTTTCCCCAGCAGGCGATAACCGAGTCGCTGCTGGTGGATGAGATGGAGAAATCCTATATCGAATACGCCATGAGCGTCATCGTAGGCCGTGCCCTGCCGGACGTGCGCGACGGTCTGAAGCCCGTCCACCGCCGCATACTCTACTCCATGTATGAAAACGGCCTCACCTCGGACAAGCCTTTCAAGAAATCCGCCACTTGCGTCGGTGACGTGCTCGGTAAGTACCACCCCCACGGCGACAGCTCGGTTTACGACGCTATGGTGCGCCTTGCCCAGGACTTTTCCATGCGCTACATGCTCGTGGACGGCCACGGCAACTTCGGTTCCGTGGACGGCGACCCCCCGGCCGCTTACCGTTACACCGAGGCTCGCCTCTCAAAAATATCCAACGAAATGCTCCGTGACATCGACAAGGAGACTGTGGACTGGGATCCTAACTTCGACGAAACCAGCAAGGAGCCCCGCGTCCTGCCCAGCCGCTTTCCCAATCTGCTGGTGAACGGCTCCAGCGGTATCGCCGTCGGTATGGCCACCAATATCCCGCCCCACAATCTGGCGGAGGTCATCGACGCCTGCGTATGCGTGCTGGATAACCCGGACTGCACTCTCGCCGACCTGATGGAGCATATACAGGGTCCGGATTTCCCCACCAGGGGCATAATCATGGGCCGCAGCGGTATTCGCGCCGCTTATGCCACCGGACGCGGCAAGGTGATCGTCCGCGCCCGCACCGAATTTGAGGAATACGGCCGCGACCACCGCACCCGCATCATCGTGACTGAGCTGCCCTATCAGGTGAATAAGCGCCAGCTTATAAAGAACATAGCCGAGCAGGTGAAGGACAAGCGCCTTGATGGCATCAGCGACCTGCGCGACGAGACCGACCGCAACGGTATGCGCATGGTCATAGAGCTCAAGCGCGATGCCAACCCGCAGGTGGTGCTCAATAAGCTCTTTATGCAGACCGCCCTTCAGTCCACCTTTTCCATCATCATGCTGGCTCTTGTGGATAACCAGAAGCAGCCCAAGATACTCTCCCTGCGCCATGTGCTGGACGAGTACCTCTCCTTCCAGGAGGAGATTATCATCCGCCGCACCCGCTATGACCTGAAAAAGGCGCAGGAGCGCGCCCATCTGCTGCAGGGACTGATCATAGCCCAGGACAATATCGACGAGGTCATCCACATCATACGCACCAGCTATGACGATGCCCGGGAGCGTCTGATGGAGCGCTTCGGCCTTGACGAGGTGCAGGCGCAGGCCATACTCGATATGCGTCTGAAGGCTTTGCAGGGTCTTGACCGGGAGAAGCTGGAGAACGAATTCAAGGAGCTGCAGGCCCGCATTGAGTATTATAATCAGCTTCTCGCTTCCGATGAGATGCTTCGCGGCGTTCTCAAGGAGGAGCTTATCGCCATCCGCGATAAATTCGGCGATAAGCGCCGCACCGAGATACAGGACGTGGAGGACGAGATAGACATAGAGGATCTCATCGAGGAGGAGACCTGCATCTATACCCTCACCAACGCCGGCTACATCAAGCGCATGAGCCTTGATACCTACGCGGCTCAGCGCCGGGGCGGCAAGGGCAAGCGCGGTATGGCCACCCGTGAGGAGGACTATGTGGAGACCATTTTCACCGCCTCCACCCACGATAATATCCTCTTCTTTACCAATTTCGGAAAGGTCTACTGCAAGAAGGGCTATCTGATCCCCGAGGCGGGCAGCGCCGCCAAGGGTACGAATATCGTCAACATCCTGCCCATCGAGCCGGGCGAGAGAGTGAACACCATGATACATGGCCGGGGCTTCCCCGAGGATAAATACCTCATGTTTATCACAAGGGGCGGCACCGTCAAGCGCCTGCGCACCAGCGAGCTGAAGAATATCCGCCGCAACGGTCTGCGAGTGCTGAATCTTGTTGACGGCGACGAGCTTATCTCCGTCCGCGAAACTGACGGCAATCAGAATATTCTCATCGCCACCCACGACGGCTTTGCCATCTGCTTCAATGAAAACGACGTCCGTCCTATGGGACGCACTGCCGCCGGCGTGCGCGGCATAACCCTCCGGGAGGGCGATTACTGCGTGGGCGCCGCCCGCGCCCGTGAGGAAGGCTCCCTGCTGAGTGTCACTGAGAACGGCTACGGCAAGCGCACCGCCCTTTCCGAATATATCCGCGGCGACGGAAACGAGCCCCAGAAGCGCGGAGGCCGGGGCATGAAGAACTATCAGGTCACGGAAAAGACCGGCAAGGTCGCCGCCGTCAAGGTGGTGGACGATGCCGACGATATCCTGCTGGTGGCCGATAACGGTATCGTTATCCGTATGTCCGCAGCCGATATCAACACCTACGGCCGCGCCACCCAGGGCGTGCGCCTGATGAACGTTTCCGACGGCGCGAAGGTCATTTCCCTGGCCCGCACCGAGCGCGAGGACGCCGCCGAGGACGCCGTCCCCGAAAATGACGATTGATAAACGTAGGGCAGGGGCGCTTTTCAAACGAAATAAATCCCTTTCGGGATTTGTGAAATTTGCTTCGCAAGTGAAGTATGGCTTCGCCATGTGAAATGCCTGCGGGCGTGGGTGGATTTGTTTCCTTTCACGTTTCGTGTAAGCGGAAAATTTCACATTGTAGGGCAGGGGTGCGCCCCTGCCGTGCAACGTTCCGCATAATGTAACGATAAACCACAAAACCTAAAAACTTGTCATTCTGAGCTACGCGAAGCGTGTGCGAAGAATCTCCGCAGCAATGTGACTGCCAATGCAAAACCAACGCAGGAGATTCTTCACTACGTTCAGA
>JAQXJB010000034.1 GCA_029008095.1 Clostridiales bacterium
GTTTTATCGTTACATTATGCGGAACGTTACTGCACGGCAGGGGCGCGCCCCTGCCCTACAAGGCTATCTTTACCCTCATTCTTGTGAAATTTTCCGCTTATGCGAAACGTGAAAGGAAAGAAATCCACCCACGCCCGCAGGCATTTCACATTTTCACTTGCGAAGCAAATTTCACAAATCCCAAAAGGGATTTATTTCGTTTGAAAAGCGGCGGGCGACCGATGGTCGCCCCTACGGTACATTTTTTTCAGCCAACGGTCAAACATATCAGACATAAAACAGGGGCGGGAATCAATCCCGCCCCTGAAAATTTATATATGATCAATCGATCTTTCCGCCCTCGACAACCATGGAGTCGGGATCGGCTGCGGCGCCGTATACGGAAGCCAGAGTTTCCGCGTAGTCGGCGTGGAAGAAGTTCTCGGTTCCGAGAGCTTCTATCTCCTTATTGAGCCAATCCAGGAGAGTGGTGTTGCCCTTCTGAACGGCGGGAGCGATGGTATCGGCGTTGCCGAGCGCGTCAATGCCCACAGTAAAGCCGGGGTTGGAAAGCGCCCACGCGAGCACCTCGGTGTTATCGGTGGAGAAGGCGTCGCCGCGTCCGTCCAGCAGAGCGTTATAGGCGTCGGCATACTCGTCGTACTTCTGGAGCTTGACCTCGGGGTAGTTCTTCTCGAAGAAGGTCTCAGCGGTAGTTCCCTTAACGACTATCAGATTTTTGCCGTTAAGCTGTTCAACATCGGTGATAAGAGCGTTATCAGGAGACACAACGCCGAGCATGACCTTCATGTAAGGAAGCGCGAAGTCCACCTGCTGGGCGCGCTCCTCGGTCACGGTGAAGTTGGCAAGGATGATATCCACCTTGCCGGTGGCGACATATTCAACGCGGCTGGCGGGATCGGTGGAAACATACTCCACGGTCACGCCCAGATCCTTGGCGATACGCTCGGCGAAATATACGTCATAGCCCTGATACGCGCCGTTTTCGTCCACATATCCGAAGGGCGCCTTGTCGCTGAATACGCCGATGACGACCTTGCCGCTGCTCTTTATCTCGTCCACCGTGCGGAAAGAGGAGGCGGTATCGCCGTTCTTTTTGTTATCCGTCTTGCCGCCGCAGCCCGCGAGACAGCTTACCAGCAGCAGGACTGCCATAGTCAGAGTGATGAGCCTTGTAAAGAAATTTTTGCGCTTCATAATAATCCTCCGTTCTGCCGCTCCCGGCGGCATAAAAATAATGGTTTTGCGCTTTTATTCTACTGTGCTGCCTAAGGCAACGGGAGTCGAACCCGTGCCGGTTTTTTCGGACGGATTTCCGCCCATGCTGCGTCAACGGTCTTGAAAATACGTTAGTATTCTCTGCGCCCGTTTCCTTGCCTGGACAAAAATCCACTCCGTAAAAACTGCTGGGCACATTCCGGCGAGGAATGTTCGAGGGATTTTTGTCGCGGCGGACGCCGCCTTGCTGACGCAAGGCAAGGACAACAAGGCAAAAAGCGCCGAACAGAGCCGCCGGAATGCGGTACGGGTTCGACTCCCGTTGCCTTATGATCAAGCGGCTTCCGCCGCCTTAATCCGTGGTTTTTCTGCGTTTCTCGTAAGCAAAGGTCTTGAGAAAATCCTTTGCACGCTGGGTTTTCGGATCCGTGAAAAATTTCTCCGGCTCGGACTCCTCCACGATGCTTCCGCCGTCCAGAAATATAACGCGGTCCGCGATGGCCCGGGCAAACTGCATCTCGTGGGTCACGATCACCATAGTCATGCCCTGCTCGGCAAGCTCCAGCATAACGTCCAGAACCTCTCTGACCATCTCGGGGTCAAGGGCGGCGGTCACCTCGTCAAAGAGCATCACCTCGGGGTTCATGCAGAGGGCGCGGACGATGGCCACGCGCTGCTTCTGTCCGCCGGAAAGCTCTCTCGGGAACGCCTTCCTCTTTTCCCAAAGGCCGACTCTCTTCAGAAGTCTCTCGGCCTCCTGCTCCACTTCCTTTTTATCACGCTTCTGCACCTTTACCGGCGCGAGGGTGATATTGTCCATAATGTTTTTATGAGGAAAGAGGTCATAGCTCTGGAAAACCATGCCTATCTTCTGGCGAAGGCGGGTCATATTCTTGCCGCCGGAGGCTATTTCCTCCCCGTCCAGAAGGATGGTGCCCTCGCTGAGGGGCTCCAGACCGTTCATACATCGCAGGAGCGTGCTTTTTCCGCAGCCGGAGGGGCCAAGCACTACAACCACTTCGCCCTTATGAACACTGAGGTCTATGCCGTCAAGGACGGTATCGTCGCCGAAGCGTTTCACCAGCCCGGAAACCTGAAGCTGTGTATTGTTTTCCATTTCCATAGTAATCCTCCATGCGGCAATACCGCACAAATCGTCATTAAAAATCTCCCCCCGCATGGAGGATTTTTGCCATCATCGCCGGTTGCCCAACGGGCGAGACGATGGGCTTTTTCATCTCCAGCGCTTTTCAAGCTTCTTTGCCAGCATGGAAATGGGCCAGCAGGCAAGGAAATACAGCAGGAATATGACTCCGTATACCCACAGCGCTGCCGTGGGATATTCAAAGCGGTTGGCGTCGATGATCTGCTTTCCAACCTTCAGCACCTCGGTCATGCCTATCAGCACGACAAGGCTCGTTGTTTTTATCATGCGGGTGGTCAGATTGATGGTCAGGGGGATGAGCCTGCGCATGGTCTGGGGAACGACAATGTATACAAAGGTCTGCATTTTGTTCATGCCAAGCGCGGCGGCGCTGTCGTATTGGTGTTTGGGTATGCTGATAAGTGCGCCGCGGACCAAATCACCCATTTCGGCGGTTCCCCATAAGGTAAAAACGATGACCGCGCTGGCGTCGGCGGAAAGATTCCAGCCGAAGGCTCGCGTTACGCCGAAATACGCGATAAACAGGAGGACCAACTGGGGCATGATGCGGATACATTCCAGATATACCCGGCTCACGGCCTTTGACAGCGGATTTTTCAGCGTCATGAACATGCCGAAGAGGATGCCAAGGGGGATGGACAGCAGCACCGCTATCAGGCTGATGCGGAGGGTCACCCAAAGACCGCCCAGCAGTCTGAGAAAGTTTTTTCCCAGGAAAAGAACATTAATTCCCGAACTGTGCATATCTCAGCCTCCTTTCCAGGAAGGTCGCCAGAACAGAGATGGGGAGCAGTATGATAAGGTAGAATATCACCAGCATAAGCAGCGCCTCGTCAGTCTCATAGTACAGGCCGATAAGATCCTTGGTGACGTACATCAGATCCGCCAGGGCAATGCCGCTGACCACCGAGGTCTCCTTTATCAGAAATATCACGTTCGCGCACACGCCGGGAACAGACACGGTCAGCGCCTGGGGCAGGATGACCTCCTTCATAGTGAGCGCCCTGCTCATGCCGAGGCTGGCGGCGGATTCTATCTGGGGCTTTTCCACGGATTCAAGGCCGCTCCGTATGGATTCGGACATGTAGCTGCCGCCCAGGAAGGCGAGACCCACGATGGCGCATACCTCCGCGCTCCAGATGATACCCAGCTTGGGTAGGCCGAAATAGAGGAAAAAGAGCTGAACCAGCAGGGGGGTGTTGCGGCTTATCTCTATATACACGGAAACGATTTTGTTTATAACGGGAACGCGGTAATACTGCACCACGGAGCATATAACTCCAACGAGCAGTGCAAGCAATATCCCGAAGAATGCTATTTTTACGGTCAGTACCGCCGCGTCAAGATACCACGGCAAGTATTTGATCATAAAATCTATATTTAATCCCATGCTGTCCGGTGCCTCCCGATCCTGAATCAGCGGAAAACAAGCCCGCTGTCCGCGCTGTATTCTGATTATTATATGCTGTAAAGACCATTTGGGATATCTCCGGCGGGTACGCTCTGTTGCTATGTATAAAAAAGCCGCCGAAAAAAATATAAACCGGGGGACTCCGATAAAGTCTCCCGGTCTGAAGCTATATTATACCGCACTAAGCTTACGCGGCAAAAGATACTGCCTTTGAATTGGAGAGCATATCGGAAAAAGGCGCACGGGATGAAGCGCATATGCAGCAACAACACATGCACAGGTCGATCATCACGTTTGAAGAGCCAGACATTTTCACGTTCATGTTCTCCTTACTTGTCTCAGTATCTGTTTATGAATGAAGTGGTAGAATACTACCACCATTTGCCTACTTTGTCAATATGTAATTTTCATATATTTTGCGTTGCTTAACAGGGCATACCCATCAAAAATGTAAAGAAATTGTCATTCTGAACGCAGTGAAGAATCTCCGCAGTTGGATTTACATTGGCAGTCACGTTGGTGCGGAGATTCTTCGCATCACGCTTCGCGTGGCTCAGAATGACATATTCTTTATATTTTAATCTGTTATCGTTGCATTGTGCATATCGTTATTGCG
>JAQXJB010000035.1 GCA_029008095.1 Clostridiales bacterium
CGCGCCCCTGCCGTGCAATATCGCTCCGCATCATGTAACGATAAAACATTAAAACAAAAAGGTCGCCCGCAGGTACGCAATAACGATATGCACAATGCAACGATAACAGATTAAAATATAAAGAATATGTCATTCTGAGCCCGCCACAGGCGGTAGCGAAGAATCTCCGCACTCATGTGATTGCCGATATAAACCAACGCCGGAGATTCTTCACTGCGTTCAGAATGACAGTTTTTTTCATTTGACCGTATTGTCGCTTTTGCGGTGTATATCTCAACTGTCGCGCGGGCGTGCAATGCACGCCCCTACGGTGCTGCTTTTTCCATTTGTACGCATTATCGTTTCTGCTGCGAGCAACGTTACACCGTTCGCCATGTGAAATGCCTGCGGGTGTGGGTGGATTTCTTTCCTTTCACTTTTCGCATAAGCGGAAAATTTCACAATGACCGAAGGGAATTATTTCACATCCGAAGGATATTTCACCGCCAATGTAAACCAACTATATATAAAAAACCTCCCCGATTCATTGAATCAGGGAGGTCGATTATCCTGTATGGACTTATTTTCTCGGATTCTTGATTGCTGCCTGAGCGGCGGAGAGACGGGCGATGGGTACGCGGAAGGGGCTGCAGGAGACGTAGTCCAGGCCGACGTTGTGGCAGAACTCCACGCTGGAGGGGTCGCCGCCGTGCTCGCCGCAGATGCCCAGATGGAGGTCGGGGCGGGTGGAGCGGCCCAGCTTGGCTGCCATTTCCACCAGCTTGCCTACGCCGTTCTGGTCAAGGCGCTGGAAGGGATCCTGCTCATAGATCTTCTTATCGTAGTACGCGCCCAGGAACTTTGCGGCGTCGTCACGGGAGAAGCCAAAGGTCATCTGGGTGAGGTCATTGGTACCGAAGGAGAAGAACTCGGCCTCCCTGGCGATATCGTCAGCGGTAAGAGCCGCGCGGGGTATCTCGATCATGGTGCCGACCTTGTAGGTCATGGCGCTGCCGGCCTCGGCGATGAGCTTATCGGCGGTCTCGGTGACCACCTTCTTGACGTAGGCCAGCTCCTTGACCTCGCCAACCAGCGGGATCATGATCTCGGGAACGATGTTCCACTCGGGATGCCTGGTGTTCACGTTGAGAGCGGCGCGGATAACGGCCTCGGTCTGCATCTCGGCTATCTCGGGATAGGTGACGGCAAGGCGGCAGCCGCGGTGACCCATCATGGGGTTGAACTCGTGGAGACCGTCGATGACCATCTTAAGGTCGACGACGCTCATATTCATTTCCTTTGCCAGCGCCTCGATATCCTCTTCCTCGGTGGGCAGGAACTCATGGAGCGGGGGATCGAGGAAACGAATGGTAACAGGCAGACCCTCCATGGCCTCGTAAATGGCCTCAAAGTCACCCTGCTGCATGGGCTCAAGCTTTGCCAGAGCCTTCTTGCGCTGCTCGGGAGTTTTGGAAACGATCATCTCGCGGATGGCCGCTATGCGGTCCTCAGCGAAGAACATATGCTCGGTACGGCAGAGACCAACGCCCTCCGCGCCGAACTTTCTGGCCTGAGCCGCATCGCGGGGAGTATCGGCATTGGTGCGGACCTGAAGGCTGCGGAATTTATCTGCCAGAGCCATGATGCGGGCGAACTCGCCGCCGATGCTGGCGTCGACGGTGGGCAGAGCCTCGGCGTATATCTTGCCGGTGCCGCCGTCGATGGAGATGATGTCGCCCTCGTGGAATATCTTGCCGCCCAGCTCGAACTGCTTATTGGCTTCGTCCATCTTGATCTCGCCGCAGCCGGAAACGCAGCAGGTACCCATGCCGCGGGCGACAACAGCCGCATGGCTGGTACGTCCGCCGCGGACGGTGAGGATGCCCTCGCTGGCCTGCATGCCCTCGATGTCCTCGGGGGAGGTCTCATGGCGGACGAGAACGACCTTCTTGCCCTGAGCCGCCCATTCCTTGGCGTCATCAGCGGTAAAAACGACCTGACCGCAGGCAGCGCCGGGGGAGGCGTTCAGACCCTGACCCACGGGCTTCACGGTGGCGAGAGCCTTGGGGTCAAAGGTGGGATGGAGCAGAGTGTCCAGAGAGCGGGGGTCTATCATGGAAACGGCCTGCTTCTCGTCTATCATGCCCTCGTCCAGAAGGTCGCAGGCGATCTTCAGCGCGGCGAAGGGGGTGCGCTTGCCGTTTCTGGTCTGAAGCATGTAAAGCTTCTTGTTTTCTATGGTGAACTCCATGTCCTGCATATCGTGGTAATGCTTCTCAAGCTTCTGGGAAATATCCACGAACTGCTTATATACCTCGGGCATGGTCTCAGCCAGAGCGGAAATGGGCTGGGGAGTGCGGATACCGGCCACAACGTCCTCGCCCTGAGCGTTCATAAGGAACTCGCCGTCCAGCTTGTTCTCGCCGGTGGCGGGGTTGCGGGTGAAGGCAACGCCGGTACCGGAATCGTCGTTAAGGTTGCCGAAGGCCATCTTGACCACGGAAACGGCGGTGCCCCAGTCGCCGGGGATGTCGTTTATGCGGCGGTATACGATGGCGCGGGGGTTGTTCCAGCTTCTGAAAACGGCCTTGACCGCACCCATGAGCTGAACCTTGGGATCCTGGGGAAATTCCTCGCCGACCTTTGCCTTGTACTCATCCTTGAACTGACCGGCCAGCTCCTTCAGATCCTCCCAGGTGAGGTCAACGTCCTGCTCAACGCCGCGCTTTTCCTTCATACGGTCGATGAGTTCCTCAAAGTAGTCCTTTCCGACTTCCATGACAACGTCGGAATACATCTGGATGAAGCGGCGGTAGCAGTCCCACGCCCAGCGGGGATTGTTGGAGCTCTTCGCCAGAGCGACAACGCCCTCATCGTTAAGGCCGAGGTTGAGAATGGTGTCCATCATGCCGGGCATGGAGGCGCGGGCGCCGGAGCGCACGGAGACCAGCAGAGGGTTCTCCTTATCGCCGAATTTCTGACCGGCCATTTCCTCCAGCTTCTCCACATACTCGAGGATCTGAGCCTGTATCTCCTCGCTGATGCACTCGCCGTCATTGTAATACTGAGTGCAGGCCTCGGTGGTGATGACGAAGCCGGGAGGCACGGGCATTCCGAGGTTGGTCATCTCGGCCAGGTTGGCGCCCTTGCCGCCGAGAAGCTCGCGCATATCGCCGCTGCCCTCGGAGAAGAGATAGATGTACTTATGAGCCACAATTATCTTCCTTTCGGTTTTTACCGCCGCATCGGCGGTTGTTTTTTGTCTCTGTTATTTAATATGTAGGTAATGAAAGTTTTGTTCATATAAATTGCATTGTCATAGTAATACATATGTATTATACGCTAAAACGTACCGTTTCGCAATGAAAAATGTATGGCAAATAGTATCAAAAACCCAACAATTATTGTAAAATATTCGCGGCAATTTTTGTGCGATTGCCCGAAATAGGCAAATTTGGCTGTATTTTAACTCTTCTTTGCCAAGTTGTATGGGTTTAGCGGGTTCGGACCGAAATGCTTTCTGCGGGCAAAAAACGGCCTTGCCGGAGGGAAGAGAGTTTTTGAAAGTTATGCTATGCGATTGTGCAGGATGCATAGAGAAGAAAGGAGGCAGGAATGAGGAGTTATTGGGCGACAAATCTTTTCGTTTTGCGTTTTGGTCGTTGCATTGTGCGTGACTAAAAGTTATGTCATTCTGAACGCAGTGAAGAAT
The DNA here is from genome assembly GCA_029008095.1 of Clostridiales bacterium. Classification (GTDB taxonomy): domain Bacteria; phylum Bacillota; class Clostridia; order Oscillospirales; family Oscillospiraceae; genus RGIG6375. Next base: position 3,692 of record JAQXJB010000035.1, read on the forward strand.
CTCCGGCGTTGGTTTACATTGGCAGTCAAATGAGTGCGGAGATTCTTCGCTACCGCCTGCGGCGGGCTCAGAATGACATAATCTATTTGTTATGCGTTTTATCTTTACATTGTGCGTGTCGATATTGCACGGCATGGGCGCGCCCATGCCCTACGCTCACCGAATGAGGTTGTGGGAGAACGGGTACTACGGTGCTGCCACACATTTTATTGTTGGAACGTAGGGCGGAGGCGTACCTCCGCCGTGGCAGTAAACATTTTTGCAGCAGAAACGATAACACGGATAAATGAAAAAATATTGTCATTCTGAACGTAGTGAAGAATCTCCGGCGTCGGTTTACATTGGCAGTCAAATCGGTGCAGAGATTCTTCGCGTC
>JAQXJB010000036.1 GCA_029008095.1 Clostridiales bacterium
TCCGCTACCATATCCATAGAGGGTGACAACGCCTACGGCTTCCTCAAGAGCGAGAACGGCGTTCACCGCCTTGTTCGCATTTCCCCCTTTGACGCCAACGCCCGCCGCCAGACCTCCTTCTCCGCCGTTGAGGTAATGCCCGAAATCGACGAGGACATCGCCGTTGACATCCGCCCCGAGGACATCGAAATGCAGGTGTTCCGTTCCTCCGGCGCAGGCGGCCAGCACGTCAACAAGACCTCCTCCGCCGTCCGCCTTATCCACAAGCCCACCGGCGTTGTGGTATCCAGCCAGCAGGAGCGCAGCCAGGTGCAGAACCGCGAAAACTGCATGAAGATGCTCCGCGCCAAGCTGATGGAAATGAAGGCGCAGCAGCACGCCGACAAGATAAGCGATATCAAGGGCATCCAGCGCAAGATAGAGTGGGGCAGCCAGATCCGCTCCTATGTTTTCATGCCCTACACTCTTGCCAAGGACACCCGTACCGGCTTTGAAAACGGCAACATCAACGCCGTTATGGACGGCGATCTGGACGGCTTCATCAACGCATATCTGAGCCAGAACGCTCAGTAAGGAAAAGCGCACACAAAGGCAGCGTCCGGGCGATTTGCCCGGACGCTGCCCGGAAAAAGAAGGTACATAGAAAATGTTAGGTACAATAGTCAACGCCCTGGCGGTAATCGCCGGAGCGATAGTGGGAATGCTGCTGAAAAAGGGAATACCCGAGCGGATAAGCGACGTTATCATGAAGGGCGTTGCCCTCTGCGTTCTCTACATCGGCATAAGCGGCGCCCTTTCCGGCACAAACACCCTCATCACCATAATCTCCATCGTGATCGGCGCTGTCATCGGCTCGCTTCTGGACATTGACCGCCGGCTCAACAGCCTTGGCGAATTTGCCGAGCGCAAGCTCTCCAAAGGCGACGGCAAGGTCTCCATCGCCGAGGGCTTCGTCTCCGCCAGCCTGCTTTTCTGCGTAGGCTCAATGGCCATCGTCGGCTCCATCCAGAGCGGTCTCACCGGCAACCACGAAATGCTCTACACCAAGTCCATGCTGGACGGCATCTCCGCCATGATATTCGCCTCCACCCTTGGCGTGGGAGTGTTTCTCTCGGCGGCGGCGGTGCTGGTATATCAGGGCATCATCACCCTCTGCGCCCAGTGGGTGCAGCCCTTCCTCAACGACTACGTTGTGGCCGAGATGACCTGCGTAGGCTCGCTGCTCATCATCGCCCTTGCATTGAATATGCTGGGCATCACAAAGCTGAAAACGGCCAATTACCTCCCCGCCGTTTTCATACCGATCATACTCTGTATGTTTATGTAAACCCATCGCCCCTGCCGCTTGGCAAGGGCGATATTTGTAATGTAAATTCAAAATATATCTGTAAAGAACATGTCATTCTGAGCCACGCGAAGCGTGTGCGAAGAATGACAATATTTTTACGTTGTTTGCTGCTTTGCAATGACTTTGCGGTAGAACCATATCTGGAAGGGTATGGAGACAAAAAACGTACAGAGGTCGGACATGGGCTGAGCCATCTGCACACCAGTGAGGCCAAACACCGCCGGCAGGATGAAAACAAGGGGAATATAGAACAGACCCTGACGGCTGCTGGCGAGCACGGTGGCCTGCTTGGCGAAGCCCAGACATTGGTACATCTGGTTTACATAAGTCGAATACGCCATGAAGGGCATAACGCCCGCGGCAAAGTACAACGCCGTTGTGCCGATACGGATGACCTCCGCGTCGTCAGCGCGGAACCAGGCGATGATGGTACCCGCGTTGAGCCAGATGAGCAGGCTGAAAAGCGTGCAGGTCACAGTGCCGACGATGGTAGTGAAGCGGAAGGACTCCTTCACGCGGTTCAGCTTGCCCGCGCCGAAGTTATAGCCCGCCACGGGCTGGAAGCCCTGGCCGATGCCGAGGATGATATTGCGTACAAAGAGGTAGATACGGTTGGAAATAGTCACGGCTGCCACGGCCGCGTCGCCGTAAACGGAGGCCTGGATGTTCATCAGTGCCGAGGCCACGCTTGCCAGACCCTGGCGGCATATGGTCGGGAAGCCTATCTTCAAAATAGTCAGGTAATCCTTGGGTCTGCGGCTGAGCCTGCGCGGGCTGATCCGCACAATGCTCCTTCTGGAGAGGAACATGATCCACATGAGTATATAACTGATGAGCTGGCTCAGAGCCGTGGCGACAGCAGCACCGGATATGCCCATGCCAAAGGTAAAGATGAAGAGGGGGTCGAGGCCTATGTTCAGCACTCCGCCGACACACAGACCCACCATTGACATGATCGCCTCGCCCTGAGAGCGCATGACGTTATTCAAGACGAAGGACGAGCACATGATAGGCGCGGCGACAAATATATACCGGGCGTAGTCCTTGGCGTAGGGCAGCATGGTATCCGTAGCGCCGAGGATCCGCATAAGGGGTTCAAGGAAAGTAAGACCAATAACGAGCAGCACAAGGCCGAAGGTCAGTGCGCCGAAGAAGCCGCAGCTTGCGTAAAGACTGGCTTCCTCGTCCTTTTTCTCGCCCAGCTTGCGGCTGATGAGACTGCCCGCGCCCATGCCGAAGCCGCCGCCCACCGCCTGTATCAGGGACATGACCGCGAAAACCACTCCCACCGCCGCCGACGCGCTGGTGCCAATCTGGGACACGAAGTAGGTATCCGCCATGTTGTAGATGGTGGTGATGAGCATGCTGGCTATGGCGGGCAGAGCCATTGACGTCACCAGTTTGGGCATGGGGGTTTCCGTCATTTGTATGTATTTTGCTTCGCTGCTGCTTAATTCACTCATTTGCTTTTTCCTTCTCGATCATGCTCTTTATAACCCGGCTGGTGCCGAGACGCTCCGCGCCCAGCCTGATAAACTCCTCCGCGTCCTCAAGAGAGGCAATGCCGCCGGAGGCCTTCACCCTGACGTGCCCGGCGCACTCCCGGCGCATAAGAGCCACATCCTCCCGGGTAGCGCCGCCCCCGCCGAAGCCGGTGGAGGTCTTGATAAATTCCGCGCCGGACTCGCTCACCACCCGGCACAGCTCGATTTTTTCTTCCTCACTGAGCAGGCAGGTCTCGATGATGACCTTAAGCAGTCTGCCGCCGCAGGCCGCCTTCACGGCCTTTATCTCCGCCAGCACTTCGTCGAAGCGTCCCTCGCGCACAAGGCCCAGATTGACCACCATGTCTATCTCCTCCGCCCCGTTGGCAACGGCGTCGGCGGTCTCGAAGCATTTGACGGCGGTGGTGGAGTAGCCGTTTGGGAAGCCGATAACGGTGCAGACCGGCAGAGCGCCCTTCAGAAAATTCGCCGCTGCGGCCACATGGCAGGGCGGCACGCAGACCGAAGCGGCGCCGTATTTCACGGCCTCCGCGCAGAGCGCTTCAATATCCCCTGTGGTGGAGCACTGCTTCAGCAGGGTATGGTCCACGGTTTTTACAATGTCCTTTATATTCATAGTAATCTCCCATTCCGCCGATATGAGCGGCACAAATAGAAAGGAAAGGCTCCCCCGGCAAACTGGGGGATTATTGCCATCATCTGCGGTTGCCGCAAAGCGGCGAGCAGATGGGCTTTTAATAGGATAGTGTGAAATCACACTATCCTCCGAAATTTTCAGACACGGGTGTATAAATTTCCCCGGCGGGGTAATAATATCCTCAGACCGAACGATTTCAGCGTTCAATATTTGATGAGGTGAGAATTTTGGATGAAAAAAAGTCCCGCTGGGACAAGGTATTCAAATTTTTTGGTGATAAGGGCTTCTACATAGTCCTTTTCCTTTGCATCGCTGTCATCGGCGTTTCCGCGTGGATGATATCCGGCAGCATCGGAGGACTTGAAGACGAAGCCGACAACACCGTTCTTTCCGCAAAGGTCACCGCCGCTCCCACTCCCCCGGCTTCTCCCCTGCCCACCATTGAGCCTCTGCCGCCCGTGACGGCAAAGCCCAGCATCAATCCCGAGCCAGAAGCTATCATCGTCCCTGACGAGCCTGCCGAACAGGTGAGCAGCCTTGAGTCCAAGCCCATGCCCGAGGACGCTATGGCGGCGAACAACGAGGGCAGCCTGCCCGCGGTGTTCGTATGGCCGGTTGTCGGTACCGTGGAAACGCCCCACAGCGTTGAAGCTCTGGTATACAACCGCACAATGGCCGATTGGCGCACCCACAGCGGCATCGACGTGGCCTCCGGTCTTGGCGGCAAGGTCATCGCAGCGGCCGGCGGTGTAGTTGAGCAGGTATATTCCGACGATATGTACGGCACCACAGTGGTCATTCATCACGGCGGCGGTCTGAGAAGCATCTACTCCAATCTGGCTGAAACTCCCGCCGTTGCCGTTGGCGACAGCGTGTGCATGGGCGACACCATTGGCTCAGTGGGCGAGACCGCCCTTGCCGAGGTCGGCGACGTGACCCATCTGCACTTTGAAATGACCCTCGACGGCGAAACCGTCGACCCAATGGATTATCTCCCGGTACGCTGATCAGCGGCCGTTCATGGCCTTTCTGATTCGGGGTAAAGCTACCTGACAGCAAACCCCGGTGAAAAGGCCGGTGATAATTCCCGAGGCCAGCAGCACTGGAAAATACCAGACCAATTTCTCCGTTCCGAGTATCGCTATGGCCACTATGAGCTGGCCGATGTTATGGGCAACAGCGCCGAAAGCGCTTGTTGCCCATATTTGTTTTTCTCCGAGAACACCCTTCAGCAGCGCCATGACCGCGAAGCAGAGAACGCCGCCGGCGGCGGAATAAAAGAAGCTGATAAGCTGCCCGGCAAAAATGCTGCCGAGGACTATTTTCAGCCCCATAACGATCGCGCCCTCGCGGCGGCCATATAGATACATGGTCAGCAGCACGATGATATTGGAAAGGCCCAGCTTTACGCCGGGTACGGCTATCACCGGAGGTATCCGCGCCTCGGCCACAAACAGCACCAGCGCCGCTGCCGTAAGCAGCGCGAGAGTACAAAGCTTTTTCACATTCATGCCGCTCCGCCTCCTATCACGATGTCCACGTCATCATCCGCCGGGCCTTCCATTATTATCGTCACCCTGTTGGGCAGGCAAACCACAGGCTGCAGCACGGTGGCGTACCCCTGCTTTACGCAGAGCTTATCCGGGCAGTCGGCGGAATGCATGGATATTCTCCCCGGCTCAACAAGCGCCACGTTGCCCTCGCCCACCGGAAGGGTGTAGCTCTCCGTAACGGCGCTGAGCTCCACTTTTTTGTAAAGCTCGCCGTCCAGATAGATCAGCGCCGTAGTCCCGCCCCTTGGGGCGAAAATAAAAAACGCCCCGCAGCCAAGGAGCAGCGCCGCGAGAACGGCTGCTATTATTTTGCCCGACCTGTTCAATCCAGCGCCGCCTTTCCTTATATATTATATATAAGTATACACCTTCGGCCGGAAAAAGGCAATAGCCCGGCTTTGCCGCTTGCAGGAGTGCCGGACATGAGGTATGATTATCGCAGAAAAAGCGCGGGAGGCAGGAAATATGGATACATATATATCCGAAGCCAGACTGAAAAGCGTGGGCGTGAGCGCCCACGGAATTATTCCCACCGGTAGGATACCCTTTTCCGGGGACGTGCGGAAAATATGCGAGGGAAACATTTGCCGCAATTACGGCAGGAGCTGGGCGTGTCCGCCGGGCGTGGGCAGCTTTGAGGAATGCCGGGAAAAGTGCCTCTCTTTTTCTGAGGCGCTGGTATTTTCGGCGGTATACGAGCTGGAGGACTCCTACGATTTTGAAGGTATGGCCCGGGGACACCGGGAATTCAAGGCGCTCTGCGACCGGCTGGCCGAGGGACTGCCGGAGCCTTATCTGCTGCTTTCCAACGAGGGCTGCGTCCGCTGCAAGACCTGCTCCTACCCCGACGCGCCCTGCCGATTCCCGGATAAGCTTTACCCGTCCCTTGAGGGCTTCGGCATACTTGTAACAGAGCTTGCCGCCCGGGCGGGCATAGCCTACAACGGCGAAGCAAACACCGTCAGCTATTTCGGTATGCTCTGCTTCTAAGACAAACGGCAGCCTCTCCCCGTTCATTCGGGAATAGGCTGCCTTCTTATTAAATATTTCCGTCACGAGGGATCGTTCACAACTCCGGCAAAGAGCGGAAGTCCATCCAGCGAGCTCAGGACGAAGAGGAACGGCCTGTCGAGGATGAAATCCACCTCTTCATCCGGGGGCATCGCAGTGCCGGCGGCCATCATAACGGTATAGGCCGCGGCGGTACAGCCCTCCTCGTCGATGGTGACCCGGGCGGCATGCTGAGCCTTGTCAAGGAAGATGCCGTCCGCATCCGTGGTCATGGGGCTGAAGTCCGAAAGCTCGGGATCAAAAACGTCTGTCACGCCCATTTCCATGAGGCCCGAATTCAGGTCAAGCTCCGAAGCTATGTCGAACTTTGGCACGGACATATTCACGATGAGCTGCTTTGCGTTTTCCCAGTCGTTTCTTTCAAGAAGGAAGCTCATTGTCTGCCCGTCGGCAAGCAGCTCATCCACGCTGACTCCCTCATCCGGGAGAAGGAAGCACATACTGCCGCCGCCCTCAAAGCCAAGAGAAACAGACGAGAATTTATCGCCCCAATAATAAGTGCGGCTGCCGGACTTATGCATGAACTCGCAGCTCACGCTCCCGCCATCGGCATTCGCAAGGTGGAAAAGCCCCTCCTTTGTGCTGCTTTCGCTGAATTCGCTGCTCCACTTGCCCCGGAAATAAACGGTGGTCGCCAGCGCAAGGACGGTTTCCGGACTCATTTCCACATTTTTGCTTTGTTCTTCAAGCAGGCCTCCGGTCTGTTCGTTGAGCCAGCTCTGCAGCGCCTTGTTAAACTCCTCTGAGCCCATCCTGCCCCTGTAAGAGGACGCATAGTAATTCTCCGCAAGGCTGTCCAAGGCCGCCTGCCTGAAGCTCACGCTCTCATTGAGCCACAGCGAGGAAGCAAGCACGCTGGTCAAGGCTCCGTCATCGCTGTAATTTGCGTTCCAGATGGCTCTCGCCTGAGCGCGCAGGGAGTCGATATCCTCCTTGCCGAGAAGCGCAAGGATCTGCCCCCGGCTGCTTCCGTCGGTTATCTCAGCCAGCATTGCCAGCGCCATATATACGTTCAGCGGCGAATACGCCCGGTTTTCTCCGTCGGCTCCGGACAGGAATTCCTTTATGCTCGCGGTCAGGAAGCCATCCAGCCCCTCCTGATACCCCGCATATTGATCGCGCTGGGCGTTCTTATCCTCCCGCCATTCATTGTATACCTTTGAGAAGGCCTCGTCGTCAAAATAACCATCTTTTTCAAAATATTTGCTCTCATCCGGATAGGCCGCCATCTCCGGATACTCGGCCCTGGCCACGCAGAAAGAGGCGGATACTGCGCTTTTATCGTCCTTTTTCTCCACTTTTGCGCAGCCGGCCGAAAAAGTCATGACCAGTGCAAGGAGTATGGCAAGGATACGGTTCATAAGGAGACCTCCTTTGGTAATTTATACTTATTAGACGCAGCCTTTTCCATTTTGTTCCGCAAAAACAGCCCCGGCGGGCTCAGAATTACAGTTTTTCACAGTCGTTCGCTGCTACGCATAAAACCTCATGTCATTCTGAACGCAGTGAAAAATCACCCGTGTTGGTTTACATCGGCAGTCACGTCAGTGCGGAGATTCTTCCCGACCGTCAGAATGACATAACTTTTAGGCTTGTATGGCGTAACGACAAAACGCTTTTTTAACAAATTGAAAAGGGTCTGCAAAACGCAGACCCTTTCGTTTTATTCTCGCTCATCCAGCGGAGTATACGGCTGTTTTTTGGAAATACTGCGGTAGGCGGGACGCATGATGCGGTTGCGGGGATTGGTGATCTCCTCGATACGGTGGGCGCACCAGCCAACCATTCTGGCCGTGGCGAACAGGGGCGTGAACAGCTCCTGGGGTATGCCCAGCATATCGTAAACAAAGCCGGAATAAAGGTCAACATTGGCGCAGATGACCTTGTCACTCTCGGTTTCGGAGAAGAACACCTTGGGGGACAGGCGCTCCACGGACTCGATAAGCTCCAGCTCATCCAGACGGCCCTTGATCTCAGCCACATTTCTGGCAAAACGGCGCAGAATGACAGCTCTGGGGTCGGAGAGGGTATAGACCGCATGACCCATGCCGTAGATGAGGCCGCTGCCGTCGCCCGCGTCGCCGCGGAGTATACGGCGCAGCTCCGCCTTTATCTCATCGTCGTCCTTCCAATCCTTAACGTCCTCCTTGATATGGCGGAACATATTGCTCACCTGGATGTTGGCGCCGCCGTGGCGGGGGCCCTTAAGAGAGCCGACAGCCGCCGCGATGGCGGAATATATATCCGTGCCGGAGGAGGTAACGGCGCGGCAGGTGAAGGCGGAGTTGTTACCGCCGCCGTGCTCGGCATGGAGCACCAGGCAGAGGTCGAGAAGCTTGGCTTCCTCGCGGGTAAAGGAATTATCCCGGCGGATGGAGTAGAGGAAGTTTTCCGCGATGCTCATATCCGGCTGGGAATGATGGAGATAAAGACCCTCCCGGTCATAATAATGGCGCTTTACGGCGTAGGCGTGCGCCACTATCATGGACGCACGGGCTACAAGGCGGGTGGCCTTGAAAAGCTCGGATTCCAGACCGCCCTGCTCCGGCTCGGCATCATAGGAATAGAGCGCCAGAACGGAGCGTGCCAGCTTATTCATGATATCCGGGCTGGGGGCGCGGAGGATCATATCCTCGGTGAATCCCTGGGGCAGCTCGCTCCACTTATTGAGCAGATCTTTGAATTCCTCCAGCTTCTGCGCGGTGGGCAGTTGGCCGAAAAGGATCAGATAGGCTGTCTCCTCAAATCCGAACCGGTCCTCGGAGATAAAGCCGCTGATAAGGTCGTTTATATCGATGCCACGGTAATAAAGATGGCCTTCCTGAGGAATTCTTTCACCGTCATCACCCAAAGTATAGCCCTGAACGTTACCTATCTTTGTAACGCCTACCAGCACGCCGGTACCGTCCGAATTTCTCAGGCCGCGCTTGATGCGGGGAGATTCGTAATATTCAGGCTTTATGTAGCTGTTTCTCTCGTATTCCTCGGCGTGGGCCTGCACGAAGCTCTTTGTGTTCAGGACCAGAGCATCCTCGCCCATAGAAACATACGCCATCGGTATCACCCTTTCTTTTCGTGTGACAATTAGACTACATCATTCTGCATAAAAAGTCAAGGCTCATTGCAAATTTTGTCGGTTTTCAACCATCACAGCCGGATTCCGACACGTTTTTTGCAACAAGCCCATCGTATTTCTTTTATTTTTTCAGCTATTTTTATCCGTCACATGAAATTCCTTCAGATTTCCGCTTTTCTCGCTGCGTCTGGCAAGCTCGGCCTTGACCTCGTCAAGACTGATACCGGAGGCTGCCATAAGCACCATAACATGGTAGAAAAGGTCGGCTATCTCGTAAACAGTCTCTGTATTATCTCCGTTCTTGGCGGCGATGATGGTCTCTGCGCACTCCTCGCCCACCTTTTTGAGTATCTTATCCAGACCCTTATCAAAAAGATAGCGGGTATATGAGCCCTCGCTGGGGTTCTCCCTGCGATCTATGACCGTGGCGTAAAGAGCCTCAAAAGCGTCCATTTTTCAGTCCTCCATTTCTATTTTTCTAAAGAAGCAGCTCCGCTCCCCGGTGTGGCAGGTCGGGCCATCGGGGCGGCAGAGGTAAAGCAGGGTATCGGTGTCGCAGTCGGTGCGCACCTCGAGCACATGCAGGAAGTTTCCGGAGGTCTCGCCCTTGTTCCAGAGCGCCTTGCGGCTGCGGCTCCAGAACCAGGCGGTCTTTGTTTTCAGCGTGAGATGCAGAGCCTCAAGGTTAGTAAAGCCCAGCATGAGCACGTCTTTCGTTTCCGCGTCCTGAATGATAACGGGGATAAGCTCGGATTTTTGAAAAAGCTCGGTAAGCTCCATCTGTTTTCACCTCACAGGGATATTTCTGCCGCGCAGATAGCTCTTGACCTGAGCGATGCTCAGCTCGCCGTAATGAAACAGACTGGCAGCCAGCGCCGCGTCCGCCCCCGCGTCGGTGAAGGCATCGGCAAAATGCTCCAGGCTGCCGCAGCCGCCGCTGGCAATGACAGGGATGTTCACCGCCTCGGCAACAGCCTTCGTCATCTCGATATCGAAGCCCGCCTTGGTGCCGTCGGCATCCATCGAGGTGAGCAGTATCTCGCCCGCGCCAAGGCTCTCCGCCCTGACCGCCCATTCCACAACGTCCAGACCCGTCCAGACGCGGCCACCGTTTATGACGACCTCAAAGCCGCCGTCCTCCCGGCGCTTTCCGTCGATGGCGGTCACCACGCACTGGCTGCCGAATTTCTCGGCGGCACGGGAAATGAGATACGGGTCGCGCACGGCGGCGGAATTGACGGATATCTTATCCGCGCCCGCCCGCAGCAGCTCGGTAAAATCCTCCACGCTTCGGATGCCGCCGCCCACAGCCAGCGGCACAAAGACCCGCTCGGCCGTGCGCCGCAGCATATCCACGACGGTCTTGCGTCCCTCGTGGGTAGCGGTTATGTCCAGAAAAACTATCTCGTCCGCGCCCTCGGCGCTGTAATGGGCGGCGAGCTCCACCGGGTCGCCCGCGTCCCGCAGACCCACGAAGTTCACGCCCTTGACCACTCTGCCGTCCTTTACGTCCAGGCAGGGGATTATTCTCTTAGCAAGCATATCGTTGTTCCTTTCCCGGAGCGTTTCCGCAAAGCGGCATTTTACTCCGCGGCCAGCCTTACGGCATCCGCCAGATCGATAGTCCCGGCGTAGAAGGCCTTGCCGATGATAGCGCCGGCGGCGCCGCAGTTCTTGATGGCGGCAATATCCTCGATGCCGGAAACTCCGCCGCTGGCAACAATTCCGCAGCTTATCCCGGCGCAGAGGCGCTCAAGCTCCTTTATTGGTGGGCCGGAAAGCGTTCCGTCCCGGGAGATATCCGTGAAAATGATACTACCTGCGCCCAGCGCCGCCATTTTTTCCGCAAACTCAAAGGCGTCCACGCCGCTGTCCTCCACCCAGCCATGAGTGCGGACACGGCCGTCCAGCGCGTCTATGCCAACCGCTATGCGCTCCTTGCCGAAGCGCGCCACAGCGGCAGCGACGAAGTCTGGGTCGGAAACGGCTGCCGAGCCGATTATCATGCGCCAGACGCCCAGCTTATCCATCTCTTCAAGGTCGGCCATAGAGCGCAGGCCGCCGCCCAGCTCCACCTTCAGCCCGGAATTTTCACACAGGGCGCGGACTATTCCGGCGTTTTTGCGCTCGCCGGACTTGGCGCCGTCAAGGTCGACAACGTGCATCTCCTCAGCGCCCGCCGCCTTGAACACGGCGGCTACTGCCAGCGGGTCATCCGCCACCTGATGGACGGTATCAAAATCGCCCTTATAAAGCCGCACGCAGCGGCAGTCCTTCAAATCTATCGCGGGAAGTATCTTCATCAGTCGTTCAGCTCCCAGAAGTTTTTCAGCATTTTAAGTCCCATGTCGCCGCTCTTCTCCGGGTGGAACTGAGCGCCGTAAACATAGTCACGCCAGACAAGGGCAGTGACCTCAGCGCCGTAATCGGTGCTGGCTGCGAGGTCGCCGCGCTCCAGCACATGGCCGCAGTAGCTATGGACGAAATAGACATAGGCCCCGTCCTCAAGGCCCCGGAGCATGGGACAGTCGTTTTTGAAGCTGAGGGAATTCCAGCCGATGGCGGGCAGCTTCAGCTCCGTTTGTATCTTATCCACATGACCCGGTATCAGGCCGAGGCCCGCCCGGTGCTCTATCTCCTCGCCGTAATCGAAGAGCATCTGCATGCCAAGGCAGATGCCCAGCAGGGGCTTCTTCGCCGCCTGCTCTTTTATGAATTCCGTCAGCCCGGACTCCTCAAGGCAGTCCATAGCGGCGGGAAACGCGCCGACGCCTGGAAGGATGAGCCTTGAGCAGTCCTCAAGAACGGACTTTTCCCGGCTGATGACGCTGTCTATCCCCAGATATTTCAGGGCGTTGGCAACGCTCATCAGGTTGCCCGCGCCGTAATCGATGATACCTATCCTCTTCATGCCAGCACACCCTTGGTGGAGACCACGCCGCCGCCCTCTACCCGGAGGGCTTCCTTCATGGCAAGGCCGAGAGACTTGAACAGGGCCTCGGTAATATGGTGGGCATTATCGCCGTATTCACAGCGCTGGTGGAGAGTTATGCCCGCGTTGAAAGCAAGGGCGCGCATAAACTCCACGGTGAGGCAGGACTCGTAGCCGCCGATCGTCTCCTGGGGCATGGGCGCGTTGAAAACAAGGAAGGGTCTGCCGCTGAAATCCAGCGCGGTGAAGCAGAGCGCCTCGTCCATCGGCACATATTTATGGGCAAAGCGGACTATGCCCTTCTTATCGCCGCAGGCGGCCTTTATGGCCTGACCGATGGCGATGCCGGTATCCTCAACGGTATGATGTCCGTCCACCTCAAGGTCTCCCCGCACCTTCAGCTCCGCGCCAAAGCCCGCGTAGAAGAACAGGGCTGTGAGCATATGGTCAAAAAAGCCGATGCCGGTATCGACGCTCACCTCGCCGCCGTCCAGCGAGAGGGTAAGCTCAATATCGGTCTCCTTGGTCTTGCGGCTGACTTTTGCTTCGCGCATTTTCAGCGCCTCCTTACTTATCAAATCGTACCTTTATGGAATTGGCGTGAGCCGTAAGCCCCTCGGACCGGGCAAAGAGGATGATATCCTCATGGATGGCCTCAAGAGCCTCCCGCTTATAGCCGATAAGGCTGGTTTTCTTCAAAAAGCTGTCCACGGACAGGGGCGAGAAGAATCTCGCCGTGCCGGAGGTGGGCAGGACGTGGGAGGGGCCCGCCATATAGTCGCCCAGCGGCTCGGGGGAGTTTTCTCCCATGAATATCGCGCCCGCGTTTTTGATGAGAGGCAGGACGGCCTCCGGCTCCGCGGTGAGTATCTCCAGATGCTCGGGAGCAACGTCATTGGCCATTCGCGCCGCGGCGGCGATATCCTCGCATATGATGATGGCGCCGTAATCGCGCAGGGAGCTTTCTATGGTCTCCGAGCGCTCCAGATAGCCCGTCTGGCGCTCCAGCTCGGCTGCGACGGCCTTGGCGGTCTTTTCCGAATCCGTCACCAGAACGGCGGCGGCGAGGGGGTCATGCTCCGCCTGAGAAAGCAGGTCGGCTGCGGCGTAGACGGGATTCGCGCTCTCGTCGGCTATGACAAGCACCTCGGAGGGGCCGGCGACCATGTCTATATCCAGCTCACCAAAGGCAAGGCGCTTGGCGGCGGCAACATAGGCGTTGCCGGGGCCGACCAGCTTATCCACCCGGGGGATGAAGCCCGCGCCGTAGGTAAGCGCCGCGACGGCCTGAGCGCCGCCCACGGCGATGACCCTGTCCACCCCCGCGATGAGGGCGGCTGCCATGACCGCGTCGTTGAGGTTTTTCGTGGGAGGGGTGACCATGATGATCTCCTCCACCCCCGCCACCCGGGCGGGTACGGCGTTCATGAGAACGGAGGAGGGATACGCTGCCGCGCCGCCGGGGACATAGATGCCCACTCGGGTAAGGCCGCGGACGATCTGTCCGAGAGTTCCGGCCTCTGTCTCCCATATCTTCGTTTTGGGCAGGAGCTTCTCCTGATAGGCGCGGATATTCTCCGCCGAACGCTTCATCGCGGCCACCAGCTTCGGGTCGCAGCGCTCCATCGCCGCCTCCAGCTCCTCGCGGCCTATCTCGCGGGGAGCGGCGCCGTCCAACTGAAGGGAATACTTTTCCACGGCGGCGTAGCCGTTTTCTCGCACGTCGGCCATGATATCGGCGGCTATTCTGTTGATTTTTTCGTTCACCGCACCCTTTCTGCGGCGAAGGGTCTCGGCTATGTCATTTTCAGCGCCGGGCGCGGCGCGGAATATATCTATCATTTCATTGCACCTCTGCATCTGTCTATAAATTCAAGTATCTCCGCTCTGTGCAGCTTCATCGCCGCCGTGTTCACGATAAGGCGGGCGGAAAGCTGGCAGATGGTCTCTATGACCTCAAGGCCGTTGGCGGCGAGGGTGCTGCCGGTCTCCACGATGTCCACGATGGCATCGGAAAGCCCCAGCAGCGGGGCAAGCTCCACGCTGCCCTCTATCTTTATAACGGAAACGTCCATGCCCTTGGAGAGGAAGTAATCATGCGCCACCTTCGGGTATTTGCTGGCTATGCGCTTGGTCTCGTAGCCGGAGTAAAAATCGCTGCCCTTCGGAGCGGCCAGAGCGAAGCGGCACTTGCCGTAGCCAAGGTCCAGCACCTCGTAAAAATCGTGGCTGTGCTCCATGATCGTGTCCCGGCCAACTATGCCCATAGCGCAGACGCCGTGCTCCACATAGGTGATAACGTCCGGGGCCTTCGCCAGCACGCCGGAGAATGGCGTACCGGGGATGGGATGTATCAGACGGCGGCCGGGATTTTTGAGCTGGGAGCAATCGTAGCCCGCGCGCTCGAAAAGCTCTATGGACTTATCCAGCAGGCGTCCCTTGGTGATCGCTATCTTTATATCAGCCACCTATCTTCACCTCCACATTTCCTGTTTTGGAAACTATCATCATGCGCTTGAAGCCCCGGGCAAAGGCGGCGTCCATACAGCCGCTCTCGCTTTCGCTCCCGGAAAGCTCCGCGCTGCCCTCGGGCAGGGAATCGATAAGCTCCAGCGCCTGGCGCAGGCAGCCGGGCTTATAATATATAATGGTATCGGCTCTCTTGGGTTCTTCCCTGGGCAGGCAGCTCACGAGAGAGTCCACATATACGGCGAAGCCTGTGGCGGGTATTGCCTTGCCGAAATCGTTTATCAGATTGTCGTAGCGTCCGCCGGAGACGATGGTGCTTCCCGCGCCGGGAGCGTAGCCCCGGAAGATGAGGCCGGTATAATACTCAAGTCCGCTCACAAGACCCAGGTCAAAGCTTATATATTCGCCCATTCCGGCTGCGTCCAGCTCGGCGTATATGCCGGAAAGGTAGTCTATCACGGCCAGCGCCTGGGGGTTATCCGTAAGGGCGCGCGCCTCGTCCAGTATTTCCGCGCCGCCGAACAGCACGGCGATGCGCTTCATGGCGGCAGCAGCGGAGCTTGCTTCCCCGCCCAGCATATCGTCAAGGACGGCGAAGCTCTTATTCTCAATGCAGTCCCGCAGGGCGCGGGCCTTTTCGCCGGTCACTCCCATTTCCTCCGCCAGAGCCGTGAAGAAGCCGGTATGACCCAGCTCTATGCGGAATTCCTCCAGTCCCGCCGCGCGCACGGCCTCCACGGCCAGAGCCACGGCTTCCACGTCCGGGCGCATACCCGCCGCGCCGATAAGCTCTATGCCGCACTGGGCTATCTCGCTGCTGACGCCGTGGTTGGCGTCCCGGGAGCGGAAAATGGTCTGGTTATAGAAAAGGCGCTGGGGCAGGCCGGTCTCTGCCAGCCTTGTGGCCGCCACACGGGCGATAGGCGTGGTGCAGTCCGGGCGCATGACCAGAATACGTCCGCTGCGGTCTATCAGCTTCAGCATGGACTCCTGAGGCAGGGGATTCTGGGCCTGAACAAAAAGGTCATAATATTCCACGCCGGGGGTGATGACCTCCCGGTAGCCCCTGCGGCGAAAAAGCCTTATCATTGCCGCCTCGGCGCTTCGCTGGCGGTCGCTCTCTCCGAAGAGCTTATCCCTTGTCCCCTCCGGGGTATTGACCTTATACGACTCCATGTTTCGTCCTCCTCTTAAGGCAGCGGGAATCGAGCCAGTACCGCATCCCGGCGGCCCTGTCCGGCGCTTTTTGCCTTGTTGTCCTTGCCTTGCGTCAGCAAGGCAGCGGGAACGTTTGCGCAGTAATGTATTAAAGAATTATATCAGCCCCGGCGCATTATTGCAATAGCGGAATTGTCAAAATAAAGCTCAGATTTACGGGTGATTATCTGCAAATAGAGCAAGGCAAATCATAAGAATGCTTCCGTCTCTCCCGGCTCAATGCTTTTATGCAATAATTACAATTATAAAGGCAAAAATTAGTAGTTTTCACATTTTTGTCTTTTATATGTCTGAATTTTTAAATTTTTATTGCGTAACTTGAGGCTTTGTGCTAATATACTAAATATATTAGTCCAGAAGCCACACTTTCTATTAAAATATACGGGGAGGAATCTCGATGGTCGAGCTGTCCAGAGACGAAAAGAAAAAACTTTGCCTGGAGCTTACAGAGCATTTGCCCAAGATACGCAAGCTTCTTAACCTCACTCAGGCGGAATTCGGTGATATGACCGGCCTTTCCAGAGTCACCATTTCTCAGATCGAGGGCGGCAAGGTCAATCTCACCTGGCTTCATCTGAACGCCATAATGTTCATCTGCGTATCAAACATACGTACCAAGGAATATTTATACGCCAACAATATTCTCGGCACCCGCTTCCTGCAGTTCGTTCAGGGCAAGGACGAAAATATTCCGCCTGATACCAACGTCACCGTCCGCACCGAGCTCATCAAGGCATATCAGGATATGCTGGCGTTTCAGAAGTCTCAGGGCTGACCATTCCCCACTTTATTTTTCTACATACTATTTTCAGGCCGCAGCGGTTTTCCGCTGTGGCCTTTGCCGTTTCTTCCGCAGCTTATGCTGCGGAAGAAATGATAATACGGACAGCGGCAAAAACCATGTCATTCTGAATGCTGGGAAGAATCTCCGGCGTTTTGACATTGGCAGTCACGTTGGTGCGGTGATTCTTCGCTTCCGCCGTTGGCGGGCTCAGAATGACATATTCTTTGGGCTATGCGTTTTATTGTTATGCTGTGCGTATCGTTAGTACCACGGCAGGGGCGCACCCCTGCCCTACAAAGCTACCCTTGCACTCATTGATAAAACGTAGGGCGGAGGCGTGCCTCCGCCGGGGCAGAAGCAAACTCTTACGCAGAAACGATAATACGGTCAAATGTAAAAAACCGTGTCATTCTGACCGAAGGGAAGAATCTCCGCCGTTGGTTGACACCGACAGTGAAAGATCCTTCGGATGTGAAATAAAGACAAAATTTACGCAAATAGCTCTTGACAAACCCGGCGGTCAGTGCTATCCTCAATACATCAATTTAAAAGAATAAAGCATTAAAACTTTAAAGGGTTGATTTGGAGGTTTTTTCAATGCTGTTCAAAATTCTTATTCTGTTGGTTTTCTTTGCGGTAATGGTCGCCATCGGCATTTACTGCCGCAAGAACGCTACCGACGTTAACGGCTTTGTCCTCGGCGGACGCAGCGTCGGTCCCTGGCTCACCGCTTTCGCATACGGCACGTCTTATTTCTCCGCCGTCATCTTCATCGGCTACGCCGGTCAGTTCGGCTGGAAGTACGGCATTGCCTCCACCTGGATAGGTCTCGGCAACGCCTTCATCGGCTCTCTGATGGCCTGGGCGATCCTCGGCCGCAGAACGAGAATCATGACCCAGCACCTCAACAGCGCTACCATGCCCGAGTTCTTCGGCCGCCGCTTTGACAGCAAGGCGCTCAAAATAGCGGCCTCCATCATAGTTTTCATCTTCCTCATCCCCTACACCGCGTCCCTTTACAACGGTCTTTCCCGCCTCTTCGAGATGGCCTTCAACATTGACTACACCGTCTGCGTCGTGGTCATGGCTGTGCTCACCGGCATCTACGTTATCGCCGGCGGCTACATGGCGACCGCTATCAATGACTTTATTCAGGGTCTTATCATGCTGGTTGGCATCGTTGTTATTATCGCCGCCGTTCTGATGAGCAAGGGCGGCTTCATGGCGGCCTACGAGGGTCTTGCCGCTATTGACGCCGGCGCTTCCGCAATGCCCGGTGCATTCGCCTCTTTCTTCGGCCCCGATCCTCTCAACCTGCTGGGCGTAGTTATCCTCACCTCCCTCGGCACCTGGGGTCTGCCCCAGATGGTTCAGAAGTTCTACGCCATCAAGAGCGAGCAGGCCATAAAGAAGGGCACTATCATTTCCACCATTTTCGCCCTCATCGTGGCTGGCGGCTGCTACTTCCTCGGCGGTTTCGGCAGACTTTTCTCCGACCAGATAGACATCGCCGCGAACGGCTATGACTCCGTTATCCCCACCATGCTTTCCGGTCTTCCGGATATTCTCATCGCCATCACCGTGGTTCTCGTTCTCTCCGCCTCCATGTCCACCCTCTCCAGCCTGGTCATGGCCTCCAGTTCCACTCTCACTCTGGATCTTATAAAGGATCACATTGTGAAGAACATGAGCGAGAAGAAGCAGGTTTTCATCATGCGCATCCTGGTGGTCGTATTCATCGTTATTTCCTCCGTTATCGCCATCGTGCAGTATAAGAGCAGCGTCACCTTCATCGCTCAGCTCATGGGCGTAAGCTGGGGCGCACTCGCCGGCGCGTTCCTCGCTCCCTTCCTCTATGGCCTCTACATGAAGCGCACCTCCAAGGTTTCCGTCTGGGTCAGCTTCATCTTCGGCGCGGGCATCATGGTTCTCAACCTCCTGTTCCGTTCCTCCTTCCCCACTCTTCTTCAGTCCCCCATCAACTGCGGCGCATTCGCAATGCTGGCCGGACTCATCATCGTTCCTGTGGTTTCCTTCTTCACCAGGAAGCCCGACGCCACCCTTGTTGATAGCTGCTTCGCCTGCTACGAGGAAAAAGTCCTTGTAAGCGCAAAGCGTGCCCTCAGCGACAAAGAAAATTAATACATATCATCAAACAGCAAGACCCTGCGCGGCAAACCGCGCAGGGTCTTTATTCTGTAAATCAAATCAGCCGCTGGCGCGCTCCACCAGTTCCCACGGGAGCAGCTCGGAATCGGCAGAGCCGCCGTTCATTAGAGTCAGCAGCTTCCCGGCGGCCACGCTGCCCACATTGGGGCCGGGATGCTTCAGTGACGTGATGCCCGGCGAGCCGATATTGCACAGATGGCTGTTATCGAAGCTGACCACGCTGATATCCTCCGGGACGGAAAGGCCGCACTTTGTCAGAAAGGGGATAAGCTGGCAGGCCATTTCGTCGTTATAGCAGACAATGGCGGTGCAGCCCTCCTCCTTCCAGCGCTGAAGCACCGGAATTATGACTGCGTCGGAAAGAAACACGTCGCGCAGCTCCGTATTGTACCAGCGGATAAGGCTGTCATCCAGACTGATGCCGCATTTTTGCAGGCCGTTGGCGTAGCCCGCGTAGCGTCCATGCCCCTGAATGTCGTCGGATTTGAAAATACCGGCGATTTTTTTATGCCCCTTTGCTGTCAGATACTCCACCAGCATCTGCCCGCCGCCCTCGTTATCGTCCAGGACGGAAACAGCGCTCTGAAGCTGAGGATAGCTGCCGTTGATGAACACTATGGGTATATTCTTCTCCTGCAGCTTCAGATAGAGGTCCAGGTTTGGGTTTGGGAAGGCCGTTTTGGTGCCCTCGGCTATAATGCCGTCTATGCGGGCGTCCAGCAGATTTTGCAGCACCTTCCGTTCAACGGATACCTGATTTCTGGTGGCAAAGAGCAGGGTCATGCAGTTATTCCGGGAAAGGACATTTTCCATCTCCCGCAGGATGCTGGGAAAGATATAGTCGCTGATATAGGTGGTCACCACCGCGATGGTGCGCAGCCGGGACGACGTTTCCGGCACTTCGGCGCGGCGGATATACGACCCGCTGCCTCGCCGCTTTTCGATGTGCCCCTCTTTTTCCAGTACGGCAAGCGCCTGCCGGATGGTCTGGCGGCTGACCTGATATTCGTCCATCAGAGAATGCTCGGTGGGCAGCATATTGACGTTTTTATATTTGCCTGCCTGAATATTGGCTTTCAGCTCGGACGCTATTATCTGATATTTGGGCTGCATGGCGATCACCTCTTTTTTCGATTTTAGTATAACACAACCGTCAGTTGTTTTCAAGGCTGCCGCGGCATTCCATACAAATTAGATATAAATTTATCTCATTTTATGAATTTGTATGGTGTTCGCGCCATATTTACGTGAAACAGCAGGGTTCGACATAACAAATCCCCGCAAAAACCAGACAAAATGTTGACTGAGTAAAGCCAGACATGTTATACTTTTGTACAGAATATGGTATGTTCCGGACTCTTGATATCCGTTCCGGGGCATTGGGAAAGGGGTGCTTTTCATTAAAAAGGGAACATATTATCTCGGAATTGAACTGGGCTCGACCCGCATCAAGGCGGTAATGACCGGCGACGGTCACAGGCCCCTTGCAACCGGCGACTTCATGTGGGAAAACCATCTGGAAAACGGCGTATGGACCTACGGTCTGGACGAGGTCCGGCAGGGCTTGCAGTCGGCAGTAGCCGGACTTATCGGGGACGCCCGGAGCAAGGGGCTTGACCCCTCCGGCATTGCCGCAATAGGCATCTCCGCCATGATGCACGGCTACCTCCCCTTTGACGCGGAGGGCAGACAACTGGCGGCGTTCCGAACATGGCGAAACACCATCACCGGGCCTGCCGCCGAGGAGCTCAGCAGACTTTTCCGCTTCAACATCCCTCAGAGATGGAGCATCGCCCATCTCCATCAGGCCGTCATGAACGGCGAGGCGCATGTGGAGCATATCGCCTTTCTGACCACGCTGGCAGGCTATGTCCACTGGAAGCTAAGCGGGCAGAAGGTTCTGGGCGTGGGCGACGCCAGCGGGATGTTCCCCATTGACAGCGAGACCCGCGATTATGACGCCCGGATGCTGGATCAGTACGATACGCTTTTGGCAGGCAGATACCCCTGGAAGCTGAGGGATATTTTCCCCCGTGTGCTCTGCGCCGGAGAGGCGGCGGGAACGCTTACCGATGAGGGCGCAAGGCTGCTGGACCCCTCCGGGACGCTGAAGGCCGGTATCGCCCTGTGTCCGCCCGAGGGCGACGCGGGCACCGGCATGGCCGCCACCAACTCCGTGGCGGCGGGAACCGGCAACGTGTCCGCAGGCACCTCCGTTTTCTCCATGGTGGTTCTGGAAAAGGCTCTTTCAAACATTTACAGCGAGATCGACATGGTCACAACGCCAAACGGAAAGCCGGTAGCAATGGTACACTGCAACAACTGCACCAACGAGATAAACGCATGGGCGCAGGTATTCTGCGGCTTTCTTGAGGCAATGGGGCAGAAGCCCGACAGGAACGCCGTCTACACCGCCATGTTCAACGCGGCGCTTGAGGGTGAGACCGACGCTGGAGGACTGGTGCTTTACAACTTCCTTTCCGGCGAGCCGGCTGCAGGCACCTCCGACGGACGCCCCCTGATGGTACGCACGCCTGACGCCCGGCTGAGCTTCGCCAACTTCATGCGCGCCCAGCTCTATTCCGCTCTGGCAGCGCTGAAGATTGGAAACGACATTCTGGCGGGGGAAAACGTCCGGATAGACCGGATCTTCGGCCACGGCGGCTACTTCAAGACCCCCGTTGTGGGGCAGCGTATTCTGGCAGCGGCTCTCCGCGCCCCTGTTTCCGTCATGGAAACGGCGGGAGAAGGAGGCCCCTGGGGCATGGCGCTGCTGGCTGCCTACATGGTCGAGCGGGACGATGGCGAAGGTCTGGACGCTTTTCTTGAGCGGCAGGTTTTCGGCGCTTCCAAATGCAGCACCGTGGAGCCGGTGGACGAGGATGCAGAGGGCTTCCGCATTTTTCTTGACCGTTTCAAGCAGGGTCTCCCGGTGGAGCAGTCGGCTATTGATAATCTGAAATAAGGATGGAGGAATTATTGTGAAACAGTATGAATTCTGGTTTGTGGTGGGCAGTCAGTCCCTTTACGGTACTGAGGTGCTTGAGACCGTAGCGAAACGCGCGGCGGAAATGGCGGAAAAGCTCAGCGCCGTACTGCCCTATCCGCTGGTCTACAAGGTCACCGCCAAGTCCAACGGCGAGATACAGGATGTGATACGCGAGGCAAACTATGACACCCGCTGCGCAGGCGTTGTTACATGGTGCCACACCTTCTCTCCCTCCAAGATGTGGATAAACGGCCTTGCGGGACTTCAGAAGCCCTGGTGCCATCTGGCCACTCAGTACCATCTGGAAATTCCCAACGAAGAAATAGACATGGATTTCATGAACCTTAATCAGGCCGCTCACGGTGACCGCGAGCACGGCTTCATCGGCGCGCGTCTGCGCAGCCCCAGAAAGATCATCGCCGGCTATTGGCAGGACGCCGAGGTCCAGGAGCGTCTGGGCAAGTGGATGCGGGTCGCCGTTGGCGCGGCGTTCTCCCGGGATCTGAAGGTCATGCGCTTCGGCGACAACATGCGCGAGGTTGCCGTTACCGAGGGTGACAAGGTGGAGGCTCAGATAAAGCTGGGTTGGCAGGTAAACTACTGGCCCGTGGGCAAGCTGGTGGAGGAAATGAACGCCGTCACCGAGGCGGAGATTGACGCGCTTATGGACGTCTACCGGGCAAGCTACGATTTTGCCACCGATGATATTGATACCGTCCGCTATCAGGCCAGAGAAGAGATCGCCATGAAGAAAATGCTGGACGATGAGGGCTGCGCGGCGTTTTCAAATACCTTCCAGGACCTGTACGGAATGAAGCAGCTCCCCGGTCTTGCATCCCAGCACCTGATGGCGCAGGGCTACGGCTACGCCGGCGAGGGCGACTGGAAGATAGCCGCCATGACCGCCATCCTCAAGGCGATGGGCAAGGACGGCAACGGCGCTTCCGCCTTTATGGAGGACTACACCTACCATTTGGTGAAAGGAAGCGAATACAGTCTCGGCGCGCATATGCTGGAGGTCTGCCCCAGCGTGGCGGCGGAAAAGCCCCGGATTGAGGTGCATCCCCTTGGCATAGGCGACCGCGAGCCGCCTGCACGCCTTGTGTTTGAAGGCCGGGAGGGCGACGGCATTGTGGCGACTCTTATCGATATGGGCGGCAGGATGCGTCTTATCGTGCAGGATATCCATGTGGTCAAGCCCATTATGCCCATGCCCAATCTGCCGGTCGCCCGGGTAATGTGGCAGGCAGAGCCCAATTTGACCACCGGCGTGGAATGCTGGATAACCGCCGGCGGCGCTCACCACAGCGTGCTGAGTCTGGACGTGGACGCTGAGATGATGCGGGACTGGGCGCGTATTATGGATATCGAATTCGTATACATCAACAAGGACAGCACGCCGGAAAAGCTGGAGCAGGAGCTGCTGCTGAACGATCTGGCCTGGCGGCTGAGATAAGGAGAGTCCTCATGCTGGAAGAACTGAAAAAACAGGTCTGCGAGGCCAATCTGAGCCTTCCGAAACACGGGCTGGTAACATTCACCTGGGGCAACGTGTCCGGCATAGACGAGGAGCGGAAATACATGGTCATCAAGCCCTCCGGCGTGGAATATGATGTCATGACCTCCGAGGACATGGTAGTCGTCAGCATCGAGACCGGGCAGCGCGTGGAGGGCAAGCGGAAGCCCTCCTCCGATACCGATACCCATCTGGCGCTGTACCGCGCCTTTCAGGGCGTGGGCGGCATCGTACATACCCACAGCCGCTGGGCGACCTCCTTCGCCCAGGCCGGTATGCCCATTTTGGCACAGGGTACGACCCACGGGGACTATTTTTACGGCGCTATCCCCTGCACCCGCAGGATGACCCCCGAGGAGATAGGCGGCAGCTACGAGCTGGAGACCGGCAACGTGATCATCGAGACCTTCCGGCAGCTCGACCCGATGGCGATCCCCGGCGTGCTGGTCAACAGCCACGGCCCGTTCGCCTGGGGCGTTGACGCTGCCGACGCGGTTCACAACGCGGTAGTCATGGAAGAATGCGCGTTTATGAGCTTCCACGCCCAGATGCTGAATCCCGGGCTGAAAAGCATGCAGCAGGAGCTGCTGGATAAGCACTTTCTGCGCAAGCACGGCCCTAATGCCTACTACGGTCAGAACTGAGGAGCAATCATACGAATGAACACAGGAGTGATCGATCATGGGTACACGCTGTATACAAACCCCCATCGGGACTTATGACGACGGACGCACCGTTTACAGCTACAAACTGGAAGATGAAAAGGGACAGTATGTGTCTATTATGAATATCGGCTGCTCCCTGCTTGAGCTGGCGGTTCTGGATAAAAACGGGGAGCTGCGGGATGTGGTGCTCGGGATGCCCTCCTTTGAGCACTACCGTAAGTCCCGCTCCGTAATGGGAGCCACCGTGGGACGCTGCGCAAACCGTATCGCAAACGGCACATTTTCTCTCAACGGCATGGAATACCGTCTGGAAACCAACGAGCCCGGCGGCATGAACCATCTGCACGGCGGCAGCGGCGGCTTTCAGATGCGCTACTGGGACGCCGCCGTGGAGGGCGACACGCTGACCTTTCGGTATGACAGCGCCGGCGGAGAAGAAGGCTACCCCGGCAGACTTACCTCCATTGAGACAATCACCTTCCGCGACGGCCGCCTGTCCATACATATTCAGAGCACCTGCGACATGGACACCATCGTGAACTGCACGAATCACGCGTTTTTCAACATGAACGGTCAGGACAGCGGCAGCACGCTGAACCACCGGCTCACCATCAATGCCGAATATTACAGCGAGGCTGACCAAAACCTGATCCCCATCAACACAGTGCCGGTAGAGGGTACGCCCTTTGATTTCCGCACGCCCCATACCATCGGAGAGCGCATAGACGCTGACTTCGCGCAGCTCCGCCACAGCGGCGGCTACGATGTGAACTACGTCCTTTCCGGCGGCGCTCCCGCGGCGACGGTGGTGGGCGATATCTCCGGCATCCGCATGGAGCTGTATACCGAATGCCCGGATATACAGTTCTTCTCCGGCATTGGCCTGGACAGTCCCTTCCTATGCCACGGCAAGAACGGAGTGACTTATGTAAACTACGGTGGTTTCTGTCTTGAACCCCAGGCCGTGCCGAACGCCATCAACACGCCCCTTGCCGGGCAGGTCATTCTCCGGGCGGGCGAGAGCAAAAGCTGGAATATGTGTCTCGCTTTTTCCGTGGAGAAATAAGAATACAAATAATAAGTAAGGAGCTGAAGCAATATGCTGCGCGTAACCAAAACAGAAAGCGGTATGGTGGCAGGCGTCGCCGGAACTGACGCACGAATAACTGTTTACAAGGGCATTCCTTTCGCAGCGGACACCTCCGGCGAGAACCGCTGGCGGCCCCCGCAGCCTGCCGAGAAATGGGACGGCGTGCGGGAATGCTATGAATTCGGCCCTATCAGCATGCAGAGAACGCCCGGAAAAGACCCCAGCGCCTTCTACTCCAAGGAGTGGCACGTTGACCCCGACATCCCCATGAGCGAGGACAGTCTGCGGGTGAACATCTGGACGCCCGCCAAGACTGCCGATGAGAATCTGCCCGTCATGGTGTGGATATTTGGCGGCGGCCTGCAGGAGGGCTATCCCCACGAGATGGAATTTGACGGAGAGCGCATAGCCTCCCGCGGCGTTGTGCTCGCGTCCATAGGCTACCGCCTCAACGTGTTTGGCCTGCTGTGCCATCCTGAAATCACCGCTGAAAACCCGGAAGCACCCGCAAACTTCGCGTTTCAGGATCAGAAGGCCGGTATTGAGTGGGTCAAGCGGAACATCGCCAATTTCGGCGGCGACCCGGAGAACATCACCATCTTCGGTCAGTCGGCGGGCGCGTTCAGCGTTGTGGCGCATATGTGTTCCCCAAAAACCGAGGGACTGTTTCAGAAAGCCATCATTGAGTCCATCGGCGGCATGGACCCCGTCTACCCCCAGTGCATGGGCATGCCCTGCAAATCTCTCAAGGAGGCGGAGCAGGACGGCGTTGAATTTTTCAAGAAGCTCGGCGTTTCCACTCTGGCGGAAGCAAGGGCGCTGGACGCTCAGTATATCGAGGACAAGTTCAGCGAAGGGCGCTATTTCTGGGGCGCGGTCAATGACGGCAAGTACCTGACCGGCTCTCCCAACGAAATCATCCTTGCCAACAAGCTTCATGATGTGGACTTCATGATAGGCAACACCACCGGCGAGTTCAAGATAGCTCCCGCTCCCGGCGAAGACCCTGCTGAATTCGCAAAAAGAACTATGGGACAATATGCCTACGAATTTCTGGCTATCGCCCGGAATACCGGCAAGCCTCTGGCCGAGGCCGTCACCGTGGGACAGATGGAGCTTGGCAACGAGCTGATGTGCAGCATCTGCGCGAAGCAGGGCAGGAACATCTACTCCTACCGCTTCGGCCCCACCATCCCCGGCGATGACGCGGGCGCGTTCCATTCCTCCGACCTCTGGTTCCAGTTTGAGACACTGATGAAGTGCTGGCGTCCCTTCGAC
The DNA here is from genome assembly GCA_029008095.1 of Clostridiales bacterium. GTDB lineage: Bacteria > Bacillota > Clostridia > Oscillospirales > Oscillospiraceae > RGIG6375. The sequence continues at coordinate 26,301 of JAQXJB010000036.1, forward strand.
GGTCATCATTTTGACCTTGCCCGCAAAATATGCAACTACTGGACAAACTTCGCCAAAACCGGCAACCCCAACGGTAAGGACAGCGACGGCAGCGATATGCCCCGCTGGACAAAATACACCACAGAAAATCCCAACTCCATTCAGCTCTTCGACACGATTCAGATGGAGGAGGGCGGTATGAGAGAAATGGACGCCTTCCTGATCGACGTCAATCTGAAGGAAATGGAGAAATAAGGGAAGCTCTGAATCAATCGGCAAGAGCAGCTTGTGAGCAAAATTTTTGTGGCAGCGAGGCGTGTTTTTGCAGGAATAATTGGGTTTATTT
>JAQXJB010000037.1 GCA_029008095.1 Clostridiales bacterium
GCGGGCCTCGGCGTGGCCAAGGCGGGCAATATCAGCTTCGTGCAGGAGGTATATGCCACCGCCGCCGCCGTCAACGAGTACATACCCGGCGCCGACGCGGTCATCGAGCTGGGCGGCGAGGACGCGAAGATCATCTTCTTCAAGGGCAGCCTTGAGGAGCGCATGAACGGCTCCTGCGCGGGCGGCACCGGCGCGTTCATCGACCAGATGGCAACCCTGCTGAACGTTACCGTGCCCGAGCTGGACGAGCTGTCCCTCAGGCATGAGAAGATATATCCCATCGCCTCCCGCTGCGGCGTTTTCGCCAAGTCCGACATACAGCCCATACTCAATCAGGGCGGACGCAAGGAGGACGTTGCCGCATCCATATTCCAGGCCGTTGTCGACCAGACCATTGCGGGTCTCACCCAGGGGCGCGAGCTGAGCGGCAAGATCGTCTTTCTGGGAGGCCCTCTCCATTTCCTGCAGGGCCTGCGCCAGCGCTTCGTGGAGACATTGAAGCTGGATGGGGAGTCCGCCGTGTTTCCGGAGAATTCCGAGTGCTTTGCCGCGCTGGGCGCTGCGCTCTGCGCCGTGGATTACCCCGAAATGGACTACGCCGAGCTGCTCGACCGTCTGGAGAAGTCCAAAGTGCAGACCGGCCTGACGGACACCATGCAGCCGCTTTTTGAAAACGAGGCGGAGTACGAGGAGTTCAAGGCGCGCCACGCCGGGGCAACGCCCGACCTGCTGGATATAAACAGCTATTCCGGCGACGCCTATCTGGGCATTGACGCGGGCAGCACCACCACCAAGATGGTGCTGGCAACTGCCGAGGGCGGCATACTTTACAGCTATTACGGCTCCAATCAGGGCAACCCCGTCACGATCGTCCTTGACAAGCTCAGGGAGATATACGCCCTCTGCGGCGATAAGATAAAAATAAAGGGCTCCGCCGTCACGGGCTATGGCGAGGAGCTTATAAAGAACGCCTTCTCCGCTGATCTGGGCCTTGTTGAGACGGTGGCACATTACCGCGCCGCCCGCCACTTCGACCCCGAGGTGGACTTCATCATCGATATCGGCGGTCAGGATATGAAGTGCTTCAAGATACGCAACGGAGCGGTGGACAGCATCATGCTCAACGAGGCCTGCTCCTCCGGCTGCGGCAGCTTCATCGAGTCCTTTGCCCGTGCGCTGGGCTATGAGATCAAGGATTTCGCACAGCTCGGCATACTTGACCGGCATCCGGTCAATCTGGGCTCCCGCTGCACCGTTTTCATGAATTCCTCGGTAAAGCAGGCTCAGAAGGAGGGCGCAAGCGTGGAGGATATCTCCGCCGGTCTCTCCGTTTCCGTTGTGAAAAACGCCATTTACAAGGTCATCCGCGCCGCGTCCCCGGACGATCTGGGCAAGAATATAGTGGTTCAGGGCGGTACCTTCCTCAATGACGCGGTGCTGCGCGGCTTTGAGCAGGAGATAGGCCGCAACGTTACCCGCCCCACCATCGCGGGTCTGATGGGCGCTTACGGCGCGGCGCTCTACGCCGCCGACGCGAAGCCGGAGAAGCCCTCTCTGCTCTCCGCCGAAGCGCTGGAAAGCTTCATGCATACGGCGAAGCCCACCACCTGCAACGGCTGCACCAACCATTGCAGCCTTACCATAAATACCTTTGACGGCGGCCGCCGCTTCATCTCCGGCAACCGCTGCAGCAAGCCTCTCGGCAAGGCCAGGCAGGAGCTGCCCAACCTCTATAAATATAAGCTGGAGAGGCTCAAGGCCATGCAGGGCAAGGGCGAGGGAACCGGCGCCCGCGGTCGCATCGGCCTGCCCTTCGGTCTGAATATGTTTGAAAATCTGCCCCTCTGGTACACCATATTCACGCGGCTCAACTTCGAGGTCGTGCTCTCCCCGGTCTCCGACCGCGGTACATATAAGCGCGGCCAGCGAAGCATCCCCTCGGATACCGTCTGCTACCCGGCCAAGCTGATGCACGGCCACATTGAGGCGCTTATCGACGCGGGCGTGGACGCCATCTTCTATCCCTGCATGAGCTATAATTTCGACGAGGGCAAGGGCGATAACCATTATAACTGCCCCGTTGTGGCCTATTATCCCGAACTGCTGGGTGCGAACGTGCCCCGGCTGAAGGAGACCCGCTATCTCGCGCCCTATGTGGGACTGCACCGCCCCAAGGACTTCAGAAAGAAGTTCGGCGAGTTCATGAAAAAGGAGTTCGGCGTGCCTGAAAAGGAGACCGCCGAGGCCGTGGACGCCGGCTACGCCGCCTACCGCGCCTATAAGCAGGACGTTGTCCGCACCGGGGAGGAATATGTAAAGCAGGCTCGCGCCGAGGGACGCACCATCATCGTTCTGGCGGGCCGTCCCTACCATATCGACCCAGAGATAAACCACGGCATAGACGAGCTTATCAACTCTCTTGGCCTCGTGCTCATCACCGAGGACTGCGTCTGCGGCAAGATGGAAAAGCAGAGCCGCAAGGTGCTCAACCAATGGACCTATCAGGCCCGCATGTACGACGCGGCGCGGTATGTCTGCACCCAGCCGGATATGCAGCTTGTCCAGCTCGTGTCCTTCGGCTGCGGCACCGACGCCATCACCACCGACGAGATGCGAGACATACTTGAGGGCGGCGGCAAGCTCTATACACCAATCAAGATAGACGATATCAATAACCTCGGCGCGGTGAAGATCCGCCTGAGAAGCCTTGTTGCCGCCGTGGACGAGCTCTCCGGCGGAAAGAAGTAAGGCGGCGGACTCAAATCCCACCGCTTAGGAGGAGAAATATGGCAAAGCTTATATATGATAAAAACGGCCGCCTGCTCTTCACAAAGGAGATGAAGAAGGAATATACCCTTCTCATCCCCCAGATGCTGCCCATCCATTTCGGCATGATGCGCATGTGCCTGCAGAAGCGCGGCTATAACTGCGTCACGATGGATAATATGGATCAGCGGGCCATTGCCGATATTGGCCTGAAATATGTTCATAACGATACCTGCTATCCCGCCCTGCTGGTCATCGGCCAGCTCATCGAGGCGGTAGGCAGCGGCAAATACGATAAGGATAAGGTCGGGCTTTTCATTACCCAGACCGGCGGCGGCTGCCGCGCCTCCAATTATATCCACCTCCTGCGCAAGGCGCTGAAAAAGGCGGATATGGAGCAGGTGCCCGTCATTTCCATAAACCTTTCCGGCCTTGAAAAGAACCCGGGCTTCAAGCTCACCCTGCCTCTGATACTCGAGCTGGTTTTCAGCATAGTCTACGGCGATATCATCATGCTGCTGGCTAACCAGTGCCGCCCCTATGAGGTGAATAAGGGCGATACCGACGCGCTGGTGCATAAATGGGAGGAGCGCCTGGTGGACGAGTTCAGTAGGGGCGGCTTCGGCATGAAGAAGCTGAAGAAGAATTTCGACCTCATCGTGGCGGATTTCGCCAGGATCGAGCGCGTGGTAACGCCTCGCCCCCGTGTGGGCGTTGTGGGCGAGATATATGTAAAATACTCCCCTCTGGGCAACAATAACCTTGAGCAGTTTTTGCAGGACGAGGGCGCGGAGGTGGTCGTACCCGGCCTTGTGGACTTCGTTATCTTCAAGATATATAACCGCGACGCGGATGTTGACCTTTACGGCGGCTCCAAGCTGAAGAAGCTGGTGGTCGGCGCGCTGCAGAAGTATGTTGAAAAGTGCCAGCAGGCCATGATCGACGCGGTCAAAAAGTGCCCCGAGTTCCGCCCGCCGTCCCCCTTCTCTCATCTGAAGGAAAAGGCCGCCGGCTATCTCGGCAAGGGCAACAAGATGGGCGAGGGCTGGCTTCTTACCGCCGAAATGCTGGAGCTTATCGAGGACGGCACCAATAATATCGTCTGCACCCAGCCCTTCGGCTGCCTGCCCAACCACATCGTGGGCAAAGGCATGATACGCCGCCTGAAGGACGATTATCCCAAATCCAACATTGTGGCCATCGACTATGACCCAGGCGCGACCAAGATAAATCAGGAAAACCGCATCAAGCTCATGCTGGCTAACGCCGGAAGAATGGAAAAGGCGGAGGAGCGGGAGACCGTGGAGGTGTGACGGCTCCCGGGAGCGGTATGCGTGTCCGCTCTGACGCAGCAGAGCTTCCCACAAAAACCGCGCAGAAGGAAGTATTTCAATGATAGATAAAATTCGCGTTAAAGGCGCAAAACAGAATAATCTGCAGAACATAGACCTGGAAATACCACGCGATAAGCTCGTTGTTTTCACCGGGCTTTCGGGCAGCGGAAAATCCTCCCTTGCCTTTGATACCATATATGCCGAGGGTCAGCGGCGCTATGTGGAGTCTCTCTCCTCCTACGCCCGCCAGTTCCTCGGTCAGATGGAGAAGCCGGACGTGGAGTCCATTGAGGGCCTTTCCCCGGCCATTTCCATCGACCAGAAAACGACCTCGAAGAACCCCCGCTCCACTGTGGGCACGGTAACGGAGATATATGATTATCTCCGCCTGCTCTGGGCGCGCATAGGCATCCCCCACTGCCCCAAGTGCGGAAAGGAGATAAAGCAGCAGACGGTGGACCAGATCATCGACCAGCTCATGCAGCTTGGGGAGGGTACCCGCGTGCAGATACTTGCCCCGGTCATTCGCGGGCGCAAGGGCGAATATGTGAAGGTGTTCGAGGACGCGCGGAAGAGCGGCTATGTCCGCGTCCGGGTGGACGGCATACTTTACGACCTCTCCGAGGAGATAGCTCTGGAGAAGAACAAAAAGCATCATATCGAGATCGTGGTCGACCGCCTTGTCATCAAGGACGGCATACAGCAGCGCCTTACCGACTCTGTGGAGACAGCCTCCAATCTGGCGGGCGGCCTCATCATTGCCGACCTTGTGGGTCAGGAGCGGGAACTGACATTTTCCCAGAACTACGCCTGCGAGGACTGCGGCATCTCCATAGAGGAGCTTGCGCCCCGCATGTTTTCCTTCAATAATCCTCAGGGCGCCTGCCCCGAGTGTACCGGCATCGGCACTCAGCTCAGAGTGGACACCGACCTTATAATCCCCAATAAGAGCCTTTCCATCCTTGACGGCGCTATCTGCGCCTCCAACTGGGGCAATGTCCGCAACGACAGCATTTCCCGCATGTACTTCGAGGCACTTGCAAGGCAGTATAAGTTCAAGCTGAATGTGCCTGTGCGGGAGCTGCCGCAGAAGGTGTTGGACATCATTCTCTACGGTACGGGGGACGAAAATCTCACCCTGCAGTATGAGAGGGAGAACGGCAAGGGCACTCTCCGCCGCCCCTTTGAAGGCATAGTGCGCAATCTTGAGCGCCGCTACCGGGAGACCCAGAGCCAGGGTATGCGGGAAGAGCTGGAGCAGTATATGTCCGAGCGTCCCTGCCCCGTCTGCGGCGGCAAGCGGCTGAAGGACGAGGTGCTGGCCGTCACAGTGGGCGGAATGAACATATCCGATTTCACCGAGCTTCCCGTTACCGAGGAGCTGGAATTTATAGAAAACCTGCAGCTTGAGGGCCAGAGCGCCATGATAGCCGAGAGCATAATCAAGGAGATAAAGGCGCGCCTCGGTTTCCTGCAGAGCGTTGGTCTGGAATATCTCACTCTCAGCCGCCGCGCGGGTACTCTTTCCGGCGGCGAGGCTCAGCGCATCCGCCTTGCCACCCAGATAGGCTCTTCGCTGATGGGCGTGCTCTATATTCTGGACGAGCCCAGCATCGGCCTGCACCAGAGGGATAACGGCAAGCTGCTTGAGACACTGAAGCATCTGCGGGATATCGGAAACACCCTTATCGTTGTGGAGCATGACGAGGAGACCATGCTCGCCGCCGACTACCTTGTGGATATCGGCCCCGGCGCGGGCGTACACGGCGGCAGGGTCATCGCGGCGGGTACTCCCGCCGAGGTCATGGCGAACCCCGATTCCATTACCGGGCAGTATCTGAGCGGAAAGCGGAGCATTCCCGTTCCTGCAAGCCGCCGGACAGGCTCGGGCGATTGCCTTGAGATACTCGGCGCTGCGGAAAACAATCTGAAGGATGTGGACGTGAAGATCCCTCTCGGGGTTTTCAACTGCGTCACCGGCGTTTCCGGCAGCGGCAAGTCCTCTCTTGTGAATATGATCCTCTTCCGCGCCCTGGGCGCCGAGCTCAACCGCATGAAGGTGAAACCCGGCAAGTTCCGGGAGATGAAGGGCGTGGACAAGCTGGATAAGGTCATCAGCATCGACCAGTCGCCCATCGGTAGAACGCCCCGCTCCAATCCTGCCACCTATACCGGCGTTTTCAACGATATCCGCGAGCTCTTCGCGGAAACGCAGGACGCGAGGGCACGCGGCTACGGCCCCGGACGCTTTTCTTTCAATGTTCGCGGCGGACGCTGCGAGGCATGCTCCGGCGACGGCCTTTTGAAGATAGAGATGCACTTTCTTCCGGATATCTATGTCCCCTGCGAGGTCTGCAAGGGCCGCCGATATAACCGGGAAACCCTTGAGGTGCGCTATAAGGGCAAGAATATTTACGAGGTTCTTGAAATGACCGTGGAGGAAGCCCTCGGCTTCTTCGATAACCTGCCCAAGATACGCAATAAGATACAGGCGCTCCACGACGTGGGTCTGGAGTATATCAAGCTCGGCCAGCCCTCCACCACTCTTTCCGGCGGCGAAGCCCAGCGCGTCAAGCTGGCAACGGAGCTTTCCCGACCCGCCACGGGCAGGACGCTCTATGTGCTGGACGAGCCCACCACCGGACTGCATACGGCGGATGTGCATAAGCTGCTTCAGGTGCTCCAGCGTCTTGTGGACGCGGGCAACACGGTTGTGGTCATCGAGCATAATCTGGACGTTATAAAGACGGCGGATCATATCATCGACCTTGGCCCCGAGGGCGGCAGCAAGGGCGGTACGATCGTCTGCACCGGCACGCCCGAGGAGGTGGCAGCCTGCCCGGAAAGCTATACGGGACAGTATCTCAGGGAGGTCCTTGGGAACCTCTGAATCAATACGTCTGCGGCATCTTGTGGAAAATTTTCGCGGCAATTTCGTTGTGTTTTCTTGAAATAAACTCATTATTCCTGCAAAAACACGCCTCATTGCCACAAAAATTTTGCTCACAAGCTGCTCTTGCCGATTGAGTCAGAGCTTCCCTTGAAAGAGCCAAAAACTGAGCGGCATACCATTTTTGCTATACTGAAACCGGCACCATATGCCCACACGCTTCATATTATGTAGCGAGGTGTTAGGCATGGGTTTTGTAAAGATTTTGGCGGTGCTTACCCTGGCTGCGCTGGCGGTCATGGCCTTCATGCTGCTCTATGAAATCATCATATGTCCGGTGAAGCCCGGAAAAGGGGAGCGGCTTGAGGCGGTGCTGCGGGTGAGCGGCTCCGCGCCCGGTCTGGAAAATACGCTCCGGGGGCTGCTCTGGCTGAAAAACAGCGGCAGAGTGAATATGAGCATCACGATAGTGGACGAGGGTATGGACCGCGACACGCGGCAGACGGCGGAGCTGATTTGCCGCGAAAAAAACTGTGTGCGCCTTATGAGCGCCCGTGAAGCGGCCTCCGAATCAAGCGGGGCTGCGCAGGAGATTTGAATGGACGAGGGAAGAACAGAGCTTGCCGGCAGCGTAAGCGCGGTGATCTATCAAAACGAGGAGAATGGCTACACCGTTCTCAGCCTTGATACCGACGACGGAGGGACAGCCACAGTGGTTGGCTGCCTCCCTTTCGCCGTGCCCGGCGAGCAGCTTCTTCTGGAGGGAACTTGGTCAAACCATCAGATCCACGGCAGGCAGTTCAAGGCCGAAAGCGCGGAAAGATTGATGCCCTCGACAGTAAATGATATTTATCTCTACCTTTCCTCGGGTACAATAAAGGGCGTGGGGCCGGCCACGGCAAGGCTCATCGTTGAGCGCTTCGGGGATGACAGTCTCCGCGTGCTGGAGGAGGAGCCGGAGAAGCTCACGGAGCTGAAAGGCGTGACGCCTAAGCGCGCCCGTGAGATAGGCGACGAATTTCGCCGCCAGACCTCCATGCGCCGGCTGATGGAGTTTTTCGCCCAGCACAGCATAAAGATGGAATACGCCCTGCGGCTCTATAAGAGCTACGGCGCGGACGCCCAGTCGGCGGTGATGAATAATCCGTATATCCTTGCCGATGAATATTTCGGCGCGGAGTTTGCCGAGGCGGACAGCCTCGCCCTCAGCCTTGGCTTCGAGGCGGATTGTCCGGAGCGGGTCGAGGCGGCGGCAAGCTTTGAGCTGAGCCATAACGCCAATAACGGCCATACCTTTATCCCACGCAATAAGCTGGCGGCGGTGTCCGCCCAGCTTATCGGGGTCAGCGGGGAAACGGCTGCCTCGGCTGTCGACCGGCTGATCGACTGCGGGGAGATCGTCTGCGAGAGCCTTGGCGGGGTGGAGGCCTGCTACCTGAGCCGCCTTTACTATGCCGAGACCTATGTGGCGGACAGGCTCCGGGCAATGGCCGCGGAAAAATACATAGAGGAAACCAGCGCGAACCGGCTTATAGCTGAGGCCGAGCGGGAGATGGGCATCACTCTGGCCGAGGGTCAGCGTGAGGCCGTCCGCTCCGCTGCCGTATGCGGCGTCATGTGCCTTACCGGCGGCCCCGGTACGGGCAAGACCACCACTGTTCGCGCCATATTGAAGCTTTTTGACAAAATGGGGCTCACAACTCTCCTTGCCGCCCCCACGGGACGCGCTGCCAAGCGCATGAGCGAGCTTTGCGGTCAGGAGGCCTCCACCATCCACCGCATGCTGGAAACGGGCTACGACGCCGACCTGAGCTCGCTGGTCTTCAAGCGTGACAGCAGCGACCCGCTGGAAGCCCACGCGGTGATATTGGACGAGTGCTCCATGATAGATATCGTTCTCATGCAGGCGCTTCTGACGGCTCTGCCAGCCCGATGCCGCCTTGTTCTGGTGGGCGACGCCGACCAGCTCCCGTCAGTTGGCCCGGGCAATCTATTCTCCGATGTTATCCGCAGCGGGGTCATTCCCACCGTACGCCTGCGTCAGGTGTTCCGTCAGGCGGCGCAGAGCCGCATCGTCCGCAACGCCCATATGATAAATGAGGGAGAGCTGCCGGAGCTGAGAGAGAATAAGGGCGATTTCTTCTTCATGCGCCGCCGGGACATGGAGAGCGCCGTGGACACGATAATAGAGCTTTGCTCCAGCCGTCTGCCTAAAAATATGGGCATCGAGCCGGGGCAGATACAGGTCCTTTCGCCCACCCGCCTTTACGGTACCGGCACGGTAAATTTGAACAAGCGGCTTCAGCAGGCGCTGAACCCTCCCGCCGCGGACAAGCCCGAGAAGCCCTTCGGCGATAAAATATTCCGCCTTGGCGACAGGGTCATGCAGGTGCGGAATAATTACGACATCCTGTGGCGCAAGGCCAGCGGCGAGACCGGCACCGGCATTTTTAACGGCGACGTGGGGCATATCTGCGAGCTGGATGTGAAGAACCAGATCATGATAGTGGACTTCGATGAGCGCCGGGCGGTCTATACCTTTGATATGCTCATTGAGCTTGAGCCGGCGTACGCCATGACCGTCCATAAATCTCAGGGCAGCGAGTACCGCGCCGTGGTGCTCTCCCTGATGAAGGGGGCAAGCAGCCTCATGTCCCGGGCGGTGCTCTATACCGCCGTCACCCGCGCCCGGGAGCTGCTCATCATCGTGGGCGACGACCAGGTGGTGGAGGGCATGGTTGCCAACAATAAGCCCCAGAAAAGGTACAGCGGCCTGCGGCTGCGTCTGATAAGCCAATGAAAAAGCTGCTTGAAAGCCTTATTTATCCCCATCGCTGCGTATTTTGTGAGGCATTTTTGGATAAAAATTCCTTGGAGGATATCTGCCCGGACTGCCGGGAGAAGCTGCCCTATACGGGGAAGAAAGGCAAAACCAGGGGCGAGTTTTTTGCCGAGTGCCTTTCCCCTCTGTTTTACGAGGGCGGCGCCCGGGACGCGCTGCTCCGCTTCAAGTTTCGGGGCAAGCCCTCCTATTCCCGGATAATGGGGAAGCTGATAGCCGACTGCGTCCGTGAAAACGGCAGGGGCGGCTATGAGATCATCACATGGGTACCCATCAGCGCCCGGCGCATGAGAAAGCGCGGTTACTGTCAGGCGAAGCTTCTCGCCCGGGAGGCGGCGAAGCCGCTGGGACTGGACTGCCGCCGGCTTCTGAAAAAGAGCCGCCATACCCCGCCCCAGTCCACTCTTTCCGGGCTGGCGGCGAGAAAGGCGAACGTAAGCGGCGCGTTCAAGGCCGTGGCGGAGAACAGGATAGCAGGGCGCAGCGTCCTGCTTATAGACGATGTTATTACCACCGGCGCCACCCTTGCCGAGTGTACCCGCATCCTGCTTATGGCGGGGGCGAGGGAGGTATCCTGCGCCACGCTCTGCAAATCAACGAAGAAATGAACGGGAGGAATTGCTATGATATTTGGCAAGGACTTTGGCATAGACCTTGGCACATCCAACGTTATAATATATATGAAGGGCAAGGGCATAGTGCTCCGCGAGCCCTCGGTAGTGGCCGTGGATAAAAACACCGGCCGCCTGCTGGGCGTTGGTCTGGAGGCTCAGAAGATGCTGGGCCGCACCCCGGGCAATATCATCGCCATCCACCCCTTGAAGGACGGAGTGATCTCCGACTATGAGATGACCGAGCGCATGCTCCGGGAGTTTATCCGCAAGATAACCTCCTTCAGCCTGCTCAAGCCCCGCCTGCTCATTACCATTCCCGGCAGCATCAGCGAGGTTGAGGAACGCGCCGTTGTCGACGCCGGTCTCCAGTCCGGCGCGAGAAAGGTATATCTTATCGAGGCGTCCGTTGCCGCCGCGCTGGGCGCGGGGCTGGATATCGCCCAGCCCGCCGGGCGCATGCTCATAGACATAGGCGGCGGCATCACCGATATCGCCGTGCTCTCCCTTTCCGGCGTGGTTGAGTCCCGCTCCGTCAAGGCGGCGGGCAACAGCTTTGACGACGCCATCGTCAAATATGTAAAGAGGAAGCACAATATCCTCATCGGCGAGCGCACGGCCGAGGAGATAAAGATCAATCTGGGCTGCGTCTATCATAACGAGCGGGACGCTTCTATGGAGGTGCGCGGCCGCTGTATGCTCACCGGCCTGCCCAAGATGTTCACCATCCATTCCGACGAGATGCTGGACGCCTTCGCCGAGGTCACGGAGGATCTGCTGGACGCCCTGCGCGGCGTGCTGGAGACCACGCCTCCGGAGCTGGTGGCGGATATCGCCGATAACGGCATCACCATAACAGGCGGCGGCAGCCTTGTGCGCGGCATAGATAAGCTTATCGAGGCCAATACCAATATCAAGACCCGGGTCGCGGACGACCCCGACGCCTGCGCGGCCTACGGCGCGGGCAAGGCTCTTGAATGGATGAACGATATGCAGGAGGGCGCGATCAATCTTGCCCGCCGCAAGCAGATGATGTGAGCATGGACAGGAAAGAGAAGAACCCCCACGCGGGGCACAGGGAACGGCTGCGCAGGCGCTTTGTCGCCACGGGGCTGGACGGCTTCAGCGAGCATGAGGTGCTGGAGCTGCTGCTCTGCTACGCCATACCCCGCCGGGATGTGAACGATCTGGCGCATGTGCTCATAGAGCGCTTCGGGAGCCTTTCCGGAGTGCTGGACGCCCCTGCGGGACAGCTTATGTCCATCGAGGGCGTGGGCGAGCAGGCAGCGGTGCTGATAAAGCTCATCCCACAGATCATGAGAAAATACCAGCTATCCGGGATAGAAGGCTCAAAAAAGCCGGTGCTGGACGACGTAAACAAGGCCGCGAGGTTTATCCTACCCTATTTTCAGAGCCTGACCGAGGAAGCGGTCTATCTGGTCTGCCTTGACCCGCTTTGCAGGGTCATCAGCGTGCAGCGCTGCGGCAGCGGCGGCGAGTATTCCACCGTGACCTCCGTGAAGAGCATCGTGGAGATAGCCGCCCGGGATAGGGCGGACAGCGTGCTGCTTGCCCATAACCATCCGGGCGGAGTGCCCGTTCCGTCAACGGAGGACATTGCGGCAACGAAACGCATCGCCGAGGCGCTGAAAACCGTGGACATAAGGCTGGCGGATCATCTGGTGGTAACAGGCAACGAGTTTGCGTCCATGAACGAGTGCGGATATTTGAAATGAGGAACGAAACATGGCGGAATTCAAGGTCATAAGTGAATACAGCCCATCCGGCGACCAGCCGGAGGCCATTGACGCTCTCGTCCGGGGCATTGAGGCGGGTATTGAGGAGCAGACCCTGCTGGGCGTTACCGGCTCGGGCAAGACATATACGATGGCCAAGGTCATAGAGCGGCTGCAGCGTCCCACGCTGGTGCTGGCTCATAACAAGACACTGGCGGCGCAGCTCTGCTCGGAATTCCGCGAGTTCTTCCCCAATAATGCGGTGGAGTATTTCGTTTCCTACTACGATTACTACCAGCCCGAAGCATACATAGCCCATACGGATACCTATATTGAGAAGGACGCGGAAATAAACGACGAGATAGAGCGCCTGCGCCACTCGGCCACAGCCTCTCTTTTCGAGCGGCGGGACGTTATCGTGGTTGCCTCCGTATCCTGCATATACGGTCTGGGCGACCCAATAGACTATAAGAATATGGTGCTCTCCCTCCGGGAGGGACAGACCCGTGACCGTGACGAGGTCATAAAAAAGCTCATCGAGATACGCTATGAGCGCAACGACCTCGCTTTCGACCGCAATATGTTCCGGGTACGCGGCGATACCATAGAGATATTCCCGGTCTATTCCCGGGACTTCGCCCTGCGGGTGGAGTTTTTCGGGGACGAGATAGACCGCATAAGCGAGATAAACCCCGTCACCGGCGCCGTCAACCGCCGTATCTCCCATACGGCCATTTACCCCGCCTCCCATTATGTCACCACCAAGGAGAAGATGGAGCGGGCGCTGAAGGCCATCGAGGAGGAGATGAACGAGCGCTGCGCCTGGTTCAAGGCGGAGGAAAAGCTGGTGGAGGAGCAGCGCCTGCGCCAGCGGACGATGTACGACATGGAGATGATGCGGGAGCTGGGCTACTGCACCGGTATAGAGAACTATTCCCGTATCATCAGCGAGCGACAGCCCGGCAGCGCCCCTATGACCCTGCTGGACTATTTCCCCAAGGACTTCATCATGTTCGTGGACGAATCCCATGTTACTCTGCCTCAGGTGCGGGCGATGTACGCCGGAGACCGGGCGCGGAAGAGCAGTCTGGTGGAATACGGCTTTCGCCTGCCCAGCGCCTTTGATAACCGTCCGCTGAACTTTGAGGAATTCACCCAGCGTATCAATCAGGTGGTCTATGTGTCCGCCACCCCGGCGGAATATGAGCGGGAGCGCTCGGGCCAGATCGTGGAGCAGATCATCCGCCCCACCGGCCTGCTCGACCCGATGGTCTCCGTCCGACCCACCGAGGGTCAGATAGACGACCTCATCGGCGAGATAAACGTCCGCGCGGAGCGTTCCGAGCGCGTACTGGTGACAACGCTCACCAAGAAAATGGCGGAAAATCTCACCGAATACCTGCAAAAATCGGGCATCCGCGTGCGCTACATGCACCATGACATAAACAGCATGGAGCGCATGGAGATCATCCGCGACCTGCGCCTTGGCGAGTTCGACGTGCTGGTCGGCATAAACCTCCTTCGCGAGGGACTTGACCTGCCGGAGGTCTCGCTGGTGGCCATACTGGACGCGGACAAGGAGGGCTTCCTCCGCAGCGAGACCAGCCTGATCCAGACCATAGGCCGCGCGGCGCGAAACGCCGGAGGCCAGGTAATCATGTATGCCGATACGGTGACGCCCTCCATGCGCCGCGCCATTGACGAGACCGAGCGCCGCCGTGAGAAACAGGACGCGTATAATAAGGCCAACGGCATAGTGCCTAAGACGGTCATCAAGAGCGTGCGCGACCTCATCGAGATATCCCGTGCCGATGACGAAAAAGGCGGCGGCAAGCGGGCGGACGGCGTGAAGATGACAAAAAAGGAGCGGGAGGACGCCATTGCCAAGCTGGAAAAGGAGATGCAGCGGGCCTCCAAGCTGCTTGAATTTGAGTATGCCGCCGTGCTCCGCGACCGCATAATAAAGCTTCGCAGCGAAAAATAAAAAAATATCTTCCAAACAAAGGGAAGATATGATACAATAGCTCAAAGCAGAAAAGCTCCTTAAGATAAAGAGAGGTTATTGAGATGCTTACTTTTTGCCTGTTCGTAATTGCCATCGTGTCCTATCTGCTGGGCGCGGTAAATGGCTCTATCATCGCCTCCAAGTATTTCTTCAAGAAGGATATTCGTGAGCTTGGCAGCGGAAACGCGGGCCTCACGAATTTTTACCGCAATTTCGGCACCACCGGTATCGTTGTCGTCCTGCTTATCGATATCGCAAAGACCGCGGTAGCCGTTTTCCTCGGCTGGGCGCTGATGAAGATATTCGGCCACGGCATGGTCGGCAAGCTCTTTGCCGGCTTCTTCGTGATGCTGGGTCACGCCTTCCCCGTTTACTACGGCTTCAAGGGCGGTAAGGGCGTGCTCTGCGGCGGTATTCTGGTGCTCATGCTGGATTGGCGCATCGGCCTGCTCTGCTGGCTGGTGTTTATCATTGCCGTTGTGTTCACAAGATATGTCTCCCTCGGCTCTATCTGCGCCGGGATCATGCTTCCCATCGGCACCGCCATCTTTGGCGGCTGGTGGCTGCAGGTCGTCCTCTCCATTATGTGCGGCCTGCTGCTGGTGATCATGCACCGCCAGAACATCCTTCGCCTTATAGCGGGCAAGGAACGCAAGCTTAGTCTGGGCGGCAAGCCCGAGGCTGCAAAGGAGCGTCCGCAGAAGGAAAAGCCCCAGCGGGAGCCCGCCAAGTTCAATGTCTTTGAGGACGTTGACGACGAGGAATAAACAGACAAATACTTGGCGGGGTCGCGGCCCCGCTGAGTTTTTATATTCTAAAACTACCCCATAGGAGCATTGCCATGAAAATATCCGTCCTTGAAAGCGGAAGCTGGGGCACAGCCCTCTCAATTTCCCTCGCCAAAAGGGGACATGAGGTAACGCTGCATTCCCTCCATTCGTCCCGCTCTCAGATACTTTATGATACCCATGAGAATCCCCGCCTGCCCGGCGTAACGCTGCCGGATACTATTACCTTCACCGATGGTCTCTCCGGCGTGGAAACGGCCGGGGCGGTGCTGGTCGTCACGCCCTCCATCGCCGTGCGCGAAACGGCGAAGAGCCTGCGCGGCCTTGTCCGGGAGGACGCGGTGATAGTTTCAGCCGCAAAGGGAATTGAGCGGGGCAGCTCCATGCGCATGAGCGAGATAATAGCCCAGGAGGTCGGCGGCGCGGAGCGCATCGCCGTCCTTTCCGGCCCCTCCCATGCCGAGGAGGTAGCCCGGGGCATCCCCACCGGCTGCGTTGCCGCTTCCGTCAGCGAAAGCGCCGCCCTGCTGGTGCAGGATATGCTGATGAGTAGCGATTTCCGCGTTTACACCAGCTCGGACGTCATCGGCGTTGAGCTCTGCGGCGCGCTGAAAAACGTCATTGCCATCTGCTCCGGCATCTGCATGGGGCTCGGCTTCGGAGATAACAGCAACGCCATGATGATGACCCGCGGCCTTAACGAGATGGCAAATCTCTGCGCCGCTCTCGGCGGCAGGAAGGAGACCTCGGCAGGCTTGGCCGGTGTGGGCGATCTGTTCGTCACCTGTACCTCCCGCCACTCCAGAAACCGTACCGCCGGTATGTATATCGGTCAGGGCATGAGCGCCGAGGAGGCCACCGCCAAGGTGGGCGCCATCGTCGAGGGCTATTACGCCACCGCCTCCGCTCTGGAGCTTTCCCGCAAGGCGGGAGTGGAAATGCCCATAGCCGAGGAGCTTGGCAAAATACTGTTTGAGGGCAAGTCTCCCAGAGTGGCCACTCTGGACCTCATGTCCCGCGCCCGCCGCACCGAGAACGGCGAGAGCTGGCTCGACGGTCAGTAAGGGCGTGCCTTGTACGCCTGCAGGGCCGCTGTGATATATACCGCAAAAACGATAATACGAATAAATTAAAAAGCATGTCCTTCTGAACACAGTGAAAAATCTCCGCAGTTGGTTTTACGTGGGCAGTAAAATCGCTGCGGAGATTTTTCGTACGAAAAGTATGCGGTAAAAAGATAAAAAATTCCTATAAACCTATTGACAAACTGGGGATTAAGTGCTATCCTGCAATAAACATACCAGTTAAATGTGTTTATTGAATACCGTTAAGGCAGGCGATAGTATGGTGAACTATTTCGAGCGGCTCATAAGAGCCAACTTTCGTTTCGGTCGAATGTGAAATACATGATGGAAGAAATTACATGTATATCATTGAAACAGAAAGGAAATAACGAATATGTCAGAATATAAATTTGAAACTCTCCAGCTCCATGTAGGCCAGGAAAATCCCGACCCCGCTACCGATGCCCGCGCTGTTCCCATCTATGCCACCACCTCCTATGTTTTCCACAATTCCGCTCACGCTGCCGCCCGCTTCGGACTTGCCGATGCCGGAAATATTTACGGCAGGCTCACCAACTCCACTCAGGATGTTCTGGAAAAGCGCGTGGCTGCTCTGGAGGGCGGCACGGCCGCTTTGGCTCTCGCCTCCGGCGCGGCGGCTATCACATATACTCTTGAAGCTCTCGGACAGAACGGCGGCCATTTTGTCGCCCAGAAGACCATTTACGGCGGCAGCTACAACCTGCTGGCTCACACTCTGCCAAGCTTCGGCATCACTGCCAGCTTCGTGAACATACACGACCTCGCCGAGGTGGAAGCCGCCATACAGGAGAACACAAGAGCCATCTACATTGAGACCCTCGGCAACCCCAACAGCGACATCCCGGATATCGACGCTCTGGCAGAGCTGGCGCATAAGCACGGGCTGCCCCTCGTGGTGGATAACACCTTCGGAACTCCATACCTCATCCGCCCCATCGAGCACGGCGCGGACGTGGTGGTTCATTCCGCCACCAAGTTCCTCGGCGGCCACGGCACCACTCTCGGCGGCATTATCGTGGATTCCGGCAAATTTGACTGGGCCGCTTCCGGTAAGTATCCGGCCATTGCCGAGCCTAATCCCAGCTACCACGGCGTTTCCTTTGTCAAGGCGGCAGGCCCCGCCGCGTTTGTCACCTATATCCGGGCGATACTGCTCCGTGATACCGGCGCCTGCATCTCTCCCTTCGCGGCTTTCCTGCTTCTGCAGGGCATAGAGACTCTCTCTCTCCGCCTGGAGCGTCACGCGGAAAATACAAAGAAGGTCGTTGAATTTCTCGCAAATCATCCCCAGGTGGAAAAGGTCAACCATCCCTCTCTGCCGGAGCATCCCGACCATGCGCTTTACGAGAAATATTTCCCCAACGGCGGCGCGTCCATATTTACCTTTGAGATAAAGGGCGGCGTCAAGGAAGCCCATAAGTTCATAGACAGCCTGAAGATATTCTCTCTGCTGGCCAATGTTGCCGATGTGAAGAGCCTTGTCATCCATCCGGCTACCACCACTCACAGCCAGCTTACCGACGAGGAACTGGCCGACCAGGGCATAGGGCAGAACACCATCCGCCTTTCCATCGGCACAGAGCATATAGACGATATCATAGCCGATCTCCAAAACGGTTTTGACGCCGTTGCAAAAGAAGAGCAGTGAGGATACGGCAGACACTTATACCTACGCTCATTGTTTGAGTAAATTTATGGCAGCGCCGCAGACACTATCATGCGGCGCTGCGTTAGCGAAAGAAGGAATAACCGTGAGAATATATGCGGATAACGCCGCCACCACGAAAATGAGTAAGGCGGCTCTGAATGCCATGCTGCCCTGCTTCGAGGAGAATTACGGCAACCCGTCCAGTCTCCACAGCGAGGGACAGCGGGCGGCGGAGGCATTGGCAAAGGCGAGAGAGGATGTGGCGGCCTGTCTGGGCTGTACTGCCCGGGAGATCGTTTTCACCTCCGGCGGCAGCGAGGCCGACAATCAGGCCATTCGCACTGCCGCTGGGCTTGGGGCGCGGCAGAATAAGCGGCATATCATATCCACCGCCTTTGAGCATCATGCCGTGCTGCATACCCTGGAAGCTCTGAAAAAGCAGGGCTATGAGATAACACTGCTGGACGTTCACGAAAACGGCCTTGTCACGCCGGAGCAGGTACGGGAGGCGATCCGTCCCGACACCTGTCTCGTTACCGTGATGTACGCCAATAACGAGGTGGGCACCGTTCAGCCCATAGCAGAAATAGGAAAGGTATGCCGGGAGGCCGGTGTGCTCTTCCATACCGACGCGGTGCAGGCGGTGGGTCATATCCCGGTGAATGTAAAGGCGGATAACGTGGATATGCTTTCTCTCTCCGCTCATAAGTTCCACGGTCCCACGGGTGTGGGTGTGCTGTATGCAAAGCGGGGCCTCCGGCTGGAACATCTGATATCCGGCGGCGGACAGGAGCGCGGCAAGCGCGCCGGAACGGAAAATCTGCCCGCTATCGTGGGCATGGCGGCGGCAATGAAGGAAGCCTGCGAGCATCTGGAAGAAAACGCCGCCCATATGATAAAGCTCCGCGACCGGCTCATAGAGGGCCTGAGCGCCATACCCCATTCCGTGCTGAACGGCGACAGGGAAAAGCGCCTGCCGGGCAACGTGAATTTCTGCTTTGAGGGCATCGAGGGCGAATCCCTGCTGCTCCTCCTTGACGATATGGGCATAGCCGCTTCCTCGGGCTCCGCCTGCACCTCCGGCTCTCTCGACCCCAGCCATGTGCTGCTGGCTCTGGGCCGCGTGCATGATATAGCCCACGGCTCCCTGCGCCTTACGCTCTGCGAGGAAAACACGGAGGAAGAGGTAGAGTATATCATAAAGTCGGTGGCTGAGGTTGTCGAGCGCCTGCGCAGCATGTCCCCCCTCTGGCGCGACCTTGTAAGCGGCAAAAGAGAATTTATTTTGAAGTGAGGTCAGAAAAATGGCACTTTACAGCGATATCGTGATGGAGCATTTCCGCAACCCGCGCAACGTGGGCGTGATCGAGGACGCCGACGGAGTTGGCGAGGTGGGCAACGCAAAATGCGGCGACATCATGAAGATATATCTGAAGATAAAGGACGATATGGTCGAGGATGTCAAGTTCGAGACCTTTGGCTGCGGCTCGGCGATCGCATCCAGTTCTATGGCCAGCGAGATGATAAAGGGCAAGCCTCTTGCGGATGCTCTCAGCCTGACCAATAAGGCCGTTGCCGAGGCGCTGGACGGGCTGCCCGCCCATAAGCTCCATTGCTCCGTGCTGGCCGAGGAGGCCATCAAGGCGGCCATTAAGGACTACTACGATAAGAACGGCATAGACTACGACCACAGCCAATTCCCGGACTGCGAAAGCTGCGGTCATTGCGCGGAGGACTGAGCGATGGCGAGAGTTGCCGCGGTATGCGTAAGCAAGGAAAAGGGCACAGTAAAGCAGCCCGTCCCGGAAATACAGCTTAAAAAGCGGCATGGCATCGTCGGTGACGCCCATGCCGGCGACTGGCACCGCCAAGTGAGCCTGCTGGGCAACGAGAGCGTGGACAAAATGCGCAAGACGCTCCCGAACATACCCGTGGGGGCGTTTGCGGAAAATATCCTCACCGAGGGTATCGATTTGCCGCATCTGCCCATCGGCACAAAGCTGAGGGTGGGCGAAACGCTGCTGGAGATCACCCAGATAGGCAAGGAATGTCACGCCGCCTGCGCCATCCGCAAGCAGGTGGGCGACTGCGTAATGCCCAGGGAGGGCGTGTTCGCCATAGTCCTGGAGGAGGGCACCGTCCGGGGCGGAGATGCGATTGAAATCGTATAAAAAGTCATATCCCGTAGATGCCTATCTCTAATAACGCCGTAGATTCTTCGCACTCCCGCCTTCGGTGGGGCTCAGAATGACATGGTTTTCAGTTTTGTGAGCTTAATATACATTTTGCATATCGTCACTGCGCGCCCCTGCCCTGCGCTCACGAAATGAGATTATGCCGGAACAGGCACTACGGTGCTGCCATACATTTTATTTCTTGGCACGTAGGGCGGAGGCGTGCCTCCGCCGGGGCAGTAGGGATATGAATGGCAGAAAGGGTTATACGAAGAAATATAAAAATATGGTCATTCTGAACGAAGTGAAGAATCTCCAGACTCTAACCGATATTGGAAGTATCGGCGTGTGAAAGCACCCTTACAAACGAAATGTAGTACAAAGCCTGAGAAGACAAAAATCTTCTCAGGCTTTTATATTACTGTCTCGCGGAGAAATTGAAATTTATCTGCGATATGCAGCGTATCTGTAATGCGGCATATCTACGCCTCTGTAATGCTTTGTCCAACTATCCTTTATGGCCATTCCGTTTCTGATGGCAACGTTTTGAGAAGGGATATTTGTATCCCTGATGATAGAGCAGACTTCATCTGATTTGAGTGTTTCAAAAGCGTATTGTTTGCACGCCTTTGCCGCTTCCGTGGCATATCCCCTGTGCCAATACGATCGCTCAAAAAGGTAGCCTATCTCGAGCACCTCCTCGTTTTTCCACGGCTGCATTGTAAGCCCGCATTGACCGATCATCGTATCTGTTTCTTTTAGGATAACGGCCCATAAACCAAAGCTCCATTTTTGATAGCGGGAAATTTGCCGGTCAAGCCATTCCTGCACTTCTGCGTTGCTGAACGCTCCTTCGTAGGCGTACATAGCTTCATCATCCTGCAAGGTTTTACACAATGCTTGAAAATCATTTTGGTTCATTTCCCGCAGGTACAGTCTCTCGGTTTCAAGTATCATTTTCACCTTTCTCCTTTTCAAAGCCCTATTTATCATTCTGTTAGTTATAACAATAACATTGGAAAAAGTCAATGACAAAAGAAACGCAAAGCCACTTTTGACACATCTCATCAAAAGTGGCTTTGCAATGCTTACTCGGCTATCAGCGGCTTAATACTGATACAGCTCCAGATTTTTCTCCACAAGGTATTTGGTCTTGCCGGAGAAGGGCTTGTTGTCCGAGTAGACCTCGTCCATGAAATACATGGTGCAGGGATCGTCAAGAGTGAAGGGCCGCCACTCGGGCATGGGCGTGCCGTCCGCGTCCGGGCCGTTGGGGTCGCCGGTTTTGGCAAAGTTCGCCCAATAGCTGCACATTTTTCTGGCGATGTCATAGTGGTGGCCGTCGAAGGGTCGCCAGCACTTCATCAGAGTCTCAAACTCGAACCAGAGGTCGGAGGAGTGGAACGCTCCGGCGTCGTCGCCGGGTATGGTCGGGCCGAACACATAGTAGTAATATTTATGACCGTGGGAAGCCATGACCTTGGCGGACATCTTGGCGCTGATATCGAAGCCGCAGATGGAAAGCTCCTTCTTCAGCGCTTTGGGATCGTCGCCGGCGGCCTCCCGGCATACCGCCAGATACTCTTCGGCGTCCTTGGGGTCATTGAACATGCGTCTGGCCCATTCCTCCACATCATCGGTGGGCTTATCCACAAACTCCTCAGAGGTGTTGCCGAACATCAACTGGATATCGTTTATCTCGTCCGCCAGAACGCGGTCGTAGGACTGGGCGAGGATAAACTTATTGTCGATGGTGGCGGTGCAGCCGTTCATACCCATGCCGGACTCTATGTACTTATCCTCGATAAACTGCGCGGGCAGCTTTCTTGCTTCCGCGATGGAGCTGCAGCCCAGTACATCCCGGACGAATCTCAGGCCGTTCTGCTCGGCTTCCTCAAGAGTTATGGCGCTGGGAAGGAAAAGAGCGGGCTTCCGGCATTTTATGCCGCCTGCGGATTCGGCAATGGCCTTCTGGAACAGACCCCTGGTCTGGGGAGAGGTGCAGTGATAGAGAGTGCTGCCGCCGCCGGCGGACTGGCCGAAGATGGTGATATTCTCCGGGTCGCCGCCGAAATTGGCAATATTCCGCTTGACCCACTCAATACCGGCCTTCTGATCCAGCAGACCGAAGTTTGCGGGCGCGTCAGGGTTCTCGGCGGTTAGGTCGGGATGGCAGAGGAAGCCGAAAACGTTGAGACGGTAAGCAATGGTCACAAGAATAACGCCCCGGCGGTTAAAGCTTTCGCCGTCGAATTCCATCTCGTGGGCGTAGCCCTCCTGCAGGCCGCCGCCGAAGATCCAGACCATGACGGGCATTTTCTCCTTGCCGGTTTTCATGGGCGTCCAGATATTGAGGCACAGGCTGCCGTCCTCGCTCATAGGTATCTCGGGCTCGCAGTGCCACTCCTTGGAGTAAAAGGCGTCGGGGTCTTTTCCGGGGACCTTCTGCATGGTGATGGGCGCGAACTCGTAGCATTTGCGGATGCCCTCCCAGGGCTGTGGGGGCTGGGGCGGACGCCAGCGGTTCTCGCCGGAGGTATCCGCCGCGAAGGGGATGCCCCTAAATACGGTATTGCGAACGTCGGCGCCGGGCAGCCCCTGAACCATACCGCTTTCTGTTTGAGCAATTCTAAGCATAATGACACTCCTTTTTCCGGGTGAATCTCTGAATCAATGCGTCTGCGGCATCTTGTGGAAAATTTTCGCGTCAACTTCGTTGTGTTTTCTTAAAATAAACCCAATTATTCCTGCAAAAACACGCCTCGCTGCCACAAAAATTTTGCTCACAAGCTGCTCTTGCCGATTGATTCAGAGCTTCCCTTATTTCTCCATTTCCTTCAGATTGACGTCGATCAGGAAGGCGTCCATTT
>JAQXJB010000038.1 GCA_029008095.1 Clostridiales bacterium
CAGTTGTTAGGGGCATCTCTTGCTCGATAACTGGCTCTCATAAGCACCTCCTTTTGCCCGTCAGCCATCAAAAGAGGTTTTTACTACATTTTAGTAAAAACCTCTTTGTTTACAAAAAGTTCACAATTAAGGGAATTAAAAATGGGCAGACCTCTCGAGAAATCCTCGAAAAATCTGCCCAAAACACTCTGCAATTAAGTTCAAATCCGGTCGAACACCCCTCTGACGGGGATAGGTATCTATTTTTCCCACTTGCTCATCCGGGTACGAAAAAACCCAGAAACCGTTGCGGTTTCTGGGTTTTCCGTTGGGGTATTCATTTATACCCCATAATATGGTTGCGGGGGTGGGATTTGAACCACACGACCTCCGGGTTATGAGCCCGACGAGCTACCAGACTGCTCTACCCCGCGATATAAAATTATGCTTCCGTTTTCCCGGTTGCTATGATATAATAGCATAGTTATGTGGTATTGTCAAGCATTTTTATCTCATAATCCTCAGACAGATTTCGACAAAGGAGATGTCAGCATGAAAAAGCTTGCTCTCGTGACCGGCGGCTCCCGTGGAATCGGCCGGGAAATATGCAGGCTTCTGGCTCGTGACGGCTGGACCGTTGCTGTAAACTACAATACTTCCGAGGCAGCGGCGCTGGAGCTGGCAGCGGAAACAGGCGGTATAGCCGTGGGCGGCAATGTGGCTTCCCCCGCTGACGTGGAGGCGATGTTCAAGAAAATCGCCTCCGAGCTTGGCGAGGTTTCCCTGCTGGTAAACAACGCCGGTATCGGCGAATACGGCCTTTTTACCGACCTCAGCTACGAGCGCTGGAACGAGCTGCTGTCTGTAAATCTCGGCGGCGCGTTCAACTGCTGCAAGGCAGCCATCCCGGCTATGGTGAGGAAAAAATCCGGCTGCATAATCAACATAGCCTCCATGTGGGGCGAGGTCGGAGCATCCTGCGAGGCGGCCTACTCCGTAACAAAGGCCGGACTGATCGGCATGACCAAGGCTCTCGCCAAAGAGCTGGGGCCTTCGGGCATAAGGGTAAACGCAGTTTCTCCCGGCTGCATCGAAACGGAGATGATGGCCCGCTTCTCCCCGGCCGAGCGCGAGGCTCTCGCCGAGGAAACGCCCCTTGGTATGATAGGCCAGCCGTCAGACGCAGCAGAGGCCGTGCGATTTCTCGCCTCAGACGCCGCCCGCTTCATAACAGGTCAGATTCTCGGAGTAAACGGCGGTTTCGTTATATAAAACAAATGAGGTAATCGTGTGAAAAATCACACTATCTTGATCAAATGCCCATCGCCTCGCCCTTCGGGCAACCGGCGATGATGGCAAAAATTCTCCATGCGGAGGAGAATTTTTATAACTATTTGTGCGGTGCTGCCGCATGGAGGATTATTATGGTTGAAAGTTTTCAGATAGTCGGCCTGCAGGTGCTCATACTCTTCGTTCTGATGGCCGTTGGCTTCGCGGCCCGTAAGTTCAAAATACTCACTCCTGAAGGCATCAAATGCATCACCGAGCTGATGTTATATATCGTTACCCCCTGTCTGCTCATAAACGCCTTCCAGAAGGAGTTTGACCCTTCCCTGCTTTCAGGCTTTTTGATCTCAACCGCAGCCGCGGTAGTCTGCCATCTGATAGCTATCGGCCTTGGCATCCTCCTCATCCGTGACAAGGACAAGGCCCGGCGCAGTGTATTTCGCTTCGGCATAGTATTCTCTAACTGCGGCTATATGTCGCTGCCGCTGCAGCAGGCGCTGCTTGGCAGCGAGGCCGTATTTTACGGCGCATCCTACATAGCCGCCTTCAACGTCTTTCTCTGGACCTACGGTCTTGGTCTGATGTGCAACGGCAAGGAGCGCATTTCCCTGAAGAAGGCCATCATCAACCCCGGCATGCTCAGCGTGATAATCGGTTTGCTGTTGTTCTTCCTCTCCATCGATCTGCCGGATATCATCGGCAAACCCATAGAATACCTTTCCGCGCTGAACACCCCTGTTCCTATGATGATAATAGGCTATCACATGGCCAATTTAGACTTCAAGAGCGTACTTCGCAGCAAGGGCGAATATCTGATGGTGGTAGCCCGCCTTATCATAATGCCGCTGATAATGCTGGGCGGTCTCTACCTTGTGGGCATACGCGGTACCCTGCTGGTATCCTGCGTCATCTCCGCCAGCGCGCCAATGGCGGCAATCGGAACAATGTTCGCTTCCAAATACGACGGCGAAGCGGAGCTTTCCGCAAGCTGCGTGGCAGTCTCCACCCTTCTTTCCATAATTACGATGACTTTGATAGTGGGACTTGCCACTTTTGTGGCATAGCCGCTCTTCTTTATATTCTCTTTACCGCCCTAAGCTCGATGTAACCGCGTTCACCGCGGGGCTCCAACTGGATACGGGGATTTTCGTTATCCCATTCAAAGCCGATAACGCTGGGGTCATAGCTGTTAATGGCCTGCTGCACCGCCTGAATGGCTTCGCTGAAATCCTCCTCCCGGAAGGGCTGGCCCTGGAACATCAGATATTCCGCCTCCGGCAGCCGGATGGTATCAAAGCCCTCGGGAACGGCTCCCAGATAATCCGTCTCTTCTTCCACACCCTGCACATAGGTGGAGGTATCGGGCTTTCTGTATTTTTCTGGAAGCCACATACATACCGGTTCGCCGCACAGAGAGCGCATACTCATAAGTATGCCCCACACATCGCATCCTACCTCTTCACAATAGGAATAATACTCGTCCGCAGTGACTGCCCGCTTAATGATACACAGCCGCTCCGGCTTGCGTATCGCCTGAACAAAAATGCTTTGGGTATTGGACATATCTACCTTCTCCTTTACTAATTTTTTATATTTCACTCCATATGGAACGAAAAGCGTAATTGGCTCCGGCATCTTGGCGTATTCGTTGGGATTGAGGCCGAACTCCCGGAAAAACGCTCTGGTAAACGTATCCACATTTCCAAAGCCCAGTTCAAAGGCAACATCAATGATCCGGCACCGCTCATCCCGAAGCCGCATCGCCGCGCGGGATAAGCGCAGCTTCCGGATATATTCCGCAGGCGTCATGGCGGTATACTCCCGGAACAGGCGGTAGGAATACCAGGGCGAAAACATTGCCGCCTGCGCGAGTTCGGACAGCTTGATATCTTTGTCCAAATTTTCGCTGATATAGTCCTGCATCCGCTGCACAGCCAAAATTTGCTCATTCATGCAGTTTCATCCCCCATTCCGCCGCTATGCGCGGCATAAGTAGTAATGAAATACTCCCCCGGCGAAATGGGGGATGATTGCCATCATCTGCGGTTGCCGCAAAGCGGCGAGCAGATGGGCTTCAAATAATATAGTGTGATTTTTCACACTGCTCCTTTCGTATCCATTCTAACTCATTTGCCGGAATTTTTCTCGACTTTCCTTGCTGAGTTAAAAAAAACAGGACACGCCGCTCAAAAACCGGCGTGTCCTTTCTCTTTTTTACCGCTTCCTTATTTTTGTTTTTTCCCGAACAGCACATTCAGTATGACGTATAGGGCGACAGCAGCAGCTATGAAGCTCACAAGGATTATGTACATATGGCTCAGTTCCACCTTCTCCCCGAAGAAGTACAGATTGCAGTCCACGCTGTCCTTGATGGCTTCAACGACCTCCGAGGGAAAGCCTTGAGCGCCCATTTCCTCAAATACGCCCCGCAGCGCATGGTTGCGCAGCAGGCTGGTGCCGTAGGTACCCGGCAGGAAGGATATGACCTTCTGCAAGCCCTCGGAGAACTGGGAAATAGGCATATAGGCTCCGCAGACGAAACCGTAGCCCGCGCTGACGATGGTTCCAACAGCGGAGGCCTGACCATTCGTAGAAAGGCCGAAATTGACGCAGGAGGAAAGTGCCGTACCGAACAGCACAAGCAAAACAATATCAAGCAGAAGCAGCGCCACATCTCCCGCAGTGAGATACCAGCCCACGCAGGCCAGATACCCAAGGCAGACACCTGCTGCGATGAAGCATATCAGAAGAGTAGACAGAAGCGTGGACAGATAATAGCTCAGGGCCAAGGTGCTGTTTTTCAGGGGAGCAATGGTGAGATCACGGCGAGCTCCGGTGATTTTATCCTGCACCATCAGGAGGTTGGAGCAGAAGGCCACTGTCACGCAGCTCACCGCCAGCAGCGAGGACACAAGCTCGCCGCCCACGCAGCCGCCGATCAGCTTGTCGGATACCGTGGCCCCCGCCGCTTTCAGGGCGCTGCGGAATGTCTCATCGTAGACATTGCTCAGAAAGGTGCCATACAGCACTAAAAGGATAATAGGGGTGATCAGAGAGGCGAAAAACATTCCCTTGTCCTTGAAATACAATTTGGTGTTGCGCCGTACCAGCGCGCCAAGTCCGGTCATTTCCCCGTCCCTCCTATCAGCTGCTTGCCTGTTACGGCCAGGAACACATCGTCCATTTTACCCTTGGTTATCTCATAGTCCCGGAAAATCTCCGGATATTTCAAAATCAGCTCCGTGGCAGCAGCGGTGTTGGGAACCGATACACGGTAAGCGTCCCGGATATGCTCGTAGGGCGCGCCAAGCTTTTTGATCTGCGTTTCTTCTTCGCCGTAAATGGTTATAAAGTCCCCTGTATATGCGTTTTTCATAGCCAACGGCGTTCCCTCCGCGGCTATCCTTCCCTTATCCAGAATGATCACATAGTCCGCGTCCGCAGCCTCCTCCATATAGTGAGTAGTGAGAAACACGGTCAGGTTTTCATTGCGCCGCAGATCGCCTATGACCCGCCACAGGGTGCTTCTGGTCTGAGGGTCAAGCCCCGTGGTTGGCTCATCCAGTATCAGTATCCTTGGCCGGTGCAGCAAGGCTCTGGCGATATCTATTCTGCGCCGCTGGCCACCTGAGAGCTTGCCCACAGTGCGCTTCAGCAGATCTTCAAATTCCAGCAGCTTTGCAAGCTCCAAAAGCCGCTTCTGAAAGCTCTTGCCCCGGATTCCGTACAGCGCCGCCCGGCTTTCCAGATTGTCCCGGACGGAGAGATCCTTATCCAACACGGAATTCTGGAACACCACGCCCAGACTGCGCTTGATGCTGTCAGCATCCTTGTCCAGATCGACGCCGCCAATATGTACCGTGCCGGAATCCTTGGCAAGCTGACCGCACATAATGTTGATGGAGGTGGATTTTCCCGCGCCGTTGATGCCGAGAAAGGCAAACAGCTCACCCTCTTTGACGCGGAAGCTCAGATCCTGCACAGCCTTTACTTCTCCAAAGCTCTTGCTCAAATGGTCTATTTCAATTATATTGCTCATTATTTTACTCCAATCCAATGTTCTCCGCGCTTACAGCAGCGGGAATCGAACCCGTGCCGACGCTCGGAGTACAGTAGGTCAATAGTTTCCCGGTCTGCGCGGAATGACGATAGCAGCTATGATATAAGCGAGTATGCCGCTGCCGCCCAGCGCGCAGAACAGCACCCAGGCCAGTCTCACAATGGTAGGGTCAATGTCAAAATATTCCGCGATGCCGCCGCATACGCCGTCAAGCATTTTGTTTTCATTGGATTTATACAGTCTCTTTTTCATAATAATCCCTCCGATTTTTTGTTTCCCACTAATTAGTAAAATAATATTCATAAGGCCGCAGCCCAATAGATACCGCCCTAATTTTTCGCGTATATGCCTTTCTTACTTGACCCACTGTAAAAACGGGGTCAGGTTCATTTGAACATAATCCTCAGGCTCTGTGGTATAGGTCATATCTATCATTTCCTTGTCTTCCAGCTTCAGCGTGGTGACGAAGCTATCCTGCCAGTCTGAGGAACCCAGATTGGCAAATTTGAAGCCGCCTGCATAGTAATAGCGGTTTCTTTCTGTACTGTCGAACAGCAGCAGGGGCACGCCCTCGTCATCCAGCGTATACAGGGTGAAAATCATTTTCCCGAAGAAATCGTCCTCCACCATTGAGCCTATGGCCAGTTCGGCAGTTCCGTCGCCATCCAGATCCGTGACCGTATAGCCGATTTCTTCCAGCGGCTTCCCGTGATGGCTTTCCGCCACCATGTAATTCAGCCCCGCTCCTATCAACCGTTCCGCATCCCAGCCCTCGGCCAGAGCCGTGTAGTATTCGCCGATAACGGTGGCATACGCCTCCATAGTGCCGGGCTTATCTGCAGGAGAGGGAACTCTGTTCTCCGTATCATTCGCAGCAGTCTGTTCCGATGCATTCCATATGGAGCGTTCGTCCGCGCCTGTCTTAACAATTACCTCTTTGATCTCGCCTTTTGTGGGTATGGTGATGTCAAAATCGCCGGTCTCAAATATGCCGAACAAGGAGCTGAATTTGAAGCCCACATAGAGCCTGCCGTCCTTTTCCTCCGCATGGCAGCCCAGAAACCCCTCCGGGAAGGAGCCCGGATAGAAGCCGGTAATCCTCACCTGTCCATCTGTCACTTCTACACTTTCGATGCCTGCACTCTGGCAGGCATTGAAGCCGCCAAGCTTCCAGCCGTACCGGCCAATCAGGAAAACGGCCAGTAAAACCGCTAATACAACAGCCAGCGCGATAATAAGCTTTTTAAATTTTGATTTTTTTGTATTCACAGGATATATCCCCCAGTATTTTTTTGACCATTCATGCTTACAGACAAGCATTTTCAAATCTTTATCCGTATTATATGCAATATTCTGTTTTGCCGATAGGCATATTTTTCAGAAGAATGTGTTTGTTTTATAGATTGTACCGCACTATGAAAAGCAGACAGCCGGACGGCTCCCGCAGCCCGGCTGTCTGTCACGATTATTTAGTTCTCAGAACTCAACAGAGCCCTCAAATACCTTCTCGGCAGTACCGGTCATGGTAACGCGCTCATCCGTATAATTTATAGTGAGCTCTCCACCGGCGAGCATCACGCGGATATCCTCGCCCTTGGTGCAGTAGCCGTTGAGGGTGGCTGCCACGGCGGCGGCGCAGGCGCCGGTGCCGCAGGCGAGAGTCTCGCCGCTGCCGCGCTCCCAAACGCGCATCTTGATGGTATGGCTGTCCACAACGCTGACGAACTCGGTGTTCACGCGCTCGGGGAACATGGGATGGGACTCGAACATGGGGCCGATCTTGCTCAAATCAAGTCCGTCCACATCATCGCGGAATACGACGCAGTGAGGGTTGCCCATACTTACGCAAGTTATCCTGTATTCGCTGCCGCCCACCTCCACGGCGCGGTCAATGACGTTCTCGCCGTCCAGAAGAACGGGAATATTGGCGGGGGCCAGCTCAGCCTTGCCCATATTTACGCTGACGCGCATGACCTTATCGTTCTTGGTGATGAGTTTGAGCTGCTTTATGCCGCTCTTGGTCTCTATGGTCATGGCCTTCTTTTTCAGGTTTCTGGAATCATAGAGATATTTGCCCACGCAGCGGATGCCGTTGCCGCACATGGTTCCCTCGCTGCCGTCCAGATTGAAGATGCGCATCTTTGCGTCTGCTATCTTGGACTTCTCAATGAGGATGATACCGTCGCCGCCTACACCGTAGTGCCTGTCGGAGAGGTACACGGCCAGAGACTCGGGGGAATTGACCTCCCGCTCAAGGCAGTCGATATAGATATAGTCGTTTCCGCAGCCCTGCATCTTGGTGAACTCCAGCTTGGTCTTGCTGTGGCGCATATTGTTCAGATCCACCAGCTCGGTATTGATTTCGCTGTAACGGCTCATCAGGCTGTCCGCCAGAGCGTTGGCGGTGTCGATGGAGGTGAGGCAGGCAATGCCAAGGCTGCTGGCCTTGCGGCGGATCTTCACGCTGTCCCTGGCAGGCTCGCGGCCTCTCGCGGAGGTGGAAACGATGTAATTTATCTTTCCGCTCTCCAGCAGGGACATGCTGTTATTCTCAGCATCCTCGTAAATCTTGCTGACCACATTCACGGTGAACCCGGCTCTTCTGAGAGCCTCGGCGGTACCGGCTGTGGCATAGAGGGTAAAGCCAAGGTTATGGAACTTCTTGGCGATATCGGTTATCTCGGGCTTATCGCTGTCGCGCACCGTGAGGAACACGCCGCCGCTCTTCTGCATCTTGTAGCCCGCGGCTACAAGCCCCTTATACAGAGCCTCCTGCAGATCCTTGCCGATGCCCAGAACCTCACCGGTGGACTTCATCTCAGGTCCGAGGTGGGTATCAACATCAATGAGCTTCTCAAAGGAGAACACGGGCACCTTGATGGCGGTATAGGGCGAGGGATGATAGAGGCCGGGGTCATAGCCCATATCGGCCAGCTTCTCACCAAGAGCGGCGCGGATGGCCAGCTCTACCATAGGCACGCCGGTGACCTTGCTGAGATATGGCACGGTACGGGAGGCGCGTGGATTGACCTCTATGATGTAGATATCATTATTATAAATAATGTACTGGATATTGACGATGCCGATGGCGTTGAGTCCCTCTGCAAGCTGGCGGGTGGTACGGACAAGGCGGTCGGCCATGTTGTCGTCGATATGGAGGGCGGGATAGATGGCGATACTGTCGCCGGAGTGTATACCCGCTCGCTCAACATGCTCCATGATGCCGGGAATGAGAACCTCCTCGCCGTCATAGATGGCATCGACCTCTATCTCGCGGCCGTTGATGTACTTATCGATAAGCACGGGGTTCTCGATGCCGTTTCTGAGAATGATCTCCATATACTCGCGGATATCATCGTCGTTAAAGGCGATTATCATGTTCTGTCCGCCGAGAACGTAAGAGGGGCGCATGAGGACGGGGTAGGTCAGGCGGTTTGCTACCTCAAGAGCCTCGGCCTCGTTCATGACCGTGCCGCCCTGGGGACGCTTGATATTCAGCTTTTCGAGAAGCTCGTCAAAGCGTTCTCTGTCCTCAGCCATGTCGATGCTGTCGGCAGAGGTGCCAAGGATGCGGATGCCGGCCTCGCTGAGAGTCTTGGTGAGCTTGATGGCAGTCTGACCGCCAAATGCAACGACAACTCCGCAGGGCTTCTCGATATGGATGATGTTCATTACATCCTCGGGTGTGAGAGGCTCGAAATAGAGTCGGTCTGAGGTATCAAAGTCGGTGGAAACGGTCTCGGGGTTATTATTGATGATGACGACCTCATAGCCCAGGCGCTTGAGCGCCCATACGCAGTGGACGCTGGCATAGTCGAACTCTATGCCCTGGCCGATACGGATGGGGCCGGAGCCGAGAACGATAACGGTCTTGCCGGTATTGTGAATATGGGCAAGCGCCTCGTTCTCGCCGCCCATCTCAGGGGTGTTGGCGGTGGCATAGAAATAAGGAGTCTCGGCTGGGAACTCCGCGGCGCAGGTATCGACCATCTTATAGGTGGGGGCAAACTCATACCCGGGCTTGCTGCCGGAGATGCGGGTCAGCGCCTTATCGGTGTAGCCCAGGCGCTTGCCTTCAAGATAATCCTCTTTGGAGAGGGGCTTATCCGCTATTCTGCGCTCGTATGCAAGCAGGTTATTCATCTTGTTGACAAACCAGCGGTCCACCTTGGTTATATCGAATATTTCATCGACCGTGACGCCGCGCTTGAGGGCCTCGTAGATGACAAAAAGCCGCTCGTCGGTGGTGTCATGGAGCTTTGCTCTTATCTCCTCGTCGCTGAGCTCTGCCAGACGGGGCATATTAAGGGTATCGACGGAGATCTCGGCGCCGCGCACAGCCTTCATAAGAGCGCTCTCGAAGCAATCGCCGATACTCATGACCTCACCGGTCGCCTTCATCTGAGTACCCAACTCACGCTTCGCGTAAACGAACTTATCGAAGGGCCACTTGGGGAACTTGAGGCAGACATAGTCAATGGTCGGCTCAAAGGCCGCGTATGTGGTGCCGGTAACGGCGTTGAGTATCTCGTCCAGCCGGTAGCCTATGGCTATTTTGGTGGCGACCTTGGCTATGGGATAGCCGGTAGCCTTGGAGGCCAGAGCGGAAGAACGGGACACGCGGGGGTTGACCTCGATGACCGCGTATTCAAAGGAATCGGGATTGAGGGCGAACTGGCAGTTGCAGCCGCCTTCCACGCCCAGAGCCTCAACAATGTCAAAGGCAGCGGTACGGAGCATCTGATATTCCTTATCGGAGAGGGTAACGGCGGGTGCGACAACAATACTGTCGCCGGTATGCACGCCAACGGGGTCTACATTCTCCATAGAGCAGACTGTGATAACATTGCCCGCTCCATCGCGGATGACCTCGAACTCTATCTCCTTCCAGCCGGAAACGCAGCGCTCAACGAGTATCTGTCCGATGGGAGACATGGAAATGCCGGTATGAGCAATCTCCTTGAGTGCTTTCACGTCCTTGGCAATGCCGCCGCCGGTTCCGCCGAGGGTGAAGGCGGGACGGACGATGACGGGATAGCCTATCTCCTCGGCAAAGGCCAGAGCGTCCTCAACGGTCGTTACGACCTTGGAGGGAATGCAGGGCTGGCCGATGCTCTCCATTGTGTCCTTGAATATCTGCCTGTCCTCGGCCTTGTCTATGGTCTCGGGAGAGGAGCCAAGCAGGCGGACGTTATGCTCCTTGAGGAAGCCGTCCTTGGCGAGCTGCATGGAGAGGGTCAGGCCGGTCTGGCCGCCCAGGCCGGAAAGGATGCTGTCCGGCTTCTCCTTCTCGATTATTCTTTTTACGGTGGTGAGTGTAAGGGGCTCTATGTAGATTTTGTCCGCCATTGCGCTGTCAGTCATAATGGTGGCGGGGTTGGAGTTGACGAGTACGATCTCAATACCGTCCTCCTTCAGAGCACGGCAGGCCTGAGTGCCCGCATAGTCGAACTCGGCGGCCTGGCCTATAACGATAGGGCCGGAGCCTATAACAAGAACTTTTTTGATATTAGGATTCAGCGGCATCGATTACACCCCTTTCATCATATCTACAAATTTATCGAACAGGAAGCCGGTATCCTTGCTTCCGCCGCTCGCTTCGGGATAGAACTGGACGGAGAACACAGGCTTGTTTCTATATTCAATGCCCTCATTGGTGCCGTCGTTTACATTTACGAAGGACTGAACGGCGGTATCGGGCTTGATGCTCTCAGGCACGACGGCATAGCCGTGGTTTTGGGCGGATATGTATACATGGCCGTCCTTATAATACTTCACGGGCTGGTTGGCGCCGTGGTGACCATACTTGAGCTTCTCTGTTCTGAAGTCGTGGGCCAGAGCCAGAAGCTGGTGGCCGAGGGCAATGCCGAACATGGGGACGCCGCTCTTGACGAGCGTCTTAAGCTCCTCTACTATGGCGGCATTGTCGGCGGGGTCTCCGGGGCCATTGGATATCACGATTCCGTCAGGCTTCATGGCAAGGATCTCCCCGGCGCTGACCGTGCCGGGAACTATGGTCAGGTCGCAGTCTCTTTCGAGAAGGCGGCGTGCAATGTAGTTTTTGAGACCAAGGTCAATAACGGCAACGTTATACTTTCCGTTTTCGCTCTTTCTCTGCTCGATCTGCTTTGCGCAGGTCTCGGCAACGGCGCCTGTGACGCGGTACGCCTTGAGCTTATCCATATCAACAGAAGCCGGGTCGGCGGTGACCGCGCAGTTCATAACGCCGTTCTCCCTGAGAACGCGGGTAAGAGCGCGGGTATCGATGCCATATACGCCGGGTATGCCCGCCTGCCTGAGATAAGTGTCTATATCGCCCTCGCTGCGGAAGTTGGAGGGCTTCTCGCACCATTCGCGGACGATGTAGGCCCACGGGCCGTTCATTCCGCTCTCCGCGTCTGCGGCCATTACGCCGTAATCACCAAGCAGAGGGAAGGTCTGAACGATTGCCTGGCCATAATAGCTGGGGTCGGTAAGGGTCTCCACATAAGCAGTCATGCCGGTTGAGAAAACAAGCTCTGCAATAACCTCTTTTTCCGCTCCGAACGCCTTTCCCCTGAAAACCATACCGTTTTCCAGAACAATGTATCTATCCATGTATTACGCCCCTTTAGCAACGTTTTTCGGATTATTTTTCATATTTTCGCAGTTTATTCTAATCTATTATTTTACTGCCGCCATGCTTTTATGTCAATCGCTAATTCGTGCTTCCGCCCGCGCGGGTCATTCTCCTGCTTTGCGCAGAAAAATTCCCCCTGCCGAAAACGGCAAGGGGAATTGGAACAGCTATTTAAAAACATTGGAAACAGAATGGACAAAAGAAAAAACACGACTTCCGCCAAAAAATATCCCACCGAGGTAAATCCGTATAGCGGTCATCATGTCTTCCTCCCTCCAAGGCAAAATCCGTTTTTGGTTTCGCGCCGGGTAAGTTTATACCATAATACGGCATATTTGTCAATGCGTAAGAGTCATATTTTTTACTGCGACTATAATATCTCGGATTTTTTCAACATTTCCCGCGTTCCTCGACAAACTTCGTGGTAATTTTTACCATTTATGGTGTATAATCCTGTTGAAAAAGATAATTTAGTGGTGGGCTAAAACCCACACGTTTTTACGAAAGGAACGATAAAATATGGCAGCTGTGATAAAAAAACGTGGTCTTTTTGACAATCAAAAGGTTATGTCCATCCCTGTGAGCGAGATCGTGCCCAATCCCTCTCAGCCCCGCAAGCTTTTTGACAGCCAGGCTCTGTTTGAGCTTTCAGAAAGTATCGCCCGCTACGGAATCATCCAGCCTCTTTCCGTGCGTAAAACCGGCAAGCAGTACGAGCTGGTGGCGGGAGAGCGCCGGCTGCGTGCGGCAAAGATGGCCGGTCTGACGGAGGTTCCCTGCGTTGTTCTTGAGCTGACGAACGAGGATTCCTCCGTGATAGCGCTCATTGAAAACATACAGAGGCGGGATCTGGACTACATAGAAGAGGCCGAGGCTCTGGCGAAACTGATAAAGGACTTCGGCATGAGCCAGGAGGAAGCAGCCAAGCGCATAAGCCGTTCCCAGTCCGCTGTGGCAAACAAGCTGCGCATACTGAAGCTTTCCCCGGAAATACTCTACGTTCTGCGTGAATCCGGCCTCACCGAGCGTCACGCCCGCGCGCTGCTGCGTCTGCCCACCGAGGAGCTGAGGCAGCAGGCACTGGAGCACATGGTGGTGCATCAGCTCACGGTGGCAAAATCCGAGGAATACATCGAGGATCTGCTGGACGCGGCCAAGGAGGAAGAGGAAGCCACACATAAGCGCAAGCCCTCTTACATTATAAAGGACGTGCGGCTGTTTTTGAACAGCATCACCCGCTCTCTCGGCATAATGCGGGATTCCGGTGTGGACGCTGTGTATGACAAGAGCGAGACCGACGACGACATTATTCTGATGATAACGATACCGAAAAAGAAAAACGTGGGCTGAATACGGCTGACCGCCCCTTGGAGCATCCAAGGGGCGGTTTATCATTTAATATCCGCTTTTCGCTTTCAGCTTTTCAAGCACGGTCTTAAAATACTCGGGCAGCTCGCTTTCAAGCTCCACATGTTCCCCGGTGCGGGGATGTATGAACTTTATGCGCCGCGCGTGAAGGCACTGGCTTTCCTGACCCAGCTCCGGCTTTTTCATACCATAGACCACGTCACCCAGAACCGGGTGGCCTATATGGGCCAGATGCACCCTTATCTGGTGGGTGCGCCCCGTTTCCAGGCGGCAGCGGAGATGGGTATAGCCATCATAGCGGGCAATGACCTCATAGTGGGTAATTGCCGGGCGGGAATTTTTCGCCGTGACGGCCATGCGCTTTCTGTCCGTGGGATGGCGGCCGATAGGCGCGTCTATCGTGCCGGTATCGTCCTTGATATTGCCGCGAACTACGGTCTCGTAGACCCGGGAAAGGCTCCTGTCCTTGAGCTGTTCGCTGAGGTGGCGGTGGGCAAAATCATTCTTTGCCGCAATGAGCAGTCCGGAGGTTTCTTTATCTATCCTGTGTACGATGCCCGGGCGCAACTCCCCTCCAACACCGGAAAGGCTATCACCGCAATGGTACATGAGGGCGTTCACAAGCGTACCGTCGGCATGCCCGGGCGCGGGATGGACAACAAGTCCCTTGGGCTTATTGACCACGATAAGGTCGCCGTCCTCGTAGACAACATCCAGAGGGATATTCTGTGCCTCAAGGCCCGCGTCCTCTACCCTTTCCGGCAGCTCAACGGCGAACTCATCACCGTCCGCCACCTTATAGCTGCTTTTCACGGCCTTGCCCCGAAGGGTCACCCGGCCATCGTCTATAAGCTGCTGGGCGGCGCTGCGGCTGGTGTCCTCCATGTGCCCGGCGAGGAAGCTGTCGAGACGGGTGCCGGCGTCCTCAGCCGTTGCTGTTATCAGAAGGCTCATCGCTGCTCTCCTCCACGGGTCTGAATTCCTTCAGCTTATCGAATATCTCGTCCGTCTCGCTCTGCGCCGGCGGAGCGACCTTTTTTTTCTTCTTCCCTATATCCTCAAAGAGAATGCATACGCAAAAGAGTATGCCGCCGACCACGATGGCGCAGTCCGCGATATTGAACACCGGGAAATCGATGAACAGGGTCTCGAACATATCGATAACGTAGCCGAGTGCGATGCGGTCAATGAGGTTGCCCACGGCGCCGCCCAGCACCAGCATAAGCGCGATGCGCTGCAGGGTACTTTTTGGCTTCTTGATGATAAGAGCCACGATGATGACGATACAAATTATACAGGTCAGGATTATGATGGGTACCTTCATGCCGCTGAAAAGGCTGAAGGCGGCGGCATAGTTATGAACATGGGTGATCTGAAGCAGGCCAGGAATGAAGGCCATCTGGCCGCCCAACGGTATCGCGGAAACTATCCAGCCCTTGAAAAACTGGTCAGCCAGCACGATAAGAGCCGCGAAGAGGATATAGAGCATAGCTCCACCTTTCTTTCCTAAAGCAATGGCGGGGGCTTTCCCCCGCCATTGAGTTTGTTTATTTTACTTTACGACGCTTGCACAGCGGGGGCAGAGGCCATCCTCGTTTACATTATCGTCGTGCATCCAGCAGCGCAGGCACTTGGGAGCCTCGGAGGGAGTTACCTTGACGGCGACGCCCTCAAAATCGCCCTTATGTCCTTCGCCCTCGCCCACCTCGACGGTGACCTTGGAAACGATGCAGAGGGTCTTCAGGTCATAGGCGGAAACCTCATCGGCAACGGCTTTGTCCGCGAAGCTGAGGGTTATCTCGGCATCCAGAGGCTTGCCGACTATCTTCTCGGCTCTTGCAAGCTCAAGCGCCTTGTTCACGTCATTTCTCAGGGCGGCGATGCGTTCCCATCCGGTCGCCTCAGCCTCGGAGAAGGTATAGGCGGGGTTGGGCTTGGGCATATCGTTGAGCATGACATGCAGGGGGTTATCATCCTTGGCGTGGGGCATTGCCTGCCAGATCTCGTTGGAGGTGAAGGCAAGCACGGGGGCGATGAGGCGAACCATAGCGTCAAGGATAATATAGATGGCGCTCTGTGCGCTTCTTCTGGCCTTGCCGTTGGTCTCCTCGCAGTAAAGTCTGTCCTTGATGATGTCCAGATAGAAATTGGACATATCAACTACGCAGAAGTTATGGACGGCGTAGGTCATGACATGGAACTCATAGCGCTCATAAGCGGCGATGCTCTTCTCGACGAGCTTATTGAGCTGCACGAGAGCCCACTTGTCCAGTTCCTCCATCTCCTCGAAGGGAACTAACTCGTTGGGATCGAAGCCATCCAGATTACCGAGGATGTAGCGGGCGGTGTTTCTTATCTTGAGATATTTATCGGAGAGCTGCTTGAAGATGGCATCGGAGCAGCGCATATCCAGATGATAGTCAGAGGATGCTGCCCAGAGTCTGATAAGATCCGCGCCGTACTTGGGGATAAGCTCATCGGGAGCGATGGAGTTGCCAAGGCTCTTATGCATGGCGCGTCCCTCGCCGTCAACTGTCCAGCCGTGGGTGAGAACTCCCTTATAAGGGGCTTTGCCGCGGGTGGCAACGCTGGTCAGCAGAGAGGACTGGAACCAGCCTCTGTACTGGTCGCCGCCCTCCAGGTAGAGGTCAGCGGGCCACTGCTCGGGATGGTCATGCTCAAGAGAGGCGCGGTGGGTGGAGCCGGAGTCAAACCAGCCGTCCAGAGTGTCAGTTTCCTTGGTAAAGGTCTTGCCGCCGCAGTGGGGGCAGGCATAGCCCTCGGGCAGAAGCTCCGCGGCTTCAAGTGTGAACCATGCGTTGGAACCATGCTCGCCGAATATTCTGGATATGCTCTCGATGGTCTCTCTGGTGCAGATAGGCTTGCCGCAGTCCTCGCAGTAAACGACCGGAATGGGCAGACCCCAGTGACGCTGGCGGGAGATGCACCAGTCGGCGCGCTCGCTTATCATGCCGACCATTCTGTCATGACCCCAATCGGGTATCCATGAAATGTTGTCACAGGCGGCCTTGGCTTCATCCTTGAAGGCATCAACGGAGCAGAACCACTGGTCGGTGGCGCGGAAGATGATGGGCTTCTTGCATCGCCAGCAGTGGGGATAGGAGTGCTTGATATTCTCAGAGGCGAGGACGGCGCCGTTGGCGCAGAGATCGGCGAAGATGGGCTCATGAGCCTTCATAACGCTGATGCCCTCATACTTTCCGGCCGCGGCGGTAAAGCGGCCGCTGTCATCAACATTGACGACCATATCCTTGCCGGCATTTATCTGGGGATATTTCTGGCAGACGAAGAAGTCGTCCGCACCGTAAGCGGGAGCGGTATGGACGCATCCGGTACCGGCTTCGAGAGTGACATGGTCACCGACGATAACGAGGGAGGTCTGGTCGAAGAGAGGATGCTGAGCTGTCATAAGCTCAAAATCGCTGCCCTTCATAACAGCCAGGGTCTCATCGACAGTGAGTCCGGCCTTGGCAAGCACGGACTCGCAAAGCTCCTTGGCCATGATATATACCTCGCCGTTGGAGGCCTTTACCACGGAATAGTCAAGAGAGGGATTAAGCGCAATGGCCAGGTTGCCGGGGATGGTCCATGTAGTGGTGGTCCAGATGACGAAATAGATATTATCGATGGGAGCGAGGGTGGAAAGCTTCCCCTGATCGTCCACTACGCGGAACTTCACGAAAAGGGTGGTAACCTCGTCGTCGGCATATTCTATCTCGGCCTCGGCAAGAGCAGTCTCGTCAAAGGGGCACCAATAAACGGGCTTCTTGCCCTTATAGATATAGCCCTTTTCGTACATCTCGCCGAATACCTTTACCTCCTCTGCCTCGAACTCGGGGTTCATGGTGAGGTAGGGGTGGTCCCAATCGCCGAGGACGCCCAGACGCTTGAACTGGTCACGCTGGATATCCACGAACTTCTGGGCGAACTCGTGGCAGGCGTTTCTGAATTCGGGGATGGACATTTTCTTTCTGTCCAGCTTATTCTGCTTGATGATGGCGCTCTCAATGGGCATGCCGTGGTTATCCCAACCGGGAACGTAGGGGGCGCGGAAGCCGCTCATATTCTTGTATCTTACGATGAAATCCTTCAGGCACTTATTGAGCGCGGTGCCCATGTGGATATACCCGTTGGAAAAAGGAGGGCCATCGTGAAGTACGAAATTCGGCTTGCCCTCGTTTCTCTTGAGGATCTCTTCGTATATATTCTTCTCGTACCACTCGGCAAGCATATCGGGCTCGCGCTTGGGCAGACCCGCACGCATGGGAAAATCGGTGCGGGGCAGATTTATCGTTGCATTATAATCCTGAGGCATTATTCATGTCCGTCCCTTCATGTTTTATAACCGCCAAAAGGGTATTGCCGATAAAAAACGCGGCAATACCCCCGGTATTACATTCAAAAGAAGTTTATTTCGTGATATCCACGTCTTCGCCGAACTGAAGGTCGAAGAACTCAAACTTGGTCTTCTTGGCCTCGGCAGCCTCGTTGAGGTCGTATACCTTGGTATCACTGTCGGCAAATTCAGGCTCGGCAGTATCCTCTGCTGCGTTCACGGCATTCTCGATGATCTCGGCTACGGATTTCTCGATCTCGTCAGCCTTTTTTTCCCTCTCGGCTTGCTTGTCCACAACGGGCTCCGCGGCGGGCACGGCAGCCCGGACAGGGCCTACCACCTCGTCAAGCTTTTCAAGGAAGCTCGCCTGACCGCCAAGAAGCTCCTTGACCTTGGCTACAAAGCCGGCGGTCTCGGCCTTAACGGCATCAACCTTAGCCTGCTCGGCGGCGATCTCCGCACGGCATGCCTCTATCTTATCGCGAGCATCACGCTCGGCGTCCTCTACCATATTTCTGCTTTTCTTCTCGGCCTCGTCGGTGATCTCCTTGGCCATTTTCTGCGCGGTGAGCAGAGCCATGCGCATAGCGTCCTCAGTGGCACGATATTCCTCTATCTTCTCCACCAGAACCTTCATCTTATTTTTAAGAACCGCGTTCTCTTTATACAGATCTGTGTAGTCCTTGGCAACGTCATCGATGAAATCATCCACCGTGGCCATATCATAGCCGCCGAAAACAGCTTTGGCAAATTCTTTCCCGCTAACCTCCTGTGGCGTAAGCATCTATATCAGTCCCTTCCCTTAAAAATACAATCCGTTGTTCTCAAGCTCATCTATCAGGTCGCCCAGAATGTCAACATTATAGGGGGTTATGATATATGTACTTACCGCGACCTTCTTTATTTTTCCATCCTGAGCATACGCAACGCCGCTGAGGAAATCCAGCACACGGCGGGCAACGTCCTTATTGGTGGACTCCAGATTGAGCACCACCGTTCTCTTCTCTCTCAGGTGATCTGCGATCTCAGCGGAATTTTCAAACCGCTCAGGCTTTACCAGAACGACCTGGAGCGCAGTGGTAGCATGGATATTGACTACTTTGTTCTTTCTATCCTCATCGGAATCGGATCTGGCGCTTCTCGGCACTGCCGGGGTACGTTCAAGTGAAGATGGAGTGTAGTCCACGTCATCTTCGTCGTCATAAGGCCTTGCAAGCTTTTTTATCTCGTCAAGAAGTCCCATATTGTAAACCGTTCCTTTCTCTTCGCCGCATCAGCGGTATATTCTGGGGCCGAAAATAGCCGAGCCGATGCGAACCATATTTGAACCACAGGCAATGGCTGTTTCAAAGTCTCCGCTCATGCCCATAGACAGAATTTCGACATTAACATTATCATATTTTTTTGTGCGCATGTCAACATAAAGATTACGCATTTTCTCAAAATATACGCTGTTTTTCGGGTCAAGCTCTATATTTGGCGGTATAGCCATCAGTCCTTTTACCCTTATTCCCTCCAGTCCGGAGAGCTCGGCAATAAGCTCATCCGCCGCGTCCGGGTCGACGCCGCTCTTGGCTTCCTCCCTGCCGATATTCACCTCTATCAGCACATTTTGGGTGATTCCAAGCTGCTGCGCCTTTTTGGCTATGGTCAGCGCCAGTTCCCGGGAGTCCACCGATTGGATAAGCTCCACCTTGCCCACAAGGTACTTCACCTTATTCTTCTGCAGGCCGCCGATGAAATGCAGCGGCGCGCCCGTATAGGCGCTCTGCTCATACTTCTCCAGCAGTTCCTGAACGCGGTTCTCGCCGCAGGCGTCAACTCCCGCGGCTATGGCGGCGCGCACATTATCCGCTCCGTTCATTTTCGTCGCAGCCACGAAGGCCACACTGCCGGGCGCTCTTCCCGCAGCGGCAGCGGCACGCTCTATGCGTTCCCGGAGGAAGGCAACATTTTCAGCAATTGCAGACATTATCTCACGACCTTTCCGTCATAGATATCCTTGCCGCTTACTATCACCAGGTCGCCGCTGCGGAGTTTATCGCTCGCCACAACGTAATGGTCGCCCAGGTCATGCATTATGGTCACGAGCTTCTTCTCCGCCTGCATTCCCGTCTGGGTGAACACATATACCCGGCCCTCCTCGTCAACACGC
This sequence comes from Clostridiales bacterium, assembly GCA_029008095.1. Classification (GTDB taxonomy): domain Bacteria; phylum Bacillota; class Clostridia; order Oscillospirales; family Oscillospiraceae; genus RGIG6375. The sequence goes on from JAQXJB010000038.1 coordinate 19,826, forward strand.
ACAGCCTTTTTAGGCACCCGTATTCCCTTATCCTCACGCAGTATCAGCTCTGCGGACTGCACGCGCATTTCCAACACATCGGCCATAGCTTCATCGCAGGAAAATATCACCGTACATTCGCCGTTATTATCCGCATAGCCTATATTTTCCACTGTCATATCCAGATATTCGCTGTAATACTTGCCGAATATCATGGTCACCTCGTCGCCCTCATCAAAGTCATCAGCCTTATCCGCGGGCATGACTGCGGCATAATACCAATCATTGCCGTAAACCAGCTTTCCCAACGCCAGCTCAGGAGCCGTTCTTTCCTCGGCCATAAGGCTCTTAAGGGAAGCCGGGTCAAGCTCATCAAGCATATCCGGTCTGACGTCCTCAAAGCCGTCGGTGACGGAACTGAAAAGCCCCGAGGCGGGCGCCTTGATTACGTCATATGGCTCGCTCTTTAAGGATTGCAGACGGTTTCGCTCTTCGTATAGCGAGCTGAGCTGCTCGTCTATGCTGCCCTCATCTCCGACTGCTGAGAGCATCAGAGTCCGCACATTGGATGAAAGAGCGCCTATCTCAGCAAGCTCCCGCTCCTGAACGGCAGCTCTGAGAGCGAGAATCTCGCTTTTTATTCCGTTATCCACCTTCTGGGACTCGGAAACACCACTGTTTCTGAGTTCCTCAAGGCTCTGTATCTCGCTGGTGACCGCTTTCAGCCGCTCGGCGCGCTGAAGCTCCTCATCGCTGCTGTAGACCACGCCTACAACTCCGCCTCCGGAAACCCGCTTGCCCTCTCCGGCCGCAATATACAGCGACTTATAGTAAGTGAGCAGAGTCTCTTCCTCTCGCGCCACCATACCCTCCACGCCGATCGAGTCTCGCACGGTATACTCCACTGCGCTCACGGTCTGATACGGCTCAGTGAGGGATGAGAACACATAAATGGCAAAATAGGCCACGATGGCAAGGAAAAATATCCCGCCGACTATTTTCATGATCACATCTGTCTTTTTTATATGTCTCATCCCCTCAGGTCAATTATTCAGATTCATGCTCCGGCTCGCTCAGGCCGACGGTTCTGGCCGGTACTATTGTCGAAATAGCATGCTTATAGATCATCTGCTGCTTTCCCTCGGACTCAAGAACGACCATGAAGCTGTCAAAGCCGGTCACAGTGCCCCTGAGCTGAAATCCGTTCATGAGGAACATGGTCACAAGGAGCTTGTCCTTTCTTATGCGGTTGAGGAAAACATCCTGTAAGTTTACTGTCTTTTGCATCTTTTTCGATCTCCTTTATGTAAATAATGGCGCCGCTTATTTTTTATCGGCTTCTGTAATTATACCATTATTTTCCATAAAGTGTGTCGAAAGCTGTCGCGCTCTCTCATAATCCGGCTCATTTTTCCAGAGTATCCAATTTACGTCCTTTTTTCCGGAAAGCCAGCTAAGCTGACGCTTCGCGTAGCGCCGGGATTCCCGCTTGACGGTTTCCACGGCCTCGCTCATAGAGCATTCACCGCGAAGGGCAAGCGCGATCTCCTTATAGCCGATAGCCTGCATGGCAGTGGTTTTTTCGTCCACGCCGAGATCTATCAGCCTTTTCACCTCGTCTGTCAGCCCCGCCTCCATCATCATGTCCACCCGGCGGTCTATGCGCTCATACAGCCGTGCCCGTTCCTCAAAGCTGAGGGCTATCTTGCAGTATTGATACCTTGGGGGCAGGCTTTGTGTCTCGATATTATGCTGGGTAATGCTCTTTCCTGTTGCGTAGTAGACCTCCAAAGCCCGGACTATGCGCTTCTTATCATTGGCATGAAGTCTCCCGGCACTTTCCGCATCCACCTCAGACAGCAGGCTCAGCATGGCCTCGCCGCCCTCGGCGTCATATTGAGCGGAGAATTTTTCCCGCATAGCCGGGTCGCCGCCCATAAAACCGCGCCCCGAAAGCAGCGAATCTATATACAGCCCGGTACCGCCCACTATTATGGGCAGCTTCCCCCGGGAAAGCACATCGTCCACGCAGGCGGCGGCGTCCTCCACATACCGGGAAACGGAGTAATCCTCCCAGGGCTCTATCACGCTGAGCATATGGTGCTTTATGCCCTCCGTTTCAGCCTCGTCCGGCGTGGCGGTGCCGATATCCATACCCTTATAAAGCTGCATGGAGTCCGCGGAAATGACCTCGCCGCCGAAGCTTTTGGCAAGAACCACTCCCAGCCTTGTTTTTCCCGTGGCCGTAGGGCCGGTTATTACCACTACACCTTTCGGCATATCAGTTTCTCAGGGAGTGGAGCGGCGCGGGGATGCGTCCGCCGCGGGCGATAAAGTCAGCGGAGGACTTATCGTGTACGGGCATAACGGGCGCGGAGCCCAGCAGTCCGCCGAAGTGGACCGTGTCGCCCACTTTCTTGCCGGGGGCGGGAATGATACGCACTGCTGTGGTCTTGTTGTTAATCATACCGATGGCCGCTTCGTCGGCGATGATGGCGGCAATGGTCTCGGCAGAGGTATCACCGGGAACGGCTATCATATCAAGACCGACGGAGCAGACGCAGGTCATGGCCTCAAGCTTATCCAGGCAGAGGTCGCCGCGCTCCGCCGCGGCTATCATATTGGCATCCTCGCTGACGGGGATAAACGCGCCGGAAAGGCCGCCAACATGGCCGGAAGCCATAACGCCGCCCTTTTTGACGGCATCGTTAAGCATTGCCAGCGCGGCGGTGGTACCATGAGTGCCGACGCTCTCAAGACCCAGCTCCTCCAATATCTCGGCAACGCTGTCGCCGACTGCGGGAGTGGGAGCAAGGGAAAGGTCGACTATGCCGAACGGCACTCCCAGACGCTGGGACGCCTCGCGTGCCACAAGCTGACCCATTCTTGTAATGCGGAACGCGGTCTTTTTTATGGTCTCGGCGACCACATCGAAGGGCGCGCCCTTAACGGCCTGGAGGGCGTGATGAACAACACCGGGGCCGCTGACGCCAACATTTATGACACACTCAGGCTCGCCGACTCCGTGGTAAGCGCCGGCCATAAAGGGGTTATCCTCAACCGGGTTCGCAAAAACAACGAGCTTGGCGCAGGCCATGCCGCCCTGATCCGCGGTGATTTTTGCCGCCTCCACTATCTGGCGTCCCATAAGGCGCACCGCGTCCATATTGATGCCGGCGCGGGTAGTGGCAACGCCAACACTGGAGCACACCCGCTCCGTGGCGGCAAGCGCGGTGGGAATGGAATTAATAAGGCGGATATCGCCGATGGTAAAGCCCTTATGCACAAGGGCGGAAAAGCCGCCGATGAAGTTTACGCCGACCTCCTTGGCCGCCCTGTCCATCGTCTCGGCGAACATGGTATAATCCTCGGTATCGCTGCTCTCGGCCACCATGGCGATGGGCGTAACGGAAATGCGCTTATTTACGATGGGTATACCGAACTCACGCTCAATGTCCTCGCCGGTCTTCACCAGATTTTCAGCCTGGCGGGTTATCTTATCATATATCTTCCGGCAGCATTCCTCGGGATTTTCCCTTGCGCAGTCGCGCAGCGAGATGCCCATTGTGACTGTTCGTATGTCCAGATGCTGCTGGTCTATCATTTCTATCGTCTGAAGAATTTCAGAGCTGTTGAACATTTTTCTTTTCCTCCTGCGCCGCTTAAATTCTGTGCATGGCTTCGAAAATATCCTCGCGCTGAATGCGGACGGAGAGGCCGGTATGCTCGCCCTCGTCCTTGAGCAGCTTGGCCAGCTCCGCAAAGGCCATTTTGCAGGCGGAGGTGTCCACCATCATGACCATTGTGAAATAGCCCTTCAGAATGGTCTGGCTGATATCCAGAACATTTACGTCATTTTTGGCGAGAATGGCGCAGACCTCCGCGATTATTCCTACACGGTCCTTGCCGATAACGGTAACGATTGCCTTCATTTTCATTTCTCCTTTTCTTTTGTAAGCTCATCAAGGGTCATGCCGAACGCGGGCATGAAATGCTCCATAAAATATTTGACCTCGGGCAAAGGCGACGCCTCCAGATACCTGCGTATCTGTTCTTCAGCGGAGCGGAACTCACCGTTGCCGGCCTTGAGCTCCTCCACGCATTTTATGTAAGCGGATATTTTATCCGCGGCCTTGACTATCTCCTCTGTCTCTCCATCCTCACAGTTCAGCACGGGCTTATAGGCTTCCTTGAGCTCATCTGGCAGCATTTCCAGGAGCTTTTCCCCGGCAGCTCGCTCCACATCCTTATATGAGCTGGTTATCTCCGGATTAAGGTACTTGACCGGTGTTGGCAGGTCGCCGGTGATGATCTCCGAGGCGTCGTGAAAGAGGGCCACGGAGGCGCATTTATCCGGGTCGGCGCTGCCGCCGTAAACATCCCGGCGTATCACCGCCAGCGCGTGGGCGAGCACGGCGGTCATGTGGGAATGCTCCTGTATATTTTCGTCATAGCTGTTGCGCATCAGGCACCAGCGGCGAATATTCCGCATGCGGGATATCATGGCAAAAAAGTTGCCCTTCACTGTTATTTCCTCCCAAAAGGCGCACTACGCCTATAATTGTTTAGTATATCACAACACCCGCCTGTTGTAAAGCAACGAGCGGGTGTTATAAGGCGATTTTTATTTGATTCTAATCGATTTTTCTTTACCGATACATGCTTGCCATGCGTTTTCCGTTACATTAAGGCGGCGCTCACCGTTTCCGCAGCATTTCAAAGAACTCCCGCAGAACAGCGGCACATTCATCTTTCAGGACTCCGCCGTACACCCGGGGCTTATGGCCGTAATTTTCCTCAAAAAGGTTGATCACGCTGCCGCAGGAGCCGGTATTTTCCTCCCTGGCTCCGTAGACCACCTCGCTCACCCTTGCGTTGATGATAGCGCCGGTACACATGGGGCAGGGCTCAAGGGTGACAAAGAGGGTACAGCCATCCAGCCGCCAGTCTCCCAGCGTCCTGCATGCCCCGGCTATGGCCTCCACCTCCGCGTGGGCAAGAGCGCTGCGCTCTTCCTCGCGGCGGTTGCGTCCCCGGCCGATTATCTCTCCGTCCTTTACGATGACGCAGCCAACGGGTATCTCGCCCGCCCCGGCGGCCTCGCGAGCCAGCTCAAGGGCAGCGGACATATACTTCTCCCGCTCCGTCATCCTCTCAACTCAAATTCCACGCCGTCCATATTCACGCCCAGCTTATCGCTGATGAAGGCACGCAGCGCTTCGCCCTCCAGCTCAAAGTGCTCAGTCTTGCCCTCTGCGTCGGTGGCGGAGGCGTATTTGCCGAAAAGGGTATACTTGCCGCCGTCCATAGTGGGTCGGGCGCACATGAGGAACATGCGGAAGCCGGACTTGGGGCTGAAATTGGTATAGAAATTGCTCAGCTCAAAGTCGCACTCCTGAGCGGGGACATCGTCAAAGCCAAGAAGATTGGTGAATTTACCCTCTTTTAGTATCTGCACGGCGTACTGAACGGCGGGGGTATCGTTCTTCACGACGCGGTAGGTATTGCGTCCGTCGCTCTGCTCCGCATCCAGCTTGAACTCAAGGGGCAGCACAAAACAGTCTCCGCCGTATCCTACGTCGGCAACATATCGCACGCCGTCCGCCTCGGCAATATTCATACGGTGGCTGTGACTGCCGAAGCCGTCCGGACCCGCCACGCGGGCCAGAACGCCGTATGTCTTTACCCCTGCTGCATTGAGGGCGGCGCAGAGCAGACTGTTATGCTCAAAACAGTAGCCGCCCCGGCCATTAACGACCATCTTCTCAAAGACCTGCCCCGGCTCAACCCCTACCTCCCGGTTCATATAAGGCTCAATGGCCTCGAACGGGATATGGGTGATATGGTGCAGATGTATCTTCTTAAGCCGCTCGGTCTCGCTCTCATTTCCGCTCAGTTCAAGGCCGATGCGCTCGCAATATGTTTTCAGTTCAAATTCCATTTTTTTCTCCGTTCCGCCGTTTCCGGCCGTGTTTTAAGGCAGCGCTGCAAAAGTCGTGTTTCTTTATAGTGATTTTATCAATATTTTATTACTTTGTAAAGCCGTAGTTCCCTTTTGCCCTAAAATATGATATACTGCGTTCATAAACATTATATAAAAGCAGGAGGATGACGCCATGCTTGATATCAACGAACTAACCGCGAAATACGGCCGCGAATGGGAGCCGGTAGGTGAATTTGAATGTGGAGAAAGCTTCTTTAAGCCCGCCTATATGCGCTCTTTCCCCATCACTCAGAGGGAGAACCTGCGCCGCGTGCTGGAGCATGACAGGGTGAATAAGCCAATGTATATGCCCAGCGCCTCGGACTGCCAATGCTTCAGCCCCTCCCTGCTGCCCGATTGCCGCGTCCGCGCATGGTGTCTGGAGATAGACCCGCCCAAGATGGAAAGCACCGTGGGACCGGATATGTTCGGAGTGGATTGGGAATTCGTCCCCATCACCCAGGGCTCAATGGTGCGTCCGGGTAAGCCCCTTGTTCCGGACATAAACCATTGGGAGGACTATGTAAAATTCCCTGACCTCGACAGTTGGGATTGGGAGGGCAGCGCCAAGAAGAACGCGCCTATGTTCCATCCCGACCGCATGAATAAAATATGGATACTCACCGGTCTCAACGAGCGGCTCATCTCCTTCATGGACTTTGACAAAACCATGCTGGCCTACATCGATGAGGATCAGCAGGCGGCCGTACACCGCCTTTTTGACAAGCTCTGCGACTTCTACGACGACCTTATAGGACGCTTCCGCAAGTGGTATCACGCCGACATCGTGCTGTTCAACGACGATTGGGGCACCCAGCGCGCTCCCCAGTTCTCCGCCGGCACCTGCCGTGAGATGATAGCACCGTACATCAAGCGGCTGGTGGAGTCATGCCACAAGCGGGGAATGTATTTTGAGCTTCACTGCTGCGGCCGCAATCATCTGCTTGCTCCGGTAATGGTGGAATGCGGAGTGGACTTCTGGCACCCGCAGGAGATAAACGACCTTCCCCTGCTCTTCGAGCTTGTGGGCAGGGATATGCCCCTGGGTCTGCCGCCTGAGACTTCGCCGGAAATGAGCGACGGGGAATGTCTCGCTGCCGTGGAAAACTTCGTGCGCAGATACGGCTTCGACGTTGTCGCCACCACCAATATGGCAGCTCCACAGCATCCCCGTACCTTTGAGTTCATATACTATGCAAGCCGAGAGATATTCGCCGGGCTTTAAGGAAGGTGAGAGACATGGAAAGCTTCCGCAGCTTCTTCCGCAGGCATCCGATATTTGCCAGCGTGATGGTTGTACTTATATTTTGGCTGGTTATGGTATCCGCCACGTTCACCCTGCTGCTGTTCTTCCCCGGACTGATATACGAGGGAGACTACGCCCTGCAGGGCCTTGCCGAGCTGTTCACCGCCGCCGCGGGCGTGGGTCTGGCGGCTCTGCTCGGCTACAACAGGATATGGCGCGCCAGAGGCTCGGGCTTCGGCAAGGGTCTGATTGCCGGCGGATACTTTATTTTTGTTTCCGTTTACAGCCTGATGCTGTCTTCATGGCAGCTCATTCTCTCCGATGGCTTCAGCCATACCGCCTCCATAGGAGATCTGCTCATATTCACAGCCACCATATTCATCGTGGGCTTTACCGAGGAGGTATTCTTCCGTGGCATCGTGGCCAATCTCTTTCTCGACAAACTGCCGCGCAACAAATACGGTGTATGGTGCGCCGTAATTGGCTCCGGTCTGGTATTCGGCCTGATACATCTCGGCAACGCCCTGAGCGCCGATCCCAGCGGAGCGCTGGTGCAGGTGTTCGTGGCTTCCGCAATGGGCATGGCCCTTTCCGCCGTATATTACAGGACCCAGAACATCTGGTCCGTGATATTTATTCACGCTTTCGTCGACTTCTGCTCCCTTATAGTCCCGACCATGTTTTCTTCCGGCTCTCTCACAGACACCATCGGCTCATATTCGGCGGCGCAATTCATCTCCATAGTGCCATATCTGCTGGTCTGCTTCGTGCTGCTGCGTGAAAACAAGATGAAGCAAATATGTCCCTTTCCCGACCCGGAAACTAAGGCCAAAAGCGAGGAGGCCACACGAAACACCTTCAAAAAATACATAATCACCGCTTCCGCTATCGGTGTGGGTATAATCGCAGTTTATACCCTTTTGAGACTATAACAAATATTAATCATATTTTCGATCACATTTTTGTAAAATATATTGAAAAAGTTTGTTAGGGGCGATACAATTAAGTGGCTACCATTTTTAGCATGGCAGCCACTTAATTCTTGTTTAAAAATAAAATAAAAAATAGATTTGGAGCTGATACACCTTGAAACACTACAAATGGGCGATCGGCTGGATGGGAAAATACAAGATACTTCTTGCTCTGTCTATCCTGTTCAACATCGTCGGCGTCGGCCTTATGGCCTGGGAGCCTTACATCTTCTCAGACATGGTCGACAATGTGCTCATGCCCCAGCATTTTGAGAGACTCTTCCCCATGCTTGGTCTTTCTCTGCTGGTGGGTCTCGCTTTCTCCGCATGCCGCTATTTCACCAGCATATTGGCAGAGACGGCGGCGGAGACCGCCACCATGCGCCTGAAGGGCGCGCTCTTCCGCAAGCTGATGGAGCTTCCCACCAGCTATTACCGGGAAAACAAAGCCGGCGACATCATCAATAAATGTTCCGGCGACGTTGAGGTCATAAGCCGCAGCATGTCCTTCGTAGTCCCCAAGGCCGTGGAGTTCGCGCTTATGCTGGCCGTGGCTCTCTTCGTATTCCTGCGCATAAATTGGCAGTATACCCTGGTGCTCCTTCTCGTGGCTCCTTTCACCGCCATCGCCGCCAACAAAATGGGCGAGCAGCTGCATCCGGCCTTCAAAAGAGCTCGTAAGCAGCTAAGTAACCTCAACGCGGTGGTTGCCGAGAACATCGCCGGCAACCGCGTGGTAAAAGCCTTTGTTCGCGAGGATTTCGAGACCGAAAAATTCCAGAAAGAAAACCACGCCTACAAGGACCGCAACATCGAGGCCAACCGCATCTGGCTGCGTTACGGCCCCATCATCGACTCGCTTGCCACCCTTATGACCGTTCTCAACCTCACCTTCGGCGCGGTCATGGTAGTGCTGGGGAAGATAACCTTAGGCGAGCTCACCCTCTTTCTCACCTTCGCGTGGACTCTCAACGAGCCTCTGCTCATGCTCGGCATGCTGGTAAATGACGTTCAGCGTTTCCACGCCTCTATGGAAAAGGTGCAGGAGCTGTATTATTGGGATGTCGACATTCAGGACCCCGAAACCGACAACAGTCCCGCTGAGGTTCACGGCGACGTCAAGCTTGATCATGTCACACTGACCTATGGCAGCAAGAGCGTTCTCAAGGATGTCTGCATGGACATCAAGGCCGGGCAGGTCATAGGCATAATGGGTCCCACAGGCTCCGGTAAGACCAGCCTCGTCAACGTGATAGACCGCTTCGTTGACGTAAGCGAGGGCAGCGTGCAGATAGACGGAGTGGACGTCCGGGAATGGCCGCTCAAGAAGCTGCGCGGCAGCATCGGTCTGACCATGCAGGATGTATTTCTTTTCTCCGACACGGTGGAAAGCAATATCGCCTACGGTGTGCCGGACACCAGCGACGAGAACGTTCTGCAATCCGCCACCATCGCGGACGCGCACAGCTTCGTAAGTAGCATGTCCGACGGATATGACACCATCGTCGGTGAGCGCGGCACCGGTCTCTCCGGCGGTCAGAAGCAGCGCATCTCTCTTGCCCGCGCCATTGCAAAGCGCGCACCCGTGCTGATTTTGGATGACACGACCTCCGCGGTGGACATGGAGACCGAGCAGTATATTCAGGAGCAGCTCGCCGCAATGCCTGATAACTGCACCACCATCATCATTGCCCAGCGTGTTTCTTCCGTGAAGTACGCAGACTGCATTTATATAATTGATAACGGAAAAATAATCGAGCACGGCAGCCACGCTGAGCTGATGCGTCAGAAAGGCTACTATTACCACACCTGCATTATGCAGCACGGCCTTGAAGACAGCGATGTGGAAGGAGGCGAGCTGTAATGGCAAGAAACAAGTATAATGTTGACGAAGAGCTGGACGCTCCTTTTAATTGGCAGCAGTTCAAGCGCAGTCTCGTCTATGTAAAGAAATACAAGAAGCAGATCGCCCTGATGTTCACCCTGTCCATCATCTCCAGTCTGCTTGCTCTTCTCAGTCCCCGCATTCAGGCCTACATAATCGATACCCTCATTCCCCGCAGTGCCATAAGCTTTATCATCGTGCTTGGCGCGGGCTACTTCCTTGTGAACCTTGCAACCGTGTTTATCAACCGCAAGCGCGGCCTCATCAGCGTTTACACCAGCCAGTCCATGACCACAGACATGCGCACCGATGTTTTCGAGCATCTTCAGAAGCTGGGCTTTGACTATTACGACAGCCGCCCCCACGGCAAGATACTCACCAGAGTGATCAACTACGTCAACAACGTTTCGGACTTTCTCACCAACGGCCTTATCAACGCCATTCTTCAGTTGATAAACCTGGTCATCATTTTGATTTTCATGCTGACCCTCAGCCCGAAAATGACTCTGGTGGTGCTGGCCGGACTGCCGGTCTTCATCCTTTATGTTGCTCTCACCAAGCCCATGCAGCGCCGCTTCCGCCAGAAGGCCGCCAACAAGCAGTCCAACGTAACGGCATATCTTTCCGAGAATATCAACGGCGCAAAGGTCACCCAGGCCTTCGCCCGGGAAGACATGAACAGCGGTATATTTGACGGTCTGCTTAAGGAGAACCGTTTCTTCAAGCTCCGCGCGAGCTATGTTGCCCACGGCATGTACCCCATCGCGGCCATGCTTATGCGCGTTGTTAAATGCGCCATCTACATCGCCGCCGTCTATTGGTTCCGGGATGATTTTATCAAGGAAGGCATTGTCCAGATCGGTATGATAACCGCAATGGTCAGCTATTCCAACCAGTTCTGGGGTCCCATAATGCAGATAGGCACCATCTACAATCAGCTTATGGACGCCATGAGCTATCTGGAGCGCATTTTCCAGGTTCTTGACGAACCTATAAGCGTGGAGGACAACGAGGGAGCCGGCGAACTGCCGCCCATCAAGGGCCGCGTTCAGTTCGACAACGTGCTCTTTGAGTATGAGAAGGGCACTCCCGTCATCAAGCGCGTCAGCTTTGACGTAACACCGGGCGAGTCGATAGCTCTTGTAGGACCTACAGGCGCGGGCAAATCGACGATAGTCAATCTGCTCTCCCGCTTCTACAATGTCACCGACGGCGCCGTTCTGATAGACGGCCATGACCTGCAGGATGTTACTCTCAAGTCCCTGCGCCGGCAGATGGGCGTTATGCAGCAGGATACCTTCATCTTCTCCGGCACTATTATGGACAACATCCGCTACGGCCGCCTGAACGCCACAGATGAGGAATGTATTGCCGCGGCCAAGGCCGTCCATGCGGACGATTTCATAAAGGACATGGAGGACGGCTACTTCACCGAAACCAAGGAGCGCGGCGAGGGTCTCTCCGCCGGTCAGAAACAGCTCATCTCCTTCGCCCGCACGCTGCTCAGCGACCCCCGCATCCTGATTCTCGACGAAGCCACCTCCTGCGTTGACACCAACACCGAGCGGCTTGTTCAGGAAGGCATCTCCGCCCTGCTCAAGGGGCGCACCTCCTTCATCGTTGCTCACCGCCTGAGCACCATCCGCAACTGCGACCGCATATTCTACATCAACGACGGCATCATAGCCGAAGAAGGCAATCATGACGCGCTGATGGCGAAGAAGGGACTTTACTACGAGCTTTACACCAGCCAGATAAAGGAGCTCATGGCTCTTGAATAACTCTCTTTACGAGCACCGCCGCTGCACGAAAAGCAGCAGCGGTGCTCGTATTCGGAAACAAATGTTGACAAATCAACAGTTTAATAATATAATCCATGTTGTTGACAAGTCAACTTTCTCTTTGAAAGGTGGCATACGCCATGCTGAGCCGCTTTGAACAGTTCTCTTTTGTACTTTCCGGCATAAACCGGTATATACAAAAAATAGAGCGGGATGAAATGATAAAATACGGCTACAAGGGCGCCTTCGCCCAATACCTTGTGACCATACAGCACTATCCGGAGGGCGTCACCGCCGCACAGCTATGCGAGATATGCGATAAGGACAAGGCCGCCGTTTCCCGCATAGTAGCGGAAATGGAAGAAAAAGGTCTCGTCACCCGCAGCAGCGGCAGTGCGCGTCTCTACAAGGCGCGGATCACTCTGACCGATGAGGGTAATCGAGCCGCCGACTATGTTTCTCAGCGCGCCCGCGCCGCGGTGAAGGCCGTTGGCAGCGAGCTTGATGACAGCGACAGAGCGGCGCTCTACTCCATGCTGGATTTTGTCGCAGCAAGGCTGCATACTCTCAGCAAGGAAGGCATACCGGATCTCCAGGACGATAACAAGGAGAATATAGTGTGAGAAATCACACCGAACTATGATAAACCCATCTGCTCGCCGCTTTGCGGCAACCGCAGATGATGGCAATCATCCCCCATTTCGCCGGGGGAGAGCATTTCATTTCTATTTATGCCGCCCATGGCGGCGGAATGGGGGATTAGTGTGAAAAATCACACTATGTGATTGAAAAGCCCATCGCCTCGCCCTACGGGCAACCGGCGATGATGGCAAAAAATTCTCCATGCGAGGGGGATTTTAAAGACTATTTGTGCGGTGCTACCGCATGGAGGATTTTTATGAATGTACGAATCGTTATTGATTCCACTGCCGACATGAACGACGAGCTCAGGGAGCGCTTCACCGTCGTGCCCCTTAGCATTTACTTCGGCACGGAAGCGTATATAGACGGCGTCACCATCAGCCACAAGGAGTTTTATGAAAAGCTCATAGAAAGCGACGCCCTGCCCAGCACCAGCCAGGCCACTCCCGTGGCCTTTGAAAAGGTATTCAGGGAGGCGGCCGAAGCAGGCGAAGCCGTTGTCGCCATCACTATATCCTCCAAGCTTTCCGGAACTTACCAGAGTGCCGCCATAGCCGCCGCCGATTTTGAAAACGTATATGTGGTGGACAGCAAAAGCGTCACTATCGGAGCAGGCATCCTGGCCAAGCTGGCCTTGGAGCTGGCTGACAGTGGAATGGAGGCCAAAGACATCGCCGATCGTCTCTGCGCAGAGCGCGAAAACATTCGCATAATCGCCCTGCTGGACACGCTGGAATATCTCAAACGCGGCGGAAGAATATCCAAGACCGTGGCATTTGCCGGAGGTCTGCTTTCCATCAAGCCCGTTATCAGCGTTATCGACGGCGAGATAGAGGTTTTAGGCAAAGCCCGCGGCTCCAAGCAGGGGAACAATCTGCTGGTCACGGAGATAGAAAAGGCCGGCGGCGTGGACTTCTCAAGGCCCGTAATGCTGGGCTACACGGGTCTGAGCGATATACTGCTGCAGAAATACATCGCCGACAGTCAGGCACTATGGCAGTCCGGCGTGGATGAGCTCCCTATCGCGGCCATAGGCAGCGTTGTCGGCACTCACGCAGGCCCCGGAGCCATCGCAGCGGCGTTTTTCAAAAACTGAGCATACACTTAGGATACCGGCAGGGAGCGCATTGCGTTCCCTGTTTTTTTGGCTTGCTTTATTACCTTTTGGCGTTTATACTATAGGCGTCTAAATATAAGGCATAAAGTGAGGAATCTATATGGATCTGAAAACTCTTAAGCAAAAGATGGACGAGTCCAACTACATTTATGACGACACCACCGCCACCGTGCTGGCTGTGGCGCTGCAGCTTGGCCGTCCACTGCTCATAGAGGGCGCCGCCGGCGTCGGCAAGACCGAGATAGCCAAGGTAATGGCCGCCGCCCTTGACCGCGAGCTTGTGCGCCTGCAGTGTTATGAGGGACTTGACGAAAGTAAGGCTCTTTACGAATGGAACTACCAGAAGCAGCTTCTTTCCATCCAGGTGAACATGAACAGTCAGGACAAGGACGAGCTGACCCGCTCCCTCTTCAGCGACGAATATCTGCTGGAGCGTCCGCTGCTCAAATCTATCCGCTCCGAGCGCCCCGTAGTCCTGCTCATAGACGAGATCGACAAGGCCGACGAGGAATTTGAGGCCTTTCTGCTGGAGCTGCTCTCCGATATGCAGGTCAGCATCCCCGAGGTCGGCACCATCGCCGCCAAATCACTCCCCTTCGTGGTGCTCACCTCAAACCGCGCCCGTCCCCTCTCCGAGGCGCTGCGCCGCCGCTGCGCTTATCTTTACATTCAATACCCGGATATGGAAAAGGAGCTCGCCATACTCCGCGCAAAGCTGCCCCATGTGGATGACCGGCTTTGCGCACAGGTAGCAGTTGCGGTGCAGAATCTCCGCTCCAACGAGGCAATTCTGAAAAAGCCCTCCATTGCGGAGACTCTTGATTGGGCCGCGGCTCTTGACGCTCTGGGCATTCGCGAGCTCACCCCCGAGGCGCTGCGCCAGACGGCGGGCTTTGTTCTCAAAAACAGCGAGGACATGAACATTCTCGCCGAAATGAGCGATATCACCGAGCCGCAGTGCCAGTGCGGCGGCGAATGCGGACATCACCACAGTCACGGTCAGGGCTGCGGAGGGCACCATCATGGCTGATTCCGGCGTATATCTGGAAAAGCTTTCGTCGTTTTCCAAGCTTCTGCGCCAGGAGGGATTGAGCGTAAGCCCCCGGGAGACCGAGGACGCCAGCCGCATTCTCATCTCTTTAGGCTTTGAGGACAAGGAGCAGGTAAAAACCGCTCTTCGCACCGTCTACGCCAAATCACGGGAAGAACAGCTCATTTTCGACAAGCTCTTCGACGGCTTCTTCGTTTCAGAGGAGGTTATGCGCAAACAGGTGGAGGAACAGCTCAAGCGTGAGGCGGAGCTGCAGAAAAATCTGCAGAACGACCAGGAGGAGCTGCAAATCAACGGCAAACCTATAGAACTGAGCGAGGAGCAGCGCATTGTCTACGCCGGCATGGACGAGGATGAGCGGGAAAAGCTGAAGCAATTCATGGACAAGTACAAGGACAGCGCCCAGCGCCATCCCCAGCTTTACGACGGCTTTATCCACTCGGTATTCATGCGCTCCATTCTGGAGCAGCAGATGATGGCCGAGGACGCGGCCGTGGGCATAGAGGAAAGCGACCCGGAACTCGGTCTGCTCTACCGGGACATCTCAAAGTTCAAGGACATAGAGATACCCAAGGCCATCTCCATCATCCAGAGCATATCCCAACAGATAAACCGGGAGCTCGCCGCCAAGCACAAGCGCACCGGCCATTCCTCCGCTCTGGATTTCCGGCGCACATTCCGCAAGGGTCGGGAGACCGGCGGCAGCTTCTACCGCCTGAAATACAAGAAAAAGCCCAGCCGCCGCAAGCAGCTCGTGCTTCTCTGCGACGTTTCCTGGTCCATGATGCAGTTTTCCGAGTTTGCCCTGCGCTTTATCCAGCAGCTAAACCACGTTTCCGAAAGCTCCCGGGTATTCCTTTTCTCCGAGGAGATACACGAGGCGGACGCGTTCAGCCTGCAGAACATGGATCTTTTCCGCAACTATGTGAAGGAATGCGGCGTCTACGGCAAGGGCACGGACCTTGGCATGGCTCTGGACACGCTGAACACCATGCACCCTCCCGCCCTCAACGCCGCCACCACCCTGCTGATACTCTCCGACACAAAAACGGTAAATCAGCCCCGGGCAATGGACGCCCTGCAGGAGGCCAAGCGGCAGGCAGGCCGCGTGATATGGCTCAACCCCATTCCCGAGCGCAAGTGGAAGTATATCCGCAGCGTACAGGCAATGGCATCCATCTGCACAATGGTATCATGCAGCACTCTCAGCACGCTTGCCGCCGCATGCAAGCGGCTCGCCCAATAGGACGCAAGCAGCCCCGGACGCTTCAAGTCCGGGGCTGCTACTCTTTTTCAGGCTTCTGTAATACATTCTCAGCTCATGCCGTCCATTGCGGTCTCAAGCTGGCGGCGGATATCCTCCAGAGTCCGTTCTACTATGGCCTGTTCCTCCTCGCTCTCTATGGGCAGAAGGCGCAGTTCCTCGGAGTTAGGGTCACAGATGGCGGAATAACGTCTGAGATTACCCTCGGTGTCCTCTGTGTTATCCGTGTAAATGGCGTATTTTTTGCCGGTCACGGGACTCATAAAGCTGAAAAGCAGCTCATATTCCCGCTCCACGCCGTTTTCGGTCAGTTTAAAATTCATTTTCATCTTCCCTTCCGGCGGTCACATTGATGCTGTGGTACCGAAGGAGCTTTACTGCATCTTGCTCAGCTCTTCCTCCTCCAGCACGCGGTAGGCCACCTTGCCAACCAGCGTTTTGGGCATGTCCTCTTTGAACTCGATATCATACGGCATGGCGTATTTTGCTATATGCTTGCGGCAATAGGCCATCAGCTCCGCTTTAGTCGCCTCGTCAGGCTCAACGCCGGCGGCAAGCTTCACGAAAGCCTTTACCTTCTGCATTTTATAGGGATCCGGCACACCGATGACACAGCTCATCTGCACCTTTTCATGGGCATCCAGAATGTTCTCTATCTGACCGGGGTAAACATTGTATCCGGAGGAGATTATCATACGCTTGGCGCGACCCTTGAAATAGACAAAGCCCTGCTCATCCATAACGCCCAGATCGCCGGTATAGACCCATGTCAGGCCGTCGGCGTGGGTGCGTAGGGTCTGGGCGGTCTCATCAGGCTGGTTCATATACTCCTTCATCACCGTGGGACCTGCCAGCAGTATCTCACCCTCCTCACCGTAGGGCAGCTCATGGTCGGTGCCGGGAGTTACTATCTTGATGTAGTTATCTGAGAACGGCAGGCCTATGCTCCCCTCCTTGGCCATGTGTATCGGCGTCAGGCAGCAGGCGGTGACGGTCTCGGTTGTGCCGTAGCCTTCGCGAACCTGGATGGCCGCCTTATGGTCATAGAGAAACTTATCAAACTTCTTTTTCAGCTCAATGGAAAGAGAGTCGCCGCCGGAGAACACTCCCTTCAGGCAGCTCAGGTCAGTGCCCTCCATTGATGGCAGACGCAGCAGAGCCTCATAGAGAGTAGGCACACCGGCGATAAAGTTGCAGCGGTACTTCACCAGATCCTTGGCATAGCTCTTGGGGGTGAAGCGGGGCACCAGAATGCAGCGCCCACCCTGGGTCAGCATGGTGTGGATACAGACGCCCAGGCCAAAGCCGTGGAAAATGGGCATGGCGGCCAGCATCTTGTCTCCGGGACGGAACATGGGATTGGCGGCTATGATCTGCTGGCTCAGAGCGTTGAAGTTGCGGTTGGTGAGAACGATGCCCTTTGTGGTGCCTGTGGTACCGCCGGAATAGAGGATAACGGCAGGATCATCGCTGGTTCTCTTGACCTTGTAATTATAGAAGCAGAAACGGCTGAGCTTCATAAATTCCTTCCAGCGTATGACCGGGGCGTCATCCGGTATCTTCTCAATCTTGCGTCCCTCGGTGAGCATATATCCTGCCTTGATGGGCTTACTCAGTTCATCCTTTATGCTGGCGATAATGATATTGACTACCTTGGTGTTGTGGCGCACGCGCTCAAACTTATGATAGAACTGGTCGAGAGTGATGGCGGTAATCGACTCAGACGCATTGAGATAGAATTCTATCTCCTTTTCGGCAGACAGGGGATGTATCATATTGGCGATGCCGCCCACCAGATTGACCGCATAGAAAAGATAGATGGCCTGGGGGCAGTTTGGCATGGCAATAGTGACCCGGTCGCCCTCGCGGATACCGATCGTCTTAAGAGCCTTGGCGCAGGTCTCAACGCCCTCCACCAGCTTCTTATATGTGGTCGGCTTACCCATAAAATCGAAAGCCACGTTATCCGGATATCTGGAGGCAACACTCTCCAGCATCTCAAACATGGAGCCGTCAAAGTAGTCCAGATGCATGGGTACATCTCCCATGCAATTTTCCCAGGGGGTATTTGCTGTTATTTCAGACATTTTGATATTCCACCTCTTTGCTTAACGGCGCTTCAAGCAGCTCCGGGTTTTCCAGCAGTTCGCGGAGCAGGCGAACGGTCTTGGAATAGTAATATCCGTCGGCAATGCGCTCATCTATGGTCAGGCCGAGGTCGATGCTGTCGCGCATCTCCACGTTTCCTTGAGAGTCGATAAAGGGGCGGAGCTTGCGCTCGCCCACGGCGCAGAAAATGGAGTTCGTGCCCCAATTTGTAAGATGATGATACCCGGAATGAAGCTTGACCGAGCCCAGATTAGTAATAACGATGGACGAATAGTAAGGGTCGGCGGCCACAAAGGACCGGGGCACCCAGCCATGCCGGTCAAGAAAACAGACGAAGCGGACCGCCGCCTTGGATATAGGGCGCGGTATCTTCATAAATCCGTCCATAGCGGCGGAGGTGCTGTCCTTCTTTTCGCCGCGGCAGGCAGAGACCTGGCGGTAGATTTCATCATGGATAGAGTCAATATTGTCGCTGTCCTTGGCGTGGATAAACGCCAGACCCTCTTCTCCGTTGTCAGAGAACACCTTCTTTATAACGAAGGCGGCCGAGACCTCACTTCGCTGATACATATTGCGATTTGCGATAAATCGGTTCATCTTGGGGCGAAGAGTAACGGTTTTCAGCAAGGCCGTGACGATGAGCTGAAAGATGTTATACTTATACTCAGGTTCGTCAGCGTTTTTTCTGTCCAAATAGGCCATAGCGTTGGTAAGGTCAACGCGCTCGGAAATAAACGCCTCATTGTCGCAGCGGTTCGGATAGATTATCGGCATAATAAAATGCATGGAATCTATGTCCCGCAGAAGCCTGCCGTCCCGGCGATCCCCCATCCTTTTCTTCAATTTTATCTCTCCCAAATTTTATTTCCCATACCGTCCTCTCCACATACGGCGGGCCGAAAAAAGTGTGGGTCTATATGTAGTATCATAACTCTTCTCCATGATTTCGGCAAGCTTTTTTGCTTGCAAACAGAAAAATCCATTTTTTACACAGGCAGAAAAGAGCGGCGCCTTCTATTTAAAAAAGGCGCCGCTCTAATAGCATGCAAGACAAAACTGATTTTTACTTATGCGATGTAAGCATCATAAGCTTCCTGGTATACTTCGAGTATCTCATTAAGACCGATGTTATTGAGCTCTGCTACATAGCTGTCCCAATCGGCAAGGGACTTGGAGCCATCAACAAAGGCCAGGTAGTTCTCGGAAAGATAGGTGCTGACATCACTGCCGTACTTGGCTAGGATCTCGCTCTGCTCGTTGGAGAAGGTGATGCCGGTGGGATATACATACTCGTTATCGTGAGGAACGATATCCCAATCCTGGAGATACTCCTGGGCGACCGCATTGGCAGGGATGAGCCAGTTGTAGTTTACATACAGGCCAGGCTCGGCAATGCTGTTGAGGGCATAGGAGAGCATGGCCATAGACCAGTATGCAGGATGGTTAAGGATGTACTCGGTGATACGTCTGTCGCCGTTTTCATCATAGTACCAGCTTACGCCCTCAACACCGTAGGCATAGAGTTCCTTTCCGCCCTCGCTGTAACGATAGTCCAGCCAGGAGCATACAAGAGGAATATTCTCGCAGGTTGTGGCAACAGCGGCGCTGCCCCAGTAGATACGGTCGATCTTGAAGCCCATGTGGAGGGTCTGTCCTACGGTACGGACAGGCTTTGCGATAGCTTCCCATCTATAACCTTCAGGCAGATAGATGTTGTGGCTTGCCATAGCGGTGGGACGTACGCAGGAGGTGTAGCCCATCCTGTCGGTGTCCAGCTTTTCGTCATAATCCTGGAGGGATGCGTAGCCGGACCAGTTGGGGTCGATAAGTCCCTCGGTATACCACTGGTGGATCATGGTCATAAGCTCGCGGTCATTGTCGCGGGTGTTGCTCAGATACACCTTGCCGTCGGTCACATACTGAGTGTTGATACCGCTGCATGCGGCATAGGTATCGTAACCCACGAATTCATATGCGCCAGCCAGCTCGATATTGTTCATCAGGGTCATGGGGGTCTCGCAGCCCTTCTCATTCTTGAAGAAGGTCAGCATATCGTGAATGTCATCAAAGGTTCTGATATCGGTATTCTTTTTTCCCATATCCTCAAGCCAGTCGCCGCGTGCAAAAGCGCCGCTGTTGAGCTCCAGAACCTCCTTGAGCTCATAGAAGCAGAGAATAAGGTCGTCCTCGTTGAATATCTTCTTTATTGTGTCGAGATCCTCAGGATTGCGGCGAGCCTCGTAGATATAGTTGGGGATATACTCGCGGTAATCATAGAGGTTTACGAAATACTCTTCCTCGGTAACACCTATCTTGAAGTTGCCGGGATAGAAGGACGCGGCACCAACCATGATATCGCAGAGGTCGTCAGCGGCGAGCAGAACGGAGAAGTTCTCCTGGCGCTTATCGGCTGTTACGACCACATATTCCATGTTAACGCCGGTCTTTTCATAAACAGCTCTGGGGAACTCCATCTCACCGTAGCCACCCTCGGGGATATAGTCGGGCGTGAAGTTGGTCGTCCACATGGTAAAAACCTCATCGGTAGTGGTAAGAGGCAGCTCATACTCATACTTTTCAAGAGCCAGCCCATTTTCATCGGCCTTGAACTTGCCGGCTGCGAGGTTATAGGGTGAGTCTTCATCAGGAGTAGTGTCAGGTGTCGCATCGGGAGTAGTCGTGCTGCCAGAATCCGGAGTTTGGGAAGGAGTCGGAGTCTGGGTGTCCTTGGAGCTGCAGGCCGCAAAAAGCGAGACAACCAGCAGAACGGCAAGGATAAGGCTTAGCGTACGTTTCACAAATGATCTTCCTTTCTGATTATTTTCATAGTACAGGTAATTTTATGTACTTATTTCTTTTCTTCATCCGCAGCCTTCTTGGCTTCCTCGGCCCGGCGCCAGCAACCGCCGCAGAGGGTACACTGCTTGCTGGGATCCTGCACACACTTTCTCGGCCCGCCGACCTCGCCATACTGCAGATACTGCCTGCCATCCTCATCGACCTTGGGTGCGAAGGTGGCAAACTTGCCGCGGAGGTGAAGCACCTGGAAGTAGATGGGCTTGGAAACTCTCTTGAACTCAAGGGGGCAGTGCCACATATACGGCGGTATTCTTACGATGGTGGGCTCGGTGATGATATGCTTTTCCATGTGGTCCAGATCCTCGCCGATCCAGAACTCCACTTCCGCGTCGAAGGAGCCGAAGGGGTCTGTCATGTCATAACCCACGAAGCAGAGGTACTCCTCCTCGGAGTGGAAATTGCTGATGCGGTCAAGGAACGCTTCCTTCATGTAGCAGCGGTAGGAGGCATAGAAATTGGCACCGGGCATGCAGTCCGTGCCGCGGAAATACGCCTGATACTGAGGCATAAAGTCGCCCCAGTTATTCTTAGTACGCACAAAGGTATGGACAAGGTGGTCATAACGTCCCATGCTTACACCTCACTTTCGCCGTAGGCAAAGCGTTCTAAATCTCCGCCCAGCTCACCGAAGCCGTCTGCCACGGTATCATAATAGACGTAGCCCTCTTTATTGAATCTGCGGCGGATAGCGTAATAGCGGCTGTTGAACAGAACAGGCTGGAAGAACAGCGGCTTGCCCAGCCTCTTTATCTCAATGGGGCCGTGCCAATAGAACTGAGGAACGCGGATCATGGTAGGCTTGGTAATAACGATTTTCTCCATATCGTCGATGTCCTCGCCGAGATAAAGCTCGATTTCGGCGTCGAAGGACTCAAACGCATCCCGGAGATCGTGTCCAACAAAGGCCAGATACTGCTCATCTCTGTGGAAATGCGGCTCAGAGCAGATAACGCCGGCCTTCATATACGCGCGGTAGGGCGCGATGATCTGCGAGCCGGGAACACTCAGCTCACCTCCGAAATAGGCCGCCACCGGAGGAAGCATTTCTGATTTCGTTTCAAGCTTCGGGAACTTGTAAAACAGGTTATCGTATACTCCCATATAACATTTCTCCTTTAATATTCATATTTGAGACCCGGCTTCTGCCAGGGCTTTCTGACCGCCGCGTCATCCGCCGCGTCATCCGCCGCGGCAAGATCCTTGAAGCATCTGCCGCAAACGCTGCAGCTCTTCCCGGCTTCAAGCACGCAGGGCTTGTATCCGGCATTTGAATGAGGGTAATATGCGTTTCCGTTCTCGTCAAAGCGGCGCACGAAAACTCCGAAGCGTCCGCTGGTGAGCATGGACTCAAGATAGACCGGCTTGCTTACCCGGGTATACCGCAGGGGGCAATGCCACATATAAGGAGGTATCCTTACAATGGTAGGCTCCGTGATGATATGCCTTTCCATATTGTCTATGTCCGAGCCTATCCACAGCTCTATCTCAGCGTCAAAGGAGCCGAATGGATCGGCCATATCATATCCGATGAAGCAAAGGTATTCCTCATCGGTATGAAAATTTGGTTCGCGGTCAACATATGCCTCTTTCAAATACGGTCTGTACTGCGTATAAAACTTGGCCTCCGGCAAACAGCTGTCTCCCCGAAAATAGGCCTGATATTTGGGGATGAAATCTCCCCATTTCGTTTCTTCCTTCTTAAAGGGATAGATAAGATGGTCGTATCTTCCCAATACACATCACCTCCACGCCGGCTTATATTCAGATTATATAAGAATCGCTCCGTTGATGATATATGTACGCTTACAGTTTAGCGCCCATTTTTTTGGAGTTTTTTACAAATATAATTTTCTCACTGCAAGTGCTTGACCAGGCCATACGAATATAATAAACTATATAGAAATTGGATTTAAATATTTTTTAATGAAATGTATTGTATTAATGCACAAAGGAGTTGCCATGAAAAACAAAAACAGCAGCATACAGAGTATACTGCTTTCCATGTACGAAAAATTGGTGACAGGCCATGAGCTGAAAACAATCGCTCAGATGGCCTACGAGCATTTGGGCAATCCTCTGATAGCATCGGATAAAAGCTGCCGTCTGCTTTGCTCCATAGGGCTTCCCGAGGATGACGAAAACCCGGTATGGCGTTCTCTGCGAGATGAGGGCTACTATCCTTTGGAATATCTTGAGGCAATCACATACAATCCAAAATACAGCAGAATATATACCGAGACTTCTCCCGTTCTGCTTGAGGATGATTTTTCCGGACATCGATGCCTGACGTTCAAGCTCGCCTTCGGGAGCGCTGTCATAGGCTTCGCGCAGCTTGTGGAGCTGCACCGTCCGATAACGGCAAGGGACGCCGAGCTTTTCGCCGCCTTCTGCAGGATAGCCGGTACTGCTCTGTGCGGAAAAAAGCCGGAGGAGGAAGCCCTGAAGAAGAGCTACGAATATGTGATAGACGAAATTCTGAAGGGCAACCTGCGGGGCGACAAAATGAAGGATCAGCTTCTTGCCGTCAACATAGAACCCAAGCAGCCGAGGTGCCTGTTTGTTGTAGAGAGGGGCGACGGCGGCAAGCTGCAGACGGAGTATGTTCGCCGCAGTATAGAAACCATACTCAGGGACAGCCAATGCTCCGTACACAGCAACAAAATAGTGTTACTGCTGAAATCAAGGGGCACTGCTCTGCTTCCGCCGGATGTAAGGGCGCGCTTCAAGGAATTTCTGACAGAAAACAATTTGATATGCGGAGGAAGCAACCGGTTTTTATCTATGAACGACCTGCCTTCCGCATATCATCAAGCCGTCACAGCCAGCCGTGTTGGACACCAGATGGCGGGAAAGGGACCCATATTCTTCATGTGGGAATATGCGACATATCAAATGTGCGACATGCTGTACGACCAATGTGAGCTGCTCGATTTCTGCAATCCAATGATAATAATGATCCGACAATACGACGAGCGCAGCAACACGAAATTTTCGGAAACGCTCCGTGAATATATACAGAGCGGCTGCAGCCCGGTAAAGACCGCCGAAAATCTCGGTGTGCACCGCAATACCATCGATTACCGCTTAGGCCGAATGAAGGAGCTGTTCGGTCTGAATACGGATGACCCGGAAATGATGTTCTCCTTCAAGCAGTCCTTTCAGATCATTTACTACATCGAAAAGAACAGGCGCGAGGGCAAGCCGTACACGGAATCTCAACTGTGATCATAACAGCCTGAGGCACTTGGCCTCAGGCTGTTTTATATAAACATTATTGCTTTCCGCTGTTTCAATCGCTATCGGATTCTACAATTCCCGATATTTCCGCGAACTCAACCGTATTGTTTGACAGCAGGCAATATTCATTGGATATGGTCATTCCTCCTATACCCTTATTCTTCTTCAAGTGCAAGCGTTAATGCGTAAATTGTGACATTTGTTTAAAGCCCTTATAGCACGTTGTCGTACAAATGCTGCCATAATGGAATATATCACCACAAAAACACCGTGTATATTCTGTGATGTATGTTCGAGGATTCTTTAAGTGCAACGGACTCCGCCCTAATATGCCAGTTCAAATTCTTCCATAAGCACTGTTCCGCCAACTTCTTTTGGCAGGCGGCAGGAAATTCGATATGTCCCCTCCGGTAATCTGCCGGAAGAATATCGCCACACTCTTATTGGCCAGAATGTTCCGCCGTAATCATCCAGGCTATGCGGTGTACCGGATATGTTCATAATGTAGTCGGATGTAATATTCCACCACTGGCCATCAAGACATATATGCAGTTGATACGGACCGCTGCCTATCTCCACGCTGCGGCCGGTCAGATTGCTGATTTGAAATTCAAGCGCCGGCGACCGGTCATCTTTTTCGCTTACTCCGCAGTACTCTATGCGCATGTCATCGCCCTGATAAGGAATGAACAAAGTCTCATCTACTTCCGGATATACAGGAAGAAGTCCGCCAACATTCCAGATGAAATTACCGTTGTCATCCAAGGCAAAGTAGTCGCCATAGGAATTTCTCATGGTCTCCCATGTATCGGTATAAATATCCGCCATTGTTTCCGGCACTCGGACTGTATCCGGAGAATGTTCAAACTCAAATGCCAGTACTATTCCCGTTTGCTCGGCAGTTTGAGGCCGGGAGTCATACACACTTACTTCTCCCGGCTCGAAAGACAAAACAAGTCTGTATTTCCCATCGGGCAAGCATTTCTCGGTTCCGGAAGCATCCATGGAAAAAGTAAACTTTGTAGTGCCGTCCTGCACCCATACGCCATTATTCACCCCTGAGGGTTCAACGGTTTTCAGTGGCCACCACTGTCCATCCAGCCATACCTGAAGTGATGGATAATACAGCTTCGCTTCACTGCTTGCGTCGAGGGGCAAAAACTCTGAATACTCCACGGCTCCGGGATCCACATAAAGCTCGTAAGATAAAACATTGCCCAAAAGAGGCAGCTTCTGAACCTCTGAATAACACATTTTCAGATATTCGCCGTCATATGCATAAATGTCGGCAGACTGAGCTTTTATTTCTTCAGCATCAACCGTCCAAAACATTTGCCCATTTTCGTTTTGATAAACATATTCTCCGTAAGTGTTTTTGAAAAATTTCCATACTTCATCCGAACTGAGACTGGTTTCTCTGCAGGCTGGCAAATAAAACAATAGAATTATTACAATCAGCACTATGATACATTTTTTCATCCTGCATCTCCACCGAATTATTAGGTGTGTAGTTTACTGACAAGATCATCATCGTAATAAGCTAACTCTGAAATAGCATAAGGAATAAATCCTTGTTCTATTACATGTTCAATTGATTGGTAATACACTGCAGATATCGAAGTAATATCATCATTTGTTGCGCCAGTGGTAAACTCAAATCCAGATATACAACCTAACAAAACACGCTGACTATCATATACAAACCATACCGGTCCTCCACTATCTCCATAATTGTTAAGTAACGGATTTACACCCACGCTTCCATCTATCGGGCCAAATCTATTCAGGTTTCCAAGGCCATATTCATATTCACGAATACCATCACCGTCCAAATCAACATACCAAGTATATGAGCCGCTAACTGCTTGATGTTTGCCCACAGTAAGTCCCGTAGTTTTTCCATATTTATATATATAAGTTCCGTACGGTAAACCATCAGAAATGCAATAGTAATAGTTAACTACACCTGTCGTACTCGCTCCGGTTTTAACATAGTTGCTTTTCCCGATAGAATAACTACTAGAGGATAAAGTTACAATTCCATAATCCCCTGTCGCGTTATGCACTTCTGCCATTTCATTATATGTTATGTAGTTATTAATCAAATCGTTAGAGCGGACATAGTGTCCAGGCAATACATGTCCCGCTGTTAAATATGCAGTTTGACCGCCGTATGTTCCACTAAACCCTAATGTTCCCCATTCTATGTATTGTTCTGTCCCGTCTTTTATTGCTTTTTTATAAAGTGTACTTCCTCCGGTCAGTGCTATACTAGCAAAAGTAGTTGCAGGATTCACCATATCGGTATTATCAGTATCGTTTTCGATTTGTATAGACCGACTCATATTATTAACAGTAACATCACTTTCTAATTTAATTTTTATACGAATTGGCAGATTTTCACTCTGAATTTTATCGTTCAAGTAACGCGCAAGTGATTCAACTGTTTTGGCGAACTCAATAACCACACGATTATTTTCTTCATCAAATAATACATATGCCGGAAATTTTAATCCTATTTCAGATAGAAATGTCTCGCTTATGTCATAAAGTTCATTAAGTGAATATTTACAGTTGCTATATGAGACAGGCAAATCTGCATCAACCATGTTAGATAGGCTGTTAATTAATTCTTGATCACCGCCTCTTATCTGAAAAACCAATTCATTATTGGAATTAATATACACACCACCAAAAGCATCCGGATATTTATTGGTTTCTTCATTAAATGCAATAATGTTTTTTACTTAAAAGAAAGCATCAAGCGCACCTTTCTGTGCCGCTCCCAACAGTTCCAACTCCGTTAAATCGTTTAATCGAATGGTGTCTTCTTCACAGGTAGTTGCGCTAACACCACAAACAAGTACAAGAGAAAAAACCAATATGAATGATATATATCGCAAGCTTTTTCTTTTCATATATACTCCTTTCTAGACCTCACAACAAATCTTCAATGCACAAAACCTCGCTATCTATTTTCGTAGCGAGGTGTGTTTTTTTAACCATCGGAAACACCTCTTTCATGTACGATTCTCTTAACAACTAATCATTTTATAAAGATAATATAAGAAAAGATTTCCAATGTCAACCAGTTGATTCTACAAACATTAGTACGGCATTTTGTGACAACATACAAAAAACATGTTCAATTAAATTTTATTTATGTTTCTCCTTTGTGCATAACAAAACACCCCATTAGTCAGACCGTATATCATACTGTCCAACGAATGGGGTGCGTTTTATTTGTATGCGGATTTTTATTAAGTGTTTAGTGGATCGTAACGGGCAGGCCGTATTCCTCCATGATGTGCTTGAGCTTCTGCATAAACGCATCGCTGGGAGGGGTAGCCTCGGCTACAGGCTCGTCGCTGATACGCAGATACTTGGTAACGCCCATGTTGTGATAGGGCAGGA
Source organism: Clostridiales bacterium (assembly GCA_029008095.1). GTDB lineage: Bacteria > Bacillota > Clostridia > Oscillospirales > Oscillospiraceae > RGIG6375. Next base: position 47,364 of record JAQXJB010000038.1, read on the forward strand.
GCTGGATAACCTCAACGGCATCGCCAAGCTCCTTGCAGAACTCCGCGGTCTTGCGAATATTGTCCTCATCATTGTTGAACATGGGTATGACCGGAATTCTTATCTGCATTTTTCCGCCTGCCGCCGCGATCCTTCTGGCATTCTCCAGAATAGGCTCGTTGGGCACGGCGACCATAGCCTTATGCTTGGCGCTGTCCATATGCTTCAGGTCATAGAGGAAGAGGTCTACATAAGGCAGGACCTTTTCCACAGTCTCCCAGGAAGCAAAGCCGGTGGTGTCGAGGGCGGTATGTATGCCTTCCTCCTTCAGGCGCTTGAGCACAGCCAGAACAAATTCAGGCTGGCAGAGAGCCTCGCCGCCGGAAATGGTAACGCCGCCGCCGGAGCGTTCATAGAAGCGCTTATCCTGCAGCAAACGCTTTACCAGCTCATCCACTGTGTAATCCTTGCCGCAGATATAGAGGGCGCCGGGATAGCACACCTCAGCGCAGTCTCCGCAGTTGTCGCAGAGGTCGCGCTTAACGTGAACCAGCTGCAACTGGGCTCCGCTCACAGCGTCCTCACGAGTAGCGCCAAGCTCAAGAGCACCCTTGGTGCAGGCCTTGATGCAGCGGGACTGGCAGAGCTCAGTACCCTGGCAGCGCATGGATATCCAGCTGAGCTGGGGATAAAAAGCCTGGGACTCGGGGCTGTGGCACCAGGGGCAGCGCAGAGGGCAGCCCTTCAGAAACGCTGTTGTTCTGACGCCGGGGCCATCCTGGACGGAAAAGCCCTGAATATCGTACAGTTTACCTGTCAGTGTTTTTTCTTCCATAGTTTTTTCCATTCCTTAAATTGCGTGCGCCGCCGAAGCAGCGCACGCAAAATCTTTGAGTTATTAAAGCTTACATACCCATTTCGGTTCTGCGGATGAGGTCATCCTGGCATCCCTTGAATACTTCTACGAAGTAAGCGGAGAAGCCGGCTACGCGGACAACGAGATCCTTGTAGTTCTCGGGATGCACCTGAGCATCGCGGAGGGTGTCACTGGAAACGATATTGAGCTGGAGCTCCATTCCGCCGCCGTCGAAGTAGGACTGCATAACGGCTCTGAGCTTGGCGGTGCCGCCCTCGCCCTTAAGAGCGGTGGGATGGAACTTCATGTTGCAGAGAGTGCCGTTGCCGTACTCGCTCTGGTCGAAGTTGAGAACGGAGTTGATGAAGGAAACGGGGCCGTTCTTATCCATACCCTGAACGTTGGAAATACCATCGGTCAGAGGATCGCCGAACTTACGTCCGTCGGGAGTAGCCCAGGTGAACCAGCCGAAGATAACGTTTGCGGTCACAGGGTAGCAGCCTGCGCTGAAGCGGCCGCGAGGACCGGTACCGCGGTTGATAGCGTTGGCATATGTAGAAGCGGTGAAGTCGACATACTTATCAGCCTCGGGATCGCCGTTGCCGTAGCGGGGTGCTCTGCCGTTGATGATCTGGCGCAGCTCTTCGTAGCCTTCCCAGTTAGCCATAATGGCGTCATACAGCTCGCGGGTGGTGGCGATCTTCTCGCGGAAGCAAACATAGTCAATGATGTTAAGGCTGTCGGCAACGTTGCCGAGACCGATGCAGGAGTTACCGGTGGAGTTATACTTAGCGCCGCCGGCCTGGCAGTCCTTACCATTCTCCATGCAGCCCTCGAGAGTAGCGGATACCATGGGCAGAGGATTATGGAAGGAGGCCATGGACTCCCATGCGTTGATGCAGCTGATCTGCCACTTGCAGAAGAAGTCGAACTGAGTCTTAACAGCCTCGAGCACCTGATCCATGCTGGTCATCTCATAGAGATATCCGGTAGCGGGGCCGGTCTGCTTGGGCTCGGGACCGCCGGGGAAGCGCATGGGGTTGATGCCGTTGTTGATAGCAAGCAGGAATGCGTTTGCTATGTTCAGATAGGACTCCGTGCCGGTACCGCCGGGCTGAGCCCACTCATAACCGCCGACGGAAGGCTCAACGCAGCCGTTCAGGCAGTAGTTTCTTGCGTCCTCAAGAGGAATACCGCGCTTCATGAGGGCGGGGATGATTACCTTATCGCTCTCGAAGGTGGGAACACCGCCGCAGCGCTTGGTAGTCTCGATAGCAGCCTCCCAAAGCTCGTCGGGGGTGCCGTCATGGATACGGAGAGCCTGCGGGGGATCGTGGAGGACGAGGCGTCCCGCGGACTGGAGCATCATGTAGGTAACGGCGTTGGTAGCGTCATTGCCATCCTTGTCTACGCCGCCCAGAGTCATAAGCTGACCGCTGGTATAGCCCGGGCCGGACTTGGTAGCGCCCTCGGACCAGATCTTGTTGCACTCGGCAACCTTGAGGTAGAACAGGTCAAGGATCTCCTGAGCGTACTCGGGGGTGATGGTACCGTTGGCAATATCCTGCTCATAGTAGTGACCCAGATACTGGTCTACGCGGCCATAGCTGATACCGTGCTGCTGACCGTCCATGCACATGGCGAGCTGATAGAGATAGATGCACTGTACGGCATCGTGGAAGTTGCGGCAGGGATTCTCCATGATCCAGTTGAGAGTGTCGGCCATTCTGAGGAGTTCAGCCTTGCGCTCGGGGTTCTTCTCCAGCTCGGCCAGACGCTCGCACTCCTTGCCGTATCTCTTGGACCAGTGAATGAGGCCCTCGCTGACGATGGAGACAGCGCGGTAGAAATTATACTTATAGATGGAATCGCCGTAAATACCGTCCTCTTCCAGCTTTCTCATCTTCTCCTCGGCCTCTCTCTGGATGGCGCCGAAGCCCTTCTGGGTAGCGGTCCAGAAATTAGCGACGAAGTGGCCGACAGGAGACTGGCAGTTATCCTTAGGTCCGAAGAAAAGAACGCCGTTTCCTGTCATGTTGTCACGGTGATAGCGGGGCATATACTCATCGACGATGGCGCTCATGCTGTTCTTATCCCAGAAATCGCCGGTCTCGAGGAGGTACTTTTCATCCTCGGGGTCGATGTCATAGGGATCCTGCTCGCGCTTGGGAATCGTGCCGGCGCGCAGTTCCTTCATGAACCAGTTGAAGGATGTCTCGGGATAGAGAGCGCAGCAGCGATAGCTGGCGCCCTGCCAGCCAACGATGACTTCATCCTCGTTGATATGCACGGGCATATTCTCGAAGAGGTTGCGCAGGTTCTTCGCGCGCTTGAGAATACCGGTGAGCTGGGGGTTGTTCATATAGAACTCGGTAACAAGACGGTAACGGTTGATATCAACCTTGGGTCTGGTATTGCGGTACTTCTCGCGTATCTTCTTAACGCGATCAGTCATGGGCTTAAACTCATACATGGGTTGTTTCTCCTTTCTTTCAGAAAACCTGTCTTTTAGATATGTTAATTGTTTTCTTTTGAGTTTTTCTTGCTCTATCCTACCTATATAATAACACAATTTTTTTCAATGTCAAACACTACTGCCTGCATGAAACGGATTTGCATATGCTCATGCAGTTTTTGTATGAAAAGGCCTTACATACACGGCTCCGCTGTGCTACAATGAAAAAAACACTATTATTGAAAGGGGAAACAATATGTACACTTGCGCAGAATTCAACTCCATCGGAAAAGAGCTTGAGGATCTTCTCTACCTCAAAACATCTCCCATAGCTGTCAAGCTTCTTCACAGCCGCGATGAAATACCCGATGGCTGCAGCATACCCTCCCGGGACAGAAATGAGCGTCCCGCTCTATGCCAGGCCTTCGCCCAGGTACGCCGCAACCGCCGTTCCATGGCAATGTTCAAGGAGGATCATTGGTGTCTGTGGCCCCTCATCTCCTTCCGGCTCTGCCCCGTGGATGACGATGACATAAAATATGTTGGCAGCGGCTATTTTATAAAAGACCCCGCCGCCAGCGAGGCATATTTCCGTGCCAATTTTCCCATGCTCAGCGAGGAACGCGAGAATGTGGGTATGGCTATCGCGCCTCTCTCCACCTGCACCTTTGAGCCGGACGCGGTCGTTGTATACTGTATGCCTGACCAGCTCCGCCAGCTTCTCATGGCGGCAAAGTACCGCACCGCCAAAATCGCCGGCACGGCTATGGACACCGTAGGCTCATGCATCAACGCCCTTGTGCCCGTTCTCAACGGTGAACAGGATTACTGCATGACCATCCCCGACCCCGGTGAGTACGAACGCGCACTCGCAGGCGACAACGAAATGATATTCGTATTCAGCGGCGCCAAGACCGATGAGCTGATAGGCGGCATGCGCGACATAAACGAAATGGGCTTCGGCTATAAAAAGCTTGCCATGGATATGAATATCGAATACCCGCGCGCTGAGTTCTACAACGTAATGTTCGCAAAGTGGGGTCTCAAGACCGGCGAACAGTGGAATCTTGAAAGATAATCACCGTCCCGCGCTTTTTTCAGTATCTTACTTCCCAGAGTATCAGGCCGCAGGCTGGAGCGGTCTGTCCGGCCTGCAGGCGGTCGAGGGAGTCTATCGCGGCGCTGACGCTTTCCGCGTCACGTTCACCCAGGCCCACTTCCACAAGCGTGCCGACAATGATACGCACCATGTTATATAAGAATCCGTCTCCGGAAACGGAAAAGCGGACTTCCCCTCCGATGCGCTCTATCTTTATCTCATCCACCCTGCGGACAGTTGATTTTTTCATACGTTTATTTGAGCAGAAGGCCTTGAAATCGTGCTTGCCGCATATGCGCTTCGCGGCTTCCCGCATGGCTTCGATATCCAGCTTGCGGGGCATCATCCAAAGGTATTTCCGCTCAAAAACATTGGGTTCTTCGCTGTTCCATATACGGTAAACATACGTTTTCCCAACGCAGTTGAGCCGCGCGTGAAAGCGTGGCGCGGCCTCGCTGAGCGATAAAGCGCCGATGTCTTCCGGCAGGTATGTACGCATCTGCCGCAGCAGCTCATCGGCGCTGATTTCTGTTTCAGCCCGGAAGGAGGCCACCTGCATACGGGCATGAGCGCCCGCGTCCGTACGGCCGGAGCCATTGACCTCCACATCCTGCCCCAGCAGGCGGGAAAGCAGCGCTTCAAGTTTGGCCTGTATGGTATTGGGTGTGTTTCCCTGCTTCTGCCAGCCCTTATATCGGCTGCCGTCATAAGCAAGGGTCAAGCGAAAATTTCTCATCTCACATCTCCGTCATTCGGCAGTTGGGGTATTTTCCAGCGGGATAAGGTTTACATAAGTCCGGCCGCGGCCAAGCTGCAGCTCGCTGCCGTCCTCATTATAATATCTGAACGGCGAGTTGCGGTTTCCCTTTTCCCATCTGATGGGAACCATCCGGCCACCGCAGGCATACCATCCCGAACCGCTGTCAAGGGTAACTATCATATGGCCATAGCTGTCTCCGCTGGATTTGCAGGGTATTTGGAGCGTTATGACGTTAGTCACGCTCACCTGAGAGCCATCGTTGCCGTCTATATAGGGGCTGCCGTACTCCTCGACCATGTAGAGGCCTGTATCGGCGTCATAGGTAAACACGCCGGTCTTATAATTTGAGAAAGGAACCGTTATCGTGCCGGCGCTCACGCCTTCCGTGGGCGTGCCATCGTCGGAAAAGCTGAGACCAAGCTCAAAATCCGCCGTGTGTTCGGCTCTGATGCCGTAATTCTCCACGGCGGTCATTATCCGCTCGCCGGAGGTCAGCAGGCTGTGCTCATAGGCGTACTTTTTGCCGTCTCCCATGCGGTATTGGTCGCGGTAAAACACACCGGCGGCGGAATAGCTGAATCTGCCGTTCACTCCGTCCATGTTGTCCACGCCCCAATTGCTCAGGTCGGAATACGCCTGCTCGCTTCCGCCAGCGTGGACGAAAATAGCGTCATGTCCCAAGGCCAGTTCTATGTAATACGGTCTTGCGGAACGCACGGAACCGATCATATCCACGCCCTCCACAGACTGATAAACGCCCAGCATGCGGGTTATACCGCCCTCGGCTATGACCTCGTATATGATGTCCGCGCGGCTGTTGCCCTGCTGAGGCTGAGCCTCACGGATATTATTGAGCATAACAGCGATAGGACGCCTGCCGCTGATATCTTCGTCCACTGGCTCACCCGTAAGAGGATTAACGGGGCCGTTATATGGTGTTGGCTCGGGAGCAGGCTCAGGGGTAGGCTCCGGCGTAGGTGTTGACGCGGACGTGGGAACAGGCGTTGCCGTGGCCGGAGGAGCCGGGTCTACGTTCTCACTCTTTCCGCCGCAGGCCGTCATAGAAAGCAGCATAAGCAGTGCGAGCATTATAGCAATGAATTTGTTTTGCATATCGTTCCCCTTCTTATATAAGACGTTTTTCGACAAGTGAATATACCTATTCTACTTTTACGGGGAATGATTGTCAACCTTTGGCGGAGCAATGGCAAATGATGGCGATACAACGAGCTCTGCGGAGCGGGAGCAAGCCCCGCCCCGCAAAGCGCTGTCAATCAAAGAAGCCCTTGAAAATATCCGCCGCGCCCTCAGCGTTTTTAGCCACAGCAAAGAAAACATAGTTCCCCGCGGTCTCCATGACGTAATTTTCCACCAGCTTTAGCTGCTCGGGCAGATATTTTTCCCACTGCTCAACAAGAGCCGCCTGATGGGCCATTACCTCTTCCTTGACCGCTTCAAGCTCTCCTTCCTTACATTCCGCGATCAGGAACTCCGAGGCACTCACGTTCATCAGGGGATATTGAAAAACGAAGCTTTCCAGCTTCTCCGGGTCAATGCCCGTCACTTCCTTAAGACTCTCGGCAGGTATGGCTTCAGTCACAGGAAAGGTATCTCCGTATTTGTCGTATATAGCGTTCCAAATTGCCTCAGGGGACGTTTTCCCCTCCTCCGCGCCCGCAGTATTTCCAGGCTGCTGGGTGCCGGGTGTAGGTACGGTCGTGGCAGGCAAATTGGTGCTTGCGTCCGGAAGATTATCCGGGGACGCGTTGTTATTTTCGTTGTTTCTCGCGCAGGCCGTGAAGCTGAGAAGCATTACCGCCGCCATCGCAAGGGCAGTTACCCTTTTCATATACATTTTCCTTTCCGCCGGACGGTGTTTCGTCCGTTTTGCCATAGTTTGAATGCTTTTGCCCCAAATTATGCATAAACATCGTTTTCAGCGTTTTTTTAATAAGTTATTATGGACATTTAAAAGCTTTTTGTATAATATATAGATATGATATTTATAAAGCTATGAAAGGGGATCACCTTAATGTATACTTTCAAGCCCGCAACTGACCGTATTCTGCACATGCGCCAGCTCATCCGCGACCGATGCATAAGAACCGACGCCGAGAGAACCATTCTCACCACCGAGGCTCATAAGATGTACGCTCATGTTGTTCCCATCATCCAGCGCCCTCTTATTTTCAAGTATGTATGCGAAAACATCACCTGCCCCGTTGAGGATTTTGAAATAATCGTTGGCTCCAGAAGCAAGTACTTCTGCGGCAGCACCAGCGACCCCATGTGGGTGGGCGCGGGCTTCATGCACCGCGTCGCCGAGCAGGAATGGCAGCTCCGGGATGACGGGCTCTACCACAACAACGAGAAGGAGGACGGCATCGCCCTCTGTATCGGTCAGGAGGATATCGACGCCTTCAAGAGCGTTGAGGAATATTGGCAGGACAAGGGCATCCCAAAGATGGCCGAGGCCTGGCAGCCCGATGGCTACAAGGAATTTTCCGAGCTTCTCGCCTCCGACTACGGCCAGGGCATGGGTCTGATGATGATACCCGTCGGGCACCTTGTCGCGGGCTATAAGAAAATAATCAACGTGGGCTACGGCGCCATCCGCGCTCAGGCTCAGGCCTTTATCGACGCCCATCACGGCAATATCATGGGTGAGGACATGGATAAGTATATGTTCTACAAGTCCGCGGTTCTGGCCTGCGACGCCGGCTCCGCCCTCTGCCGCCGCTACGGTGAGACCTGCGCGGCCAAGGCAGCAGTGGAAACCGATCCCGCAAGAAAGGCCGAGCTTGAAAAGATGGCGGACGGCCTTGCATGGATCTCCGAAAAGCCCGCGCGTACCTTCTGGGAGGCCTGCCAGCTCACCATGATGTATCAGGTACTGCTCCAGCTCGCCGGCGGCTATCCCTCTCCCTCCTTCGGCCGCTTCGACCAGTACACCTGGCCGTTCCTGAAGAAGGACCTGGAGGAAGGGCGCATCACAATGGAAGAGGCTCAGGAGATCGTTGACGCGTTCTTCCTGAAGGCAAACTGCTTCTACGGCGGCGGCCTCGGCAGACTTGCCCAGACCACCGGCATCGGCAACACTTACCAGCACACCACTATCGGCGGCGTTGACCCCGACACCGGCGAGGATGCCACAAATCCCGTCACCTTCATGGTGCTCGAGACTGTGGGCAGACTGCTGCTCCACGATCCCACCATTTCTCTGCGTATCAACAAGAACACACCCAAGGAGCTTTGGGACTGTGCCATTGAGACCTCCAAGCTTGTCGGCGGTCTGCCTCTGTTCCAGAACGACGAGGTCATTATCCCCGGCCTTATCCGGGAGCTGAATTTTGAACTGAAGGACGCCCGGGACTACGGCGTCATCGGCTGCCAGGAGATAGTGGGCTGCGGCACGGACTATCCCGCTCCCAACGGCGTTCACGCGCCCCATGCCAGCATCCACTACGGCGTGGTGCTTGACATGGCGCTCAATAACGGTATCAACCCCTATAACGGCAAGCAGGCGCCCCTGCACACCGGCTACCTCTACGAGATGAACTCCATTGAGGAGGTGCGCGACGCCATTGAGCAGATGACCCGCTACATACTCAAATGGTTCGTCACCGTGAACAACTACACCGAGTATATCTCCACATGGCTCTGCACCCACGCCGACCTTTCCATCTCTATGGAAGGCTGCATGGAAAAGGGCAAGGACGCCGTTCAGGGCGGCTGCAAGTACAATTCCTACGGCGGCACCGCCACCGGTCTTGCCACCATCGCGGACTCCATCACCACCATCAAATACATGTGCTTTGATAAGAAGCTCTGCACCACCCGCGAGCTTTATGACGCCTTTATCGCCAACTGGGAGGGCTACGAGGAGCTGCGCCAGCGCATCATCGCCGAGGTACCTCATTTCGGCAACGGCGACCCCTATGCCGACATCGAGATGAAGTGGATATGCGACCTTTATTACGACATCTGCGGCGAATGCTACTCCAAGCGTTCCCCCTATTATAAGTCCGGTCTTTACGGCGCCGCCGACCATGTGGCTCAGGGCTACACCACCTGGGCAACTCCCGACGGACGCAAGTTCGGCGAACCCATTGCCGACGCCGCCTCTCCCGTTCAGGGCAGGGATAAGAACGGCCCCACCGCCGTTTTCAACTCCGCTCTCGTCTACGACCAGAGCCACTACATGGACGGCATAGCGCTGAATCTGCGCATCCATCCCTCCGCGGTCAGCACCGAGGCCGCCAAGGATTCTCTCATTGAGATGACCAGGACCTACTTTGAGTCCGGTGGTCTGGAGGTTCAGTACAACATCGTTTCCGCCGGCACCATGCGCGCCGCCCAGAAGGATCCGGATACATACCGTGACCTTGTTGTCCGCATAGCGGGCTATTCCGCATACTTCGTCGAACTGGGCACGGATATGCAGAATGACCTTATCAGCAGAACAGAAAATTCCATAGGCTAAACAATTTAACGGCGGCTGCGTGTTGCAGCCGCCGTTGGTTTATGAAATTTTTGCTTTACGTTTGGCAATTCGTCCGCGTATCAGCAGCACCACCCACATAACACCGAACAACGCCGTCAGCGGCACAAGCAGATAGATTTCAAAGGGCACAAAAACGTGCATAAAATTCTCCGTAACACCATAGCCCATTGAGAACATAACCATATCTGCAAGCATTACGTTAGGCCGTGCCATTATGGTGAGAGGCCAATCTTCTTTTCCGTTTCCCGCAGTTCGTATCACCTTTTCCAATGGAACAAATCCAACTAACCGCTTGGGGTAAAGAGATTCAAATGCTCCGCAAGACACTGCGGACATCATTATTCAGTTATTTCCGAGCTAACCAGCCGCAAAAAGGGACTGCGCAAAATTTTCATTTTGCGGCAGTCCCTTTTTTTGCGGAAGCTTCGCTTTTATTGTATTTTGAGGGCACGAAACTTCATGCACAGTGCAGCGCGCTCTTTACGCTTTTATCTTTGCTCTCTCCGGGAGCTGGGTGATGATAATGGCCGCGAACATGATCACGCAGCCGATGGCCTCGCGGGCTGTGGGTATCTCCCGGAGAATAATCATACCCGTAAGCACAGCGAACACGGATTCAAGGCTCATAAGCAGAGAGGCCATTGTGGGGCGGGTATACTTCTGTCCCACGATCTGCAGGGTATACGCCACGCCGCAGGACATCACGCCCGCGTAGAGGATCGGCACGGCAGCAGCCATAAGGCCGCTGATATCCGGCTTCTCGAAAAGGAACATGAACACGCAGGATATAACGCCGCATACAAGGAACTGTATGCAGGACAGCTTCACGCCGTCCACAAGGGAAGCGTAGTGGTCGACCACAACGATATGGAACGAGAACGCCACGGCGCAGAGCAGCACAAGGGTATCTCCCCTGGAAAGCCTGAAGCCTCCGGTCATGCTCAGCAAATACAGACCCACGAGAGCCATCGCGATGCAAAGCCACATGCGCAGCGATGATTTCTTACCCATGAACAGCCCCAGCACCGGCACGATGACAATATAGAGGGCAGTGATAAATCCGGCCTTACCCGCAGTGGTATACTGTATACCCTGCTGCTGCAAATTTGCGGCAATGGTCATAATAATGCCGCAGATAATGCCCGCCTTCCACAGCAAAGCCCTGTCCGCCTTTGTGGGCTTAACGTACTCCCCTTTTTTCTTCTTCATGGCGCTGATGACAAGTATCACCGGCACCAGCACAGCCGAGCCTACAAGGGAACGCACACCCTGAAAGGTGAACGCGCCGATATGGTCCATGCCAACGCTCTGGGCAACGAACGCGCTGCCCCAGATAAGCGCCGTGATAAGCAGAAGAATATTGCCTTTTATTTCTCCGCTTTTCATCTTTATGTTTTTCACTCCTACACATTAAAATTTATCATGCATTATATACCTTTATGTCAGTTTCCGTCAATCCCGAAAGCATGAATACGTTCGGTGAATTTGTTCGATTTTCAGAGGACGTTTTTTGCCCTAAATATACGAAATTTTCAGGCATTTTTGCTTATTTTTTTCAGTTTTATTGTTCAAAAAAATTTATATTTGATATTGCACATAAAAGCAAATCATATTATAATATCTTATATTGAGTCATTATGCTTATAACAAAATACCCCACGTACTCAGGATACGGAAAGGAGAAAAAATGAAACTTCAAAGAATGCGCATAGACATAAACGGCGTTGAAAGACCCGTAGTCTATGACCCCGAGAAGGACACTCTCGCTACCGTTCTTCGCCGCATGGGTCTCACCGGTGTTAAGGTAGGCTGCGGCGTTGGTGTCTGCGGCGCCTGCTCCATCTTGTATAATGGCGAGGTCATCCGCTCCTGCACCAAGAAGATGAAGAACGTCGAGGAGTATTCCCAGATCATCACCATCGAGGCTCTTGGTACCGCAACCAACCTCCATCCCCTTCAGCAGGCCTGGATCACCTATGGCGGTGTACAGTGCGGCTTCTGCACCCCTGGCTTCATCATGTCCGCTTTCGGTCTTCTCCAGAAGAACCCCAACCCCACCCGTGAGGAAGTCCGCGAATGGTTCCGCGTTCACAAGAACGTTTGCCGCTGCACCGGCTACAAGCCTATCGTAGACGCTGTTATGGCCGCCGCGGCCGTTATGCGCGGCGAGAAGACAATGGCCGACATCACCTACGATTTCGAGGGCGAGAAGGAGATCTACGGCTCCAAGCATCCCCGTCCCGCCGCTCTGCCCAAGGTTCTCGGTGTTGCCGACTACGGTAACGATGTTATCCAGCAGGCTCCCGAGGGAGTTGTTCACCTGGCTGTCGTTCTCTCCGAGTCCCTGCACGCGAACATCATCAGCATCGATACCTCCGAGGCCGAGAAGATGCCTGGCGTTATCAAGGTTCTCACCGCTGCCGACGTTCCCGGCGACAACAACATGGAAGTTCCCGCTATCGTTCAGCGCCAGAAGGGCAACGCTCTGACCGTATTCCCCGTCATCTGCGGCAAGAAGGTCTGCCGCAAGGGCGACGTTGTGGCAGTTGTCTGCGCCGACACCCGCGAGCATGCCCGCGAGGCCGCGAAGATGGTAAAGCAGAATCTCGAGCCTCTGCCCGCATACACTACCCTGCCCGAGGCCGCTGCTCCCAACGCCGTTCAGCTCTTCGAGGCAATGCCCAACTTCTATATGGAGCAGCCCGTATTCAAGGGAACCGATCCCGAAGAACTTTTTGACGACGCCGCTTACGTCGTAGAGGGCAGCTTCCATTCTCAGCATGAGCCCCACCTGCCCATCGAGTCTGACAGCATTCTCACCTACTTTGATCCTGACGGAATGCTCACCCTGCAGTGCAAGGTTCAGGCTCTCACCGAGTGCGCTGAGACTATTTCTCTGGCACTCAACTATCCTCAGGACAACATCCGCATGATCCAGAATCCCACCGGCGGTGCATTCGGCTACGCTATCACCCCCAGCACCTATGTACTCTGCGCTCTTGCCACCCTCACCCTGAACTGCCCCTGCAGTCTCGCTCTGAGCTGGGATGAGTTCAACCACATGACCGGTAAGCGTTCTGCCACCTACACCAACGGTAAGCTTGCTCTCGACGAGGATGGTAAGATCATCGCCGCTGAGTATGACTGCGGTCTTGACCACGGCGCTTACGCCGTTGTTGCCGGCAAGATCTTCAACAACCTCGTTACCGTCGGCTTCCACGGCTACAACGTTCCCAACTTCAAGGGTCTGGTTCGCGGCGTTGCCACCAACCACGCCTTCAACACCGCATACCGCGGCTTCGGCGCTCCCCAGATTTACACCACCACCGAGGCTCTCATCGACATGGCCGCCGAGAAGATCGGCATGGATCCCTGGGAGTTCCGCTATAAGAACTGCGCCCGCGAGGGTGACCAGACCATCAACAGCCGTCCCTACAAGGCATATCCCTATCCCAAGCTTCTTGAGATGGTAAAGCCTTACTATGATGAGTACAAGGCTCTGGCCGAAAAGGGCAAGGCCGAAGGCAAGAAGCTGGGCGTCGGCATCAGTCTTGGCGGCTTCCTCTGCACCATCGGCTTCATCGATTCCTCCGAATGTGCTATCGAGCTCAATCCTGACGGCACCATCACCAACTACAACACCTGGGAGGATGTTGGTCAGGGCGGCGACATCGGCGCTCTTACCCACACTGTCAAGGCTCTTGAGCCTCTTGGCATCAAGTCCCATCAGGTTCGCCTCGTTATGAACGAGCGTCCCCTTTGCCCCGACTCCGGTATCTCCGCCGCAAGCCGCCAGCACTACATGACCGGCAATGCCATCATCGACGGCTGCAACAAGCTGATGGATGCCATGCGCAAGGCTGACGGCACCTACCGTACTTATGATGAGATGGTTGCCGAGGGCATTCCCACCAAGTACATCGGTCACTATGACCAGTTTGGTCTCGGTCTGCCTCCCGGAATCGACCCCAACACCGGCGAGGGCGACAAGGACGCCGAGTTCATGTACGCCGTAAACACCTGTCTGGTAGAGGTAAACCCCGAGACCGGCAAGACTCAGGTTCTCAAGTACACCTGCGCCTGCGACGTCGGCGTAGTCGGCAACAAGCTGGCTGTTGACGGTCAGGCCTACGGTGGTCTTTCCCACTCCATCGGCTTCGCGCTCAGCGAGGACTATGAGCAGACCAAGAAGTACAACACTCTGGTTGGCTGCGGCGTTCCCACCATTGACGTCATCCCCGATGACTTTAACGTTCTCTATATGGAGACTCCCAGACCGCTCGGCCCCCAGGGCTCTGCCGGCTGCTCCGAGTGCTTCCAGAGCTCCGGTCACATGGCTGTTATCAACGCCATCAACAACGCTGTCGGCGTTCGTATCTATGCTCTGCCCGCTACCCCCGAGAAGGTCAAGGAAGCTATGGAAAAGAAGGCACGCGGAGAGGATCTCACTCCCGAACCCTATTGGCTCGGCTCCGACTTCAACGAGGAGCTGGAGCTCATTAAGGCTAATCCCCTCTAATATAGCCGTTACAGGATAAGTTTCGGAAAAACAAGGTTTTTCAGATAACAATAAGCAGGGTATGCCAGCATACCCTGCTTATTGCCTATCAGCGCTATTTCATGCAATAAACGGCAATTTTATCTGCCACGCAAGGCAAATTCTTAGCAAAGGACTGATTTTATGAATCCAGAGGAAGCAACAGTATTTACCGAAAGGTGTTTTAACGGCGAGCCCGCTTCCTGTTCCTTCGCATGTCCTTTTCATCTTGACCTGCGCAGCTTTCTGGACAAGGCCGCCGGCGGCAAATGGTCCGCGGCGTATAAGGCTCTCCGCAGCGCGGTCAATTTTCCCGTTGTTGTAAGCAAGCTTTGCCCCCGCCCCTGCGAAGGGGTGTGCCAACGCCGCGCCACCGGTGACGAGCCCATAGCCGTGGGCAAAATCGAGGAGGCATGTCTCAATTATGTAAAGACCCGCAAGGCGGAGTCTTATTCCATCCCTCCCAAGAACGAGAAAATAGCCGTTGTCGGCGCCGGTATGGCAGGTCTTTCCTGCGCGCTGCACATGGCACTGAAAAAATTTGGCGTAACGGTATTCGACAAGGCAGAGGGCTGGGGCGGTCAGCTCCGTGAGCACCCCGATTTTGCCCTTTTTGACGAGGATATCGCCCTCCAATTCTCCGCAGTGAAAGCGGAGTTCCGATTCAATACAGAAATCAAGAGTCTCGATGAGCTCAGTGAATACGACGCGGTCTATCTTGCGACCGGCCGCGGCGGCGAGGGCTTCGGACTTACAGATAGCTGGGACAGCACTCTTATGACCAGCTCCGACCCCAAAATATTTCTTGGTGGCGAGCTATGCGGTGTAAGCCTCATGGAGGGCATCGCTCATGGCGCTGAGGTGGCCAAGGTGATGGAGATATACCTCCAGACCGGCAAAGCTTCCCTGTCCCACGGCACATACGATAAAAATTACTGCGGCCACAACATCGACCACAGCGGCAAGGAAAGCGTCGCCCGCGTCCTTCCCGCATCCGGCGGGGCTTACAGCGAGGAGGAAGCAAAGGCAGAGGCTTCCCGCTGTCTGAAGTGCGACTGCGACCGCTGCCTCACCTCCTGCGAGCTGCTGAGAATGTACCGCAAGAAGCCGGTGAAGCTGGCCGTTGAGGTCTATGCCGACTCCAAGGCAAAGCCTCCCATTGCCCCCTGCTCCCTCACTCGCCAGACCTTCTCCTGCAATGACTGCGGCTACTGCAAGTCCGTATGCCCCGAGGGCGTTGACATAGGCGCGCTGCTGAGTCTGGGCAGAACGGTGCGCGTGGCGGCAAACACTCATCCCAAGGCTCTGCACCATTTCTGGCTGGGCGAGATGGACTTCGCCACCGGCGAGGCCTCCTACGCTTCTCCGGCGGCCTGCGAGTATATGTTCTTCCCCGGATGCCAGCTTTCCGCCTCCAGCCCCGAGCTGGTGGAGAAGGCTTACGCCTATCTTTCCGACAAATACAGCGCCGGAATATACCTCGGCTGCTGCGGCGCTCCCGCACATTGGGCGGGCGAAGCCGAGCGCATGAGCAAAAATGTTGAGGAAATTCGCAGGGTCTGGGAAAATTCCGGCAAGCCTACCTTCGTATTCGCCTGTGCAAGCTGCGAAAAGCTTTTCGCGGCCTATATGCCGGATATCCCCCGCGTATCCGTTTATCAGCTTCTGGCGGAGGATGATAGCATAACTCCCGCCGCCGGGTTTGCCGAAGCATCCGTATTTGACCCCTGCGCCGCCCGCGACTTTGACGAAATGCAGCAGAGCGTCCGCCGGCTTGCGGAAAAGTCAGGCACTGTCCTCGAAGAACTGCGCGAAAAGAACCGCTGCTGCGGCTACGGCGGGCAGATGAAAACAGCCAATCCCAAGCTTTATAATGAGATAGCCGAAAACCGCGCTGCTCTCGGCGACAAGCCCTATATCGTTTACTGCGCCAACTGCCGGGAGGTATTTCTCACCAAGAATAAGGACTGCACCCACATTCTGGACATGGTATTCGGCGATGGCGCGGCGAAGTCCGTTCCGTCACTGCAGGAAAAGAGGGATAATGTCATAATGCTGAAGAAAAAGCTTATGAAGGATATTGAGGGCAAGGACTTTGTTCCCAAGAGCAACGAGTGGGACAGCCTGACCCTTATCGTGCCGGACGAGGTCACCGCCGCCATGAATGAGAAGCTCATCACCCTCAGTGATATTAAGGAAGCGATCTGGAAGGCCGAAAGGGACAACGACAAGTTTATTGACGAAAACGGCGTGTGTCTCTGCAGCCTCGTCACTCCCGTCATTATCTATTGGGCGGAGTACATCCCCAACGCGGACGGCACATACAGCGTTACGAGCGCATACAGCCACCGCATCCACTTCAAGGAGGAGGTCTGAGCCATGAGTGAGGAAAGAATTTGGAAATGCGCCAAATGCGGCGTTGAGCTCCGCACCCGCAAAACGATTTTCAACTACATGGAACGCACGGTCTCCCACGATGTGCCGGTCTGCCCCAAGTGCGGCAAGGTATTCATATCCCGTGCTCTGGCCGAGGGCCGCATGGCGGAAGTGGAAGAACAGCTTGAAGACAAATAAATGCTTGGAGGTATAAACATGACGATTGCTGAATACAACGCTCTTGGCAAGGAACTGGAGGAAAATCTCATCCTCCGCTACTCTCCTATCGCACTGAAGCTCATATATTCCGAGGACGAGATACCCGAGGGTACTCTCCGCCCCTATAAGGATCGCGGCGACCGGCTGGCAATGTGCCAGGCCTATGCAATGGTACGCCGCAACCGCACCGCCCTGACCATGCTCAAGGAGGATCACTGGTGCGTCTGGCCTCTGGTCTCCTATGGTCTTGTGGAGCTGGAGGATGCGGATTACGAGTACATGGGAGACAAGTTCTTTATGAAGGACCCCGAGCGCAGCAAGAAGTTCCTCCGCGAGGAATATCCCATGCTTGCCTCCGAGAAAAAGCCTCTTGGCTTCACGATGGCTCCCCTGCGCTCCTGCAATTTTGAGCCCGACATAGTGACCATCTACTGCCGTCCCGCTCAGATACGCAGCATACTTATGGCCGCCAAATTTCACTCCTGCGAGATGCTCAACGTAACTCTCGACCCCGTTGACTCCTGCGTCCATTCCAGCATTCCCGTCCTCAACGGCAAGGATTACAATATCACCTTCCCCGACCCCGGCGAATATGAGCGCGGTCTCACCGACGAGGACGAGGTCATGTTCACCCTCCGCGCCGAGAAGCTTGAAGAGCTGGTGGGTGGCCTGAAGTTTCTGAGCGGCGTCGGCTTCGGCTATCAGGGGCTCGCAATGGATATGCCCATGAATTTCCCCCGTCCCGAGTTCTACAACGTGATGTTCGAGAAGTGGGGACTGGATTCCGGCGCTGTATGGCGCAAGTGATGCAATAAATGTTTTACCGCTCATTTTCAGCGGAAGTACGCCGCCGTTTCGGTGAGAAGCTCTATAAGCTTTCCCTTGACGGCGGCATGAGCTGTCCCAATCGTGACGGTACTCTTGGCTATGGCGGCTGCATCTTCTGCTCCGGCGGCTCCGGCGAGTTTGCCGAGGGTCCATGTCCGAGCGTTGAAGAACAGCTTGAAAAAGCCAAGGCCCGGGTGGCCTTCAAAACCGAGGGCAAGGGGCGGTACATCGCGTACTTTCAGAGCTATACCAACACCTATGCTCCCGTGGAGCGTCTGCGGGAGCTTTTTGAGCCTGTCATCCAAAGGGATGATATCGCCGTTCTCGACATAGCCACCCGTCCCGACTGTCTGGGCTGGGATGTGCTGGAATTGCTGTCGGAGCTGAACGGCATCAAGCCCGTATGGGTGGAGCTAGGCTTGCAGACCATCCATGAAAGCACCGCGAATTATATCCGCCGCGGCTATACGCTTGAGGTATACGACCGGGCGGTCGCCGAGCTGAAAGCCAGGGGTATTGAGGTCATCGTACACATGATACTCGGACTTCCCGGCGAAACGGACGAGATGATATACGATACCGCTTCATACATCGCAAAAAGCGGCGCCGACGGCATAAAGCTGCAGCTTCTCCACGTTCTGCGGGGCACCGCTCTCGCGGCTGAGTATGAGGCGGGCCGTTTTGAAGCCCTCAGTCTCGAGCACTATACCGAGCTGCTTGAGGGTTGCATCAGCCGCCTGCGTCCGGACATGACCGTCCACCGCATCACCGGCGACGGCGCGAAGCGTGAGCTTATCGCGCCCATGTGGAGCACTGATAAGAAAAAGGTATTAAGCTATATAAACAGCGCCTTTGAGCGGGATGCGCTCGAGCAGGGCTCGCTGTTTTGCCCGTGAAAAGAGGTGCGCCTTGGCTAAATCCCAGAATCAGAAAGCAAAGCTTCTCTACCTTATGAAATATCTGCTGGAGAAAACCGACGAAACGCACGGCGTAAGCGCGGCTCAGATCATGGATCATCTTGAGTCGCTTGGCATATCCTGCGAGCGCAAGAGTCTTTATAACGACCTTGACACACTGCGGGATTTTGGCCTTGACGTGATAAAGCTTGGCGGCCGCCCTACCCTTTACGCCGTAGCAAGCCGCGAATTCGAGCTGGCTGAGCTGAAGCTGCTGGTAGACGTTGTTCAGTCCTCCCGCTTCATAACCGAGAAGAAGTCCCTGTCACTGATCCGTAAGCTTGAAAATCTCGCCGGACGGCATGGCGCGCGGCAGCTTCAGCGGCAGGTTTTTGTGCGAAACCGCATAAAATCCATGAACGAGTCCATCTATTACAACGTGGACAAGCTACACGAGGCCATAACCTTCGATAAACAGATAAGCTTCCGTTATTTTGATTACTCTATTACCAAAGAGAAGCTGTACCGCCGTGACGGCGCGCGCTATCAGGTAAGTCCCTGCGCGCTGACCTGGGACGACGAGAATTATTACCTCATCGCCCACGAGGCCGCAAGCGGCCTTGTGAAGCATTACCGTGTGGATAAGATGACAGACATACGAACCGAGGCACAGCCCCGGGAAAAGAACGACGAATTTGACGGCAGCCGCCTTGCGGAATACGCGGGCAAGGTTTTCGGCATGTTCGCCGGAGAGGAACGCACCGTGCGTCTGCGCTTTGTAAATCATCTGGCAGGCGCGGTCATTGACCGCTTCGGCCGTGACGTTATAATAAACTCCAAGGACGACGGCAGCTTCACCGTCACCGCAAACGTGGTAGTCAGCCCTCAGTTTTACGGCTGGCTCTGCGGCTTTGGAGACGAGGTGCAGCTTCTTTGGCCGGAGGATGTGCGTGAGGATTTCAAAGGCTACGTTAAGAAGCTGCTGGAAAAGTACTAAATCAGCGCTGCATAATTGCGGTGCTGTGAAAGGGGCAGAAAAAGATGGCAGAAGAACAAAGAAGACAGCTTGACTCCATAGCTGTGGAAACCACAAAGACATTCGCCTATGGCGAATGCGCCCACAATGACGGAGCAAACATAAAGTACCGTTTTTTCACCCCTCAGACCGAGGACGGCAAACAATATCCCCTGGTCATTTTCCTCCACGGCGGCGGTGAATGCGGAGACGACAATGAGCTGCATGTTGCCGGCAACATCGGTGCTTACGCCTATGCCCTGCCTGAGAATCAGGCCAAGCACCCCTGCTATGTGCTGGCTCCTCAGTGTCCCAAGGGTCTGGCGTTCACTGCTCCGGAGTTTGAGCGCAGCTTTATGAAGCTGTTCCGCGGGTTCACAGCTCAAAACGCTGTGGATAAGTCCCGGGTCTATATTACCGGCCTTTCCCTCGGCGGTATGGGCACATGGCACTATATAAGCAAATACCCAAAGCTTTTCGCCGCGGCCATACCCATTTGCGGAGCCGGCAATCCCTACACCATCAAAAACGCAAAGCACGTCCCGGTCTGGGCATGCCACGCGGCGGACGACCCGGTAGTGCCCATCGACGATACGATAGCCCCCTCCGATTTCAGGCTCTCCGGCATGGTAGGCACCCGCCGCATGGTGGAGGCTCTGCGCGCCTGCGGCGGCAGCGTCCGCTTCACGGAGTACCCGGCAGGCTACATTGCCGAGACTTACGGCATTCCGAAGGAGTACGCGGGTCACTTCGCGTGGGAGCCCGCTTACCGTGACGCCGAAATGATGGATTGGCTCTTTGCGCAGAATCGCAAACTGCATGATGAATACGAGCTCATCAAGCCCGGCGTATGGTTTTTCAATGACTATTCCGACGCGTCCTACTACATGGTGGAAGGGCGGGATAAGGCTCTCGTCATTGACACCGGCATGGGCGCGGGCAAGATAATGCCCCTTATCCGCAGGATAACCGATAAGCCCGTAGAGCTGGCTGTCACTCACATCCACGGCGACCATATGCTTCACGCGGATGAATTTGATACCGTATACATTCCGGAAGGCGACCGTGAGCTGCTTCCCACATTTATCAAAGCCATGATGCCCGACCTGAAGCTGCCCGAGGAGAACATCCGCTGGATAAAGGACGGACACACCTTCGACCTGGGCGGAGTATATGTGGAGGCTATTTCCCTGCCCGGCCACACACCCGGCAGCATGGTTTACGCTGACCACAAGCACAAGTGCCTTTTTACAGGAGACGCCATCGGTTCCGGCATTATCGTGCTCATGTCTATTGTGGGCGCGCTCAAGCTCAGCGAATACAAGGCCAACCTGGATATTTTCTGTGAGAAAGCCAAGGAGTTTGAAGACTACACATGGCTGGGCGGCCACCGCTATCAGGAGCGCGGCGGCGCTTTCGGCAACTATTATGAAGCTCTCGAGGCACAGCCTATGGGCTTCAACCCCCTCCACCGTCAGCTTGCTCTGGACATGTCCGAGCTTTGCCAAAAGCTTCTGTCCGGTGAGCTTGAAGGAACGGAGATACCGCCCTTCAATGGTAAAGACGCGGGCGAGCCCACCTTAACCGCCACATACCGCAGCGCAGGCATAGTTTATCTCAAATCTCAGGTAAAATGAGGTGGCGAATTTGACACAGAGTGAGCGTCTTGAATATCTTATAAAATATCTTCTGGACGAGCGCGGCTTAAAGCAGCCCATACCCACAGACGAGGATGAGCGTTTTCGTCTTTTCCGAGCTCTGGTGAACACCCGAGAGCCGATGGAGGATGAAGAAGCTTTTCTGCGCGTGCAGGACGAATACCTTACGGGCTATATAGCCGAAAAGGGCATAACTAAGGCGTCTGAGCTGCCGCGCTGTTCCGGCGATGAGCGCATCAGCATCTGGCTTGGCGACATAACTCTGCTGGAGGCGGACGCTATCGTGAACGCGGCGAACAGCGCCATGCTGGGCTGCTGGGTGCCCAACCACGCCTGCATAGATAACTGCATCCACACATTTGCCGGGGTGCAGCTCCGCAGGGACTGCGGCAGGATAATGCGCGCTCAGGGCCACGAGGAGCCCACCGGCACGGCAAAAATCACCCCGGCCTACTCCCTTCCCTCCCGCTATGTGCTTCACACAGTCGGCCCGATAATCTCCGGCCCGGTCACAGCCCGGGACAAAGAGCTGCTGGCATCCAGCTACCGTTCCTGCTTTGAGCTTGCCGAGGACAACGGTCTTGAGAGCATCGCCTATTGCTGCATCTCCACCGGTGTTTTCCGCTTCCCCAACGACCTTGCCGCCGAGGTCGCCGTAAAGACCGTCCGAGATTGTCTGGATAGGGCGAAAAGTGTGAAGCACGTTATCTTCAACGTTTTCAAAGATCTGGACAAGGCTCTTTATGAAGAATTATTAAAATGAAAAAGCAGACCCGCTATGAAGTCCGGCTTCATAGCGGGCGTTTTTATACATCAGATTTTGCGCTCGCCATTTTCAACAGCTTACGTTGACATTCCCGCGGCTTTGGATTACACTTTATTTGGTGATATAAATGACAAAATACGATGTTTCCATAGTCCCCTGCGCCGATTATGACCATGCCGAAGCCGCTCTCGCCCAGGTGCTTGAGCCGATCGGAGGGTTGGATTGGGTGCAGCCGGGGATGAAGATAGCCATAAAGGTAAACCTTGTTACAGCCATGAAACCCGACAGCGCGGGAACTACCCATCCCTCGCTGGTCTGCGCCCTGAGCAAAATGCTCACGGCGCGCGGCGCCTCTGTCATCATTGGCGACAGCCCCGGCGGCATATACAGCAGCGTTTATCTGAACCGGGTTTACAGCGTGACCGGCATGCGCCAAGCGGAGGCTTTCGGCGCGGCGCTGAACGAGAACTTCGGCCAGACAGAGGTTCGCTTCCCCGAGGCCAGAGTGCTGAAGAACTTCACCTGCACCTCATGGCTGCTGGAAGCCGACGCAATAATCGATTTCTGCAAGCTCAAATCCCACGGCATGATGGGTATGTCCGCCGCCGTCAAGAATATGTTCGGCACGATACCAGGCACCATGAAGCCGGAATATCACTACAAGTTCCCCAACTATCCGGATTTTGCCGACATGCTGGTGGATCTGAACGAATTTTTCAAGCCTCGTCTGGCCATAGCGGACGCGGTGGTTGGCATGGAGGGCAACGGCCCTACCGCCGGAAAGCCACGGCAGATAGGCGCGCTGCTGGCCTCTCTCTCTCCATATAAGCTCGATCTGGTCTGCGCGGCGCTTATCGGTCTCGCTAAAGAAAATATACCCACCCTTGAAGCCGCAAGCCGCAGAGGTCTCGCTCCGGCGGAGTACAGCGAACTGAATATATGCGGCCCACTGGATCAGCTCATGGTACGGGATTTTGACAATGTGGCCGTACACAACAGCCTGCTTTTCGCAGGCAATGGGAAAAATCCCCTGCTGCGGGCTTTCAGTGCCGCTGCGGGCAAGCTGCTGGTATCCAAGCCAAAGCTGAGGCCCTCGGAATGCGTGGGCTGCGGCGTATGCGCAGGTATATGCCCCGCCAAGGCTATCGCAATTGAGGATAAAAAGGCTCGAATAGACACGGACAAATGCATCCGCTGCTTCTGCTGCCAGGAATTCTGCCCCAAGGGGGCAATGAAGGTAAAGCGTCCTCTTGTGGCAAGGATAGCGGCAAGGCTGTAAAAAACGACCTCCGGCGAAATTCGCCGGAGGTCTGCGCTTTATATAGCTTTATTCACCGTTCCTCGCGGAAGTATGCAAGACCAAGGCTTGCCGGCGGTTGGTTCTCCCGTTTTTTCCGGAAGCTTACGAAAACAAGGACGACTATCGTTACGATATAGGGCACCATCTGAATGAGCTGTGTGGCATAGGGAGGAATGGTTATACCCAGAATGGTTGGCAAATAATTATAGAGCCAATAGAGCACGCCGAAAAGGTAGGAGCCCCAGATTATATTCAGCGGCTTCCATGTGGCGAATATTACCAGCGCCACGGCCAACCAGCCAAGAGCCTCAATGGAGTTGGCGGTAGACCAGGTACCGTAGCCATAGTCGAGGACATAGTACACACCGCCGAGGCCGGTAAGACCCGCGCCAAGGCAGGTAGCTACATATTTATACTTTGTAACGTTTACGCCTGCCGCGTCCGCGGTGGCAGGGTTTTCTCCCACAGCGCGGAGATTCAGGCCGGTTCGGGTCTTATAGAGCACGCAGTGGATAACAACAGCAAGAATAATGACGGCGTACACCATAAAGCCGTAAGAGAAGAGCATATCGCCAACAGTACCAAGCTTGCTGAGGAAGGGTATCTTGGCGGTAAAAACTTTGTTGGCGAAGGTGGCCTTGACGGAGGTGCCGCCGTTCAGCACGCGCACGCCGAAGAAGTTGGCAATGCCTGCGCCGAAGATGGTCAATGCCAGACCGGTAACATTCTGATTTGCCCGGAGAGTGATGGTGAGGAAGCTGTAAATAAGTCCGCCCAGCCCCGCCGCCACAAAGGCGCAGAGCAGCGCGATCAGCACTATCAGCGCTACATTTGGGTTAGCTACGGCGTTTTCATAATAATAAGCGCCGGCGAAGCCCGCAAAGCCGCCGATGAACATGATACCCGGGACGCCAAGGTTCAGGTTGCCGGATTTTTCGGTGATTATCTCGCCGAGGGAGGCGAACATGATAACCGTACCGAACCATACTGCGCGGTTTATCCACGCCACAAGAGTCATCATTAGCCCTTGACCTCCTTTGCTGCCTTAGTGCGGAAAACAAACCTGTAATTGACAAAGAACTCGCTGCCCAGAATGAAGAAAAGAATTATACCAGTAATGATAGAAGCGGCGTAGTCATTGAGCGAGCTGTATGCCGAGGCTATCTGAGCCGCGCCATTCTCCAGAAAGATGAGCAGGAAGGATATGAGCGCCATATAGAAAGAATTGAATTTGGCCAGCCACGCCACGATGATCGCCGTGAATCCATAGCCGCCCGCCGTGGCGGTGGATATGGTCTGATCCCGTCCCGCGACGGTGATGAAGCCGCATATGCCGCAGATAGCGCCGGAGATAAGCATTGTGCGGATGATGACCTTTTTTACGTTTATGCCCGCGTACTTGGCGGTATTCGCTGACTCTCCCACAACGGATATCTCAAAGCCGTGCTTGCTGCGCTTGAGATATATAAACATCGCGATAGCCAGCACGAATATTATGATTATATTCAGTATGAAGCGATATCCGAATATCTCCGGGAACCAGCCTGCCTTAGTGTGCATATTTATGGTACCCATTGAGGACTTTTCGCCACGCCAGAGGTTGGTAACGCAGAGGACGATATTGATTGCGACGTAGTTCATCATCAGGGTTATCAATGTCTCGTTTGTGTCCCACTTGGACTTGAAAATGGCGGGAATAAGACCCCAGATGGCTCCGGCGCAGAGGGCGGCGGCGAGCATGACAACGAAGAGCAGCCAGGCGGGCAGCTCATTGCAGTAAACCATAACGGCCGCAGTTGCCAGACCACCCATAAGCACCTGCCCCTCCGCTCCGATATTCCAGAAGCGCATTTTAAAGGCCGGGGCGAGGGCCACGCCGATGCCCAGCAGCAGAGCCGTATCGCGCAGGGTGCAAAGCACCTTATACTTGGATTTGAAGGAGCCCTCAAGCATTACCTTATACACCTGGATGGGATTGAGCTTTGTGACCAGATATATAAAAATGGCGCAGACTATCAGGGCAAGGATTACCGCGATAACTCTCACGCCCCATGCTTTCCAAAAGGGCACACCTTCACGCTTGGCTATTCTGACGAGAGGCTCGCCGCCCGATTTCTTTAACTGTTTTTTATCCATTATTCGAGTCTCCCGCCTTCAGATTAGTCATAAGCAGACCGATTTCCTCCTTGGTGGTGCTTCTGGCGTCAACAATGCCGTTGAGTTTGCCGCCGCAGAGCACCAATATTCTGTCGCAAAGCTCCAGAAGCACGTCCAGATCCTCGCCCACATAAATAACGGCGACTCCCTTTTCCTTCTGCTCATTGAGCAGGTGATAAATTGTATATGACGTATTGATATCCAGGCCGCGCACGGCATAAGCCGTCATAAGCACAGCGGGATTGGAGGATATCTCGCGGCCTACCAGCACCTTCTGCACATTTCCGCCTGAGAGTCTGCGAACGGGTGTGTTAAGGCCGGGGGTAACGACGCCCAGCTCGTCCTTTATCTGTTCCGCCAGTTCCCGCGGTTCCTTGCTGCGCAGGAAAAATGAATGACCCTCGGTATAGCTCTTGAGCATCATATTGCCGGTCATACCCATTGAGCCTACCAGACCCATGCCAAGTCTGTCCTCAGGGACAAATGCCAGCGATATGCCGCGCTCGTGAATTTCTCTCGCGCTCTTTCCCAGCAGTTGGCAGGGCTTATCCTCCTCGCCGGGCGGATAATATTCCACGCTGCTGCCTGATAATGTTGGCTGCAGACCGGCGATAGCCTCCAGCAGTTCCTTCTGGCCGCAGCCAGAGATGCCGGCAATGCCCAATATCTCGCCGGAATAGACATCAAAATTGATATCATCCAGCACTTTCACGCCCTCATGATTACGGCAGGAGAGCTTTTTCACCGCAAGGCGCTTCACCGGGTTCACCGGCTCGGTGCGGCCAATATCCAGAGTGACCTTCGCTCCCACCATCATCTCGGTGAGGGATAGCTCCGTGGCTTCGCCGGTCTCCACAGTGGCGATATACTCTCCCTTGCACAGAATAGTCACGCGGTCGGAAACTTCCAGCACCTCGTGGAGCTTATGAGTAATGATGATAACGGACTTGCCATCCGCCTTCATGTTGCGAATAACGGCGAAGAGCTTCTCCGTTTCCTGAGGGGTAAGCACGGCGGTGGGCTCATCCAGGATGAGTATATCCGCGCCGCGGTACAGCACCTTTACTATCTCAAGGGTCTGCTTCTGAGAAACGGACATATCATAGACCTTCTGAGCAGGGTCAATATCAAAGCCGTAGCGCTCGCAGATCGCTCTCACCTTTTTGGATATCTCCTTTATATTGAAGGCTTCCTTGCCTTCCAGACCGAGAGCTACATTCTCGGCGGCGGTGAAAACATCTACCAGCTTAAAGTGCTGATGTATCATGCCAATACCTAATGCAAGGGCGTCATGGGGATCACGGATCGTGACCTCCGTTCCCTTGATGATTATCTGGCCGCTGTCCGGGAAGTATATACCGGCCAGCATATTCATAAGGGTCGTCTTGCCGCTGCCGTTCTCGCCCAGGAGGGACAGTATCTCGCCGGAGCGCACGTTCAGGCTGACGTTATTATTGGCTACCACGCTTCCAAAGGTCTTGGTTATATTTCTAAGTTCAACAGCATACTGCGTCGCTATGACCCTCACCTCTTTCGTTCTGTTGCAAATTCACAAAAAGATTTTTTGCAAAAGTCCTTTTGTCAGTTTGTTTAAGTCCGCAAAGGGAAGCCGCTTTTGCAGCTTCCCTTTGCCAGTATCCGTTTCAATTATCAGTTCAGCTCAGTGATTCCATCGATTCTGATGCTGAAGTAAGGAGCGCTGCGGAACTCGGACTCAGCGAAAGCGCCATCCTTGATAGCCTCAATGGTATCGCCCTGGTATACGAGCTGGGGACCATTGGTGTAATCATAGTAGGAAAGGTCCACCTTGCAGCTGGTGACGTGACCATCCGCGTCAACGGTAACCGTGCAGTAGGGCTGATCGGTACCGGCGGTAAATTTGGAAGTATCAAACACCTTGAGAGTACCGTTCTTGAGAGCAGCCTCTACCTCGGCAACCTTCTCGGCGGTGCCTGCTGCGCAGGACTTGCCGAGGGCGGTAACGGCCACAGCACCGTCAGAATAGCCCTTGGCCCAATCGGTATCCAGCTTGCCGCCTTCCATCACAGTCTTGAAAGCATAGGTGTAATACTTGGACCAGTCGTTAGTGGCGGAGGTGAGGGCAGCGTCGGGAGCAACGTCCAGCATGTCCACGTTATAGCCGACACTGTATGCAACGGTGCCGTTCTGCCATGCCTGCTGGCAGGCGGAGGGAGCGCCGGAGGAGTCGGCATGCTGACCGATGATGACGCAGCCGTCGGAAATGAGCTGCTCAGCGGCAGCGGCTTCGGCGTCTATGTTGAACCAGGAGGAAGTGTAGGTTACCTCCATGGCAACATTCTCAACGATGCTCTTTATGCCAAGATAGAAAGCGGTATAGCCGGAAACAACTTCAGCGTAGTTGAATGCGCCGACATAGCCGATCTTGATGTTGCCGTCCGCGTCATAGTTGGCGTTGGTGAGAGCGCCGGCTTCAACGAGTTCAGCAAGCTTCATGCCGGCAACAACGCCGGATACATAACGGGACTCATACACTCTGGTGAAGGCATTGTGCATATTCTCGCTGCCGCAGATAGCAGCGAAATCGCCGGTCATGGCGACAAAAGCGGTATCGGGATATCTCTCGGCAGCCTGAGCCATAAAAGCCTGATGTCCGTAGCTGTTGGAAATGACCAGATTGCAGTTATAGTTCTCCACCATTTCAACGGCCTTATCGTAGCAGGAGGAGTCCTCAGCTACGATATAGTTCCATACTATCTGGTTGTCAGCTATGCCAAGGTTTGACGCGGCAGCCTTGATGCCGTTTATATGAGCAAGGGTGTAGCCCTCAGTCTCGTCACCTACGAGGATGACACCGACCTTCAGGTTGTTAGCGCCATTGCCGTCTTTCTTGGTATCATTTTCGGTATTTCCGCTGCAGGCCGCAAGGGACAACACCATCGCCAGACAAAGAAGCATTGCCAAAAGTTTTTTCATCTTTTTCTCTCCTTTGAATATATATTTTTGCTCATTGCAAAAATTATAAATAATACAGTAGCAGTATAATCCAAAAAAAATCACATTTCAACACATTTAATGCCCGTTTGATATTTTTTTCCTAAATCACAAAAATAAGCTCAAAACCACTCGGCAATTTATAAACTACATTGCAAAATGATACCCCGGAAGGTTAAATCTGAAGTCTTCCGGGGTATATAGTTTTCATTCGCCTTCGATATGGTTGCAGCGGATCAGTATCTTGGGATATTTGCCGGATATCTGGGCCTCAAAGGCAGCTTCAGCATCGTCGATATCAAAAACCTTCTGCGTAAAATCCTCAAGCTGCATTCTGGGCATAAGCTGGAGGGCACGGGGAAATGCATACGGAGCAACATAGAGGCCGGTAATCTCAAGCTCGTTATAGTAGCAGAACTTATAGAGGTTGAGAGGCATTTCGAAATCATTGGGATACATGGCGGCGTAAATGAGCTTACCGCCCTTGGCGGTGATAAAGGGCAGCGGATAAACGGCATGGACGGAGCCGGAGCAGTCGATGACCACATCATAGCCAAGACCGTCGGTGAGGCGCATGGCCTCCTCCTTAACATCCTGAGTTGTGGGGTCGATGACGTAGGACGCGCCGAACTTCTTTGCCAGCTCACGGCGCTCGGCAATGGGCTCAATGAGAGTCAGAGATGTTGCGCCGGACATATGGATCGCCTGGAGGATGAGCAGGCCGATAGGGCCGCCGCCGCTGATCGCGACGCGCTGACCGGCCTTCATGCCCACCTTATCCATAGCGCGGACGGCAATGGAAATGGGCTCAAGCAGGCATCCGGTCTTGAGGCTGACGTCGTCAGGCAGCTTATAGACCTGGGACTCGTGCCATACTATGTACTCTGCCATGCCGGGGTTATTGGACTCGTCGGCATGGGTGCAGAACTGCTGCTGGCCGTTCTGGCAGTAATAGCAGGTGCCGCAGAAATGAAGGAAGTTGCCCGCCACGCGGTCACCGACCTTAAGTCCCTTCTTGGTGGCCTTGGGGCCAAGCTCCACGATAACGCCGGAGACCTCGTGGCCGATTCCGAAGGGAACCTCCCAGCCGAATATGTTCTCTACCAAATGGGGGTCGGAGCCGCAAATCGAGCAGTAAGCGACCTTTATTCTTACATCCTCGTCGCCCAGAGGCTGGAGGGGAATATCGCGCACCTCGACCTTACCGCGGGTCTCGGGATTGGGGTCTCTGAGGCTGCCGACCTTAACAACGTGGACACATTTCATTTCATTACCTCCGTAATTATATTTGTGTGCGATAATTATATCATAGTGGATAGAAAAATGCTATAACAATTATTACAGCAGCACCGCACAAATGCGTCTGCGGTGCTGCCATAAAACAGCGGACACGAGATACGCCCGCTCGGTTTATTAGATTACGCTTATTCTGAAGCTTTCGCGTCCCTTCCACCGCTGCTTTCCCAATGCAAGCTGAGCACATGGTTTTTACAGAATTACCCGGAGTGCTGAAAAGCACTCCGGGTAAAAAAGGTTATTCAGTTTATTCTTTAGAAGCGAGATATGCGTCATACGCGCTCTGGTAGAGATCCAGAACATTCTGCATACCCATGCTGTACATACCTTCGATGTAGCTGTCCCATTCGCTCAGGGGTTTCTCGCCTGCGAAGAACGCAGCATAGTTCTCATTGATATAGGTGGAAAGGTCACCGGAATATGTGTTGAGTTCCTCACTCTCTTCATCGGAGAGTCTGAAGCCGGTGGGAACGTCATACTCACCCTTATAGCCATCGATTACCCATCTCTGAGTCATCTCAAGAAGCTCGCGGCCGCCGGGATATGCGTAAGAACGAGCCTGAGAGAAGAGGGTGGCGTCGCCAAGGTTGTTGGCAGAGTACATAAGCAGCGCCCACTGAGCGCCCATGCCTTCGGGATGGTGGAGGATGAAGTCGGTGAGGGTCTTCTGACCGTCCTCGTCATAATCCCAAACAACACCCTGGGGACCCCAACTGGAGTACTCGGAGCCTTCCTGGCTGTAGAACCAGTCGCACCAGGTAACTGCCAGAGGCAGATTCTCACAGGTAGCGCTGAGAGACTCGGTACCATAGGTCAGATAAGAGAGCTTCTGACCATACTTCAGTTCCTGACCCTTATAGAGTACGGGACGGGTAAGAGAGGTCCATGATGCATCGGGATCGGGAGTCTGCGTGATATAGTCATTGATCTGGCTGGGAGTCATGGAAACATATGCAGTCTCGCCGTTGGTGATCTGGTTTACCATTTCATTGTTGCCGGCATATCCGGGCCAGCCGGGATCGATGAGGCCTTCCTTGAACCAGCCGGCCAGCATGGTGATGGCAGCCTTGTCGTCCTCGGTAGTGAGGGTAAACTGGATCTTGCCGTCAATGAGCTTGGTATAGGGCAGTCCATAGGCATTGAGCAGGACAGCGGTGTTGTAACCGGAGGCAAAGTAGCCGGGAACCATTTCAAGAGTCTTGAATACTTCCATAGGCCACTGTATGCCCAGTTCATTCTTGAAGCGGACGAGCATATTGTGGATATCATCATATGTAACGATATCTTCCCAGGTCAGACCCAGTTCGGCCAGGAAGTCCTCGCGGACGCACCATCCGGTGGTGGGGGTGGGGTCGGTAAGGATGCCGTAGAACCAGCCAACGATATCCTTCTCATAGAAAACCGTATTGGTAACGGTATCGTCATCAAGCGTCTTTACCTGATAGAAGAAGTTGGGAGCATATTCTCTGTAATCCCAGATATTAGCAAACCAACCCTCTTCGATGGCGTCTTTTGCGGATTTGCCATAAAAGGTAAGACCCGAGCTCATGATATCAGGCAGATCGTTGGCCGCGATCATGACAGCGAAGTTCTCCGATCTGGTCTCAGCGGAAGGACACATGTACTCGACATGCACACCTGTCATATCCTCAAGTTCCGCCTGATAGGGCATCTTGCTGAAGCCGGAATCGGGAATATACTGAGGCGTCCAACAGGTGTTCCAATAAGTCAGGACCTCATCGGTGGTGGAGATGGGCAGCTCATAGTCATAGGGCGCAAGAGCTATTCCGTCTTCATCCGTTTCAAATTTGCCGGCGGCGAACTTATAGGGAGAGTTCTCCTCTTCCTTGTCCTTGTCACCGGTCTGCGTTCCAGTATTGCCGGAAGGGTTCTGGGTAGTGTCGGGGTTCTTGGGTGTATCTCCCTTATTGGAGCAACCGGCGAACATAGCCACTACGAGCAGCACTGCAAGCAGCAACGAAAGAATCTGCTTTGTTTTCATTTTCATCTTCCTTTCTTAAATGTGTGCAAACCTGACAATTTTTCAGTTCTTTCATTTGATTTTTTGAACTATTGCACATATTCTACCACAGCCATCCGGCTCAGAACGTTTTGGTCAAGACATTTCGAACGTATTTTTTAATAAAATTTTAAAAAATTTCTGAATTATTTAAATAAATAACATAAATATAAAATATTAAAAGCTCTGTCCCGAGTGTCTTCGGGGCAGAGCCTTCCATTCGTCACCGTGCGATCCGGCAAAAGCCAGTTGCCGAAATTTTTTAAGGTATTATAAGGTATTATTAATATCAATTCTGTTGCCTGAGCTTCTCTACGGCGGCCGCTATCTCAGGCCGGGCCTCGGCCATCATATCCTCCCAATCACCCACATAGCCGTAGGTGACCTCACCCTCGCTCATCCGCTGGACATAACCCTTAAGCATCGGGAAATCCTTTTCATAGCAATGGAAGCTGTTGGCGCGGTGGGTATAGCTGCCCATCGGTACGCTCAGCTCATCGGCAATGCGCTTCTGGAGCATTATGAGCGCAAAGGCGTTCATGAAGGTCGCCTTGCAGGCGTCATTGGAGCGGAAGAGCACTTTGCAGTGGAGTTTCCCTCCCCGAATGAAGAACTGGATATGCTGAAGGCAGGCAGGATCATCGCTGGCTGCGTCCTTCACCCAATCCCGAACGTCAATAACTGCCCGGCGGGAATCGGGATTGCGGCGCAGCTCCTGAATGATGAAGGGGATCTGCTTCTCCATGCGTGAGTGATATGTATATGCCCAATTTCCCCGCTCTATCTCAAAGTCCAGAATACCGTCCAGCATTTCCTGGCGGTACTGCTCGAGTTCACGGTAGCCTCCTATAAAGAGTTTGGATATCATAGGCTCGGCCAGCGGCTCCTCCACAACCATAGTCATGGACAGCTCCTTTTGAGTCGTATTGTAGTCAGGGCAGGGAGAAATTTCGCCGAATTCCTCCAGCTCTCTCAGTGCGTTATGATATGTCTCCGGCAGTGTCCTGCCTTTTGTCAAACGTTCTTCCATGGTTTTTCTCCCCTTTTCGTCTATCCGGCAAGCTGCCGGCCTATGCTCACGCAACGGCATATCAGGCCGTAAGCCGGGATGTACTTCTGCGAAAATGAGCATATTCGCAGGCAGCGAAAATATTTGATGGTTTATCTTTCGACTTCATATATAACTGAGTATAACATTATATTCTCCATTTGACAACACTCACAATATGAGGTAAAATCAGGTCATACATAATAAAAAACAATATTTCATTGAGAAAGAGGTAAAATACAATGCCCTGCGATTATTCAGTCAAGGCGCCTGTGCTCTACGGCGTTGGCGCTATCCATCAACTTGGCGAGAAGGTAAAGCTCTTCGGTGCCAAAAAGCCCATGCTGATCTGCGACCCTAACCTGGCTCCCGAGACCTACGAAAAGGCCATTGCCAGCGTCAAGGCAGCCGGACTTGACTACGTTATGTATGCCAAGACCCGTCGCGACGCTCCCATTGAGGTAATCGACGAGTGCGGTGAGATCGCCCTGCGCGAGAAGGCAGACTGTCTGGTTGGCATCGGCGGCGGCAGCACCATAGATACCGCCAAGGCCACCTCCATACTGCTCAGCCATCCCGGCCCAATCAAGCAGTATATTCTGGCTCAGCCTATCGCAATGGATGTAAACGTGCCTATTATTCTTGTTCCCACCACTGCCGGTACCGGCAGCGAATGCACCAAGGTCGCCGTTGTCAACCGCACCGACCTGAACATGAAGTGGAGTGTTTTCGTAAGCATTTCTCTGGCCATTATCGACCCGGAGCTCACTCTCTCCCTGCCTCCCTATGAGACCGCCTACACCGGTATGGACGCACTTTCCCACGCCATTGAGGGACTCACCAGCAATAATCCCCATCCCCTTTCCCATGCCGCCGGTCTGGACGCGATAAGAAAGATCATCCGCAATCTGCCCAAGGCTTACCGTGACGGCTCCGACCTGGCAGCCCGCATTCAGATGTCCGAGGCCGCTCATCTGGCGGGCATCTGCTTCGATGATCCCCTGACTCATATCGGCCACGCTACCGCCGACGGTATGTCCATCAATTTCCATACCCCTCACGGCATCGGCTGTGCTCTTGCTACCCCGGAGGTCTGCGCCCTCTGCGGCCCCGCCGTTCCCGAGATAATGCGCGAGATTGCCGAGGCTATGGAGCTGCCTCTCACCGGCAGCGAGACCGGTAAGGAGCTTGGCGAGATGTGCGCCGCCAAGTGCCGCGAGCTCATGCACGAGATTAATATTCCCACTCTCAAGGAGTTGGGACATACCCGCGAGGAAATGGCGGCTGTCGCAAACGAGACTGAGACCAGCCATCTCAGTACTTTCTGCCCGCTGAAGGTAACTAAGGAGATCGCTGAGAAGTTCGTCCTGGACGTTTACGACAATTATCAGTAAGCTTAGTCTCATTTCGGCGGCGCGGTTTTCATCCGCGCCGCTTTATTATGGAGGCCTGTATGTTTTTGAAAAGATACATCGGCGACAAGGCGTTTTACAGCAAGGTGCTGAGAATAACGATCCCGATTCTTATCCAGAATGTTATCACAAACTTTGTAAGCTTGCTGGATAATCTTATGGTCGGTCGCTTGGGCACAGAGCCCATGTCCGGCGTCGCCATAGTAAACCAGCTGCTCTTCATTTTCAATCTCTGCATTTTCGGTGGAATTTCCGGCGCAGGCATATTCACCGCTCAATACCACGGCAAGGGCGACGAGGAGGGCATTCGCAACACCTTCCGTATGAAGGCGATGATAGTCGCCTCCATTACAGCGGTCGCTCTTATCATCTTCGCTTTCTTCGGTCCGCAGCTCATCAGTCTTTTTCTCCATCAGGGCGAGGAAAAGCTTGACCTGGCGCTTACTCTGGAGCAGGGCAAGAGCTATATGTATGTAATGCTTATAAGCCTGCTGCCCTTCGCCCTCTGCCAGATATACGCCGGAACTCTGAAGGAGACCGGCGAAACTATGCTGCCCATGAAGGCCGGTATCACAGCCGTTCTCGTAAACCTTTGCCTGAACTATGTGCTTATCTACGGCAAGTTCGGTGCTCCCGCTCTTGGCGTTGTGGGCGCGGCTATCGCCACCCTCATCGCCCGCGTCACCGAGTGCCTTATAGTAGCCATATGGACGCATAGGCACAAGGAGAGAAATCCCTACATCAAGGGCATATACCGGTCCTTCCGGGTACCCAAAGATCTGGCTGTCAAGGTGCTGCGCAAGGGTCTGCCGCTGATGATAAACGAGGGTCTCTGGTCCCTTGGCATGACCGGTCTCACTCAGTGCTACTCCGTCCGCGGTTTGGAGGCCATCTCCGCCTCCAACATCAGCTCGACGGTGTCCAATCTGTTTTTCTGCGCCGTTTTCGCCTTTGCCAACGCTATTTCCATCATCATCGGTCATCTGTTGGGCTCCGGCGATATTGAAAGGGCCAGGGATGAGGACAGCAAGCTCATTTTCTGCTCCATCTGCATCTGCGCGGTTGTCGGCAGCGCTCTGGCGATCTGCGCACCTTTCATTCCTCAGCTATATAACACCACGGACAGCATCCGTGACCTTGCCACAAAGTTCCTGCTGGTAAGCGCGGTAATGATGCCCTTCAATGCCTTTATCCACGCCGCATATTTTACCTTCCGCGCCGGCGGCCGGACGGTATTGACCTTCGTTTTCGACAGCGTGTATATCTGGTGCATCAGCTTCCCCATCGCTTTTGTTCTCTCCCGCTACACCAGCATGCCCATCTTTCCGCTTTACCTCACGGTAAACTGCATTGAGCTTATCAAGGTGGTATTCGGCGCTATTCTTCTCAAGAAGGGCACGTGGGCAAAAAACCTCGTCAGCGACTGACGGGGCAAGCATCCAAAATATCAGCGCCTCTTCCTTTCAGCAGTGGAAGAGGCGCTTTTATGCTTGCAAATTATATATAATAGGTATATAATCGCCATTGCATCTCACAGATTATATGAAAGAGGAGGGCCGTATGGTACTGAAAAAATTCATCGGAGACAAGGCATTTTATCATAAGGTCATGTCTATCACCATACCGATACTTATCCAGAACGTTATCACCAACTTCGTCAGTCTGCTGGACAATCTTATGGTCGGCCGTCTGGGCACAGAGCCCATGTCCGGCGTGGCCATAGTAAACCAGCTTCTTTTCATCTTTAATCTCTGCATCTTCGGTGCTATCTCCGGCGCAGGTATCTTCACCGCTCAATACCACGGCAAGGGCGACTCGGAAGGAGTCCGCAACACCTTCCGCATAAAACTAATTATTGCCGTCGCGGTCACCGCTGTTTTTACGCTGGTGTTCTCCGTCTTTGGTTCTCAGCTCATCAATCTTTTTCTCCACCAGGGCAAGGAGGATCTTGACCTTGCCGCTACTTTGACCTATGGCAACCAGTATTTCATCGTTATGATTATTGCTATGCTTCCGTTTGCCATCAGTCAATGCTACGCGGGTACTCTGAAGGAGACCGGCGAGACCGTACTGCCCATGACAGCCGGTGTTATCGCCGTTTTTGTAAACCTCTTGCTCAACTACATACTTATTTACGGCAAGCTCGGCGCTCCCGCTCTGGGCGTTGTCGGCGCAGCAGTCGCCACCCTCATTGCCCGCATTGTGGAATGCCTGATAGTAATCATCTGGACTCACCGCCACAAAGAGAAGAACCCCTTCATCACGGGAGTATACTGCAGTTTCCGTGTTCCCAAAGCGCTGGTTCTCAATGTTGTCAAAAAGGGTCTGCCCCTCATGGCAAACGAGGTACTCTGGGCCACCGGCATGACCGTGCTCTCTCAGTGCTACTCCGTTCGCGGTCTTGAGGCCATATCCGCGACAAACATCAGTTCCACGGTATCCAATCTTTTCTTTTGCGCCATGTTCGCCTTCGGCAACGCCATCTCCATCATCGTCGGTCATCTGCTGGGCTCCGGCAATTTGAAAAAGGCCAAGGAAGAGGACACAAAGCTCATTTTCTGCGCCGTCGTGGTCTGCCTCGGCGTTGGAATCATAATGGCTGTCTGTGCTCCCTTTGTTCCCAATCTTTATAACACGACGGAGCTTGTCAAGGAGCTTGCCACCAAATTCCTGCTGGTCAGCTCTATCCTGCTGCCCTTCAACGCATTTACAAACGCCACCTATTTCACCATCCGCTCCGGCGGTCAGACCGGTATCACCTTTGTTTTCGACAGCGGCTTTGCCTGGGCCGTATGCGTACCTGTGGCCCTGATTCTCTCCCGCTGCACCGCTCTTCCGATTTTCCCGCTCTATGCCATAGTCTCCTCGCTTGACATACTCAAGTGTTTTGTAGGCGCTATCCTGCTCAAGAAGGGCTTATGGCTGCGCAGTCTGGTAGATGAATAATTTAAACAAAAAAATCAAGGGGGTGGCTTTTCCGTGATGATACAGGACATCTTCCCCAGCGTTTATGACAACACATACACACCCAAGCGTCCGCCAATGCCCAACGACTATCTTCTGCTCTTCCACGGCCCCATGATATACAGCCGTGTGGGCGAGAACGCGGCGCTGCCTATATTCGCTGATTTCACCGGCGATGTTTCCGCCGCATTTCCCCTCTTCTCCATCGACGGCCGATATGTATACTTTGCCCGGGTTGGTGACGTTGCCCCGCCCGAGGGCTATGAGCAGCACCACGCGGGCGAACTGATGCACGTTCTATCCCGCCCGCTGAATTTCGCCGCCATTACCGCCTACCATCTGGCAGGCTGGTATGCCGATAACCGTTACTGCGGGCGCTGCGGCCATGAGCTGGAGCGCGGCGAGACCGAGCGCAGTCTGGTATGCCCGGACTGCGGCAACATCGTTTACCCGAAGATATCCCCGGTTATCATCGTCTGCGTCACCGACGGCGACCGCATGCTGCTCACCAAATACGCTGGGCGCGACTACACCAATTACGCCCTTATCGCGGGCTTCTGCGAGATAGGCGAGCGTCCTGAGGACACCGTGCGCCGGGAAGTCATGGAGGAGACCGGCGTAAGGGTGAAGAACATACGTTATTACGGCAGCCAGCCCTGGGGGCTTTCCTCCAGTATGCTGCTTGGCTTCTTCGCCGAACTGGATGGCAGCGCCGAAATAACCGTGGACCGTTCCGAGCTCAGCGAGGCCGGCTGGTTCCGGCGCGGTGAGGTATTCCTTGAGGATGACGGCATCAGTCTGACAAGGGACATGATACTGCATTTCATTAACAGCAGGGAATAAAAAATGCGCGAGGTTTGACCGCAATATTTTCAACAGATCACGTTGAGTTCTGAAAGGCAGCAGTATGGAATCAGAAAGTATTAAAGGGTACCTGGATGCGAATGGCCGTATTACAAAAATGCCATCAAAGAAGAAAAAGAAGCTTTATGTGCTATCTTATCTTGCCGACCGTATTCCGGCAGATCGGGAATTTACCGAAAAGGAATTCAATGAACTTTTGAACAACTTGCACACTTTTGGAGATGCCGCAACTCTCCGGCGTGAAATGTATGATTATTTTCTGGTAAACCGCCGGCAAAATGGAATCTTGTATACCTTAAACAAAGACAGACCTTCCGCGGAAGAATTAGTGGAAAAATATTGTTAGTAACTTATCCTTAATCAGTTCCACGTGCCGGAGCTTGTTTGGGGAAGCAATCAGTAATCGCGAAAGAGTCAAGACATATTCCGGTAGTGTCATCTGAATATGATAAATGGCGTCCTGCTCGACCGATTCGGTCAAGGCAGGACGCCATTCACCATTTATTCAGTTTCCGGCTCAGCTTCCATGCCAGGCGGAATTTTCAGACAGCGCGGCACATTACCGCTGAATGGACGACAACATGCCTGCGCCCTACGATTCAACATCGATGCGGGGGTTTATTTTATTCAGCCATGATTCACATACCTATAAGAATTAACACTCCCTGCGGATATTATTTTTCTTGCAGACAATTCTGTAATCTGATACTATAATATAAGAAGTCCACAGGCAAGAAAGTGCAATGAGAAAGGAGGCGACGGCATGAATATTCAGATCCAGCTGTGCGGTTTATGCATTCTGTTTCTGCTGATCATTTTTCTGAAAAGCCACCGTACTCTTCGGCTGTATAAAGAAAAAGTATTCTACATGGTACTGTATACCATCACTGTCAGTCTGATTTTGGATATTCTCTCCCTCGCCTCCATCCATTTCCGTCATATATTCCCGCTGCGTCTGGTGAATTTTCTGTGCAAATCCTACATCATCACGCTGATCTGGGGTGCATGTTCGGCACTGATCTATGTGATCACGGATCTGGTTTCCGAAGCGAAACACCGTCGGATCACCCGGCTGATTCTGGTTCTGGTCTGCATCCAGAGCGCGGTAGTATATTTCCTCCCCATTCATATCTACGACAATGGCGTGCAGGTCTATACTTACGGCATCTCCGTGCTGACGGTCTACCTGTTCGTTGCCCTGTATATCATCGCTACGCTGACTGCCGCCTGGGTGTTTCGGAAACGGTTGAATTCCCGGAGAGGCTTTGCCATTGTTCTCTGGATGGTCATCTGGATCGCCGCCGCCCTCATTCAGTTTCTGAACAGCGCCCTGCTGATCGTTGGGTTTGCCAGTGCTTTGGGCGTTCTGATCTTGTTTGTCCTCATGGAAAATCCGGAAGCTAATTTGGACCGTCGGTTAGGCTGCTTCAACGCCTATGCGCTGACCGAGTATCTCAAACAGTTGTATGAGCATGAGCTTGGATTCAGCGTTCTTGAAATTTCCTTCGACAGCACAGCGCTTCCAGAGGGCCAGGGCTTTGACACGAACGAAGTCATGCAGAGAATTATCCACATTTTGGATCGAGGCGGGAACTATTTGGTGTTCAAAAGCATCAACCTCAGCCTTGTGCTCATCAGTCAGGATCACAAATCGCTGGAAGCTGTCAGCAAAGTGATTCTGTCAGCCTTTACAGACATGAATTCGATTCAGGACGCTGCAGGCTGCATTCTGGTTCCCCGGGCCGACGCATTCTCCGGTATGGAGGAGCTGTTCCGATTTCTGTCCTTTGTTCGTACGTCGCACCGGGATGAAAGGGGCGTTCTAATTACCGCC
This sequence comes from Clostridiales bacterium, assembly GCA_029008095.1. Lineage (GTDB taxonomy): Bacteria > Bacillota > Clostridia > Oscillospirales > Oscillospiraceae > RGIG6375. The sequence continues at coordinate 87,180 of JAQXJB010000038.1, forward strand.
GATGAAGCCGTGGTCATTCGGTATCGGGAGCAGTATCTGATGGAGCAGGAAATTGCTGACGCCCTGGCTGAAAACCGGGTGGAAGTATTCTATCAGCCCATCTACTCCACCGGCGAGCAGTGCTTTGCTTCTGCCGAAGCACTGGTTCGCATCCGAACGCGGGACGGCGAGCTTCTTTCTCCCGGCCGCTTCATTCCGATTGCCGAGGAAAACGGCCAGATTTTAGAGTTGGGAGAACGGGTTTTTGAAAAGGTCTGCCGTTTTCTGAAGGAAACCGAGGCCATTTCCCTTGGGCTTCGGTACGTGGAAGTGAATCTGTCCGTGCTCCAGTGCGAAAAAACAGATCTGTCGGAGCGGCTGATCTCCATCATCAGTCAATACGGCGTCTCCCCCGGGCTGATCAATCTGGAAATCACGGAGACCGCATCCATCAGCGCCCGGAAGACCCTGCTGGAAAATATGAGGCAGCTAATCGACTACGGCTTCACATTTTCTCTGGACGATTCTGGAAAAGGTGAATCCAATCTGATGTATGTGGTGGAAATGCCGGTTTCCATTGTAAAGTTAGACTACGACCTGTCCAAAGCATTTTTCCAGTCACCTAAAGCCAGGCATGTGGTTCAGGCCGTTATCGGCATGGCTCATGGCATGGGTCTGAAGCTGGTAGCGGAGGGTATTGAGACCGATGAAGAGTTTTCCGGAATGAACTGTGAAGGGATAGATTATATTCAGGGATTCTACTATTCCAAGCCGCTGTCCGAAGCGAATTTTCTGGAATTTCTGCGCAGCCGTAGTTAATATCCGGGAAAACACGGCTCTGTACGGAGTTGTATAGTCTGAGAGGGCTCTGCAAATCGCAGCGCCCTCTCTTTTTGTGCATGCTCACTCTATATGTGCTATCCTGTTTTTTGATACGCTCCTCATCAACCCCAGCGCAACCACCAGAGCCGCTGCTTCCGCTGCCGGAAAGGCCAGCCATACGAGGTTTTCAGCATTTTCCAAGGTAGTGAGCAGCCATGCCAGCGGCAGGTTCACCACGATAAGCCGCATGAGGGATACAATGAGCGACTTCACACCGCTGCCGAGCGCCTGGAAAATTCCCTGAAAGGCGATATTGGCCCCGGCAAAGGCGTAGCCTACGGTGACGATGCGTATCGCCTTTATGCAAAGCGCCTGTATCTCGCCGGATATTGCAAAAAGGCCGCAGACAGGCTTGGCAAAAACCTGAAGCACAAGCATACCAAAAAGCATAAGCAGCACCGTATAGAGCATGCCGTATTTGATTCCCTCATTGACGCGGCTGCGGCTGCCCATACCGTAATTGAAGGCGATGATGGGTATCATAGCGTTATTCAGGCCAAAAGCCGCGAAGAACACGAACTGCTGTATCTTATAGTATATGCCGAAGGCGGTGACAACAGCGGCTGAAACCAGGCCGAAGATGACGTTTATGCCGTAGGCCATCACAGACATGAGCGCCTGCATGACTATGGCGGGCGCGCCCACTGTGTAAATGGCTGCGATTATATCACGGCGGGGCTTCAAATATTTCAGGCTGCCGTCTATCTCCTTATTCATTGTATAATGAAAGATGAGGCCGAGCAGCATGGTAGCAATCTGTCCTACAACAGTTGCCACGGCCGCGCCGGTAGCGCCCATTTCAGGCATACCGCACCAGCCGAAGATGAACACCGGGTCGAGGATGATATTCAGCACCGCGCCCACAAGCTGGGCCGCGGTGGCGAGCATGGTCTTGCCTGTACTCTGCAGCAGCTTTTCCACTATCATTGAAATTACCGCTCCGAAGGAAAGTGTCATGCAGACAGTCAGGTATTCCCTGCCTATTGCCAGCACCACCGGGTCTGAGGTCTGAGAGCGGAGGTAAATATCCACGCCGAAAACGCCGAAGACAAGGAACACGAGATATGTGCAAACGCCTATAAAGAGAGCGTTTCCCGCTACCCGGCCGGCCTTTTCCCGATTGCCCTCGCCCAGATAGCAGGAGAGGATGGAGTTTACGCCCACGCCTGTTCCTACTCCTACGGCTATCATGAGCATCTGCACCGGAAAGGCCAGGGTCAGAGCGTTCATAGCGCTGTCGCCCATGCCGGGAATGGCGGCAACAAAATAGCTGTCCACTATATTATAAAATGCCTGCACCATCATGGACAGTATCATGGGCATACCCATTGAGAGCATGAGCTTCTTTATGGGCGCGATGCCCATCTTATTGATAGATTGTTCTTTTTCCATATCGTTTCTCCATTTTTAATTCAGCACAAAAAAAGAGTGCGTAAATCCAGAAACCTGGATTTACGCACTTCTGCAACTCGGTTGTTCTGATAATATCATATTCTCAGAAAATATCAATTGGCGTTTTCACTGATTTTTCTTCTCCACGGCCTGTAAATAACAAGAAAAATCACCGCAGCGGGAGGTATAGCCGTGATAATATCCAGCGCTGAATGCTGCTTTACAAACACGGTGGATACGCTTATAAGTACAGCAAGCAGCACCGCTCCCAGCTTCACCGCCCTGCTTTTTACCTTCGGTGACAGACATAACGCCGAGGCTGCGGCGCATGAGCCTAAAACGTGCATGCTGGGCAGCACATTTTGATTATCATCCGCGGTATACAGCAGGCCGATCAGCCAGGTGAAAATATTATCTCTCGGAAACTCCTCCGGGCGCAGGTCCTGGCCGTTGGGAAAAATGGCGCAGAACAGCAGTGCCAGTCCGAAAGCAATGCCGATAAATCTCATGTAGTTCTTAAAGCCATCATGATCCTTCAGCATCAGGAACAGTCCTGTGCCGAACAGAAACGGATACCAGAGCACATAGGGCAATACAAAAAATTCGCAGAAGGGTATCCTGTCGTCCAGTGGGATATAGGACACCCAATAGCTTTCGGAGCCAAAACGCTCCAGCGCAAAGAACGCTATCAGAAACGCGGGCAGCACCAGAATATACCACAAATACCTGTTCTCTTTTAAGCGCAGATCCGGCAGTCTCTGCAGCCACTTCTTCATTTCTATCCTCCGATTCGTGCAAAACAGACAAAAAGCGATTATCGAACATATGTTCTATTTTATTAACCGAACAAAAATTCGTAAATCGCTTGAAAAGTACTTTTTTTTGGACACAAAAAGGTTTATACTGCAATCAGAAACAAACTTGAAAGGGGCTTTTCAAATGCGTAAACACAAACTTGCTATCATGGGTTATCTTAAAGTCATCAGCTTCATCGTACTCATCGGCATGGCCGAGCCCATCGCCTCACTCCTCATACGATAACCCTTCTTTGTAAACTTTATTTCAAATTTTCCGTAAACCGTTCAAAATCCTCAAGATTTTTCTTCAGCAGCGCGGGAGTGTCAAGCGAGTAGGGACACTTTGTCTTGCACTTGCCGCATTCCTTGCATTCCTTTATCTTCGCCATCTTCTCGTGCCAGACAGGCGTGGTATATTCCTGCCAGGGCGCGCGGCGCAGCATCAGCGACATACGGGCGCAGTTGTTTATCTCGATACCTGCCGGACATGGCATGCAATATCCGCAGCCGCGGCAGAATTCACCGGCCAGCTCCGCCTTATCATGCTCAATAAGAGCCAACAGTTCTCCGGAGAGACGGGGCGCGTTATCCTGATATGAAATGAATTCGTCCAGTTCTTTCTCCCTCTGTATTCCCCAGATGGGCAGCACACCCGAATACTGAGCCATGAACGCATAAGCTGCGGCGGAATTGTTGATCAGGCCGCCGGACAGCGCTTTCATGGCAATGAAGCCGATATTTTTCTCCTCGCACTTCTTCACAAGGGCGATCTCCCTCTCCGATGCGAGGTAAGAGAACGGGAATTGCAGCGTGTCATAAAGTCCGCTGTCCACGGCCTGCTCCGCAAGGGCTATGCGATGGTTGGTGATGCCGATAAAACGAATTTTTCCCTGCTTCTTCGCCTCCAGCATGGCCTCGTAGAGCCCGCTGCCATCCCCCGGCATTGGCACAAAGGCCGGATTATGGAACTGATAGATATCCACATGGTCAGTTCTGAGATTTTCCAGGCTGGTCTCAAGGTCTTTCCAAAATTCCTCGGCGTTCTGGGCGCCGGTTTTGGTGGCGATCGTTATCCTGTCCCGTATATGTTCAAAGGCCGTTCCCAGCTTCACCTCGCTGTCTGTGTAATAGCGGGCGGTGTCGAAGAAATCAATACCGTTATAGAAGGCCTTCTGCAGCAGATAAACCGCGTCGCTCAGGCTCACCCGCTGTACGGGCAGCGCTCCGAAGCCGTTTGCATTCACGTTTATCCCCGTTCTTCCAAGAGTAATTCTGCGCATAGAGCATCTCTCCTTAAATGTCGTGTTTATGATTATATCATGTCGGCAAAGCCGTCATGATATAATTTGCCATGCTTTGCGGTTGTCCCGCAAGGGACGAGCAAAGCGGCTATAAATCAATTATAATATCCGCGCTGCGGATATTATATCAGCATATCACAACTTGTGCAATAAAGGGTGGAATTTTTCCTTAAAAGGATATATAATCTATGCATTAAATGCAAAAGGAGAATCCCCATGAAAGAAGTCATCAGCCGCGCGGACGCGCTGGCTCTCTTGAAGAAGTACAACACCGAGACATTCCATCTGCAGCACGCCTACACTGTCGAAGGCGTAATGCGCTGGTTCGCCCAGCAGCTTGGCTACGGCGATGATGCCGATTACTGGGCAACTGTCGGTCTGCTGCATGATATCGATTACGAGCTCTACCCCGAGCAGCATTGTCAGAAAGCTCCCGAGCTTCTGCGCGAGGGCGGCTGTTCCGAGGAATTCATCCATGCCGTATGCTCCCACGGCTTCGGCATTTGCTCCGATATTGAGCCGGAGCACGAGATGGAAAAGGTGCTCTTTGCATCTGATGAGCTCACCGGACTCATCGGCGCGGCAGCTCGGATGCGTCCGTCCAAGAGCACCAAGGACATGGAGCTGTCCAGCCTGAAGAAGAAATACAAGGACAAGAAGTTCGCCGCCGGCTGCTCCCGCGACATAATATCCCAGGGTGCCGAGCGCCTCGGGTGGGAGCTTGACCGCCTGCTGAGCGATACGCTTGAAGCCATGAAGAGCTGCGAGGACGTGGTGACGGCCTGCATGGCAGAATGACCCCTAACATCCCAAAATAACAGTTGGAGGGAAGCTATATGAATTATAGACGGCTGGGAAAAACCGGACTGATGGTCAGCGAAATAGGCTTCGGCGCCGAGTGGATGGAACGCCACAGCCTTGAGGAATGTAAGGCCGTTGTTGCCGAATGCGAAAAACAAGGTATCAATATCCTTGACTGCTGGATGTCAGAACCCAACGTCCGCTCCAACCTCGGCGCAGCCATCAAAGGCAGGCGTGAGAAATGGTACATTCAGGGTCACATCGGTTCCACCTGGCAAAATGGTCAGTACGTCCGCAGCCGTGACGTGGCAGCGGCAAAAAACGCCTTTGAAGACCTGCTCGCCCGTTTTGACACGGATTACATAGACCTCGGTATGATCCACTATGTCGATCAGTTTGCCGATTGGGACACGATAGTTAACGGCCCGTTTCTGGATTATGTGATGGAACTGAAAGCCCGCGGAACCATCCGCCACATCGGCATGAGTACTCACAATCCCGCCATAGCCAAAAAGGCCGTGGAGAGCGGTATCGTGGAGATGATACTGTTCAGCATCAACCCCGCCTTTGACATGATGCCCCCCTCTGAGAATATTGACGCCTACTTCGCCGATGAATACGATCCCTCGCTGGGCGGCGTCGCCCCCGAAAGGGCGGAGCTGTATAAGCTCTGCGAACAGAACGACGTGGGAATCACCGTTATGAAGGGTTTTGCCGGCGGCAGACTGTTCAGCGCCGAGCGTTCCCCATTCGGCGTGGCTTTGACGCCTGTGCAGTGCATACACTATTGTCTGACCCGTCCCGCAGTCAGCGCTGTAATGGTGGGCTACGATACCCCGGAACAAGTGACCGATGCCGTGTCTTATGAAACCGCCGACGATGATGCAAAGGATTATGCCTCCATTCTCGCCGGTGCTCCCCGCCATGCGTATCACGGTCAATGTACCTACTGCGGCCACTGCAAGCCCTGCCCCAACGACATTGACATCGCCATGATCAATAAGCTCTATGATTTGGCGACTATGCAGAGTGAAGTTCCCGCTTCCATAAAGGCCCACTATAAGGAGCTGAAGCACTCCGCGGCGGAATGTATCGGCTGCGGCGGCTGCGAGACCCGCTGTCCCTTTGGTGTGAAAGTCGCGGAACGCATGGAAAAGGCCGCTCGGCTCTTTGCCTGAAAATGCAAAACTCATCCGAAAAGACCCCAAAATCGAAACGGAGCCGCCCTTCGGCGGCTCTATTTTTTGCGCTCTCTCTTTACAAACTGCCACCCTTACATTATAATAAATTATTACAAATGGTATTATTTATTCTCAGCTAAACGGAGGCGGCAGACTTGGAGGAACGCTTTAATGAAATACTATCCCGGCTGAGGCATGAAAAAGGCGTAAGCCAGCGCGAAGCCGCAGCGGCCCTCGGTATATCCCAGGCGCTGTTATCCCACTACGAAAATGGCGTGCGCGAGCCCGGTCTGATTTTTCTTGCTCAGGCCTGTGAATACTACGGGGTCTCTGCCGATTACATTCTCGGCCGCAGCGCATACCGGCATAAGCTGGACTTCAGCCAGGAACAGCTCGCCAATTCCGAGTCCTTCTTTGGATCTTGCATTGAACTTGTCAGGGCAGCATTCACCCTTGAAGACGACATTGACCGCTGCCGCATGGGTTCGATGGTCTCCGCTATGCTATACAGCATTTCCGCCGCCGGAGCGGACAGCAGTTCCGCCCATCGCGAGCTCGTTGACGCTCTGATATTCCTGCGCCGCGCACAGCTCTCCGAGGCCTTTTCCAAAGCCGGATTTACCCTCCCGGAGGCGATTCGTTTCCGCACTGAAGAAGAATTATCCATGCTTTTCAATAAATGAGGTAAACTTACGATGATAGAACAGTCCAAAATCCGAAACTTCTCCATAATCGCCCATATAGACCACGGCAAGAGCACCCTTGCCGACCGTCTGCTGGAAAAGTGCCACGCCGTTGACCCCCGCTTGATGGAAAACCAACTTCTTGACAACATGGATCTGGAGCGCGAGCGCGGTATAACCATAAAGGCCCGCGCCGTCGGTCTGAGCTATCAGGCTAATGACGGCGAATATTACACACTCAACCTCATCGACACCCCGGGTCACGTGGACTTCAACTACGAGGTCTCCCGCAGTCTCGCTGCCTGCGAAGGCGCCGTCCTCGTGGTGGACGCCCGTCAGGGCACCGAGGCTCAGACTCTTGCCAACGCCTACCTCGCACTTGACAACAATCTGGAAATACTTCCGGTTATCAACAAGATAGACCTTCCCGGCGCAGACCCGGAAAAGGTCAAGCATGAGATAGAGGACATCATAGGCATCCCCGCCCTTGACGCTCCCGAGATATCTGCCAAGCTTGGTCTGAACATTGAGGACGTGCTTGAGGACATTGTCAAAAACGTCCCCGCCCCCAAGGGCGATCCCAACGCTCCCCTGAAGGCTCTCATCTTTGACAGCCAGTATGACAGCTTTGTAGGCGTCATCGTTTACATCCGCATCAAGGACGGCAAGATACGTCCCGGCATGGACATAAAAATGATGGCCTCCGGCGCGGTCTATAAGGTAGTTGAAGTCGGCCACCTGCGCCCCGTTGGCATGGAATCCTGCGCCGAGCTGGCCGCCGGAGATGTCGGCTACTTCACCGCCAGCATCAAAAACGTTTCCGACACGCAGTCAGGTGACACGGTCACCGGCAACGATGATCCCGCCACTGAGGCTCTGCCCGGCTACCGCCCGGCTCAGCCTATGGTCTACTCCGGCATCTACCCCGCTGACGGAGCGCGCTATCCTGACCTCCGCGACGCGCTGGATAAGCTCAAGCTCAACGACGCCGCCCTCTCCTTTGAGCCGGAATCCTCCGCTGCTCTGGGCTTCGGCTTCCGCTGCGGTTTTCTCGGCCTGCTTCACATGGAGATCATACAGGAGCGCCTGGAGCGCGAGTTCAACCTTGACCTCATCACCACCGCACCCAGCGTTATTTATAAGGTCGTCAAAACCGACGGCGAAACAGTGATGATAGACAACCCTCTGAATTACCCCGATCCCTCCGTCATTGAATGGGCGGAAGAGCCCTTCGTCAAGGCCTCCATCATGACCCCCACCGAGTACGTCGGCAACATTATGGATCTCTGCCAGGATCGGCGCGGCGAGTTCAAGGACATGGTCTACCTCGACTCGGAGCGAGTGGAGCTTCATTACCACATGCCCCTCAACGAAATAATATATGACTTCTTCGACGCCCTCAAGTCCCGTACCAAGGGCTACGCCTCCCTGGATTATGAGCTGGAGGAATACCGGCAGTCGGAGCTTGTCAAGCTAGACATTCTGCTCAACGGCGACGTGGTGGACGCTCTCTCCTTCATCGTCCATAAGGACAAGGCTTACGCCCGCGGCCGCCGCATCGCAGAAAAGCTCAAGGAGAATATCCCGCGCCAGCTCTTCGAGGTACCCGTTCAGGCCGCTATCGGCGGAAAGGTCATCGCCCGCGAGACCATCAAGGCCATGCGCAAGGACGTTCTCGCCAAGTGCTACGGCGGCGATATCACCAGAAAGAAAAAACTGCTGGAAAAGCAGAAGGAAGGCAAAAAGCGCATGCGCAGCCTCGGCAGCGTTTCCGTCCCTCAGGAAGCATTCATGGCCGTCCTCCGCCTCGACGAATAACGACATTTTCAGTCAAACAGACACGCTTACCGCGTGTCTGTTTTTTTATGCCTTTATTTCCATATTTATACAATTTTTGGTTCGTTAAATATCTCTTTAGTGAGTTTGCACCAAATTTGCTTTTCTGTCATTTTCGTGCAATCCTACCCCGGTGTCCACGTCGCAGACGTTGACATAAATAGCCCGGTTCATGTTTACGGGCCCAAAAATATTTGTAATAGGAGGAAA
>JAQXJB010000039.1 GCA_029008095.1 Clostridiales bacterium
CGCAAGCCACCCGCTATACGGGAGTGAACAAAGTAAATCCGGTTTTGGTATCTGCTATCAATTTGCTATCAAATGCCCCGTTTCCGTTTCAAAAACCCAGTGTTTTCAAGGCTTTGCGGGTTTTGTTAGTTATTCCCACTCGATTGTGCCGATGGGCTTGGGAGTCAGGTCCAGCAGGACGCGGTTTATACCGTCGACCTCATGGGTGATGCGGTCGGTGATATGGTGAAGCAGGGCGTAGGGTATCTCCTCGATGGTGGCTGTCATGGCGTCCTTGGTATTGATGGCGCGGATAATGGCGGGCCAGCCTTCATAGCGCTTGCCGTCTTTTACGCCGACGCTCTTCATATCAGGCACGGCAATGAAATACTGCCACACCTTGCCTGCCAGACCGTTCTTGTCGAACTCCTCGCGCAGAATGGCATCCGCCTCGCGCAGGGCGTGCAGACGGTCGCGGGTGATAGCGCCCAGGCAGCGTACGCCCAGACCGGGGCCAGGGAAGGGCTGACGATAAACCATGCTATGGGGCAGGCCGAGTGCCTCGCCGACGACGCGCACCTCATCCTTGAAAAGCAGCTTGACCGGCTCGACCAGCTCAAACTTCATGCCCTCGGGCAGGCCGCCTACATTGTGGTGAGCCTTAACGCCGTCAGACTCCAGAATATCGGGATAGATGGTACCCTGAGCCAGGAAGTCGATGCCCTCCAGCTTGCGGGCCTCATCGTTGAACACCTCGATAAACTCGGCTCCGATGATCTTGCGCTTGGTCTCCGGGTCGGAAACGCCGGCAAGCTTGTCCAGGAAGCGGTCAGTCGCGTCAACATAGATCAGGTTCGCGTCCATCTCATCGCGGAAAACCTTGACAACCTGCTCAGGCTCGCCCTTGCGCAGCAGGCCATGATTGACATGGACGCATACAAGCTGCTTGCCGATGGCCTTGATGAGCAGAGCTGCAACGACGGAAGAATCAACACCGCCGGACAGCGCCAGCAGAACCTTCTTATCCCCGACCTGAGCGCGGATCTCCTCGATCTGCTCTTCAATAAAGGCCTGCGCCAGCGCGGGGGTAGTGATACGTTCCATTGTTTCGGGACGAATATTTCCAGACATAAATTTTACCTCCCCAAATAGGTCTTTTAGTTAGTAAAGTTATCGAAATAGCCCTGAATGTGGATGACCGGGGTTCCCTTGTCGCCGGAGCCGCTGGTCAGGTCGCAGAGAGAGCCGATAAGGTCGGTGAGCCGTCTGGGAGTGGTGCCCTGAGAGGCCATATCGCCAACCAGATTATCCTTCTTATCGCGGATGCGCTGGGAAATGGCTTCCTTGAGTGCCTCGCCGCTGAGGTCCGCAAAGTCATTATCGGCCAGATACTTGATCTTGACCTCGTTGGGAGTGCCCTCCAGGCCCTCGGTATAAGCAACGCCCACACAGGGGTCGGCCAGCTCCCAAATCTTACCCACGGGGTCCTTGAAGGCGCCGTCGCCATAGACCATGACCTCAACATGCTTGCCGGTCTTATCAAGGATGCTGCTCTGTATCTCCTTCACCAGGCCGCCGCACTCTCTCGGGAAGAGCTTTACGGAGTCCTCGGTGGACTTATTGGAACCAAGCAGACCGAACTTTTCATTATATCCGCTGCCGTTCACAGGCTGGGTAAGGATATCATCCAGGCCATAGACGATCTCAGCGCCCGCGCTCTTGAGAAGGCGCTTGCTGCGCTGGCGGGTATGGATATCACAGGTAAGAACTTTCTTGGTATAGTTCAGCACGGCGCGGGGATCGTTAGCGAGGATGACCTCTACCTCGGCGCCGCTCTCACGGATTATATCGCTGTAATACTGGACGTAGTCCACCCCGGTGAAGGGATGGAGATTCTGGCCGAAGAGCTCGCGGTAGCGTTCAAGTGTGAGCACATCGCGATAGGGGTCTACTCCCGCCTCGTCAAGCTTATCCCAGGAAACGATCTCGTTGCCGACCTCATCGCTGGGGAAGCTGAGCATAAGGACGACCTTATCAGCGCCGCTGGCGATACCTCTGAGACATATGGCAAACCTGTTTCTGGACAGTATGGGCAGGATAACTCCAAGGGTTCCGCCGCCAAACTTATTGCGGACGTCCTGAGCGATATCCTGAACAGAAGCATAATTACCCTGAGATCTTGCCACAACAGATTCGGTAACGGCGATAACGTCCCGGTCACGCAGCGCGAAGCCTTCCTGCTCAGCGGCTTCAAGGACACTGTTTACCACAATGTTCGCTAAATCGTCGCCCTGGCGAATGATGGGGCAGCGTATACCCCGGGAAACTGTACCAACTTTTCGTTCCATATACTTCTCCTCCGTCTGATTAAAGCGGCGGGCGGATGCTCGCCGTAAAACGAATAATACTATTCGAAGCCAACAGTTCAACATTATAATTATACAGCGGCTTTTGCTTCCCTGCAAGATTTTCTTTTCATCCATACAAAAAAACATTTTACCGGTTTTAAGCCAAAAACAATACTTACTGCACAAAATTCGATAAATTTACCCGCAAACCGCCCTGGCTGAATTATACAGCGGTTTACTATCGTTTTCGGTTGACTTTTGTCATTTTCTGAGATACTATTTAAAATGTATTTAAAATACGTTAAGGAGGAATCCCTTTGGAAAAGTTTTTTAAGCTATCTGAACGTGGAACCACCACACGCACCGAGATCATCGCCGGTCTCACCACCTTCATGGCCATGGCCTACATTCTTATGGTCAACCCCGGCATGTTCTCCGATCTTGGCACCGTATCCTTCGGCGCCATTTACATTGCCACCGCCATCTCCGCCATTGTAGGCACTCTGCTGATCGGTCTGCTGGCAAATCTGCCCCTTGCTCAGGCCTCCGGAATGGGTCTGAACGCGTTTTTCGTATATACCGTCTGCTTCGGGCTTGGCTTCAGCTATGCCAACGCCCTGCTCTTTGTTCTGGTGGACGGCCTGCTCTTTGTGCTTCTCACCGTTACCGGTCTGCGCCGCGTCATCTTTAACGCTATCCCCCCCGCCGTCAAGGTCGCCATTCCTGCCGGTATCGGCCTGTTCATCGCATTCCTCGGTCTGCAGGATTCCGGCCTGGTGATCAGCAGCTCAGCCACCGGCGTAACTCTGGCCTCCTTTAACCTGCTGGGCTCTGCCACCTGGGGCAGCATCATGCCCATGCTGGTGACTATCGCGGCGCTTATCGCCATTGCCGTGCTCTCCAAGAAGGGCGTAAAGGGCGCCATACTCTGGAGCATACTTGGCGGCGCCGTTATCTACTATCTGCTGGGCTTCACCATCCCAGGCTTCTATGACGGCTTCCTCGCCGGAGTTTCTCTCAATCCTCTGGACGCCTTCAAGGATTTCGGCGCTCAGGCTTTCGGAAAAATATTCACCGAGGGCTTTGACTTCTCTGGCTATCTGGCCGTTGAGGGTCACAGCGTAAGCAGCCTCGTTATCGCCTTCGTCACCACCGCTCTGGCCTTCTGCATGGTGGATATGTTCGACACAATGGGCACTCTCTACGGCGCCTGCCGCGGAGGCGGACTCCTTGTCAAGAACGAGAAGGGCGAGGATGAAGTGCCCAACATGAACAAGGCCATGCTGGCCGACGCCATCGCCACCTGCACCGGCGCCGTATGCGGCACCTCCACCGTTACCACCTTCGTTGAAGCCTCCTCCGGCGTAGCCGTGGGCGGACGCACAGGCCTTGCCGCCGTCGTCACAGCCGTAATGTTCTTCATCGCCCTCTTCCTCTCCCCCATCGCAGCGCTTATTCCCGCCGCCGCCTATGCCGCCGCGCTCATCTTCGTCGGCATTCTTATGATAGGCTGTGTGAGGGACATCGATTGGAGCGACCCCGCCGCCGCGCTGCCCTCCTTCCTGACCATCACCATGATGCCCTTTACCTACAATATCTCCTATGGTATCGCCTTCGGCCTTATCTCCTACATCGCCGTGAAGCTCTTCACCGGCAAAGTCAAGGAGATCAACGCAGGCACCTGGGTGATATCCATTCTCTTCGCTCTCATGTTCTTCCTCACCCACTGATAAACGCGGCGTTCATTTCAGCGCCGTCCGAAAATCAACAAGGAAAATGCAGTGCCCACCGGTCAGGAACGATCGGTGGGCACTGTTTTCAAGCTGCTGTCTGCATAATTTGTAAAAAGGCCGGATCAAGTAGTCCGCGGCTTAAAGCATGCAGCCGTATGCCGCCGCACGCACACGGTGATGATGGTACAGCTCCTCGTTAGGCATCATGTTATGCATATAGGCTATGGAGAACTTCTCCACCGGGTCGGCCTCTACCCATGTGCCCGAGCCGCCGGTCCATCCGAAGCAGCCCGGATGTCCGTTATGACCGTACTTTTGGGTCATCAGGGTGCGGAAGCCTAAGCCGTAACCGTATCCTGCCAGGTAATCGTTTTCAAAGTCTTTCAGCTGCACTTCGCCCAGTTGGTTCGTGTGCAGCATCTCCACAGTGCCCGCGCCCAGCAGCTTCTTTCCCTTATAGACGCCGCCGTTGGCAAGCATCAGCATGAAGGTGGCAAAGTCGCTGACAGAGGTCAGCAGCTGGGGTCTTGCGCCGACCGGCGTCACGGCCGGATCAAATTCCCTGTCAAAGACATCCGGCGCCGGCTCCAGCGTGCCGTCCGGTTTCTTGAGGTAGTTCGTTACAACGCGGTCCCGGTTCTCCGGAGTAATGAAGGTATCCGTGTTCTTCAGTCCCAAAGGCTCGATGATACGCTCAATAAAGACCTCGCGCAGAGGCTTGCCCGTCCAGGTCTCCACCAGCGCGCCGGTAATTTCGCTGCCGAAGCCATACAGCCATTGGGAGCCCGGCTCGAACATTACCGGTACGTCAGCCATCGCCCGCACCTCTTCCCGAAGCGTGGGCACGCCCTTTTCCAGCAGTGCGCCGATCCGGGCGCTCATATCAGCCAGTGTCGGTGTGGCTGCGTTGGGTACCGGAACCATGCAGTAAGGAAGACCGCACATCATTGCCACCGCGTTGCGGATATTCAGCGGGCGTTCCGTAGGCACGACGTCCACAGTTCCGTCCGGCCGGACAACGTACTTCTTCGTCTCGCTCCACTCCGGCAAATATTTTCCCACCGGGTCGGAAAAGAGGAACACTCCCTCCTCGTACAGCATGCCGAGTATGGTATAGGTAAACAGCTTCGTGGTCGAAGCCTGCCGGAACATAGAGTTTCCGTTCATCTTTTTTCCCGATGCGATATCAGCATAGCCGGCTGCGCCCTCGTAGATCAGCTCGTCTCCCTGCATGATGCTGCAAGTACAGCCCGCTACGCTGTTTTGGGCAAAGCTCTCAAGCAGCCGGTCCAGCCGTGAAAAATCCCTTTTCATGGTTTTCCCCTCCTGTGTGTTGTTATTGGCGTCTCCTGCAGCCCTGGTTCAAAGCGTGCTAAGCGTCATATCTCTTTCATATTATTTAATATCACTATAAACTATTGTTGGCATTTTGTCCATATACCTCAGAATAATTGCCGTCAAAGTTGTATTTATGTTCAAAACCGTCTGGTATGACTATTCTGTGCTCCTGCCCGTCATCACCGGTATCAGATTGACTTGGATTTACTTTTTTGCTATAGTATTTTTTATAAGTTAAAGCTTACCAATACGAAAGGAAGTGTCCACATGAGCAATATCAACCCGAAATGGGGAAGTTGGGCCACCCCTCCCAGGCCTTTTTCTCCTGAGGAATTTGATGAAACCATGCATACACAGGTTCTGGTTATCGGAGCCGGAATCGCCGGGCTTTCCTGTGCCTACAGCGCTGCCGAGAGCGGCTGCCAGGTTACCGTCATCGAAAAGCTCTCCTCTTACCACGGCTTTGCTCACAACGTGGGCGTGGTGAACTCCAAGTTCATGCGTTCTCTGGGCATTGTCAACGACCCGGACGAGGTGGCACGCGAGTGGATCAAGCGCTGTGGCAACCGCTGTGACGAACGTTTGGTGCGCCTTTATGTGGACAAGAGCGAAGAGGCTATGGACTGGGCCATTGATCTGGTCATGCGTCCCGAATACGGCGGCGTGGATATAAATCTTCAGGGAGCCGCCTACAAGGGAGATACATACAAGGAGATCTACAGCGCTCACGTTTTCTATAACGGCCCCGTTGCCCGTCAGGGAAAGTTCGGAGGACTCAATGAACTCATGGAACCCATGTATCAGGAGTCCCTGAAGCTTGGCTCAAAGTTTCTCTTCAACACCACCATGCTGCAGCTCATCAAGGAAAATGGCCGGGTAGTCGGCGCCGCGGCACGCACCAGGGAAGGCAAGCTTATCGCCGTCTACGCAAGCCAGGGCGTCCTGCTGGCCACAGGCGGTATCGGAGGCAACGACGAGATGTGCGAGGATCTCTGCCCCATCGCCAACCGGGTGGCAGCCAAGGTCAACGCTCCCAAGGGCATCGATCTGGGCGAGGGGCACCGTGCCGCTCTTTGGGCCGGCGCCGCCTTTGAGGACACTCCCTTCCCCACCATGATGCATCCCCAGGCCATCCGTCATTCCAATTACTGCTTCCTGTTCGTAACCCCCAAGGGGAAGCGCTTTATGAACGAGGATAACTACCTGCAGGGCCGCAGTCTGGGCATCATCAAGACCGGCTATAAGTGGTGCTGGACGATTTTTGACTCCGCATGGGCCGAAAAGGTTCCCGAAACGCTCAAATACGGCGGCGGCATCTACTGGGGCGAAAGCTTTGACTATGTGGGCGGCAAGCCCTTTGACGAAGAGGATGTGGGCAAAAAGATCCAGCACAGTCTGAATGCAGGCTCCTCCGTACAGGCGGACACCCCCCGTGAGCTGGCGGAAAAAATGGGTATTGACCCGGACACCTTTGAGGAAACCTTCCGGAACTACAACGAAATGTGCCGCAAGGGTCACGATGACGAGTTCGGCAAGCGCCCCGAGCTGCTGATCCCTCTGGATAAGCCCCCCTTTATCGCCCGCAAGTTCGGCGCGGCGCTGCTTTCCGTCGTAGGCGGCGTGAAGGTGGACGATAAGTTCCGCGCGCTGGATGAGTACAACGAGCCCGTACCGGGCCTCTATGCGCTGGGCAACATCATGGGCGGGCGCTACGGCGTCGATTATCCCATGCTGGTACCCGGCAACAGCACCGGCTCCGGCCTCACCTACGGCTATCTGCTGGGCAGGGCCTTCGGCGCGGAGGCCGCCGCAGAAAAGCGGGTATAAAGCGAATTTTCATATACTCAAATACAAACGCCTCCGGCTCAATGAGTCGGAGGCGTAAGCATCATATTTTTATCAGGCGGCTGTCTTGATGGAGGTGATATGGGTGTTGGGGCCCTCATACCAATAGAGGAAGCCCTCTACGTCAACAACATCGCCGGTCTTCAGATCGCCAACAGTGGTGTAGACATCGGTGTCGGGGCCGGTGAGGTAAACCTCAACGCAGAAGCTGTAGGAAGCGCCGCCGTAGCCGAGGGTGACGTAAATATCGTCGCCGGGCTCGCCGTTCTTGTACTCAATTTTCTCAACGGTCATACCCTTAAAGCTGACGACCTCGTTCTGATGCTTGGCAAGCTCATCGGTACCCAGCCACGCGGTGGCGTCAACGGGAGCGGCGACATAGTTGCCTTCAAGGAACTCGAAGGTGGCGTCCATTATCTCGACCTCGCCTGCCCACTCGCCCTTATAGCCGGTGACCTTTATCTTGGTACCGGTGGTCAGCTTTGCCGCGTCCTCTTCGGAGCAGGCCATCTCATAGAGGAAGTAAGCGCCGTCGGCATCCTGAGCGTAGACGGTGATCTTATTGTCCCACCAGGACTGATGCCCCTGAACATAGGCCTCGATCACTACCTGGCTGTCCATGTCCGCGGCAATGTACTCGGCGTAGGTCATAACTCCCTCGCCCTTTACCTTGGGATCGTCGGTTTTGGTCTTGGTCTCGGTCTTTGCGCAGGCGGCAAAGCTGAAAGCCATAACCACAACCAGAAGAAGCGCGATATACTTTTTCATTTTTGGTTCTCCTTTTTTGTCGGGCGGCCATTGATTCGACCGTTGGTCACCCTGTAATGTGAGGCCATTATACATCTGATTTATGCAAAAATCAATTACTTATGGTCGGCCGCGGCCCTTTTTCTTTTTTATAGCTCCCACGCAAACGTAAAGGATTATCAGCACCCAGGCCACGGCAAGAGCAGCAAGCAGCACCACCGCCGTTGCCGGAAGGGGGCCAAGTTCTTCCTTACCAAAGCCACCTCCGCCATCAAGCTGGTCAAGGCGGTACAGAGCCGAGGTTTCGGAATAGAGCCTTTCAAAATAGGCATCGTCCACTGTCTCGCCCCGGCGCACGGACTTGGTCACGCTCTCCACGAGCTGTCCCGCCGCGTTTCTCAGGGATGCCGAGCCGTTGAACACGGGAGTGACAAAGGTGTTCTCCGTATGATCCATCAGGAGCTGAGCGGCCTTTATCTTGATATCGTAATAGAGCTGGTTATCCTCGCCGCCGCGGGAGATATAGTCCTGATACTCCGCGCTCTCCTGAGCCTTGGAGGTAACGGGGACATATCCCTCCGTCTGGGAATAGGCGATCTGCACCTCATTGGTGAGCAGATACTGGGCGAAGAGCCAGGAGGCCACGACCTCCTGAGGGTCAGCCTTATTGAACACGCAGACGGACGGCCCCTGCGATATCATCTGAGGCTCATCGGGATCGAACTGCGGTATGGGCATTACCACCGTTTCAAACTGCACCAGCTTATCCTTGCTGATATCAATATTGGGCGCCCTGCTGCCCATCCAGGTGGCGCCGCCGGTGGAATCGATGGCAAAGATGCATTGTCCGGCGTTGAGGAAGTTGCCCGGGTAGCTGGAAATTTTAAAGGTGGAGAAGGCTCCGGTTCCGGCGTGCTCCGCCACGGTCTCCAGCAGCTCCTTCGTCGTATCGTTGAAGATCAGTATCTCGCCGTCCTCGGTGGAGTAGCCCGCTCCCTTCTGGCGGAGCATCTGTATCATCATATTGTCCGTGGACTTATAGATAAAGGGTATCATGACCTTCTGGCCGTTTACGAGGTAGTTTCCATCCCCGTCCTGAGCCATTGCCGCCTCGGCCACCTCCCAGACGAAGTCCCAGGTCAGCTTATCCGGCAGGGTGTAGCCCAGCTTCTCCACATAGGTCTTATTGATATAGCAGGCCTCGGTGGAGCGCATATAGGGCAGGGCGTAATAATGGCCGGCGAAAGAGCACTCTTCCAGAAACTGCGGCACTATCTCCTCCCGGGTGGGAGAATCGAACAGCAGACTGCTGCCGCCCAGCCCGTACCGCTCGTCAGCAAAAAGCTCATCAAGAGGCACCACGGTGTTGTCTCCGGTCAGATAGGTGGCGATATGGTCAGGGTAGGTTATACAGACGTTGGGCGTGGTGTTGGTTGAAATATTGGTGATGACGTCGTTATATATCTTGCCGTAGTCCGTATAAAGGCGGAGGTTGACGGTGATATTGGGGTAAAGCTTTTGGAAATTCTCAATGGCCCTGGCGTATATCTCCGCTTGGGTGATATTGGTGTCATTCTTTGCCCAGAAGCTTATCTCATACTGCCGGGACATGTCAAATTCCTCAGGCATGGCGAACTCATTCATGCCCCGCGAGCCGTGGCAGCCGGAAAAGAGGGCGCAGAGCGTCAGCGAAGCCAGAAGCAGAGAAAGGAGCTTACGCAGCTTTTTCATCCCTTCATACCTCCCCGGGCGACTCCGGCCATTATCTTCTTGCGGAAGATAAGGAAGAGAATAATCAGCGGCACGGAGATGACCACCACCGCCGCCATCATGGCCGGGATGTTCTCGCGTCCGAAGCCGTTCTCCCGGATGGACTGTATGCCGTTGGAAACCAGGTAATACAGCTCATCATCGGTGACAAGGCGGGGCCAGACATAGGAATTCCAGCACTCGATGATCTTCAGGATCGCCACTGTGATTATCGTGGGCTTGCAGATGGGCACCATGACCTTCAGCAGATATTTCAAATCGGAGGTACCGTCCACCTTGGCGGCGTAATACAGATTATCGGGTATCTGGGCGAAATTTTCCTTGAGCAGGTAGATATAGAACACCGATGTTACCGAGGGCAGGATAAGACCGGCGAAGGTATTGCGCAGGTCGAGGTCGGTTATGGTGACGTAGTTGGTGATGACTACAAGCTCGTTGGGTATCATCATAAGGGCGAGGAAAAGGGTAAAAACAAGATTCTTTCCCCTGAAGTTCAGCCGGGCAAAGGCGAAGGCCGCCAGCACCGTGACCACGAGCATGATCGCCGTGGTGACCACGGTGAAGATGAGGGTATTGGTGAAGTATCTCGCCAGCGGAACAGCCGTGAAGGCATGGACATAGTTCTCCAGCGTGGGCGAGAGGGTGAAGAAGGACGGGATATACTCCGAGTTATAGGCGCCGTAGCTCTTCACGGAGGTAAGTATCATCCAATAAAAGGGAAAGAGCACGATAAGCGCCCAGAGGGTGAGCAAAGTATATATTACAACGTTCAGCACTCTTTTCCGGACGCGGGCGGAGCGCTCGATGCGCTCAAAATCAGTATTTTTCATGTTGCTCCCACCTCCTTAATAATGCACATGCTTTTTGCTGATGAGCAGGTTTATGCAGGTGATGGTGAGTACCACGGCAAAGAGCACGATAGCCGCAGCAGAGGCGTAGGACGGATATCCGCCGCTGTTGCCGTAGAGCATATCGTAGACATATCCCACGATGGTGTTCATGCCCGCCGCGTTCAGATCCGTGCCGAAAAGCGCCACCGCATCGCTGTAAGCCTTGAAAGCACCGATGAAGCCGGTGATGACAAGATAAAACACGGTGGGAGATATCATGGGCAGCGTGATGCGCCGGAAGATACGCCCCCGGGAGGTGCCGTCCACCTTGGCGGCGTTGTAATAATCCTGATTGACTGAGGCCAGCGCGCCGGTAAGGATGAGCACCTTGAAGGGCATTACCACCCAGACCGTATAGAAGCAGAGCACGAACATCTTTGCCCAATAGGGGCCGTCGATGAAATCTACCGACTCGCCGCCGAACCAGTTTATCAGAAGATTCACAAGGCCGTCGGAATAGGCGGTCTTTTTGAAAAGTATCATGAACACCAGACCTACCGCCAGCGTATTTGTAACGTAGGGCAGGAAGTAGACCGTCTGATACAGGTTTCGCAGGGGGCGGATGGAATTGAGCCCCACGGAGATGAGCAGCGCCAGCGCCGTGGAGACAGGCACGGTGATGATGACCAGTATGAAGGTGTTTTTCACAGCCTGCAGGAAATAGGGGTCGTGAAGAATGTAGGAATAGTTATAGCCGCCCACGCCGAAAAAGGTCTGGGACGCGGAGTTATAGCCCTCCTCAAAGGAATAGATAAACACGTCTATCAGGGGATAAACCATGAACGCTCCAAGGAAGAGGACAGCCGGCAGGAGATACAGCCAGGCTTTCCGGTTGTTTTTATCCATGCCTTTCCCTCCTCAGCCTATCCCGCAGGCAAGCCGTTCCTCCGTTTCCTTATCGAAGAGGAAGAGCTTATTGGGTTTGATATGGAAGCGGACGACAGGGTTCGCGGTGTCCACCCGGTTCTCGGCGCTGATTATGGAGCGTATCGCGGCGCTGTCGGCGGCGCTATTCCGGGATATCACGGTGATGTCCCGCCCCATTATCTCCACGCCCACAAGGGCGCAGGAGAGAGCGCCGTTTTCATTAAGCTCAAAGCCCTCCGGGCGAACGCCCACCCAAACGGGACGGTCGTTCACGCCACTGACGGCGCAGACTGCGTCCTCGCCGATGAAGAGCCTGCCACCCTTCACCTCGCCGTGGAACAGATTGATAGGCGGGTTTCCAAGGAATTTGGCCACAAAGAGGTTCACGGGGCTGTCATACACCGCCTGGGGCTTGCCTATCTGCTGGATAACGCCGGCCTTCATCACCACAATCATATCGGAAATGCTCATGGCCTCCTCCTGGTCGTGGGTAACGAAAACGGTGGTTATGCCGGTCTCCCGCTGTATGCGCCGCAGCTCCTCGCGGGTCTGGAGACGCAGGCGTGCGTCAAGGTTGGAAAGAGGCTCGTCCAGCAGAAGCAGGCGGGGCATTTTCACCAGCGCGCGGGCAATGGCAACGCGCTGCTGCTGTCCGCCGGAAAGCTCGCTGGGCTTGCGCTCCATGTACTCCTCTATCTGCACCAGCTTCGCCGCCTCCAGCACCTTTTCCTGCATTTGAGCCTTGGTGAGCTTAGCGGCGCCCTTCAGATTTTCCAGCGGAAACATGATATTCTGCCTTACGGTGAGATGGGGATAAAGAGCATAGTTCTGGAATACCAGACCCACGCCCCGGTTCTCGGCGGGCAGATCGGTAACGTCATCCTCGCCGAAGAATATGCGGCCGGAGCTGGGCTTCAAAAGGCCGCTGAGCAGATTGAGAGCCGTGCTCTTGCCGCAGCCGGAGGGGCCCAGCAGGCCGATAAGCTTGCCGTCGGGTATCTCGAAATTAAAATCATTCACCGCGATGACCTCAGAGCGGGCGCCCTTGCCGCGGTTGGGAAATTTCTTGGTTAGGTTCTGCAATACGACTTTCATATACATCACGTTCCTTGCAGTCATAATATCTGTATGATACATTTTATCCCAACGCGCATTACAAGTCAACGTCCGTTTGACATGCGCCCATCAAACTACTATAATGTTTCCATTCCTTTCAACAGGTGATAGCTATGCCGAATATCATGGAAATAACGGATTTTTCCGCCCCGGAGCTGGACATATACGCCCGTCTGACCGAGGTTCAGCTATTGAACCGCGAGCACCCGGAGGACGGCCTTTTCATCGCGGAAAGCCCGAAGGTCATCGAACGGGCGCTGGACGCGGGCTGCGTGCCGGTTTCGATTCTGGTGGAGCGCCGCCACATTGAGGGGCAGGCAAGGGACATTCTGTCCCGCTGCGGCGACATCCCCGTCTATACCGCCGAGCTTGACGTTCTGACCCGGCTCACGGGCTTCAAGCTGACACGGGGACTGCTCTGCGCCATGCGCCGCCGTCCCCTGCCCACCGTGGATGAGGTATGC
This sequence comes from Clostridiales bacterium, assembly GCA_029008095.1. Lineage (GTDB taxonomy): Bacteria > Bacillota > Clostridia > Oscillospirales > Oscillospiraceae > RGIG6375. Next base: position 13,098 of record JAQXJB010000039.1, read on the forward strand.
AAGGACGCGCGGCGGGTGGCGGTACTGGAAAACGTGATGAATCCGACGAATCTGGGCGCTATATTTCGCTCGGCAGCGGCGCTGAACATGGACGCGGTGCTGCTCACCCCGGCCTGCACCGACCCGCTCTACCGCCGTGCCATCCGGGTGAGCATGGGTACGGTTTTTCAGGTGCCGTGGACATTTCTCGGTGACGACTACATAAGCCGCCTGAAAAACCTCGGCTTCAGCACCGCCGCTATGGCGCTCAGCGAGGACTCCATCTCCATCCGCGACCCGCGCCTCGCCGCCGAGGAGCGTCTCGCCATCCTGCTCGGCACCGAGGGTGACGGCCTTGCTCCCGAGAGCATCAGCGCCTGCGACTACACCGTGCGCATCCCCATGTCCCACGGCGTGGACTCGCTGAATGTGGCCGCCGCCAGCGCCGTAGCGTTTTTCCAGCTGGGGCTTGAATAATCTGTGCATCAGAAAAGCACGCGCTTGATTTTTGCTTTCAAGTGCGTGCTTTTTCGTTGTCTTGATCCCGCCGCGTCCGGCATGGCTGTTCTGTAAGTTTTTTCCTGTTTCGGCAACTCTGTTTACCGTTTCTCCTCATACCGAAATTCTATCATTTGCCGATCTGCATCAACAACAGCTTCAACACCAAAGGGGATAATGCAGCGCGGGGTTGCGTGACCGACATTTATATTGGCACCGATCGGAAGCTTGGGGTTATTTACTACCTTGACAATCATTCTTTTATATTCTTCAAAATACAGTTCATCCATCGGTTTCCCGCAAATAATACCGGATACTGCATCAAAAATTCCGGTCTGCTTCAATGCCGTCAGCATTG
>JAQXJB010000040.1 GCA_029008095.1 Clostridiales bacterium
GCAAATAGTATCAAAAACCCAACAATTATTGTAAAATATTCGTGGTAATTTTTGTGCGATTGCCCGAAATAGGCAAATTTGGCTGTATTTTAACTCTTCTTTGCCAAGTTGTATGGGTTTAGCGGGTTCGGACCGAAATGCTTTCTGCGGGCAAAAAACGGCCTTGCCGGAGGGAAGAGAGTGTTTGAAAGTTATGCTATGCGATTGTGCAGGATACATAGAGAAGAAAAGAGGCAGGAATGAGGAGTTATTGGGCGACAAATCTTTTCGTTTTGCGTTTTGGTCGTTGCATTGTGCGTGTCGATACTGCACGGCATGGGCACGCCCATGCCCTACGCTCACTGAATGAGGTCGTGGGGGAACGGGTACTACGGTACTCCACCCTTTTTATTGATAGAACGTAGGGCGGAGGCGCGCCTCCGCCGGGAGGGTTATTGGGATATTGGTGGCAGAAAGGGTTATCGGAGAAATGTAAAAGTTATGTCATTCTGAACGCAGTGAAGAATCTCCGGAGTTGGTTTACATTGGCAGTCAAATGAGTGCGGAGATTCTTCGCATCACGCCTGCGGCGTGGCTCAGAATGACATATTCTTTACACATATATGCTTAAATTTTATATTATGCATATCGCTGCTGCGTACGGCGGCTGAAATGCGCGCATCCGCCCATCAAAACCGCATGAGCGCCCGGTAATCATCCGCCGGGCGGACGCGGCCGACGGCGGAGAGGCTCATAAGCTCCGGCCGGAAAACAGCCCGGGCCGAGGCGAGGATATCCTCCTCGGTGACGGCGTTGTAACGCTCAATAAGCTCGGCGGCGGGAAGAACGCCGCCCAGGAAAAGCTCGCTGCGGGCGAGACGGTTCATGCGCGCGGAGGTGGACTCCAGCGCCATCAGAACTCCGGATTTCACCTGCTCCCGGGCGCGGTGCAGCTCGTCGGCGGAAACGCCGCCGTCCAGCAGCTTCTTCACCTCGTCCACCATAGCGGCGATGGCGGCGGCCTCGGTGTCCTCGCTGAGAGCCGTGCCGAGACCGAAAATGCCCGCGTCGCAGTGGGCGGAGGTGAAGCTGTAAACGGAGTAGCAGAGCCCCAGCTTTTCACGCAGGGTCTGGAAGAGGCGGGAGGACATGCCGCCACCGAAAATATTGTTCAGAAGCTGTATGGAATAGCGCTCAGGCGCGTCGAAGGAGCAGGCCGGGAAGGCCAGGCAGATGTGGTTCTGCTCGATGCGCTTACGCTTTACCGTAACTGTTGGGAGGTAGCCGGGAGCCCTGGGCGTTTTCTCCCTGCCGGGGCGGGCATTGGCGAAGCGCTCGGCCATATAGTCAATGTGCCGCTGCTCAAAGCTGCCGCTGAGAGCCACGACGATATTGCCGCCGAGATAATGCCCGGCCATGTAATTTTTCATGCTCTCGCCGCTCATGCGTCTCAGCGTGGCGGGAGTACCGAGAATGGGGCGGGACAGGGGATGTCCCTTGTATATCCCGGCGAAAAGCCGCTCACAGCAGAGGTCCTCCGGCGCGTCCTCGTACATGCCGATCTCCTCAAGGATCACGCCCCGCTCGGCCTCCACGTCCTCCTCCCGGAAAACGGAGTTGAAGAACATGTCGCAGAGCACGTCCAGCAGCAGGTCGAGGTGGCTGTCCAGCGCCTTGCCGTAAAAGCAGGTACTGTCCTTGGAGGTGAAGGCGTCGGTCTGGCCGCCCGCACCGTCGATGAGCATGGCCAGCTCCGAGGCGCTGCGGCTCTCGGTGCCCTTGAAAACCATGTGCTCGATGAAATGGGAAATGCCGTTCTCCGCCGCCTTCTCGAAGCGGGAGCCGGTGCCGACCCAGATGCCGGCGCTCACCGAGCGGACATAGGGTATCTTTTCATATAGTATGCGCACGCCGTTATCCAGCGTGAGCTTTTCGTAGCGCTCCTCCATTTATGCCGCTCCTTTCAGAATGATGATGGGTAGGTGCAGGGGATTGAAAAGCCTCGGCGGCAGCAGATTACCCGCCAGACCGGCCGAGAGCACCATTACGCCGCCGCTGTCGCCGGTGTAGAGTCCCTTGCTGTACTCCGGGAAAAACTCCCGGGATGGGGAGATGAGACCGCCCACGCCGGGTATCTGCACGATGCCGCCGTGGTAATGCCCCGCCAGAACAAGGTCATAGCCCATAGACCAATAGGACTCTACCTCGTCCGGGCGGTGGGAGAGCAGAATGACCGGGGCGTCGCCCTGCTCTGACCGTATCTCCGCCATCAGCTCCGCCGGGGTTTTCATGTCCGCGTAGCCGTTTTTGTCGTCTATGCCCGCGAGTATCAGCCTGTCCTCCCCGGAGCTAAGGCTGACGTACTCGTTACGCAGGGGCGTTACGCCGGTTTCGGCGAACATCGCCATCAGCTCGTCTATCTGCCGCGCCGACCATTCGTGGTTGCCCGTGACGTAATAGACCGGCGCTATCGCCGTGAGCTGCTCCAGCAGGCGGCGCACGTTCTCCGGCGGATTATCGTCATCGGAGAGGTCGCCGGTTATGGCTATCATATCCGGACGCTGCGCCAGCAGAATGCTCAGCAGCTCCGCGTTGTCCTCACCGAAGCTGCTGCCGTGTATGTCCGAAAGCTGGGCGATGCGGCAGCCCTCAAAGCCCCCGGGCAGTCCCGCCAGCGTTACCGTGTATTCCTCGGCGATTATTTTCGTGTTGCTGTAATTGAGAGCGTAGAGCAGCAGTAAAATCAGCAGTATTGCGGCAAAGACCCTGCGTCTCGCCTTTTTCCTTTTGCGGCGTTTGAACATGCTTCCTCCGAATCGTTACAAAGGCAAAGGGCGCGAGCACTCGCGCCCTTTCAGAGTGTTGAAAAACTAACGTGAGCCGCGGTAAAGCGCTTTTACCCCTCAAAAACGGCGGCGCACTTCTTCAGCTCCTCGATGATGCCGATGTGCTGGGGACATACGCTCTCGCACTGTCCGCACTGTACGCAGGCGGAGGCGCCCGCCATGCCCTGGAAGGCGGTGTTGAAGCTGTAATTGCCCTTGGCGGACTCCAGATTGCCGTAGACGAGGTTGGTGTTCATAGAGGAGAAGATACCTCGAATGTTGATGTTCTGGGGGCAGCCGGGGATGCAGTAGCCGCAGGAGGTGCAGGGAATGGAGGGGATTTTGGCAAGGGCCTCCTGAGCTTTGGCCATGACCTTGCGCTCCTCCTCGGAGAGAGGCTTGAAATCGGACATGTAGGAGAGGTTGTCCTCCATCTGGGCGATGTTGGACATGCCGCTGAGGACGGTGATGACGCCCTCAAGAGAGGCGGCGAAGCGGATGGCCCAGGAGGAAACGGAGGCGTTGGGATCGGCGGCCTTGAATATTTCCTCAACAGCGGGAGGGGGAGAGGCGAGGATGCCGCCCTTTACGGGCTCCATGATGACGACGGGCTTGCCGTGCTTGCGGGCGACCTCCCAGCACTTGCGGGACTCAACAGAGCTGTTTTCCCAGTCGGCGTAGTTGATCTGGAGCTGGACGAACTCCATGTCCGGGTGCTTGGTGAGCAGCTCGTCCAGAACGGCTGCCTTATCGTGGAAGGAGAAGCCCAGATGCTTGATGAGGCCCTCCGCCTTGCGCTCCTTCAGGAAGTCCCATATGCCGTACTCATCGAAGAAGGCGGTGCGCTTTTCGCCCAGGTTGTGCAGCAGATAGAAGTCGAAATAGCCCGCGCCGGTGCGCTCAAGGGAGGTGTAGAACATCTGCCGGGCCTCTTCGGCATTCTTAGCGCCTGCCCACGCGGGCAGCTTGGTAGCCAAAGTGAATTTATCGCGGGGATAGCGGTCCACGAGAGCCTCCTTGATGGCCGCCTCGGACGCGCCTGCATTATAGCCGTAAGCGGTGTCGAAATATGTAAAACCCTTGGCGAGGAACATATCGACCATGACCTTGGTCTGCTCAACATCAATGGCGCCGCCCTCCAGCATGGGCAGACGCATCAGGCCGAAGCCAAGCTTGGGAATGTTTTTTCCTAAGTAATCCATTATAATTTCTCCTTTCGGAATTTATTACATCGTAGGGGCGTGCATCGCACGCCTGTGGGACAGTTACATTGCACGTGGCGAGCGGAATTGCGGGCGACCAATGGTCGCCCCTACGGCGTGACGACGCTGACCGCAGAAACAATATGCGGATAAATGTAAAAAACAGCACCGTAGGGGCGTGCATCGCACGCCCGTGGGACAGCGGCGATATGTATCGCAAAAACGATAATACGTGCGGTTGTCCCGCAAGGGACGAGCAAAGCGGCTTAAATAAAATATAATATCCGCGCTGCGGATATTATACCATATCGGCAAAGCCGTTATGGTATAATGTGCCATGCTTTGCGGTTGTCCCGCAAGGGACGAGCAAAGCGGCTTAAATAAAATATAATATCCGCGCTGCGGATATTATACCATTGAATAAAGAAGATTTCCACAGAATTTTGCACACGCAGAGAAAAACAGCTTCCGCCGCGTCACATTACGGCGGAAGCTGTATGTTTCAATAAAGGCAGAACTGCCGGGGAGAGAGATGAATATCAGCCGAAGCGAACCATGAAGTCGGAATAGGCTTCCTGATATATTTCGAGGCAGCGGGCGAGGCCGAGAGCGTTGAGATTGCTTACATAATCGTCCCACTCGCTCATGGGCTTGGAGCCGTCAAGGAAGGCAAGATAGTTTTCGTTTATGTAGGTGGTTATCTCGTTGGAATACTCGTTGATCTCGTTCTCCTGCTCTTCGGTGAAGGTCATGGAGGTGGGAACATCCATTTCGCCCTTGTAACCATCGATGAGCCATGTGTTATGCATCTCAAGAAGTCTTTCGCCGCCGTCATAGGCGTACTTTCTGGGATGGATCTGCAGGCCGGCGTCAGCCAGACCGTTGTTGGCGTGCAGGCACAGAGCCCAGGCCACGCCGAGGCCGTCGGGATTATTCAGGATGAAATCGCTCAGGCGAATATCGCCATCATCGTTATAATCCCAGCACAGGCCGGGAACGCCATAGCTGATGATGATGGAGCCCTCGGGACTGTACTGCCAGTCGCAGTAGCTCATGACCAGAGGAATGTTTTCGCACTTGGCGCTGATGCACCAGCTTCCGTAGCTTATCTGGGTGACGGACTGACCGAACATAAGCTTCTGGTCGGAGGTCTTTTTGATTCTGGGCAGAGCTGTCCAGCTGCAGTCAGGGTTGGTGGTCTGTTTTTCCCAGTCGGCTATCTCGCCGGGGGTAAAGACGCATACGGCGGTCTTGTCGGTGGTGATAGTGTTGCCCATAACGGTGGTGTTGTCGTTGGAAGCCCAATTCTTGTCGATAAGACCCTCGCTGAACCAGGTGCTGAGCATGGTCATAAGGTCGCGGTCGTCCTCGGTGGTGAGGGTGAATTCCAACTGGCCGTTCAGATTCTTTCTGGCGACGGGCAGGCCGTAGGGGTTGACGTAGCAGCTCGTATTATAGCCCGAGAAGCAGAAGCCGGGGGTCAGCTCTATGGAGCTGAATATGCTCAGCGGCGCGGAAACACCGTTGTCGCGGAAGACCTCAAGAGCGGAATGCAGCTCGTCAAAGGTGTCGATGGAGGCGGAGTCAACGCCCCATTTGTCGCAGAAGTCCTGACGGATGCAGTAGCCGGTGGCTGCGAGTGGGTCGGCGTACATATTATAGAAGGCGATAACGATATCATCCTCATAGAAGATCTTGCTCCATACGTCCACGTTGTCTCTGCTGGCGGTCTCATACATGTAGTTGGGCATATACTCCTTGTAGTCATAAAGATTAACGAACCACTCGTCCTCTATGGCGCTTCTTATGGTGCCGGAATAGAAGGAAAGGGCGGTGGCGGAGATGTCGCAGAGGTCGTCCGCGGCCATGAGCACGGCGAAGTTGGCCTGGCGGTTATCGGCGGAGACGATGACATACTCGATGTTTACGCCGGTCTCCTCCTTAAGATAGGTGGGATAGGGCATGGAGCCGAAGCCGGATTCGGGGATATACTGGGGCGTCCAGCATACGGTCCAGAGGGAAAATACCTCGTCGGTGGTGCTGAGAGGCAGCTCGTACTCATAGGACTGAACGGGGAAGCCCTTCTCGTCTGTCTCATATTTTCCGGCAGCCAGATTATAGGGAGAGTCCGGCTCGTTATCGTCCGGCTCGTTTCCGCCATCCGGAGTGGGCTTGTCCCCATCCGAAGCGGGAGGCGTGTTCACGGCATCGTTATTTGTGCTGCCGGCGCAGCCGCCGAACAGCGTAACGATGAAAAGAACAGCCAATAGCATAGCGAGTGTTTTTTTCATAAGTTCTCCTACTGTTTTTTGATTTTTGGCTTAATGATTAAAAAACTTTTTCGTAATTATAACAATACATTTTCTTGTTGTAAAGCGAAGTTTGGGAATGTATAATAACCATAGAGTTATGGCAAAAAAGCCTTTTCGGAGCCTGATGAGCCTATCATTTTTATAAGGAGGAGAGCAAATGTACAGCATCACCTTTCAGCAGATAGCCATGTTTCTCGCGGTGGCTCAGCGGCTGAATATCTCCGCTGTGGCCAGTGAAGCCTATATTTCCCAGGCCGCCCTGAGCAAGATGATACACCGCCTTGAGGAGAGCCTTGGCGTGCAGCTTTTCCGCCGCAATAACCGTGGGCTGGAGCTGACGGAGGAGGGGGAGTTCATATATTCCCATCTGCGCTATTCCTTCAACAGCGTCTGCCAGACCCTGCAGCAGGCCAAGAACATCAGCGCGGCAAATAAGGCCAAAATACGTATAGGCTATCCATCAACCTTTGATTCCAGCAGCGACTACGATAAGCTGAAGGCCTTTATCAAGAACTATCAGGACGAGCATCCCGAAATCGAGTTCGAGGAGACGCTCTATGATTTTCTGGAGCTGAAGCGTGCGCTGTCCTATGCCGAAGTAGACGTGGCCTTTATGCACAGCTTCCTACTCACCGGCGATATTATGAAGTCCGTCCTTCATAAGCCCGTGTGCAACTGCCGCACGTTTATCGCCATGTCGGTGAATAACCCTCTGGCGAAGGCCGAAAGGCTCACCAAGGAAATGCTGGACGGCGAGATATTTTACGGCATGCCCCTCTCCTCCGAGAACGCGGAGAACTACGCCATGAAGGATTTTAAGGAGAATTACGGCTTCGAGCCCCGGGAATACCGCCTCGTGCCCAACTTCGCCTCGCTCCTGCGGGCGCTGAGCAGCGGAAAGGGCATGGCCATCAGCGGATATTTTTCAAAGACCACCAATGAGACCATCAAATATTTCGATTTCCCCGACCGGCGGGTCATACATACGCTGGACGCGGCGTGGCAGGGCAGCAATGAGTCGACCATCGTCCGGGATTTTCTGAAGAGCTTTCCCAGCGACCCCGGAAAACTCTCCTGCTTTGAGTAATACAGCGGCGGTGTTGACATTACTAAAAGGTTATGGCAAAAACCGAGAATTCATAACGCTCAGCAGGGTAAAGATATTGACGTTTATAAAAAATGTGTAGTATTATTTTACTATATGATTGTTACTGCGAAGACTGGGTTTTCGCAGGCTGATTTTCGGGCGGCTGCGCTGCCCTGACTTAAGAAACAGGAGGTTTGCTGTGATCAACGTAAATTTGACCGACCAGGAAAAACGGATCCTTCAGGGCGAGGAAGGCAAGGTAGCCCGTATATGCATGGAGTACATAGTGGAAATGGCCCAGATAGCCGGCGCCGACCGTCTGATAGACCTTGACGGCACGGGCGATTTCCATACCCCCGGCAACGAGCTTTCCTCTTTTTACGGCTTCAGCAAGGAGGATCTTGAGGAGCTGGTAGCCGCCGGCGGACATTTCAAGATACCCACCTTTGCCAATAAATCGCCCTTCCCGGAGCAGGCTCCCATACATGGCTGGGAGAGCTGCAATGTCTGCTCCTACCGCAAGGCGGGCGTTCGTCAGGACGATCCCAAGTTCCATGAGCAGGCTCTGCACGAGGACATGATGTCCCTCATGCGCAAGATGGGCATGATGACCACCCATTCCTGCGCCAACTACCTGACTATGACCTACTGGCCCAGCATCGGCCAGCATTGCTCCTGGTTTGAAAGCTCCCAGATACCCTACTGCAACGCCGTCCTCGGCGCGCGCACCAATTTCGACGGCTCCTTCGCCACCTGCTTCCTCGGCAAGGCGCCCTACTACGGCATGCACGTTACCGAGAACCGCTACGGCAGCGTTCTGGTAAAGACCGACCGCCTCATCCAGACCGACCTTGAATGGGACGTGTTCGGCTACGCCGTGGGCTGCGACGTACACTGCGACGTGCCTGTTCTCACCGGCACCGCCAAGCCCACCACCACCCAGTTTCAGAAGCTGAACTCCGCCATTCATACGGGCGGCGGCGTACCCATGTATCATATCCCCGGCAGCACTCCCGAGGCTCCCACCGTTGAGTGGGCGCTGGGCGGCAAGAAGCCCGTGCGCGAAACCCTCATCGGCGAGAAGGAGCTGGTAGCTGCCTATGAGTACCTGAACTATCACAAGACCAACGATGTTGACATGGTCTATCTGGGCTGCCCCCACCTGAACGTGGTCGACCTTATGCTGCTCTGCCGCAAGATGGAGGGCAAGCGGGTGAAGATACCCATGTGGGTCATGACCGCGCCCTGGCTCTATGACGTGGCGAAAAACCTGGGTTATGTGGATATCCTCGCCAAGGCGGGCGTGGTGCTCATGTCCGGCGCGTGCCTGGCAGCGATGGGCGCCGTTCCCGAGGGAGTGCGCTGCATCGCCGTTGATACCGCCAAGCAGGCGAACTACGTCACCGGCTGCTATCCCGACCCCAACGAACAGCTTCAGGTATGCTACGGCACTACCGATGAATGTATAGACGCTGCCCTTACCGGGCATTGGCACGGCGGATGGAGGTAAAAGCTATGAGAAAAATTCGTATAAAAGGCAGAGCCGAATGGCCCGGCTGCGTTGAAGCCGAGGCGCTGGTATCCCCCATGCCCCTTCAGGGCTTCACCAACGTAAAGCCCGAGCTGGGCTGCACCACCGAGCGCAACCATCCCCTTTTCATGGTTCCCTATACCGGCAAGGTGCTGGTTTTCCCCTCTCCCCGCGGCTCCGGCGGCTTTATGATGTACGGCTTCGGCGAAAAGAAGCCCGCCGCCTTTGTTCACACTGTGGCAAGCCCCGTCAACGTTCTCTGCACCCTCCACGCCCACGTCCCCTCCATGACGGATTTTGAGGAGGACCCCATGCAGTACATCGAGACCGGAGACATGGTGCTGGTGAACGCGGACGAGGGCTACATCGAAATTACCAAGAAGGACTGAGAGCCTATGAAAGAAGTAATGGAAAAAGAACGGAAGCTTCCCGTTTCCGCCGCCTGCGACGTTCTGGTGGCAGGCGGCGGCATAGCAGGCATCGCCGCCGCTATGGCGGCAGCCCGGGGCGGCAAAAAGGTGATGCTGCTTGAGCGGGAATACGCCCTGGGCGGCATGGCCACCCTCGGCCTTGTAACCATCTACCTGCCCCTCTGCGACGGCGAGGGAAATCAGGTCATATACGGCATCGGCGAGGAGCTGCTGAAGCTCTCCATAGAGCACGGCGCGGAGGCCAATTATCCCAGCGCATGGCTTGAGGGCGGCAGCAGGGAGGAGCGCATCCAAAAGCGCTATGTGACCCAGTTCAACCCCCATCTTTTCGCCATGCGCGTGGAGCAGGTGCTCAGCGGGCTGGGCGTCGAGATACTTTTCGGCACTCTCGCGGCTCAGACCGTGGTGGAGGATGGACGCATAACCCACGTTATTGTGGAAAACAAATCCGGACGCTCCGCCATAGCCGTTGAGTCCGTCATTGACTGCACCGGCGACGCGGATATCTGCCATCTGGCGGGCGCGCCCACGGTGCTGCACGGCAGCGGCAACGCGCTGGCGGGCTGGTATTACTATCAGTCCAAGGGCAGCGTGCATCTGAAAATGTTCGGCCTTGCCGACGTAGTGCCCGATAAGGACGAGGCTCCCAAGGCCGCGCCGCAGACGGGCGAGGCCGACCCGTATAAGGCTGCAAAGGTGGAAAGCATAGGCAATTTCCGCTTCTCCGGCGTGGACGGCGCAGCCCTGAGCAAGTCGGTGGTGGACGTACACGCGAAGATGTACGAGGACATTATGTCCCACCACAAGGACGACGAGAGCTATTTGCCCGTCACCATGTCCACCATACCGCTGGTGCGCATGTCCCGCCGTATCGCGGGCGCGTATACGCTGGACGACAGCGAGGAGCGCGTGTACTTCCCGGACAGCATCGGCATGACCGGCGACTGGCGCAAGCGCGGCCCTGTGTATGAGCTGCCTTTCCGCACTCTGTACTGCAGGGAGATCAAGAACCTTCTGGCGGCGGGACGCGATATTTCCACCACCGACCGCATGTGGGACATAACCCGGGTAATACCCGGCTGCGCCGTTACCGGCGAGGCTGCCGGAACCGCCGCGGCCCTGGGCAGCGATTTCGCCGCCCTTGACGTCGCCGCCCTCCAGTGTAAGCTGAGAGACAACGGCGTACGCCTGCATGTTGACGAAATTTGATTTTGAGGTGAGAGAATAGATGGACGTTAAAAAGCTGATAAAGGACGCTGCGAAGCGCTACGGCATGGACCTTTGCGGTATCGCGGGCGTGGACCGCTTTGCCGAGTCTCCCGCAGGAAAGCATCCCACCGAGCTGCTGCCCGGCTGTAAGTCAGTCATCGTTGTCGGACGCCGCCTGCTGGACGGCATCGTGCAGGCCAATTTCCGCTGCTTTGAGGATGGACGCCGCGACCTGAAGGGTCTTTGGGGGACTTACGGCTACGCCATGCTCCCCAATTTTGAACTGACCTACGCCTGCTACGCGCTGGCGCAGTTCATCGAGTGCGAGCTGGGCGAGGTGGGTATGCCTCTCTCCACAGGCCCCATGACCAACGGTGTGCAGCTCAGCATCCGCCACAGCGCCGTGGCCGCCGGTCTGGGCGAGTTCTCCTGGATGGGTCTTGTGGTGACCCCTCAGTTCGGCCCCCGCAACCGCTTCGGCGTTATCCTGACCACGGCCGAGATCGAGCCCGACCCCATGTACGACGGCCCCAGGCTCTGCAACCCCGAAAAGTGCGGCATATGCACCCGTGTATGCCCCACCGGCGCGCTGAGCAAGTACGGCGAGGACAAGAACCCCAAGACCTGCACTCTGGGCGAGAAGAGCTACACCTACTGCAACCTCGATTGGAACAAATGTCAGATGGCGACGCTTGCCCTTAACAAAAAGCTGGGCGGCAAGGCAGATTACATAACCAGCGAGAATCCCACCGCCGAGGAGATATGGAACATACAGCTCGAAATGCCCGCCGACCAGGCCGGCATCCAGCACGTCACCTCCCATAACTGCGGCAAGTGCCAGAGCTACTGCCCCATCGGCGGCTGGAAGGAGAAGTTCACCGACCGCGGCCTTACCAAAGGCGCGGGAGCGGCGCTGGAAATTCGATAAAGGAACGAAACGCATGACTGAAAGAGAGAATTTTAAAAGGCTTCTGGCCGGCGAGATGCCGGAATACATACCCAGCTATAACATGATGGACTGGCGCTTTTACCCCACCTTCGACCGTGACCGCTTAAACCCCGACGGCAGCGGCTTCGACATTTTCGGCGTGGAGTACGTTTCTTCGCCCGAGGCCGACGGCGGCGCCATGTCCAAGCCCGGCGTGTATATCCTCGACGATATCACCAAATGGCGTGACGTTATCAAGACCCCCGACCTCTCCGGTCTGGACTGGGAGAAGATCGTCAAAAAGGACGTTGACCACCGCGACCCAGTCAATAATCCCATCCTTCTGGCTACGCATAACGGATATTTTCAGGCTCTCGTGAAGTTCATGGGCTTCGAGAACGGTCTCTGCGCCATGTTCGAGGAGCCGGAGGAGGTCGCCGCGCTGTTTGAGTATCTGGGCGACTATTATATGGAGGTGCAGAAGCAGTACACCAGGTATGGCCGGCTTCTGGGCATCAATCTCACGGACGACACGGCCACAGCGCTCAATCCGTTTATATCAATGGATATGTACCGCCGCCTGCTGAAGCCCGCCTATATGCGCCATACCGAGCAGGCGCTCAACGACGGACTTTATATCACCATTCATAACTGCGGACGCTGCGAGGATCAGATAGAGGATTGGATGGAGATGGGTATTTCCGGCTGGGATCCCGCCCAGACCTCCAATGACCTTGTGGGCATAAAGAAGAAGTACGGACGCAGGCTCTGCATAATCGGCGGCTGGGATTCCTCCGGCCCCGCCACCTGGCCCGGCAGCAGTGACGAGCTGCTCATGGAGGCGCTGGAAAAGACGCTGAATACCCTTGCCCCCGGCGGCGGCTTCTGCTTCGCCGCGGCAGTCATGGGCGCCAGCTTCGATGAGGATCAGCGCCGCAAGATGGGTATAATCCGCGAGTTCTACGAAACAAGAGTAAAGGATTATTATAAGACGCATTGATCAGCAAGGCCGCCCTCCCGGGCGGCCTTGTCCCGCTTACACCGTAGGGCGGCCATCGGTCGCCCGCCGGTTTATAAACGAAATAAATCCCTTGTGGGATTTGTGAAATTTGCTTCGCAAGTGAAAATGTGAAATGCCTGCGGGCGTGGGTGGATTTCTTTCCTTTCACTTTTTGCATAAGCGGAAAATTTCACATTGTAGGGCAGAGGTGCGCCCCTTGCCGTGCCGTAACGTTCCGCATAATGTAACGATAAACCACAAAACCTAAAAACTTGTCATTCTGAGCTACGCGAAGCGTGTGCGAAGAATCTCCGCAGCAATGTGACTGCCAATGCAAAACCAACGCAGGAGATTCTTCACTACGTTCAGA